>JACTMU010000038.1 GCA_014584465.1 Pseudomonadota bacterium | reverse complement strand
CGGTGATAGTTTCATGCTGACCTCCTCGGTATGTGTTTGATGGAGTCAAACTATCGCGGTGTTGAAAACTTCGCTACACCGGTTTATGGAGCGCTCACGCATTGTTGACCAACGGCACATCTCGTTTAGCGACGGATCTCACAGCTCTTGGAATTGAAAGTCGATTTTTCAAAATATTCAACTCTGCCGTGATTGGCGTTTGCAAACCAGATAGGAAAATCTTCGCACACGTTGTCGAGAATCTAGGATGTGCGCCGTCCGAAATATTTTTTGTGGATGATTCAATGTCTCACGTTCAGGCAGCTCAAGAAATGGGTATGGCGGTCCACCACTACCAGTCACCCGATGACTTCCAAACCTTTTGTCAGCAGATGCAATCATGACTGAGATTCAAAGACTTGAATTTATCGACGGAATTCTATGGACGTGCAGTCGAAATGCGTTAACAGCATTGGCGACGCAGCGTTTCTTGAATCGTCAATTTTATGGTTTGCCCGAAGAGGAACGGCGCAAGGTATACAAAACGAACGTAGCTAACAGTTATTTATACCAGGCAAATGAGGCGATGATCAAAAGATCGATTGTTGAAATCGTAGAACATCTGAGAGAGGAACACAGGCGTCAAGCCTTGCCATTGGCTGAAGACGATCTAGAGGAGTTGAGAAAGCATCGGATTGTCATCAGCCATCCAGCAAATATCAAGTTTTCCGATCCAGAGGTGCAGAAGTTTTACGACAACGATTCACATTATAAAGATCCAACAGCAGTGAGAATCTGGCGGCTTCGACAAACGCTTTTAAATGAGTTGACCAAGCAAGGCTCACCGCAAGAGACCAAGTTTCCAAACACTGTGACTGTGCAACTGGGTACTTGCGAGCTGATCCACGGAGCTATGTCGGTCACCTATAATGAGAGCGAACCTAAGCCGCGTCTAGAGGATATTCAAACGTCGGTTTTTAATTATTTTAAGAAGTTTGAAGAAGTGATTCGGAAATTTGCGTATTCGTAAGATTCGGTATTGAGCTACTATACCCTTGGTCCATCCATCTTATTGGACAGCCCTCGCCATTTCAGCCGTGAGGCGCAGATGGTGTCCATGCCTACTGATAGCTGGCTGGGTACTTGTCGATTGAACACCATAGACATATTTTTGAAAAAGATCGGTTAGGTTCATTCCTGAGTACTGCTCAAGACTACTTTGAAGCATCGGCGTCGTGACTACATCTCGTGTATGAGAACTTGTCCAGGTATTCAAAAATCCATTCATGCTGAGAGCCGAATTACTCTGCGAAAATTGGATTCCTAGATATGCTAAAAAGTTGAGCCCAAAAAAGTATCCAAGTCCATCATTTGCTCTGAAGTACGGAGAGTGATTCGCCATATTCATCGGCTGAATAGCTTTTGGATCTGCTGGATACGGACCACCAGCAAATGTTGCCATGGCTTCATCAATCCATCCTGCGTTGCCATTGGCAGCCATTACACCTCTGCCAAAATAACTGTGCGCTAACTCGTGCGATAGCGAATCAAGATCGGTGAAAGCCGCGCCTGAATATTCCATCCCACCACCCAAGAGACCGCTGTCAAAAATCGTAATTGATGAATGTGGAAATGAGCCAAAAAGCTGTTCATATTCAGCGAGCCTTTTATCGAGCACGGTCTTAAAATCATTCAAGTCGTCGTGAGATCCAGAGTGCTTGTATATAACGATAGGTATCTGGTTTTTATTTGCAGATTGAAAGGAATATTGAAGCACTGTTGTTTCGTCTTTAGGGCGAAGATGAAAAAATAATGCTGAGCAATTGAAATAGCTTGGGAATTGAATCGACCATCGCTGTTGCCCAATTTGCGACACATTTCCATTGGTGAAAATTATTTCTTCACGGGTAGCTCCAATTATTTCCACTTGGAATTTCATGCTCACCTGATCGAATTCCAAATTTGCAGGCAAATACCGTTCAAGAAGACCGCGTGACTCAAAGTCCGACTGGAAGAATCCACTATTCACGGAATCCTTTGTAAATGTTGCAGCGAAAGCCTTGAGGTTGTGTTCAATGATCAAAACGTGCGCTCCAGGAGAAATGTCGGACTTCACCACTCGTAGTAGATCTCCTGGAGCTGGATGAGGTGTCTCGATCAGTTCCTGACTCACAATTTTTCCATCGAGCATCACGGACGTGGGTTCATCAATCATGTCAAACAGAGGCATCCCAGGTTCATCGCTAGTAAATGAAATAATTGATTTGATATGCGTCTGCTGAAGTCCAACATCAAAAGTGATATGGTACTCTGCTGAAACAAAATCGACAAAGATTGCTCTACCGCTTCCATTCGCCAGATCGAAATTCGGAGGCGCAAGTTTCGGACTGGCATTGACTATGGATTCAATCCAAAAAACCGAAAGCAGCAGCCAAGATTTGATAACTCGCATTGCCTTAGCAGAACATGGAGGATTACTACCTTCAAGACGTTTATGAATGTTAGTGCAGGAACGTCTAGCGCAGCATGGCTGGATAATCAATAAAATCGCATCTGCAATTCCCAGTTCACCTGACTGTTCGAACCCCTGTAATTGACAGGCTCCACAGGGGCCAGGGTTGTCAGGTTCAATGGGGGCCCCTTGAATTCTTGAAGATTTGAAATCCTTGAAATCTTGAATTTGACCTTTTTGATCACCCCTAGGGTGGGGATAATCTATGCTATGGAAGGCGATTGTGATGGATTTTGGCCTTTGATCGAGTTTCTTAAATGGAATTTCCCTTGGATGATTAAAAGGAGAAGTGGCCGCGAAGTTTAAGACGCCTCATGGCCCCTTCTGAGTCGTACAGCTGGTTTTGCAAGCCCAAGCGATACTTGACCCAGTGTACGGCTCCCGGAAATTTTTCCAAAGGGAAATGTGGATGGAGTCGAGTTTAATTGTCAATTATGCAACCAGACAGTGAGAATTTGCCAATCTTGTTATCGAGGGCATAGGTATTGCAGTAAGCCGTGTTCGCAAGAAGCAAGACTTAAGGCTAGGCAGGAGTCCCAGGCAAAGTATCGAGTTTCAATAAAAGGCAAGGCGACTCAATCTAAAGCACAACGGCGATTCCGGATAAAAATTACTAAGCATAAGAAATTGAATAGTGGTCACTCTTCAAAAGTCGGGTCGGTCCGGTGTATAGAATCTCCAGTAGGTTCTGTTTGCAGCTTCTGTGGACGGAGTGTGGATGGAGTTGTGTATGAGAATACTGGAGTGCCCTGGAGTTTTTCTTTTCGTAGGGCTAATGAGGTTCGTGAGCTTCGGATTTGAGAGGTTGTGAAATATGCGGAAATTGTCGAGGTCCTTTTTTTGGATCGATCAGGAGTTGATTCGGTCAGGAGTTTGGTTGCAGATGTCGAATGCAGCCAGGCTCAGTTATGTGGTTCTTGTTGCCAGCGTCAACAGAGAGGGCACAAGCCTTTGGGGTGAAGGCAAGCTTTTGAAGCTTGCGGGGGTGAGTGAGTCGGATTGGGTGACAAGTCTCGGTGAGTTAGTGAATCTCCAGCTCGTTGAAATACCCAGTGGCGAAGAGCTCGGCATCAAAGTTCTTAATTTAGATCCAAATGAAAACGTCAGTAGCCGTAACAAAGCGGAGGGCCAGATGGCTACCGCCAAAGTGATAAGGCCTCTGGTTCTTCGAACGATCACAACTGTGGAATTGGAGGGTTTTCATGCTGACCTCCTCGGTATGTGTTTGATGGAGTCAAACTATCGCGGTGTTGAAAACTTCGCTACACCGGTTTATGGAGCGCTCACACTTTTTCAAACATATTTTCGGAGTTGAGTACACACCAGTTTCAAAGGAAGTGGCTTCTTAAGGCCGCTTCCCATTTTCACCTTCAACAAATTTAGAAATTAGGAGTACACCATGTGCGTTAAAAATATTGAACTAAACCTTGAGACAATTGCTTACCAAAAAACCACCCCATTTTGTTATTCTTGCTATAAGGAAGCGCCCACTGGCACCTGTAAAGCATGTTGTAGTGATGACCTCATGAGGATTTTGCCAGGATCTGGCTGCGAGTACGGCACCGACTGGGTTGTCAAAGAACTGCTTGAAGAAAATCTCGATTCAGCAGATATTTCTGACAGTTTTGAACTAATGATTGAAGATTGCTACGGCGAAACTGTCAAAGTTGGCTTTTTAGAGCTTTCCACAGTTGAAGTTATGAAAGATCAAGATCCTATCTCTTGGGATATTGCCAAATCTGAGTATATTGATGGCCTTGTTGAAGACGAGCAGTTAATCACTTTCGACAACGGTTCTACTCACTACTGGATTCACGATGTCGAAAACTTCATCGAAGAAAATCTAGAAATAGAGGAAGCCTGTTGAGCTTCCTCTATTTTCTTATGCTACTTCGTCCTCTTCGTCTTCAATGACAACAATTTTTGATTTTAGCTTAAAGACCGCAAGGTACTTGTCTAAAGTTTCTAACTTGAGTTTGCGGGTGCCCTTAATAAAGTCGGATATGTTTTGAATAGAGATGTTTGAAAGAGCAGAGAACTCTTTTATACCCATTTGCTGAATGGTGTACTTCAAGGCTTCTTCAACGCTGTCGCCAAAGTGGTCAATTGAAGTCAACAAACTTTCTCTGGCGTAGTCGATATCTTTCATTTTCTCTGCAATATATTTGTCATAAGATTCACTTCGTCTGGACATAATCCCTCCAATACGATTTTGCTTTTTTTATGTCGGCCTTTTGAGATCCTTTATCGCCACCGATTAGGAGCAAAAGTATCTTTTCTCCATCCTCAGCAAAATACAGCCTCAACCCCGGCCCAAAAAAAATGCGAATTTCAAATAACCCATCTTTTAAAGGTTTTATGTTCTTTTTGCTCGCGCCAGAGGCGACGCGAACAATGTAACCGTTTACAACAAGCTGGGTCTTCTTATCTAATTTTTCAAACCACGATAGAAAAGGGCGGTCTCCCGATTCTGTCGCATAATACTCAATAGTCTTTTTCATCGTTGCCGACCTCCTGTATATTACTCAAAAAGGAGTAATAAGTCAAGCCACGCCCAACTTGTTAATATTTCTGGCCAATTTCTGTCGCTTCATCTCATCCGGCAAGTAATCATCTATGTTGATTTCACCGTACTGAACCAGCTCCAGAAAGTCGTTCTTGCTGGTCTTCTTATACTTCTTTGAGTAGTTGGTGAAAGCGACAACTTGTCGATCTTTGCTTGTCACAGTTTTTGATAAAAGTTGCTTTTTGAGGTCATCGTTGAATAGCGGTAGGAGCTGCTCCAGGATGTCAGAAGCACTTATCCTCCCTGAACCTTTTTTCAATTTATTGAGTTTTGTGACTTCATTTTTCAGTGCCAGGGTAACCTCTTTAGAAAAGCGCATGGCCGATACTTGGTTGTCATCTCTTTGGTTGGCCTTTTTGATTTTGTTTGTCGTTGTCATTTGTATCCTCCTTAAAATTAGCTAGCAAAACCTTGCAAGAATGAGCGCACAGCTCTTAGTGTTTGGGGTTCAAGTGTCTTCATCATTTCGTGACACTCACTGATAATTTCGTAGGGCATTTCGTCGGACGACATTTGGGCATAAAAGTCATCCATTGTGTAACCCATGACCTTGATGATTGATTCAATGAGATTTTCATCAAGGTTTTTTCTTCCACATTCATAAAATCCAATCCTCCTTTTTGCATAGCCACACATACGGCTTAACTCGTATTGTGAGATTCCTTTTTTCTCGCGCAATTGCCTTAAGACTTTGCACGCCTTGGTAACTTTGGGTGTGCAAAAACGGCGATCACGCCTAAGTGGATCTTTTTCTTTCTTAGGGCGAAATTTCATGGTTATGTCCGAATCATAGTTCCCAGTTCGGATCTTCATTAGGTCGTCAAGGTTGAAACCAAACCCAGCAGCAAATGAGGCAAGACGTTGTTCATCAACGATACCTCGGCCATTTTCTAGCTTCTCAATGGTTTTGTATGAGAGGTTAAAAATGATTCCGGCCTGCTTGCGGGTTAGGCCTTTGAGTTCCCTCATTTTCTTTAAAGTGATTGCAGCATCACTAATTGTTTTTTTGTCGCATTTCACGATCTCAGTTTGTTGCACTTTGCATCCTCCTTGTGTTGCGTTTTCCTTGGGCAATTCCTGCGCAGTGAATTTCTACGCAGTGATTGCTAACATCATTAATAGAACAGTGGGGGTATGGAGTTTGGAGATTCATCCTCATTAGCAAGCAACCGCTTGCTCTCGTTTGAGAATCAAAGGCAAGCGCACTTGCGACTTTAAAAGCCTTTATTAATAAGGATTTTGATTTTGAAAATGCTACGACTTGGAAGCTGCAAATTGTCCGTGCTACTTGGTAACCAACAGGTAACCAAAAAGTAACCACGATTTGAATTATGCTGAAATGCTGTGAAATGCGACCTGAATCCAATTTAAGTCATCCTAATGATTACAAATAGTTAAAATCATTAGTGATTACTTTGGACTTTTTAAAAACTGGTGAGAAAAATGGAGCGTTTTACCCACCCCTTGGAGATTCAATAGGTTAAGTATCAAATCTGGCTTCGGAAGCCAACCCTGATCCGTGACAAATTTTTTGCCCCTCGTCATTTGCGACCACCGAAGAGATTAACGACATTCCCCATGCTGGCGACCTGTTCTTGGGCCAGAAGTACATTTCCGAAGGCAAGGCCCTCGGTCTTTCCAACCTCATCGACACCGGCAAGCCGAACATAGATCATGACCGTTTTCACATCCTTCCAACCGCCAATTTTCATCACGCTTGTTATATCGACACCGGATTCAAACATCTGTGTCGCAAAACAAGCGCGCAGCGTATGGAAGGTAATTTCCTTAAGTCCGTAAGTCTGGCAAAACTCTTTAATGACCTTTGCCTGTTCGCCTCGATCCCAAGTGGTGATTTGCGGAAAAACCCGCTCACCATCTTGGTCTGATCCGTAAGTAGCAGATTTTAAGTGCTCACTTAAGAACCAGTAGAGCCGTGAGTTCACTGGCACCGTTCGCCACCATCTACCTTTGGTTGGGCCATTTCGCCCAAGTTTTTTATCCCAAGATTGATGCACACGAATCCGGCCATAGTTTCTCTTGGCTCCATTCGGAAGTTGATCCAACTCAAGTGCTTTGCTGACAGGGACCAGATCAATCTTTTGCTTCCTTAGAGCATTGATTTCACTGGTACGCATTCCTGTGTGCAAAGCAAAAAACCAGATCGGATACCAGGGATGATTGACCTCGCTTGCTTTCTTCAAAAAGCCATCAATTTCATCCTTGGTCATTATCAGCGGAATCTTTTCTGCGTCATCCTCTGGAGTCGATTCAAGCTCTACATTCTGACAGGGAGACATCTCCTTGCCCAAAATATACCTCTGACTCATTCCCCATTTGTAGACAGCATCAATACCTCGCCGAATCTCCTTCCTCACGTTAAGGCTTGCGCCGTTTAGTTCTGCAAGGCGCAAGCAGTCTTCTACATCTGCTTGCACTAGGTCTTGAGACTGCTTCTTGAATAGTGGCTTGGTCCAATTTCTGAGGCGGGAATACATATTCCGCCTTGTTGTCTCCTGCCATCTCTTTGAGGGGTTCATCGTGTAATGATGATCCCATTTTTCAAAAAGCTCTTCCCAACTGAACCCTTGGCATTCTCTACGAGCCACCTCCAGCGAACATTCTCGCCAGAGGTTCTGCTCATATTTCTCAGCCTCTTCGGGACTTAAAGGAATTGATACTCGCTTGCGTTGAACTCTGATTCTGGGATTCACTTTGCTTCGCGCATTTACAGTGAAGTCCCAGAGCCTAATACCATCTTTCTCATAAGACATTCGTGCCATAAAACCTCCTAAATAATTCCAAGTTCCATGGCGCGATCCACCTCGGCTCTTTTGAAATAAAGAGACCGGCCAAGTTTTCGCGGCTTTAATTTTCCACGATAAACAAGTTGTCGAATCGCTTCTACCGAAGGCGTCCCGTCACTCTTGCGAAATTTCCGCAAGTAGATGGCGAGATCAACGCTACTTAACCACACTAAATTGTCAAAGAGCAGATGGTGACTTTCAGCTTTAGTCACACCATTACCTTTCACCATTTTCTTACCTTCTAAGCAAGGAAAAAACGAGGTCTAGAAATTAAATTTGCTCCTAATCTCAACTGGTTACATAGTATCGCGATCATCAGTTGAATGTGCATCCAGACGCACCAGAAGCCTCAGTGTCAAACGATTTCGACCGTTCATGAGACGGATCACTGGCTGCTGTTTCTGGCTTCGCCTTGGGCATTTTAAGCTTCCGTTTTTCTCTGACAACAGGCGTTTGAAGCTGGCTTAGCACGTCAGCCAGGCTCAATTCTTCGCCGGACTCTTTTGCGGCCTTTAACTTTTGCAGCGCCCATTGCGCCGCTTGGACATCATCAAAGTATTTATCTTTGACCGCTGCAAGTTCGCTGCTCGTCAGTGACTCTGTCCGGCTTTGCAATATGAAATTGGCAATTTCTTTGTGGGTCAGTTTGATGATGCCGCCAAAGGCCTCTTCAATTTGCGCGCCCACCGCTCTGACGAACTCGACCGAGATACTTTCAAGCACAATACGGTCGGGATTGATTTGACGTTTTCGTTTTGGCCTTTGTTCTGCGGGTTCCATATCTATTCACTCCATCCGCTGGTCTTTTCGATAACGTACATGTAGTGACCATCAATATATTTGTCGCCTTCGATCTGTGCTGGAACCCAAACGCGACGGACTTTCGGAGCAGTCAAAGACGGTGCCTGTGAGTCGAATGGATTTTGTTTTAGTGTTTCTTGCTGCTGTTTCTTCTGTTTGTCTTTGTAGGCAGAATAGCCGATCAAGCTTCCCACTCCACCGCCAACAGCGGCACCGATTAAAGTTGATTGATCTCTGTTTCCACCATTTCCTGTGGAACTACCAATTAGTCCTCCGGCGGTTCCACCGATAACAGTTCCTAATATGGCACTCTTCTCCATTGAGGCACATGCGGAAAAGGTTAAAGATATAATGATAAGAATGGACTTTCCCATGGTTCATACTCCTGAAATGCTGACTAGAGCGAAAAAGCGCCAGTCAATTGAAAAAAGCGATGAGTCTCGATATTTTGATTTGGTACTGATTTTCTTGGGAATTTTCGAATGTCATAGAAATGAGACGTGTCCACATGTGGAAAGGGATTGGACGGCAATTGGACAAGAGCTTCGGCGAGTGTCTTGCCGGTGTCTTTGCCAATACAGATTTTGCTCTGCCAATGATGTTTGAGAAAATCATCGAGAGAAGTGAAACTATGAATATTTTCTTTTGGTTTGATTGATTTGAGGATCGCCTCTTGGATACTGCTTGGATTGGCTCGCTTACCGGTAATCCAGATGACTTGATTGGCTTTGGCATCAAGGTGGTAAAAGCGTCCAACGGTTTCGTAATCGACCAACGCCTTTTGATTCAGTTCAACTTCAATTGCCAACAGACGAGAATCTGCGCCATTGTTATAATACCAATAGCCATCGGGACGGTGGATCTTGGAGCGCGGAACCCACTCTGGGTAAAATTCTTTTTTAAATCGCCGCAATTGTTGCTCAGTAAACAGCTGCCACCCCGATGGAACGCCATCAATCCAGCATCCAAGCTGTGCGGCCAAGACAATTAGATCGTGCCCTGGACTCTCGGAAAGAAAGCCCTCTTCAGCCAATGCAGGCAGATCACCCTTAAGATATTGGAAGCCCTTCTTGTCTAGCGCCCAAACAAAACCCTTGCCATTCCTTGAAACAAGGGACTGAACATACTTTCCCTTTTCCAAACGCTGAAGACGCTTGTAGCAACCTTCTACTGAGCTATGAGCATAGAACTTTTTGGCCAGCGTTGCGGTGGTCGCCAACTTCCATTGCCATAAAAATGATAGGATTCCCACGCAAGTTTCGGATGAAAGCCGCATTTCTTTACGCCTCATCATCATTCTCCTCATTGGGTTTCAATAAATTTGCCGTTTCTTCAACAGTTAAGAATGGCGTCTGAACTTCGGTTTGTTCCAGGCTTGTCTTCCAAATGCAACGCCCAGGAACTTTCGGAAGGTG
Organism: Pseudomonadota bacterium; assembly: GCA_014584465.1. GTDB lineage: Bacteria > Bdellovibrionota > Bdellovibrionia > Bdellovibrionales > JACTMU01 > JACTMU01. The sequence goes on along the minus strand of JACTMU010000038.1, from coordinate 1,327 downwards.
GGCCGCGCGGGAGTTATCAAGTATTGTTTGACTGCTATGCATGTTAGGCATTTGGAATGCTACAATCCCAGAGAGATTGGCTTTAATTTGCCCATCAACAGCCTTCACATCCGGTCTTTGCGTCGCGATGATAAGATGAATACCAACGGCCCTGCCCTGAGCCGCCAATTTAATCACAAATCTTTTTGCTCGCTGGGCATCATTGGCTCCAGACTTATCGCTTGCCATGAACAACTCCGCAGCTTCGTCAATTACCACCACGGTTCGGTTAACGGCACAAGATGCAGTACGTTTCTCGGCAGGCAGTTTTAAGAACGCGTCGATATCCTTGCATTCATTCTGCTTAAGGATGGCCATTCGCGATTGAAGGGTTTCGTCAAGACGCTCCATAAATTCCAATGCACCGGACGTATTGGGAACTACATTCATGCGCTCCATGTTCTCAAAAATCTGAAATTCCAGACCGCCCTTAAGGTCAATCAAAACAAATTCAAACTTTGGATTGTTCAAATAAAGTGTCGTGATAATCTGACGAAGGAATGTCGATTTACCGCCGCCACTTTGCCCGCCAATAAGAAAGTGTGGCGTCTCCCTAAGATCGGCAATAATTTTCCTGGTTCGAGTTTCCCCGATGAGGAAGCGGCATTTGCCAATCTCGGCAATATCAACGAGTTTGACTCCGGTTGGAATTGCAGAGCCCGCATAAATGATGTCAACGGTTCCGCGCTCGCGATCTTCCTTGATTTCGTCAATATAAACCTGGAGCGCACTCTCAAGATTCTCTTTAGCTGCAATAAATTGGGACAACGGTAGATTGGCACGGCTAAGTCGCATCTTCCGAGTGAACTCATCAATCGGTTTATCAAAAATGAACGCCGGCAGCTTACCTATGGAGTTTTTCAATCCCGAGGTCTGAAAAACATCTGTGAGTTTTCGCGACACCTGATTGTGCAAAATAGTTTGCCAAAATCCCCAGATAGCAAATCCACTTACCGCGCCAGCGAAGCAGTAGATAAAATATGTCCATATGCCGGCAGGTGGCAAAAGCCAACCCAACTTGATGATGCCAAAAAGAGGAGCATCAAGTCGTGTTAATACCAGGATATTGAAAAGACATCCAGGGACAAGACAGACGAACCAATCAATTGATTTGCTCGTAATACCGTGAAAAATTTCAACTATGGGCCTGATGACTAGTGCGACGAACGTATCCCAAGCTTTACTCAGATCGTTGTCTCTCAGTAAAATTGACCCACCTATTCTCGCTAAAATTGACCCACCCCTTTCAGCCTGTTGATACTTAAATTTGCATTTGCACAAAATGCAG
>JACTMU010000065.1 GCA_014584465.1 Pseudomonadota bacterium | reverse complement strand
CTATGGTGAAGTTCAATGAATCTTGGTTGCATGCAAAGAAGTATAATCAACTAAAATTAAATTGCAACTATGTCCCCGAACTTATGCGCGGCTGTATAGACCTTCCGAATCCACCTCAACTTGCCTTTGCAAGGAACCAAACAACATCTGGAGATTTTCTTGATGAAACTTGAGCTCTGCCGAGGATCCATAGAGGTAGACAGAAATCATGGAAAGAAATCCATCATCCTCTCCTCCGCAAGGCCTCAAAGAGTAGGTCAGAATGAATCGAGGTCTTTCAGATGCTTCTGATGATTCATCACCTTTTCGAGAATCCAAAGTGGTCGTCAGCATCACCTTCATACTTCTGCAAGAGTGATTCGAACTTCGAATGGGAAGTCGCATCTCACTGATTCTCCGCTCCACTTTTAAAGCCGCAATCTCTTCACTCTCTTTTGGCTCAGGAATACGATCTTTAAAACCATTGCTTGCCTCAATGAGAAAATCCATAGGCGTATAGGGACTCTCCCCCGCGGAAGATTCATAGGCCTTCCCAAGCACATCGAGAATGGCATCCACTCTTTGAGCGTAGGAAATGGCGCGATCAATGGCCTCATCCACAGTTCCTTTATTGCTCAACCGATTTGAAAGTTGGTTTTCCCCCAACTCAACGGCATCTGGAGATTTCTCCTCAAATTTTGATTCACAAGAAACAAGAATCAAGACTATATAAAACCATCTAAGCATGTTCTCCTCTCCCTCCAGAGTCCTTGCTTGATCATGTAAGATCCGCAAGAAGGCACCATACACTATCAAATTCTTATTTTCCAATGGAGCTGATCTATCTTGCAAAAGTTATAGGCCGATCACTGTAATTAGTGCCTGGCAAGAAAACAATGGCTGGCACGAAATCGTATCCCAAGAAATTCTTTCATGGTTTCGTCAAGCGCGTCCTATGGACCTTTTCTTAGGAAGAGAGTTTCAAGATTTTGCTTTCGCTGAGCCAATGGAACTCCGTCGACAAAAAGAATGGACTCCCCGCTCTCTGGAAAGAAGGTCATAAAATCATATCCAACCGAGGTGTCTGATCCCAGATCTCTTAAGTAGCCATGCTCATAGTTTCCTGTGCAAAAATCTCGAACCACAAGTCGATTGCGGGATGATGGGTAACCTTCGCAAAGATTCGTAGGCTTACAAGATCCATAGCCATCATAAAGTTTGTAATATACTTTGCCGTCAAAGACGCGAGGCGCGCGCAGCATCTTGCTCGAACTCAAGGCTCCTCGGGCAGCCCGAAACGTAGAAAAATTTGAAAGATTTCCATCCAAATCCAAGATCCTTTTCAGGCTCTCCTCGTTGAGGGACTCTTTGGCACGAAGGAACCATCCCTTTTTCTCTGAAGAAGCGGAAGAGTAGTTGGGTAGGTCCGTAGAGGTCACATCCTCCAGATTCTTCAAAGTGAATGCCACAGCACTATTTAAGCTACTGTCAAATGTATCTATGAACATTCCAACGACATCGGACATCTCGGTTTGTGGTCTTTGGGGATCTCCTGTTCCAAAGAACACCGCATAGTTGTCACCACCCTGCATGCAGTCACCCACGGCAACATCAACTTGGGTGAAGAACTTTAAAACCTTGTTGACCTCTAGATTCGACGAAAAATCATTGGTCTTGAAAACGCGTACGATCTTCCAGCTCGTTGAAGTCCGGTCGTAACTCACTCTCCAAATTTGTCCACCTTCATCCCCAATGTAAGACCTAAAGAAGTAACCCCCTTTTTGAATCACCGTAGCCTTTGCAGAGATTGGGTAGTTCATATACTTTAGATCATCAAAGGAATCCACACAGTTGTGTGTTGCCGATCCACAACTCTTTGTAAACCGTTTGTAGATCTGTCTGTTCAAAGGATCTGGATCCGTGTTGAAGCTTACACTTGTCGGTATCTTTAAATCATCCACAGGGCCCAAATCCAGAACATAGATCGAGGGACCCAACCCCGACCACGTGATGGATCTCTTGTTGAATTTCTGTTTGTAGTGAATGTCGCCAATCTGAACTCCTCGCCCCCAGTAGGACTGAGTCTGATTGTGCGGATTGGGGTTGTCTCCATCTGTGATCACCTTAACGACTATTTTCTTTGCATAGATCCAATTTGTCGAGGTTACATTCTTGGTCATCTTGCCTGATGAATCATAGACCGGGTTCGGACCTACAATTGTCTGTAAAACCTTGCCCAATTCGTCCTTGATTTGCACAACATCCCCTGATCCTATGTCAAGGTGTTTGAAATCGACCTTGTAGGCATACGCCCGAGGAAATCGAAGTGTCATCTTTTTTGTCTTTCCTGTACGCTCCTCGTCGGCAAGTTCAGAATCCGATAGATCATTGGTAGGAAGGTCATAGAAGTAGTCAAACTCCTTCTTGTAGAAATAGCAGGTGTAGTAGGTCGTCGTGCATTTGAAGCCGCAACTGCAGGTGGAGGTGTCGCACTTGTGAAGTTCGAAATTGCTAGGAGTGCTCGGTTGCGATCCACAATTGCTCTGGGAAGAGTACCCATGGTGGGTTGTCAAATCGCTCACTGAGTGGTTCAAAGGAGTGACCTTTATAGGGGCATCATACCAAGGATATCCCGGATACCCTTGACTGGCTCCATCTCCCGTCGATCCATCATAGAAACTGCCATCGCACAGTTTCGTCTCTGTTTTAGGGATCTTGAGTTTTCCATCCTTATCTTTATTCGTCTTGTCCATCGAGAGAGCATTCAGACACGTCTCTGTCGATTCGGAGGTCGAATAGATTGTAGGACCCTCCGTATGGGGAGTCCCTGATTCACTTGGCATGTAGATTGTTTGGTCCGATTCAGAGTCGCGGTCGTAGAACTTGTCATGACCTGAGCCCACAATCGCGATGTCCCTTGGCTTCTTGCCCTCGTCTTCCAAATGAACTGAGAGAGTTGGGCTTGCCCAGGTCTCTCTGAGCGCACTGAACCCATTCGACTCGATCTTACTTTGATCCAACTTTGAAGGGAATTTAGGGTAGTTCATCGCAATCAAGGTAGGGGCAGCATCCTTTCCTTTTCCAACATCGAGCGCATAATAGGCCTCACCTCCACGACCCAGTCCAAAAAGAAGCCATGCCTTTTCTCCACTTTCAATCATCCCATCTTGGTTTGTATCATGATGCAGAAGTGTCAAATCGCCATCAACTCCATACTTCACAAGATTGGACGCTTTCGTGATTGAGTAGCTCACCGAACTCTCTTCAGAATCGAGATCTATGTCCGTGGGTTGCCGATAGAACTCTTCAAGTTGAGGAAGAAGGTCATAGGGCAGAATGGATCGAAAGATCTGTCCGTTCGAATCATCGACAAAGTGAAGCATGCCATCGTTGCCTCCGATCACCAAAATGACACTTTCTTCTCTATCTGAAATTTTGTACTTTAGAGTCACCCCGCGAGAGTGAATGAATCCACCCAGGGGCCATCTTCCCCATGACTTCGAAACGGTATCTGAAAAGTTGAACCCTAGAATGTAGTTGATCGTAGATTCAAATCGATTTGAAAAGACAGATCCACCAAAATTGCTCTGATTTTGGGACTTTGCCGCAGCTTCTGCAGCACCAGCGGGAACTTGAATCGTTCGGTAGGCGCCAGAACCATTGTAAGAGAGCACGGGTCTTGTAAGAGTTAGAAGATTCTTGGCAACGACTTCACCTAACCCTCCCTGGTCCACGGCCTTTTCACGCTTCTTTCCGGTCCACATGTCGAAGCGTTCGGAGTTTTTTCTGTACTTCCCCTTTGCATCCAACGACAAGTAACTTTGACTTGAGCTATCTGATTCACATTCTGAGGATCCTGCCCCCACCATGCAGTGTTTCCAGATGTTCCCTGCCCACAAACCATAGGTTGGCGGCCTGGAGAAGGCCGCTTCGTAGACGACATTGTCATGATAGCCGGTTCGACTGTTGAACATTAGAGCTGGATTTGCAAATGAAAATGAAAATGTGGGTAAGGTGCTATTGAGAGAGACGAGAATCTGAGAGATGAAGCTCTGATAGAGCGCCTCAGTATCATCCGCCACAAAGGACTTCGCACCATTTGAAGGATACTCCTCCATTTTGGTCTGCACATACTCCATATCCTCAAAGGTTCGTGTTCCATGATTGGAGGTCGAAAGATCATAGCCTATTCCATGCATCACAAAACGATTGTTGTGAACTGCCTTCTTGTAAACAAACTTGTCTGGATCGGCATAGTAGCGCACGGGACATGCAACGTTTTGGATGGCATCATCATAGCTGAATGAATCTTCTTTATTAAGGCTTTGAGAGCTGCAGGCATCGATCCCACCATCGCTCCACGGCTTACTCCCACTCTTGTGCTCTTCCACAGTTGCTCGACCATCTCCCAAAGTTACCGCCGTATAGCTCGTGCACTGATTGGACTCGGAGTATTGGTTCAACGTGTCCACCGATGCAATGATCGAACGAAGCATCGGAGTCAACCCTTTTCGCCCCGCAAGATCCGAAGAGTTGTTGGCCCGCCTATTTTTAATTCCTTCCTGCACCTTCTTCTTCAAGAAGCTGTTGTACATGTCGATCCCTGGAGTCTTTCGGCGCGCATCTGAAACATCCTCAAGTTTCGCAATACCGTGCAGTGAGAGAACGGCGTCGTTGTATTCACCGCGGGTGTGCAAGATACGACCATTGAAGAGATAGACACCAATATCCACCCATCCACTGAGAACTTCCAAGAGACCCACTGAGGGGGCAACGAATGGGTCCTCGGCACTTGGATCCTCCGGGTTGCACTTAACGTCTCCCCCATTTGTAGAAAACGCATCCTCGCCGAGAAGGGTCAACAGCATCTCTTCCGTTCTTGTACAGGTGTTGTCACCCAAACGCTCCATGCTCGAAGTGTGATCGAGATTCAAGAGAACTGCTGGCGGATTTTGTCCACAATAGAGCGCTTGAATCTCATCCTTGTAGACGGGATCGTAAGCACTGCCAGCATCTGCGATAGGTCCCTGGAGCAGTCCAAGGAACACAACGGAAGCGAGAATGGCTACTTCCATGCGCACAACACAACATAATCGTATTTTATCGACCACCGACCAATCCTGTACCATAAACCCCTCCTCCTACAGGTTTTAGACGCGAAAACTGTCCTAAGAGTGTGGTCAAAACCTCATTCGTACCTTGATCTCGAATATAGACCACGACTTCATAAATGGTGGATTCTGTTTGCCCAAGAGATTCTCCTAGTGGAATGGACTTTCGAACATAGGAAAGATCATAGCTATAAATCAAATTGCCATTCTCATAGAGCTCTCCAAAAGTGTTTCCTTCAGCCATTTCAAACCCCTTTTTGTACTCATTTTCTATTGCAGACTTGGGTAGAAGACTTGGATTTGAGTTGTAATAGGCCACAATCTCCGTCAGTGCTGAGTCGGCCGCTTGCTCGATTTGAACCTTTCGTTTCTGATTACCAAGAAGGCCAAAATCGACCGAAATGCTGAAACCATAAAGGATTCCCACTGCACTCAGCACCGCAACAAGAAGTGAAAGAATGAACACCACAGAACCCCTTTGGTTGAACTCTTCTCTGCCTAAATTCATTCCTCATCCCTCCAAAAGCTGTTACGAACAAGGATGTGGGACGTCAGGGCTCTACGTTGAAACCCATCCTGGTTCGTGCAGTTCATGGTGGAATCCTCTGGAAAGCATTGCTTTTGAGCGTTTTGAATCTCGTCACCTGTTGCTATCGAAATTGGCGTATAGGACGGTAAGATCCGATCTTCTCGCTCAGTGCGCACCACGAGACTCAGAAACGCATGTCGAGCCCTAACGCCACATCCATCTTTTGCCGCGGGATAGTCCCGAACGTAACTGTCACCACAATCTTCCACCGAAGTTCGATTCTCCCTATGTTCAAAGTCGATCTGAAAACCTTCGACATGCTCGATGAGAGGCTGAACCTCTTCGATCCCATCACTTCGCCAGAGGATCTTCCTGCCATCAGGGTTGGGCCATTGCGGATTGGCATTTGTTGAAACATGATATGTGACCACTCGAAAGTCAGGAAAAAAGGTCCCGTTCGAATAGTCCGTAAAGGGTGATCGATCATTGAGCCATACCCCAGCGGTCGTACTTGTCGGATTGAGATAGGTAAAATCAATTTGAGTGCACTTGGAGGTGCCGCAGCTTGCAACGGGACACCCATTGTGGGCGTTGATCCCATCGATCTTCATCGTCAGGTAGTCATGATGACTTTGATCCATCATGGAAGCGTAGACAAACTTGAAATCCTTCTTGTCGATAAACTCTTCCGAAAGGTCTCTGCACAGATGAAGCTGTCCCTTCGGCGAAACAGTTGCGTCCAGAGAATAGGAGACGATCGTATAGGGTAAACCGTAGGCCCTAGAGACCACTAAATTTCCATGAGGCCGATCTTTGCTCTTTCCTATGTTGACCCCATGGACTGTTCCCTCACTTGTGTAGAGATGGAAAGCATCTTGTTTTCCAATCCCATATCCGGCCATCATGAGATCGCTCTGCAAAACCTCCATGCCCATGCGAAGGTCACTCTGAGTGTCGACCACCATCTTTTGTCCACGATAGAACTTCACCTGTTGGGCCACAACAAAGGCTGTTCCAAGAGCCAAAACAGTGGAGATCGCAATCGAAACCATCAGCTCCATCAATGAAAAGCCATATTGGACTTTCGCGAAATTTCCCATCCTATCCCCTTCGTAGCTGAGTCCGACCCTCAAACAAACCCCCGTCCTCAGCACCCTAATAGACCGAACTTGCCAACCCCCGCACCTCGGAGTGACCCAAAAGAACTGAGTTCTCTTGGCAAACAAAGACACGCACCTCTCGCAGTTCATCTCCAAAGCCTGCCTGACGATGAGTCAAAAACACATGGTAGATCTTTTGTCCAGTGGTGCGGATGAAGTTGCATTCATCTTCATCCCCCTCTTTGATGCTTGGGCAATTCAGTGAGTTCTTCGGATACTTAGAATTCTCAGAACAGCTTGCTGTATCCCCTTGCCGTACTTGAACCTGAAGTTTTTCCAAGTAACTCTGAGCCAGAAAGGCAGCTTCTCCCCGGTTTCGACCAAGGCCCGTTCCATTTAAAAGGTTCACATAGATGCTGGTGGTGCCCGACATCACGAACACAAGAATCCCCATGGACAGCACAAACTCAAGAAGAGTAAATCCTTTTTCATTCAATGAACTTCCGGCACTACTCCTCACATCTTGCTCCTCCATTTTCTGAGGTGATCATGCCAAGTCCACTGATCTTGATCGTATGGCAACTGGTTGTATTCTCTGAGCGCATTGAAAATGAAAAATAGCTGGAGTAGGATCCTCCAGTACATTCCGGTACACACTTCCAGTGTGTCTTGCCATCGGGAGTGAATACGAGATTTACAACTTCGAACAGACCATTGAACCCCGGTCCGATGCTCTGTGAATAGTTCATTGAGAAGGGCTGTTCGTCCTTGTAGCTGGAACTCTCCTTTGATTCGTTCTCATCATAGACTGTGTAGGACGCCCCAGGTCCAACTCCATGAAACTCCACACGAATTTCCGAAGGCGCAATGTTCGCACCGCGATGCCCATGCACGGCCTCACTGCGTGCCTTTTTGAGTTGCATCACGAGGTCGAGTGTCGCCGCTTTGAGATGCTGATCAGCACCAAATCTCGGCATCGAAGGCATGGCCAGTGAAGCAAGGATCCCAATCACTGCGACCGTGCACATGAGTTCAAGAATGGAGAACCCCATGGAACCGAATCGATTCGTCTGAAAACCTTTTAGCAAGACCATCCTCCTGATTTGAGCAATCTGCTTTCCAAAGCACAAAGGACGGACTTCAACCACGCATGGGAAAGATCAATCTAAGAATACTACAAACCCAGTCAGAAGTCCAAATGATCGTCTTTATAAGTTGAAAGGTGATTCAAATCGATACAGATCCCGAATTCAAACCCCGATCTGAATATAGAAATGGCTTAGTCCCAATCAAATGCACTACTCTCGCTGACCCTATCGTTGGACTTTGATCGTAATCAACTAATTACAATATATTTTTCTCAATAGTTATTGTCTACCATCATCTTCAAGACTCCGATAACGGAGCATGTCTTTGTCGCGCACCTTCATCGCTATTCTTTTAGTTCTATTGATGGCTGATCCATCTAGAACCACGGCAGACTCTTCTCGTGACTCTAAGTCCAGTGTCACCTTGGAAGCTACGACGTATCCGAGCAACCTAATCAACAACGTAAACAAGGATGGAACCCTCAAAAGATCGATAACAGTTCTTGTTGGAGCAAATGGAACAAAAAAAAACACAAAAGAGACGCTACCAAAAGGAACGAAGATAACATTCAACCCAAAGGCGATTGAGGAAGGGAAACCAATCAAAATTCAATATGAAGAAATTACCGATCTAAAAACAAGTGAAATGAAGTCCCACGAAAAATCCAAAGTCAATTCCATACCAGAAATAGTTAAGACAATCGGTATTTTGAATAATCCCAAATCCAATGCCTGCTCCAGTCAAAAGGAAGATATGCCTCCCTATGATGAATCATGGACAGCCGAAGTTGCATTTCAGTATCTTCGTGACACACCATTTGATTGCGAAGATCTCCACCATGTACCTGTAGATTACACAGACAAGCCCCTAACAAAACGTGGTTCAAATGAAATGCCAAGACTCAGGACAGATCGAAAAGGATGGAAGCCAACATATCGGTGGAATCTAGAAGGTACTAAGCATTTGCAACAGATAGATGGCCTCGTAATTCATCATACAGCATCCGCTTGGGGAAACATTGAATGTGACCCTAATAAAATCGAAGAACTTCATATCAATAAGCGCAAGTGGAAAGCTCCTGGCTACCACTTCTACATTTGCTATAGTTCCAAAATAGACCAGTGGCAAGTTTACGAACTCCGCCCTCCTTACATTCAGGGCGCTCATACCGGAGCAAGAAGCAAGATTCAAGGTCCTGATACTGTAACAACCTATGATTACGCAACAAAGAAAGAACTAGAAAAAGAAACGATACCCGTCGCTAAAAATCTCAACCCTGGCAAAATTGGAATTGTGGTTGAAGGCAACTATGGGGTGGACGACCCAAAGTTCAATCCATTTGGCTATTCTCCAGAGATGGCGTCTTCTTATAGGACTCTGCCTCCGCCTGAAGCTTTGACAAAACTAGGTCAACTTGCTCAATGCCTCTTTGATCAGTGCAATGGCTCCATCTGCGATGTTTACAATCATGGGCAGAATGATGAACAATCTCGCAACTTCGAGTGCTCCAAAGGAGGTTGTGCTCGAGCCATCAACTGTGGCACAGTCTGTCCAGGAGACCGTCTTGCCTTTGCTGCATCCGCCTTAAGACAAAAGTATGGATTTGGCTGCACTGAGGACGTCTGTCTTCATAGTCACCCAACCAAAGAGGCATCTTATTATAAACCGGATCTGGAATTAATCTTGTCCCAAAGAACCAGGACCTTCAATCAACTTGTGCCAACCTCCCAAGTGAAGCCAATTGCCAATTGGCTTGAACCTCGAGCGGCGTTTGGCAAGGTGATTTGGAAAGCTCTTAGCTCACATGAACTCATCCAGTAGGAGAAAGAACTCAATTCGATTCCAATCGATCTCGTCGAGACCATACACTTTCAAAAACTCATTCCATAGATGGTCCGAGTGGGGCTTCCGAGCCATCTCTCGCCACGCGAGTGCGAGGTCGGCATAGGGATCTCCAAATCCAGCCTCAGACCAGTCTATGATGCCGACAATGCGCTCTTCACGCTCAATGAGGTTGTCCGAAGCAACATCGCCGTGAATGCACACGCTGATTCTCGGTTCAGGCACCAGACCCAACAATCGTTGAAATAGCTCCTCCAAGGGGACACCTCGATTTTCTAGATTTAAGTCGTCTTGATTCACCCACCCTCGAACGAGATTGTTCTTGGCTTCAGACAATTTCCACTCCAGCCAACTTTGTGAAGCATTCAACGTCGAAGATGGAAGATTGTGAATCCAACGAATGGCCTTAGCATACTCACGCACCCAACGAACCAACTCACTCATATCTTGAGTCTTTCTCAGACGATCTCTTAAGCGTTGACCTGGAATCCATTCCAAAAGCAACCACCCTTCTTGGCAGTGGAATCGACAGACTCTTGGTATGTCATATACATGAGTTGGTTTAGTCCCAACCTGAGCCAAAATCGCAGATTCACGATTTAAACGCCGACGTGAGAGGTTATCAGTTGCGATCTTGAGTGTCCATGTCTTCAGCGGCGTGCAGATCTTCAAAGTACGAGAGACTTTCCCCTGATGGGGCACTTCCACAACGCAGTCGTCACCCCCCAGATCTCTTACACGATCAGGTATTTCTATCAAAGATGCCCCCACACTTGGCACCAAACTCCTTTGCTGTCCATCTCCTCTTCCCTTCCAACCCCGATCTAGATCTAGAATACGCTGATGTTTCCGACTTGTGAACTCTCCGAATTTGACCCGCCGTGACCAGCAAACGGAACCTGGCACTTTCTTGAAGAGCCTTGCAAGATAAGGGCAAAACGAAAACACTAAGGCATTCAGAAATCGATCTATGAGTGCTGAAACGACAATTTATCGGCCAGAGGTCTTCTTAAATACCACTTTCTCCACCGACTGAAGACGCTCATCGAGTTGCCTAGGTGAAGGGGTTTCAATAGCTTGCTTTAGGTAGGAATTTATCAAAGTCTGATAGGGAATTCCTGTTCTCTCTGATTCTGCCATAAACCATTGGAAAACAGTCCCGTCCAGTCGAATACTGGTCAACACTCTTGAGGTCTTAGGGTCAGCCAATGGCTTCTTATTTACTTTTCCTTTGCTAAAATCGTATTCTTTCTTCATAAATCTCCTGTTCTTTTCGGGTCGCCTTACGAGCCGAGATAATCCGAATTTCTTCTTCTGCGCGATACGTGTGAACAACCATCAGGACTCGCAGCTTGACCGATACCCCAATGGTTACAAATCGTTGCTCATCAAGGCTAGAATCATCCTCTATGGTTACTGTCAGTGCCGACTGAATAACCGTAGCTGCCTCTTCAAAAGAAACCCCATGTTTCTTGAAATTAATTTCGGCCTTTCTCGAGTCCCAGGATATTTCCATCGAGTACAATAGTACCACATGGTGGTACTATGTCAAGAGGCTGGCATAACCCCATGTAACTCCTGATTTAATTGGATATGATCAGCAAGGTTTGATATTCTATCGTTGTGGTCCGAAAAATCGAGACTCCCATGGCAAAGGCACCGGGGTGCCATGGTGGATACTGAGTAAGTGGCACTCATTGTTTTCGTGCCCAGAGTTGGACCTACGACAAACCCCGCAGTCCGGCCCATGGAGATCTCTTCGGTTAGCGACTATGAATCATGTGGACCCGCCTACCGGCTTGAACGAGGTCGTGGGGCGCGAGGGCATCTTCGTCTCTCCCTCTGCTTCGCCCTGTTGCCTTCCACCGCACTTCGCACGGTTCACTTGCGTTTAGGCTGACCCACTTAGCATATCGATGCTTTAGCCTGCACCAATACCCCTGCTGCCAGGGGTTCGTGTTACTTCGTGCTGGACCTTCACAGGCCTCAACACCACACAAAGCTTTATCCTTGAGGACGATCTCTTGAGGAACCCCAATCAAAGCCAATCAACCTGCGATCGAGGCTCAATCCCACCCCTTTCCATCTTCGATCAACTTGTCGTGGTAGATTCATAGTGCTCTCTTCGAACGAAACTGGTCGGGCAACCGCAACGCTAAACGAACCGCTCCCCAACGTTAGTTATATCTCTGTTTTTATTACACATTTTTTCAATACGCCAGCGGAAAATTACGGAATACTCAAGAAGCTTTACCACGATTTAGGCCTCTCGATGAGGCAAATCGTGGCCGTAACCGAGTCTGTTTGGTCAAAAACCTCAATCTTGGATGCAATCAAGCTTCATGGATTGAGCAAGGATCAGGGCGCTCAAATGCTTCGGGTGAAGTACGGAGAAATGTTGGTCAAAGGCCAGATCGTTTCAAGCCCGAAGGAGCAGCAAGTCATAAAACTTATCATGAAGCTACATGAAGAGGGCCATTCATTCCGTCAAATCGCCAAGCACTTAAACGATAAAAAAATTAAAAGCAAAAAAGGTGGCCAATGGGACAAGTCCGTCGTGACTACCATTGTTCGCCGTCAACAGGAGGAAGAAAAATGAAAGCAGTAGCAGAAATAGTAGCAGCCATAATTTTACTGGTATCAGGTAGCTATATCGCCCCAACCTTGATTAAAGAGTTCAAGGTTGAAACCATCAAAAAGTTGGATCAGGGGCTGCCACCACTTCAGGGGTTTACCAAAAAGTTGATTAGAAAATAGATAAATCCAAGAAGCAAATAAAATTATCTATTTTCTGGATAAAGGATTTCGTACCGTATTTCAAACCTTTTGCATGAGTTCTCTTCTGGTACTACAGCTCTCTTAATCTCCTCTGGAACAGGAATATAAACCTTATTTTTCAAAATAATAGTTGAAGTATAAAACGATTGCCCCTTAGATATTGGAGATATTAGTTCTGAACTTGTTAGCTCATAATAGGCTCCAAACTCGTTAGAATGGTGTAAAAATATGTAAAGTAGCTTTTGTCCAGCCCAAATAATTTCTGTTCTATGCGGTTGAAAAAAGAATTCGCCAAAATATCTACTAGCAGATTCACTAAGCGCGATAAAACACTTATAACCATTTAAGTCTTGATCTCCATCTTTTAAAACAAGCATTTTTGCGCCGGACTCTACTTCTAGTCGTGTTATTGCAGGGAGAGGTCCAAAGCCATTTTGTTCAGGATTAGAACTTAAGCTTTCATTGATCTTTGCTTGACTGACAATTACATCATTAATAACTTCGCGAGCATCCATCTGTGTTGATTTTTCAAAAGTCTGAATTGATTTACTTGTGATATTGCTCGTTCTTGAAATGGCATCTTCAAGATTAATTTTTCCTTCTTTATAAAGATCCCACACTTCGCTTAGATGAGTGGTCTCAGAGTAATCTATAGTAAAATATTCTTTTGGCTTATTAATAGCTTTTAGGAATGCATCTGCTCCTTGGCGCGTGCTACTTGGCACCCATGATGAGACTTTTGGAAAAATGTTAACTCTAATAAAATCCTTTATAAATCCGGAAATTAAATGGAATTCATCTCTATAGACCTTTATCAGGATAGATACAGTGCTCTTATTTGAATCTAAAAATATATTGATAGTACCATTCTTATTTTCAACCAGTATTGGAATTCCGTGCGAAATATCAGCAAATTGAATTTTGCAATCTAGAAAATAATCATCTTTTAAAATCGACGCCAGTTTGAAGGCGATTGCAGCCTCTTCATAACTCAATGTGTTTTCGTTTCTTTTGTTAATACGTGGTTCATCAGAAATTTTTTCAAATGCTTTACTTTGACTTAAGTACAAAATCTCTAGATTTCGCCTTGGATTTTGACTTGAAGTAACGACAAGAGGCGAGTCTTCGGATGAAAACATATTAATAATTTCATTATTGCTACCTTCATAATAAGATATTTTAGAACTTTGAGTTTTGGATAAAACATCACTTATTTTTATTCTTTTATCGTTTGGAAGCAGTCTTAATGTTAAATTCCCAACCAGATCAAATCTTCGATGTCCCAGAACCCAATTAATGAAGTTTATTGAATTATCACAAAACTCAGATTTTGCTATTTCTGTTGAGATAGAGGTTTCTACAAATTGAATTAGTTGCTGAATGATTTGTATGCTGGAGGTAACTAATGCCTCACGCCCTGCCGTTGGCTCAATAAATGGTAAATCAATTATTCCACCAAAACGATACGTTGATGAAACTGGTGCAGGGGACAAATAAAAACTTGATCTATAAGCCGAAATACTATGTGTATCAGATTTTAAAGAGAGTGTTCCGTTGATCTTCTTACCTTCTTGCTCAAAATTAGAGGCCTCTACAAAAATTTGACCGCTGGGGGCAATTGAAGCCTTGGCATCAAATAAAAGATTCAACTGGCTAAAGGAGCATCCCTTAATTTCAAATTCGTGTCCCTTCTGAAAGTCGCCTTTTGTTACCTGAATAATATCAGCCCCGCTGATCTTAACGTTATTTACATAAACATCAATTTTAAGGAATTTAACAATTTCAGCAATATATTTGGTAGCATCTTGAATGTTAATATCTTCTGACAAGTCAGCAACGATTGTCGTGCCGAAATCTGGCCGTTTGTCAGTCTCAAATAATTCAATGCAATCATTCGTGGCAGATAAATTGTTTTTTTCAACAGAGCTTTGAATAGTTCGATCTTCCCTCAATGAACGCGTTACAACTGTTAATTTGGATGCAACACCAAAATTAGCCATTGCTCCGATCCCAAATGTACCAACAACCCCAGCGGCTTTAGCTTCGGGAGTGTTTTTGCTACTTGAGCCAGCCCTCCAAAAATTTTCTTTAAGTTCTATTTCTGTCATTCCAACTCCATTGTCAGCGATAGAAACTTTTCTTGCGCTAATTTCAACAGTGATGGTTGGCTGAAATGATTCCTTAGCCTTCCTCATGAGAATTGCATCGAATGCGTTTTGGCAATTTTCCCTAAGTAGAGCGAAAGGATTTTGATAAATCTGCTTTGCAAGTACCTCAATAATCCTATTGATTTCAACCTGAAATGGTATTTTTGTAATTATTTTGCTCATGTAAACCTACTTTTTGTTTTTAATTACTTTTAAAACTTTCAACTTTGCATTCATCTCATTAAGATCTTTTTCAGATGCCAGTTTGTTAGGATTCTGATTTAGGATGTTTTCTGCCCTAGTTAAATCGCCTGTCTCAAAAAGTGATTCAACTAACAATGTCAACTCTTCAAGAGATGTTGGTGTATGAATTATCGTAACAACATCATCGTATTTTTTCAGTTTTGCTAAAGATCGAATATGATGAATTCTCACAAAGCTCTTTTCTCTGTCCTCTTTGGGAAGTCCCTCAATTAGTTCTAATGCTTTTTCAAACATAGAGTCTCTAGTCAGTTTTTCAATTTCCTCAATAATTTTGAAATTGGTAGTACCCCCTGTGATTTTCATGGTGGCTCTCCTTTCCTTTAAACTAATTTTAATGTCTTTGTAAGGCATTCCAGATAAAAAACGTCCCGGAGCAAAGGTGTTGGTACCTGAGAAAAGCTCTCTCGAATGAACTCGCACTGTCTTTAAATCATCAGATAATTCAATTGCGTTATATTGTCGTCCAACGCCATCTGGTAGGTAACTTCCCTTTGCACATAGAGAACCAACACCTATTATGGGAATTGATTTATCATCGGTAGCTAGATAGGTAACGGAGGAAACGAGGGGGCGGTGTATGTGACCATGCAAAATCATGTCCACACCTTTGTCGGCTAGGTTTTTAACAAAGTCTTGTCCGATAAAATCCCATCTCCCGGGATCACCAAACACATCATGATGCCAAGCTGCTATTATTAATTTACTGTCAGTATTAACTAGATGTTGTAAATAAAGTTCAGAAATGTCACTAGAGTCAAGGAATGCACCATTCGATAAATGATCTACATAACTTGCAGAATTAAACGTAACTATTACTAGCTCCTTATCGAGAAGCTCAAAAGTATTCCAATTTCTCTTTGAATCTGGAGTTTGAACATTTGTATTAGAATAAAACGATTTGATGAAATTGTT
>JACTMU010000053.1 GCA_014584465.1 Pseudomonadota bacterium | reverse complement strand
AAAACAGAAGAAAAAACGCTACGAGTAAAAACGTAACCTTCTGGAATCATGAGAGAAAAAATTCCAGAGATACGGTGCGGCGACTAACGGAATGTAGGTCACATAACTGAGAGTCACTTGATCTCCCTACAAGTCTAGGAAGATCTCAAATAAGTGCTTTAAGAATCAAGTATTACATGTAGCCATCCTGTGATCAAGAGACAGAGCACACAGAAAATGAAACTCAACGGGGGCGGCGGTCCTAAAAGCGACGTTCCCATTGCAAAACAACCTTGGAATTTTCCACCTCATCTTCGTTAGCGTAAGTCCATGCAGCCGTAAGTACCCAGCGACGCGATACACGCTTGCGCAGTTCTACTTGAGTTGTCTCCTCCCAATTGGTGCCAACACTTGCCGTCACTGAATCTGCCACCGCTATGGTTGCCGAATAGACTTTGCTAACCGGGTTATACGAAAAACTTCTTATAGGCGTGGCGGCAAATGCCCATATTCCAAATAGTCCAATTGCCCGCTCAGCGACTGCGGCCTCAACCTGACCGGCGGTCTCAGCGTCCGCTGAAATCAATTGATCGCTGGTTCGATCATACAGGAGAACGGATATAATTTCTGCTCTAGGAAGATATGGGGAGCTCCTTAGGATAATGTTTGGTTTATTAGCTGGCCCATGAATGTCAATAAACACTGTGTAAAAAGATTTCTTGACCATTAGGCGTCCGTCGACGAGCAACGCTTTTTCATCGGGCCTTGATAAATCTAACACCATTTTTTCGACGTTTACCGTGCGCTTAAGGTAAACAATGTCAAAGGGTTCAATGCGAATAAAACCAGAGTTTTCCTTCTCGGCTGAGCGCCGAATATCCATTGTCAGTGGAAGGGAGGGTTTGAAGTATTGATGGAAAAGACGAATAGCACCTGGTTGGGCAGTCTCTACCTCAAATGTAAAAGCCAATCTAAATCCGTCTCGCTTCTTGGGCACTCGCGGCTTTGTAAGAATGCGCTTATCAGGAATAATTCGAGGCTTGCCTTCAGTCAACTTAAGAGGCGGCAGCACCAGCTGCACTTGATTAATTACGCCTTGGACATCAATTCGTGCCGCTTTAAAGTTCGCATTTAGGTGGACGTTGGCCTTTGCCTTAAGATCAACGATCTGGCCCTGAGAAACCAGTTGAGTCGTCGTCGCAGCGGGAAAGGTATAACCAGTCAATGTCGAACTAACTGGTCCATTTACTTGAAAATGGATGCTTCCGTCGAGCGCGTTGAAAGGCGTAGGGATGACGACACTTTGTTCCGAAAGTATATTTGCAAGATTTTTATAGCTAAAAATCTCGCCCGTGACGTCTAGGCTCGGACGGAATGCATAGTCATCTGCTTTTTTTGTCACTTTAAGATGGGCCGTCGCATGTAAAGACAAAAATTTATTTTCAATATCGTCAATTCTAAAGCTGAGATCCAGAATCGGTAGACTCGCGGTTTTTTTGGACATCAAATTTGATAACCATATCTCCCCCTTGGAGTTGACCAAAAGCGTTTCGGGGATTTCACATTCGCAAGCCGTGCGTAAGGACGACTTCATGGGCTCACTCAAAGGAAGTAATTTCGACAACACGGAAAAACTCAGCTGCGTTGGTCGTCCGCTCCAAAGAACGCCATCATCAAACGGTGAATAAAGATGCGCTTTTATAGAATCCACTTTTATTAGATGTCCAGGAGCACCAGTGAGGTCAGTTTGCAAATCTATTTTTGCGCCCTCCGAACTCATCTCAAGATGAGTTGATGGGTGGGCAGCAATGCGGGTGTTCTTTTTGTTATAATAGACCTTCCCCGACAGTTGAATTCTGGTTCCAAGATCGTTCAATTTGACTTTAAAGTTTTGATTTGCATGAATGCCCAAGCCTACAACTTTGATATTCCCTCCCAAGAAGGGTCTGTTCGGATCTTTATTTAAAAAAATACGACCTTTTGAACTAACTGACAGTTCATTGGGGAGCGTAACTGAAGTCTTGTAATTCAATGTGTCTGGATCCAAGTGTCTATCGTGGACTGCATCCAGAGATAAAACGAAGGATTCAAAATCAATTTTTTGGTATCTGAATTCCTTTATCTTTACATCTAGATTTTCTATTTCAACTAAACGCCTGAAGCTTTTAATTTGACTAGCAAAGTTTTTGAATGTTTGAAATGGACTCTGACCTACTTCTCCTTCTTTTGGACTGAGATTAAGTCGCATCGTTTCAGTGGTCTTAAGTTGCCAATCGTGGGCTATAATCTTTTGCGTAGGACTTCGGAGAAAGATAGAAGTTTCGAGGCGAACAAAATCTATGGGGAAATTTATAAAATGTTTTTCTTTTTTAATATGCAGATCATGAATTTTCCAATCAAAGTAAAAATTTAAACCTGAGAAGTGTCTCGCGTGAAACTCCATTGAATCCCACGTCACGTTAAGATCATCTGGCAAAAAGTGCTCTTCTGCGAATTTCCAAGCACTCTGAGGATTTTTGATAACCCAGGTAACAAGGCCTGCCGTCAGCACAGTTAGAGTAAGAACTATTAAGGATAACCATAAAATCGTTTTTTTTAAGATCTTCACGGTTAAAACTCCTCGCCGAAGCTCAAGAAAAAGACCCATTGCTCCGGATAGGAAATATTCGTTTTTTCCTGATACAACGACTTCCCCTTGGCTAAAGATCCTCGGAAGGTTCCAAACGGCGAAAGCCATCTCAGACCGACCCCCTCGGATACAAAAACAGGAGAATCGAGCGAGTGGCGGCTATTTCCTGTTTGTCCAAGATCCAACAACAAAAATGGTTGTAGGCGATAAGGCAGTTCATCAATCAGACGTAGCTCAAGACCTGCGTACAGAAAGCTTAAAAAACCGCGCCCTTGATTGTCGATGCTGTTTCTTGGAAACCCTCTTAAGTTTCGATTACCCCCAACGAACACCCGATCTTCAATGGGAATCAACGAGATTTGATCTTCACCGCGCAACTCTGGTGCATCGACTGTGATCGCCTGAAGCCTAGTTCCCAAAACAAAAAGAGGGGACGAAAAATTCCCGATATTCCAAAGATATTTATAATTTATTTCATAACGGTTCACATCAACCTGAGAGCCGAAGTTCTTACCGTGTCCACGAAATAGAATGCTGCCATTCCAGCCTTCATACTGTTGCCACATTAGTGACTCGTACACATGACTCATCATTATAAGAGAAGCATCGACGGAGGGATATTGTGAGTTTTCTGGACCGATACCTCGCGAAGTTTTGACAAAATTAAGCGTAGGACCCCATCTCCCCATAAATCTGGAGTTCCACATGTCCCATCTTCTTCCGATGTCGGCACCAACTCGGCCAGAGTCTGTTTGATACACTGATTCTATTTCACGAGCCAGTCGAAGCCGGGGACCGAAAAATATTTTGGTCCATCCAGGGAACCAATATAATTCCGATTCTGCAGCTAAGCTTTGCTGACGGGGAGAAATATGAAGAGTGGTAGTTATTGATGAAGCCTGGCTATCAAGTCGTGCATTTCGGAAAGAAATATCAATAAACGTCCATTCTTCGGTAGAAGCACCTATTCCGAATCGAAAGATTTTAGGCTTTCCAACAGACGTTTGGAGTTCAAGTAAGGCTTCATCTTGGTCACACATTGTTTCAAAAAAAGCACTCTGGAACAGACCGTCTGCTAACAGTCGCTCAGCCATTATCTGTGTTTCTCGAATATTGTAAATGTCACCGATACTAAATGGTTTGTATCGATCTAGAGTGCTAAGACTTAGACCTTCAAGACCTGGAGCGGTGAAACCTCCGATTCTTTTTTGTTCGCCAAGGTCTGCGTCAACGTGGACAGTCTCGTCCCAACTGTGAGCTTCGACAATTATTTGTGGACAGGCATAGCCGTTGCTTCGGACTTTCATATTTGCCCAAGCTTCGACTTCGTTGATTTTTCCTGGCGTTAGTGCATGTCCTACAATGTTTCTTTTTTTTGATGGATCTAAAACGCCTTTAGCTCCTTCAACTTGCAGACTCTTTATTTCACTCCTAGGGCCTGTCCAGACTTTAAGCAGCCGGTCTTCTTTTGTAAATCGGGGGTGGAAATATCCAAGATTTTTAAGAATATCCCTAAGATGGAATTCGCCTTGTGCTAATGGAACATCTTGCCAAACCTGCTTGTCAGCATTTGAACCGCAAACAAGAACTTTCTCATTTCCGTTTAAATTTACACGACCCTCTTTGAGAAGGATATTTTCACATAACTTTATATCTGAAGCATGGCTGAGGCGAAAACTTAGAATAAAAAACAAGATTAATGCTTTCATGGGCGTTCATGTGTTTTTCTTCTCACTAAGGTTCTTCTGCTTACAGGTTTTTTCAGAGTCTTCACGCGAGTCACCTATCAATTCGAATTTTCTGCTTTAGTCGAAGCGACGGGCCGAAAACTCTCTTTGCATAAAATCTCTTTGGAATAATATTTTTCTAAGACCTTACCGTTACAAATTAAATTTGCCTCAATTCGACGATCGCCGAGTTTAATGTGACAAGGTAATTCGTTTGACAGAATTTTTGCTTCGCGTATTCGCTTGGGAGCAATTCGAGAAATGATATCGTAAGCTGGAACGGGCACACATTTGCCCTTTGGACTCTTCCAGTACCATGTAGGTTCAGCTCGAAATTCATGCTGAACATCAACCAGCTGACTAGCTTCTGCTCGGACGTAAAAACTAAAAAACATATTTGCTGCTACGCTTAAAATGAGAATATTAATTCTAGGCATATGATCTCAAGTTTCCCTGTTGGTTGGCAGAGAGGCTTCAAAGCTTTCCTCCAACTAAATCCTCAGGAGCAATTTTAATGCCAGAGGTTTGCGAACCACGACAGCCGCGATCAATCAAACAAATCTCCTGGTTTAAATCATGCATAGCAATTTACTAATCGCTCGGCGCTGGCTAATGGGTCAATGCTTGGGACAAATGGGTCAGCGGCTTGGGTCAAAATTCCCCTTGCGGTGGTTAAAAAATCCCCTTTCAAAGAGGATAGGACATTCAAAGCATGGTTTTGATTTTTTAAGGAGTAAGTATTCAGTGAACTGGGGTAGTCCCAGTTCACTGAATACTTACTGCAAATAGACCCCTACCTCGATGTCCCTCATCCGTAGCCCCACCAATTTCGGCATACTTCGTCGAATTCCATTGAGTTTTACAAAAGCTTACCACCTGGTTCTCACTCCCATACAAGACCCGGACAGAATCATCCCCTTCTTCTATGTCGATCGAATAGTTCTCCTCATGAAGGACGGTGGCGCGCAAATTTCCTGGGTCTACATAAATTGGGGTTTCTGGGCGAAGTTCAACTTGAAAGTTGAGCTCATTGATTTGATCTTTCAGATCTCTGTTTGAAATTACATAGGGGCTGTCCGGTAATTCGCTTTTTGATCGATTTTGATAAGTTTTTCTTATACCGAGGCGGGCCGACGAAGAGGGCTAGCCAGAGGCGCTAACTCGAGGAGGCTCAACGAAGGTATAAGGAAAACTTATAGAAATCGGCAAAAATGGAATTACCGGACAGCCCCTATCTACTCTTCGCATTCAAAACACTTATTGTGGGTTCCTTCTCGACGTGTGTGCTTCCATAAAGGCGCTGCTCGAGGAATTTCAATGATCATAAATCCCCGATCTGAAATCAAAAACGAGGCTTCGAGCCAGGCACAGTTTAGAGTCTGAGTCGTCTTAGCAATGCATCGATCTTGTACAAGCACGTCTTCAAAGCCGTCACATGGTTGTAAGAATCCGGATCCGTATAGAGGGGACCCCACGCTTCGCTCTCAAGAAGAGTCTTCATGGACTCAGCAGTAACAAATAGGTACTGATGATATTCGAGTTTTTTGAAAAAGATCAAGAGGTTGTTTTTAAGAAAGAGGATCTGTTGAAAATCGGGACTCTCTTTCCACTTCCCAAAATCAATCTCATTGAAGCTGGGGATTGCCGCTTCAAGCTCCTTTTGAAGGTCCCTTTCGATTGAATCAGAAGGGTTTGGGGTCAACCGTGTTAGAGGAATCGTATCACGTGCAAAGAAATTCAATGTCTCGTTGATGTTCCCTATCAGAGTCTCCATCTGCTCGACCCCCTTGTCTCGCAACAAGAAGCCGTCCATATAGGCGACACCTCGACCCTGAAGCAGATACTTGAGGCGATCAAACCAAACCCTTCGCTCTGAATCCTCAAATGGCCACTTGATGTTCTGGTGGGCATCAAGGCTGTTCCAACTCAATTTGGTTTTGCAGATTCGTGAACGATAAAAACGACCCGTCCCGCCGACACCCACTCCATCACCACCCATTGGGACCGCGGGAAAAATGGTCCATGGCGCAGCAATAAAACCAGAATCACGGGTTGCCGAACCCAACGTCTCCTCGCACTCAACGGGCTCAAATCGAACTCCCTCGATGTCGATACGATCTTCTCCCGCCATCTGACCATTCAAATCTAGCATCAAACTCTCTTCCCGAAAACGCCCTGAGAGAGTAATATTGATCCAATCAGAAATCTCTTTGATCGGAATCACCAAACCAACAAGAACTTGACCGGTATCACCTGGGCCATGTTCTCCGATCGTAGAGGGGTTTCCTTCGTGCAGCTGAACATATTGGTGCGAGAGAATTCCCATATAGAATCCCTGCTGAGAATGAGACAAAAGTGCCCCACCGCTCATTCCATACTCGTTTCGTGCATCAACCTCGATGACTTCCGTGATCAGAGGAAGTATGTGACGCCGACTGTGAGCACTCACCCTCCCTTGAAAGGAGTTCATCGCTGAAACTCCATGCGGATAACCCACCAACTCAACCTGAAGTCCAACTTCTGGCATAACATCACTGTTCAAAAGTTTTTCCGCAGTGAACACATTTGCCAGCGGAGGAACTAGAGAAGTTACTTCCAAAATGGCCACGCCACGCCCAACGTGGGCGTTCACGAGTTCAGCAGAAGACCCCCAATCCATCTTTGAAACTTCGTGGCAAATTCCTTGCTCACGAAAACCATGAAACACAACATGATCAGAGGTCAACACAAAGATCTTTCCCTCGTGGCTAAAGAGAATGCCGCTCCCCTCCTTTCGATATTCGCGCCCACCCAGATGACAAGGGTAGCTCTCAACTTTGACGACGTGTTCAACCCAGGAAGTCTCCGCAAAGCTGAGCTTCCCCATCAGCAGACTCGAACTCAGGAGCGCAACCACTGTAGACCGCCGTGTTGAACCTTGAATCGCCTGAAAAAAATTATTTAAGAAATTCATTACAGATCGCCTCCTTCTTAAGGGACTCAAGCTTTGAAGAGGAGAGTTTGTAACTGACACTCTTCCCTCGCCTTTTTTGTTCCAATGACTTTTGAGTCTTCCACTCGGCAATCTTTCGAACGGCCGTAGCTTTCGAAACACCCAAAGCCTTCTCCAAATCATTTCGTTCAAACCAGCCCGACAAACGGTCCCAATGAGAAGATTTTGCTTGAAATCGAGTCTTAGGTCGACCAAATCCTTGCGTTTCTCCATAATCCCTTGAATCCATGGACCATCGCAGAAGTCTTTTCTTATAGGGTTCAATCTGAACGTCGTAGACTGTAGAACCCAAGACTTTCCATGGAACCTTGATCTCAAAGATCACCGATTCCCGATTCGATTTGAAATGTCCAAATTCACCCAAGACCCGATTCGCCTTGGAAAGCAGATTGGAAATCTTAGGAGAATGGTAAACTTCGTCATACTCAGAAATTCCAAAAACAAACGATAAGACTTCAGCTCGCGTTGTGTCTGGATTCAAACAGGCAAAAGCAAGCAGCTGACTGAGCACCGTCGACTCAATTTCTCTTTGGATCGAGCGACCTAAGAGGTGAACGCGTTGTCGCCCCTTGTCGATCACTAAGCCCTCTTCAAAAATCTTCTCCGAATCCACGTTCCACTCCGAAAATAGAGTTCGCAAACTGGAAAATCTCTTTTCAATGAGCCCCTTTGGCAAACCCTCCTTCTCAGTTCGATTCCATTCCAACGGATCCAAAAGCTCTCGGGCCAATCCTGCAAGTAGAAAATAGTGGGAACTCTCTTGTGACCCCGTCAAAATCAGCGCACTCAGTGTGTCACAAACAATTGAATTCTGTCTGGATCGTAACGCAAATAGAGCCCCTTGGAAATCCCTCTCAAAGCGAAGAAATGGTGTTGCCTCGCCTAGAGCAAAAGAGGCACGTCCAAAAAGAGAATCCGTCGTCTCTGCTGGCAATCTTGCCAAGAGAGCCAGCCAACGAGTGCCATTTTCTAGCAACTGGTAGGCAAAATGATCCATAGGCTGCTCGATCACTCGTTCAAGAATGTGAGAGAGAAGATCAAAGATTCTTCGAAGCAGCGTTGGATGGGGTTGAGCCAGCCAATCCCAAATCCACAGATAGAGACGCTCAATCTTAACCTCAAGCTTGATCTCTGGCCTCAAATCATCTGCAACAAGACGCCCCTCAAAGCTTCTCAACCGAAACTCTGACAACCACCTTGACCCCTCACGGAGTTCTTGATTCAAAAGGCGCCCCTTTAAACTTGAGGCTTCCTTAAATTGGAAATAGGGAAGCTTTGACAGCCAGAGAAGCACGTAGAGACTTTGCGAGCTTAGGTCTTCTTGAGTAAACATCTTCTCAATGCCCGAAAAGTCACTGCGACTCAGGCAATCACGAATATGAAGTGCACCCCACTGATCTCTCAGGGACTCATACCCAATTGAATTCTGTAGATCATCACAACCTTCGATCCCAATTAAATCACGAGATCTCTTTCGCCTCAGATCTTCAAACCTTTTGAAAAACTCACTTAACCTCGGTCTGTAATCGTATCCAAGCATCTCCATCGAAAGAATGATGTTCAATTCAAAAATCAGATAGAGACGAAGATCGCAATCATCTTCAGCTTGCGTCTTCGCCCCGCAAAGCTCTCGACCTTCGCTGAACAAAGCTATTGCGGCGCCATATTGGCTTTCACAGTAGTGGTTGAGGCCACTTTGCAAATAGAACCGAGTTGTCCGTACTCCATCCTTCTGAGCGATCAACTCCTCAAGAGCACGAAGGATCTCATTTGAACGGGCAAGATCCATCTTCCCACGCCAATAGGCCACTTCAAAGAGCAACAGATCAAGCCTCATAGGGAGATCCTCTTTTGAAAGAAGGTCCCACTTTTTGGCGATCGACTCTTTGAAACTGAATCCGTACTTCTGCAGTATTTGAAGATAGAGCTCCGTTGCCCTCTTGCCATTCCCGTCATCACGAAGTCGCCACATTCGATCCAGATCCTGCTTGAGCGCAAGCCTGAAATCGCTGGCTGACGTTTCGTCTGGAAGGTCAAGAAGCTGTCTGTTCATTATGGACCCTAGCTCATCTAAAGGTTCTTCGTTAAATACTCCAGCAGATCGATCTGCATCAACACTCGTGGCCGAAGATAGACGTGATCGATCATCTTCTCGTTAAATCGTCGCATCACCGGTAGTTGTTCCTTGAGCCTAGCCAATGTGTCTGAAGAGAGGTCTGAGGCTATGGCATCGCCAAGTGCCAGAATCAGTGGGGTTAGAACTCGGCGATCTTCTTCACTTAAAAGTGGCATGGCCGTTTGGTAAGATGCGATGGAAAACTCCAGAGCGATCTTAAGGAGAGATGGTGTGGCTGGAAAATCTAGTAGACCATCGATGCCAAGCTGCCTTTGAAACAATTTGATGACACGTGCAAAATCTAACTTATAAAATGGCACAAGTCCCCAATAGTCTAAATTTTGTAGAAATCGATTCAAAATCAGATAACTAAAACCAAGTTCATCTACAAGTTCAAGAACCTGGCCATAATTTGCATGACGATCAATAGCCTCAAAGATCTTTTGTGAAAAATTAGAGTCGAACCGATATGTATTTCTCACCAAATAATCAAACATTCCTGTTCTAGAAACCTGTGAGAAAGTCAGTTCTACAAATATCATAGAAGGATATTGTCTTCTCAGTCTCCCCCAGCACTTCGCTCCGTCTTTATCCAATGCACACGTGTGCGACTCACCGGTCGATACGTGCAATGGATCGCGTAAACGAGGTACTGCCGTTTGGCCATCTTCATTTTTCCCCCAGCACTTCACGCCATCCGCATCCAACGCACACGTGTGCGACCCTCCGGCCGATACCTGTACGGGACCACGTAAGCGAGGCACTTCGATTTGGCCAGCATCATTACTCCCCCAGCACTTCATGCCGTCGGCATCCAACGCACACGTGTGATTCTTACCTGACGATATCAGCACAGGATCGCGCAACAACGGCACGGCAGTCTGACCATACCTATTGTACCCCCAGCACTTCACTCCGTCCGCATCCAACGCGCACGTGTGGTCCGCGCCCGACGACACTTGCACCGGGTCACGCAACATCGGAACTGCCGTTTGGCCGTAATCATGATCTCCCCAGCACTTCACTCCGTCCGTGTCCAACACGCATGTATGATCATGACCGGCCGACACCTGCACTGGATCACGTAAACGAGGTACTGTCGCTTGGCCATATTTATTTTTACCCCAGCACTTCACTCCATCTAAATCCAACTCGCATGTATGATCCAAGCCAGCTGATACTTGTATCGGATCACGCAACATCGGAACTGCCGTTTGGCCATCTTCATTTTTCCCCCAGCACTTCACTCCGTCCGCGTCCAACGCGCACGTGTGATACATACCTGACGACACTTGCACCGGGTCACGTAACATCGGAACTGCCGTTTGGCCGTAATCATGATCTCCCCAGCACTTCACTCCATCCGCATCCAACGCACAGGTGTGCAACCAACCTGACGATACCTGCACAGGAGTGTGCAACAGTGGCACGGCAGTCTGACTATATGTATTATTCCCCCAGCACTTCACTCCGTCTGCATCCAACGCGCACGTGTGCAACCCACCAGACGATACTTGCACCGGGTCACGTAACCGCGGCACTTCGATTTGGCCGTTATCATCCTTACCCCAGCACTTCACTCCGTCCACATCCAACGCGCACGTGTGCAACCTACCAGACGATACTTGCACCGGGTCACGTAAGCGCGGCAGCGGTGTTTGCCCTGCATCACCACTACCCCAACACTTCACCCCGTCTGCATCCAAAGCACAGGCGTGGTATCCTCCTGCCGATATTTGGCTGGGATTACGCAACAACGGAACATTGATTTCACCATATCTGTTTGACCCCCAGCACTTCACTCTGTCTGCATCTAAGGCACATGTAAAACCATATCCAGCAGAGACCTGCACCGGGTCCCGGAGCACAGGAACTTCAGTCTGGCCATTCTCGTTTTCCCCCCAGCACTTCACTCCGTTCGCATCCAATGCACACGTGTGGTCCCAACCTGACGACACCTGACGAGGTTCATGAACCCAATAACTTGGAATCCAAAAGTCATTGGACTTAGCAAGGGCGCATGCCCCACTAAGCCATTGAGCCCCAACCACGAAACACAAATAAGAAAACATCTTGAATATTTTCTGAACCATCTTTAAATCCTCCTTATTCCGTTCGTTCGTTTGCACAACTCACAAGTTCAGGATACTCAACCCTCGTCGTTGTGGTTGAATTTGCATCAAAGGTTCTTTATTAGATATTCCAGTAGATCGATCTGCATAACCAATCTTGGGCGAAGATACACGTGGTTTACCATTCGCTCATTCCACCGTTGCATAACGGGAAGTTGTTCTTTTAATTTCCCCAGTGCGTTTGAGGAAATTTCAGAGGCAAGCGCATCGCTAATTGCCTGTATCAACGGTGTTAGACTTCGCCGATCTCTTTCACTTAAAAGTGGCATGGCAGTCTGGTAGGAGGCTAAAGAATACTCAAGCGCAATCTTAAGAAATGATGGTGTAACAGAGAAGTCTAATAGACTATCGATGCCAAGCTGCTTTTGAAGCAATTTGGTGACACGCTTAAAAATTAACTTATAAAACGGCACCAGCCCCAAATAGTCCAAATTTTGTAGAAATCGATTCAAAATCACATAACTGAAACCAAGCTCAGCTATTTTTTCAGGATTCTTACCCCAACTTGTATGACGATCAATGATACCAGAAATCTTTTTCGAAAAATCAGAATCAAATCGATAGGTATTTCCCACTAAATAATTAAACATTCTTTCTCCACTGAGGAAATGTGGAAAATTCGCAACCACAAATATCATCGAAGGATAGTTGTTACGCCCAAAACCCCAGCACTTCACTCCGTCTGCATCCAACGCACAGGTATGATCTTCACCAGCAGACACCTGAATTGGATCATGCAATTGTGGCACTGCCGTTTGGCCATATTCATTCCGTCCCCAGCACTTCACTCCGTCTGCATCCAACGCGCACGTGTGAAAATCTCCGGCCGACACCTGCACTGGATCATGCAACGTCGGAACTGCCGTTTGGCCAGAGTAATTCCCCCCCCAGCACTTCACTCCGTCCGTGTCCAACACGCATGTATGATCATGACCGGCCGACACCTGCACTGGATCATGCAACGTCGGAACTTCGGCCCGGCCCATGAAATTATCCCCCCAGCACTTCACTCCATCCAAATCCAACGCACAGGTGTGATAAGCTCCCGCCGACACCTGCATTGGGTCACGCAACATCGGAACTGCTGTTTTGCCGTCATCTTCTTCCCCCCAACACTTCACTCCGTCCGCATCCAACGCGCACGTGTGATACCTACCTGACGCTACCTGCACTGGACCATGTAAGGAGGGCACTTCAGATTCGCCAGAGTTATTGTTCCCCCAGCACCTCACACCATCTACATTCAACGCACACGTGTGTTCTCTGCGGGACGAAATCTGAATGGGATCACGTAAACGGGGCACCAAGCCGCCATTATCACTTGACCCCCAGCACTTCACTCTTTCCAAATCCAACGCGCATGTATGACCCCAGCCAGCTGATACTTGTATCGGATCACGTAACGTTGGCACTTCTATTTGGCCAAATCCATTGTACCCCCAGCACTTCACTCCATCCGCATCCAACGCACAGGTGTGATAATTGCCTGCCGTCACCTGTATGGGCTCACGTAAAGTCGGTACCGCGATTTGACCATTGTGATTACTCCCAAAGCACTTCACTCCGTCCGCATCCAACGCGCATATGTGATCATAACCCGACGACACCTGTATGGGATCACGCAACGGCAGCACTTCGGTCCGTTTATTCCATCCCCAACACTTTACT
Organism: Pseudomonadota bacterium; assembly: GCA_014584465.1. Lineage (GTDB taxonomy): Bacteria > Bdellovibrionota > Bdellovibrionia > Bdellovibrionales > JACTMU01 > JACTMU01. The sequence goes on along the minus strand of JACTMU010000053.1, from coordinate 4,227 downwards.
CCATCCGAATCCAACGCGCACGTGTGACGATCACCCGACGATATTTGCATTGGATCACGTAACGTTGGCACTGCGGTCTGGCCGGCATCACCGCTACCCCAGCACTTCACCCCGTCTGCATCCAACGCGCACGTGTGGTACGCGCCTGACGACACCTGCACCGGGTCATGTAAACGGGGCACCGCCGTTTGCCCGGCATCACCGCTACCCCAGCACTTCACTCCGTCTGCATCCAACGCGCACGTGTGATACCTACCTGACGACACTTGCACCGGGTCACGTAAACGGGGCACCGCCGTTTGCCCGGCATTACCGCTACCCCAGCACTTCACTCCGTCTGCATCCAACGCGCACGTGTGGAACGCGCCCGACGACACCTGACGAGGCTTATTCAGCCAATAGCTTGGGGTCCAATAGTCGTTGGCATTTGCAACGGCGCTTGTCACAATGAGCAACTGGGCGCACACGATTCCACACAAATAAGAAAATCTTTTGAACTTCTCCTGAACCATTTTATCTTCTCTCCATCGTTCCTATTGAAGTTGGTTGAAAGTTATGGTGCTGCCTGGGCATATTCACCAATGAATTCGTTGAGTCCCTGAAGCTCCTGGTACATATAGAGCGTGTCAGATGAGGCAAGAAGCTCCTTGTCCATATCGGGGTAGGCCGCACGGATTGCATAGAAGAGCTCTTCAGCGGCTTTGAAGGCCACGGGTCGATCCCCATTGGATTGAGCTTTCGAAATGGCATCACCAAGCGGGGCAAGAAGACCGCGCAGCACACCTCTTAACGAGTTGCTCAGGCGATCCATCTTCACTAGAGCAAGTATCAAGCGCTCAATGTTTTTGAGGTTCACCTCGAGGATGCTCAAGTAGGGTGTCTCATCCAGACCCAACGCTGTTCGGATCTTGCTGATGTCCTCAAACAGTTCAACGATCGATTCCTGATTGCCGGCCGTTCGAATGAACTCAAAAAAACCCTCAGAGTAACGAAACATCACGGAGAGATTGTAAAACGAAAAGCTGGTCTTTGAGTGAATGGGACCAAATTTTGATAAGTTCTCTCGAGTCATACTGGCGGCATCCAAAAGAATCTTGATTCGACCACGGTCATTTTCGTGGACTCCAAAATCATGAAGATCCTCAAGATCGGTCGTCATGACATTCAGCAAGTCCATAAGCTCCTTTTGATCTGTTGCATGGGCTGTCGTGAACTTCATACTGATCAAGGTCAATAGAGCAAAAAAGAAATTACAAAAACCCCATCTCATAAATACTCCCTTCCTTAAATTACCTTTGTAGACCATATTTAAGGGCGAAGCAAAAGTTCATAGCACCGCCCTTAAATAGTGCCTTGCAAGAAATAGACGATCCGTGTCAGTCTAAGAGCCCTCGTATATTTTCTCTTTGTGTCATGATCTCAATGATGGCCTCGTAGACATTTGCAATCTCGAGCATCTTATCAAAGTAGGGCTGTGAATTGTCCAAAACTGAGAGAAGTGCAAGATAGTAGCTTCTCGCGCCTGCACTGGCATCGCCGTGAGCCTCCGCCACGGCCAAAGCGCGAGCTGCATGTTTTCTTATGGGTAGCAGATAGACACCAAAATCGTAATAGTCGGTGTATCCCGAAAGATGATCCACCATCTTTAGGATTCTGGCTGAATACCGACCCATCTGAGAGTGATACTCCCCTGGTAGAGGCTCAGGCGTTGTGTCAATTTCACTCACCAAGGCTTCGATCTTCTGGATCTTCATCACATTTTCTAGGCCCACAAACTCAATCGTCTCTGCCGCATCGGCCACTGTCACGACGTAACGTGGATCATGCCCTGGCAGATAGAGGCTCCCCTTGACATCCCCGTTGACTGAAACTTCCCCAAAAGAATCTCGACTGTTGGCCGATTCGGCAAAAATGAAGAGTTGATGAAGAAAGTATTTCTTTGGCAATGCGACCGAAACCTCACTTCCTGCATTCACCTGAAAAGATCGATCGGTCACAAGAACGGTGGTCCGATCTTGATCGCCCAATGCCCCACAGCCAATGAACATGATCATAGTTGATAATACATGCTTAAGAAACTTCATCGAAGACCTCCCTTGAATAGTCATTGTCGCACAGGTAATTCGGTGCATGCTTCATTCTTTATCGTGGCGTTTAGAAGGTCATTCACAATGTTTTCATTGTGAGTCGTGTGGTGAGTCGCAAGAGGTTCAATGCCTACTTTTAACCCGGATTGCCTGTCACTGAATGGAAGAAAAATCGATCAGATTGAGTCCAATTTCAGAATCGAGTTTACGAATCAAGTGATTACCTGTTATCAAAAAAATGTTTTGCTCAAAAAACCGTCCGTGGCCAACCGCTACTTTGCTTTCACCTACGAAAGACTTACAACTTAAATCCTTGAGTTCGGTTTCCCCAGCAATTGTCGATTCTGCCCATGGGTGGTGGGCTTCCTTATTTCGCTCCCGACTTGAAACAAAGTGTAACCAATTCTGGCCGTTTTTGGTAAAATCGAACTTACCTAGAAAATCAAAGCCATTTCAACATCTTCTGCGCGAAGGTGGAAGGTCCACTGAAGCCGATCTGCAACAACGTCGTAAACTCAACTCTAAAGGGTAAGGCTTTCTCTCCTTGGGAGCCTCTACTCAAAAGGACTCTCGCCCCATTGAAGTACTTTGTAAATTCATACAGATTTCAATCGAGATCTGATGATGGAGAGAATGAGATAAATTCCATTTTTTTCAAGCTACGGTGAAGGCATTGCACACCTTTCCTGCAAAAACTCAATGACCCCTTTCAAATCCAACTCGTGTTTTTCCTCTCTATGCTGGAGTCTCATGGATCCACCGTCGATCTCCTTTTGGCCGATCACCAACTTTAAAAATGGGCGGTACCGATGATTAAAAAGGATTCGTTTAGACAGGCTTCCTTGGCTTTCATCAATTTTAACTCTGAATCCAGCCCTCAAGAGCTCATTGTACATCGGCCTACAGCGATCTATCTCTTTGTGAGAAACCGGTATGATCATAACCTGAATGGGAGCAAGCCACCCGGGCAATTGTCCATCAAAGTATTCTAACAGAAGTGCAACAAACCGTTCATGGCTTCCAAAAGGGGCTCGGTGAACGATCCATGGTCGCTCACGATTTCCTGAACGTGAAGAGTAAGACAGATCAAAGCGTTCGGCTGAATTGAAATCCAGCTGAATGCTGGCAATCGACTCCTCATGCCCAGATCTCATCTTCATCTGTACGTCGATCTTTGGTCCGTAAAACGCTGCCTCACCAACGCCTTCAAACCACTCAAGCTGTCGCAGTTGCAATGCTCCTCTTAGTATTTCTTCAGATTCGATCCAATGTGCGTCTGAGCCTTGAAAGTCGCTCGGTCGCGAAGGATCACGAAGAGACAATCTGTAACGGTACCCTTTTAACCCCAATTTCTTGTAACAGTGTTCGTGAAGATCAAGAACCCGCAAGATCTCAGCAGACGAGTCAGAAGGGTCAATGTAGATGTGAGCGTCGTTTTGACATAGACCTCGAACCCGACCCAGCCCCCTGAGTGAACCACTCGGCTCATACCGATAGACCTGACCGTATTCAGCAATGCGCAACGGCAGTTGTCTGTAACTTCTCGGCAATGCTTTGAAGACCTTGTGATGGTGAGGGCAGTTCATCGGTTTCAAGTAATAGCTTTTCTTCTCTTCCTCCCAACGGATTGGCGGGAACATACTTTCGTCAAAGCAACTGAGATGACCTGACCTCTCGTACAAATCCTGCCTCCCCAAATGAGGACTGACAACACGCTCATAACCATGCTGTCGCTCCAACTCCTTTATAAACTTCTCCAATTGGTCTCGAATGGCCACACCATTTGGAAGCCATACTGGAAGTCCCGCACCAATTTCTTCGTCAAAGAAAAAGATATCCATTTCATCGGCCAGTTGCCGATGGTCAAATTGATAAGACATAAAAATTCCTTTCAAACGCAAAGCTAGAAAAAACTAGCCGCATAGATTTAAAATTTCCGTCAGTTAAAATTTAGTAGATTGGCCCCATGCGGGACAAAGATATGTATTAACCCTTACGGGTGGTCTTGAAGAAACTAGAAAAGAAAGACCGGACTGAGTGTCTCATCGAGTAAACCTACTCCTTCTTTCTAGAAGGAGCAAGCTCCTCACAGAACCCGCCGTGCCCTATTAAGGCAACGGGCTCTTCAGCATATTGGTTC
>JACTMU010000013.1 GCA_014584465.1 Pseudomonadota bacterium | reverse complement strand
AGAGATCCCTTTTGTCCAAGCGAAAATCCACACGCGTGGCGAATAAGTTATACGATCAACGGGGCCAGACTTGAACACTGGTTTATGGAGCGCTCACGATTTTAAAACAGAAGCGAGCTGATAAATTAGAAGATCAACTTTTTATGGAAAACCACTATAAAGAGTTGCTCCAACATTGTTTTCTTTACGCATTAAGTGAAGTTGGTTTTTTTAATCATGCCGCTCTTCATGGCGGCACGTGCTTAAGAATTGTCGATGGAATCGATCGTTTTTCAGAAGACTTAGATTTTATTCAAACAAATCCAAAGGCGACGACAACAGAACTTGCACAACTAATGAACTCTGCCGTGGCGCACTTGCAGAAAATGGGGCTAGAATTTGAAATTACCCATATAATATAAACAACAATATTCAAAAAATCTGGATCAAAGAGGGATGTCTTGCAAAACAGTTTTTAGATCAGAACCCGAAATATGTCATGCAAGGTGCGAAGTCAAAAATTAAAATTGAAATCGATAACACCCCTCCTGAAGGATCTGTTTTTACTGAGGTAATACTTAAATTCCCAGAAGAGTTTAAAATTTTGATTCAAGATCATAGCTCTTCATTTTCTGGCAAACTTCATGCAGTTTTGTGCAGGAACTTTCTAATGGGAGAAACAACATATATCAAAGGTCGAGATTATTTTGATCTTGATTGGTATCTTACAAAGGGAATTCAGCCAAACTACATTCTTTTAAAAAATGCTTTATATAAAGCCGGCCCCTTTGAGAATAAAGAGTTACAAGTTGACAATGGTTGGTTAAAAAAAGAATTGGAAAACAAACTAAAAGATCTTGATTGGAATTTGGTGAAGTCAGATATGACCAATTTCATTTTAGAAGGGTCATTCGACGATTTAGATAAAATTTTTAATTCGGACTCGATGATTAAAAAAACAAAATTTTTTTAGAAGACCTGTCATGCTACAATTGTTTATTTAGCCATGAACAACAAGGTCGAGCTATTAGAACTTATTGTTTGGTCATACCTTGATCTTTGAGGAGTTGCGGAAATCCGTTTGAATCAATTGGGGGCGGATGCCAATGTATCTCTTTGTTTTTTGTGGACGAAGACGGGATCTCATCAAGGTTCTCTATTTTGACTCATCTGGATTTTGTCTTTGGCTGAAGCGTTTGGAGAAAGATAAATTTCCTTGGCCGAAGAAACTCGACAGTGAGGTTGTGAGTCTAACGCCAAGTCAGTTTGCATGGCTCTTGGAAGGTTACGATATTTCAACTCCGATACGGCCTTGGGGCATATTGCCGATCATTGTTCTCAGCACTAGGAGTTCCGTCAGAGTATCCCACAGAAACGATGTTCTCAAATTTGTGAGTTTATGGTTTAATGCGATCTTTTCGTCAGTGCTTAAATTCAATGTAGGAAGCAGGCGGTCTATGTTGTTGAGAACGCCCTCTGGAGTGATCATCCAACTGCGCACCGCATCTTTTGAGAAAAGAATCTGGGCTGCGATCTGCCCCACAGAAAGCCCTTCATCCACGTATTTTCGCTTGAGGAAATCCTTGCTTTTGTATAAAGGTATAGCCTGAATACTTGATTTTATTACGATTTGCGGGTGAGGAAAGTATTCCGCGTTAACGCTGAGTTTGCCCGCCATTTTCGTTCGAAGAGAGCACTATGAATTTACCACGACAAGTTAATCGAAGATGGAGAGGGGTGGGATTGAGCCTCGATCGTAGGTTGATTGGCTTTGATTGTGGTTCCTCAAGAGATCGTCCCAGGATAAAGCTTCGTGTGGTGTTGAGGCCTGTGAAGGTCTGGCACGAAGTAACACGAACCCCTGGCAACGGGGGCATTGGTGCAGGCCAAAGCATCGATATGCTAGGTGGGTCAGCCTAAACGTAAGTGAACCGTGCGAAAGAAAGCGAGTTATAGGGAAGATGTCGAGTGGCCCAAAGAGAGCACTGTCTTGCTGAGCAAAAAATTATCAGAATCTCACGCTGCAGTCTTGTCGTGAACTTAAGCGGTTTTATTTGAGGCCACACCATGCTCAGCAAGATAGTATGGATCAATATCATAACCTGTCGGCCAAAGCACAATGCCATTCCTGATGAACACTTTTTTAAACTCACCAAGTTCTTTGAGTGGTTCAACAACAGGTCCTGCGCTATTTTTTATAAATGCCATATTCATCATCAAATTGCGGCCATCTTCCAACGTAACAAGGATGGTATAATCGTCGTTTGCCGTTACCTTTATAGCTTTAATCATTGTCAGCTCCTTGAATATATTTAGGAATTTCATTCTTAAGAATTTTGGACCAGTTATCAGATAATTCAGCCCTGTGCCGTTGCGCCCATTCTTGGATCAATTTTGTAACTTTAGTTGGAAGGTGGCCAGCTAAGATCTCTCCTGTATCAATCGAAAACGAGGCATCGCCGCCTTGATATCTCGCGTGAAAATAAGGGCCCTTATGCTTTCCATGAGCATAATACATGTATATTGTTATTCCAAAAAAATCAGCAATGCTAGGCATTTTACCTTCTCCTTTCTTGAAGTTATCATTGTTAGCAAAAAAAGTCAAAAAAGTTAATTTCATAACAGACGAGATAGCAATCACTAGCTGCGAATCAAGAGGCTCGGTGAAAAAAATCCGTCCGCAGCCGATTAATTCGTTTGGGAATTCAAAAAATATATAAAATATGTTTAACGACTGCGTTGTCAAGACAGCGAGGTGACAATCATTTTAGGCACACAAGTGCCTCCTACCTGCTGGCAGCAGGCATGGATCGATTTGTTTTTCATTTTTCCTTATTTCAATGGCTCTCAGCAAAATTGACCCATCTATTCTCAATAAAAAATCAAACCATCTGGACCCGTACAGATATCAGTGGGAATGCTGCCGCCATATTTAAGGCCGCCGGCGTGTCTATCCCCCCAAAGATCCTTTCTGTTAATACAAATTGTAGTGGCACAAACTAAGTCGTCGCGTATTAACATGCTAAAACCACTAGTTTAACGCAATTGCTGCTGTCAAAGTCTGGTTCTAGTTTCAGATCCGGGTTCAAGCCTGGGGCGAAATCTCATTTGCATTTCAAATTTTGACTCTTGACCATACACTCAAATTATCCGATAATTTGAGTGTATGGTCAAGAGATCGTTTAAACCATTAAAATCACGCAGTTTTTTTCTGTTTGGAGCTCGCGGGACAGGTAAGAGCACCTGGCTGAGGAGTGAGCTCGTCGGAGAGGATGTGATGAGCTTTAACCTTCTAGATCCCTCTCTTTATGATACCCTTTTGTTGAATCCTCGAGTTTTTCGCGAACTCGTAACTTCACAAGAACACAGTAAAAAGACGATTGTCATAGACGAAATCCAAAGAGTGCCGGCGCTGTTGGACATTGTTCATGATTTGATCTCCACCTCAAAAAGGACTTTTGTATTGACGGGCTCCAGTGCTCGTAGATTCAAACAAAAGGGGGTGAATCTCTTGGCCGGCCGAGCCTCAGTCTATTCCTTGTATCCCCTCTCTATGGATGAACTGGGCGATGCCTTTCATCTCACCAAAGCTCTTGAACGTGGACTGTTGCCGGAGGCCTATTTTTACGATCAAGACATTGAAGCCGATGAGTACTTAAAAGCTTATGTTTTCACTTATATTGAAAAGGAAATTCAGCAAGAGCAGTGGGTGAGAAAATTGGAACCCTTCCGCAGATATCTGCAAATTGCGGCCCAAATGAATTCAAAGATCATCAATAAACTGAAGATCGCAAAACAAGTGGGAGTTCAAGCCTCGACGATTGAGAGCTACTATGAGATCTTGGAAGACACACTTCTAGGTTTTCGTCTTTCGGGATATAAAACTTCCGTTCGAAAACAGGTACGTCTAGCCGATAAGTTCTACTTCGTGGATACGGGCATAGTTCGAGCTATTGAAAAAACTCTTTCCATACCCATGGTGAAACATAGTTCCTACTATGGTTCAATTTTTGAAACCTTCATCGTCATGGAGTTAAAGAAATTCATTGAATACAACCGGCTCGATTGGACAATGAACTATCTCAACACAAAGGACGATGTGGAGATAGACCTCGTAGTTTCTCGGCCTAATGCCCCACCACTTCTCATCGAAATCAAGTCCGCTGAGGTTGTGGCGGATGAACATCTTAAGGCCCTGACTCATTTGGGGAGGGATCTAGATAAACTCCATCAAAAAGCCTGTCCAAAGATCCTCATTTCGAAAGACCCCCTCAGTCGAGAAGTCAACGGTGTCTCCTGTTGGTTTTATCGAGAGATGAACACTCGGCTGCGGTCGCTTCAGCAACAATCCATCTCTGCAATCTAGAAAGGATCTATTTCAGCTATACTTTAAACCATCTGCTATTTTGTCGATTTTGCCCAAGACACAACAAACTGAGCTGCTTTAATGGATGATTCAATCTCTTCTGGAAGAAGGGGCAAAGTACCCTCCTCATAACGTCGGATGGTGGCGAAAGGATTGAGCGCTGTTAAATCAAAACCTCCTGGCGGGTAATCCTGAGACGGAAGAAGGGCAATCAAAATCCCCAAATCGTGAACCAACGGAAAAGCAATCTGCTTTTTTACCAAAACGGACTCAATGCACTTTTCAACGGATTGCTGAATGATGTACAAGACATTTTCTAACCGTCCAGGTTTCTTCGCACTGGCCAAGGCCAGGGCTGATTGCAGATCTCCCTCGGCAATCCTCAATAGTTCGTCTGCATATTCCTTTGGAAATAAAATTGGTTTATTTGTACCGGTCATGGAAATACCCTTATGCCCATCTGCTGAACTAAGAAAGAGACCCCCCCTCTTTTGCACCCAGCCCTGCGGTCGTTTTCAGTCTTAATGATCCAATCAATGGCTACAGAGGCAAAAAACCCTTGGCCTACAATTGAATAATAAAGTCGAGGTTCCTTTTCATTAGGAATGACGACGAGGATGTCTAAGTCTGAATCAATTGTGTTTTTCTTCTCAACACTTGATCCAAACAGATAGGCCTCTATCACCTCTGCTTGACTCGCCAATTTGCCAACAGCCCTCTTTGCCAAATCAACTCCATCAAATGCAGGTTTAAAATCAGGATCTAAGGTTAAAAGCCTTGACATTTGAACGTAAACTTTCCGTGAATTTGAGTCTTAGATGTTTCACACTTCCATTTGAAATTCAAGTTGAGTGATGTCAGCCTCACAAGCACCTCCTGCGATGGACCACTTTGGCCCAATTCCGAAATTACGGGTAAGCGAAAAAACTATGAAAGCCACTAGCGGGTCTGGGCGCTAGCTGAAACCTCACGATTGAAAAGGAAATAGCTTCTCTTGCTGTCGCGCGGGTTGGGGGCGCAGCATGCGCGCGGGGCGATGGATTTGGCGGAGATGACGCTGTGTGCATATCGCCGTCCCTGCCTATAATGCTGCTTAGCGAAAGTTGATTGACAGGCAGTCTCAAATATCGTAATAACGCATCGCAATTGATGCGACATTTCTTTTTGGCTTTAGGGGGACTTGTGGAGAAGAATTTAGCCCATACCCTTGAACGAAGTCGGATGGTTTTCGCATTGAGGTTGGATCGGAGGCCTAAATGCGATTGATCGTGGCACTGCTTTTATTCAATTTGATTTCCAGTGTAGGCTATGGGCGGACCTATCGGATAGGTCTTCGCGCAGTCCCTACCAAGATCGATGTTCGACGAAACCAGATCAACATCTATCACTACATCATGCTTCATGCGTACTCGCCCCTGTTTGAGATGGATTCCGATGGAACATTGGCAAGTGTGTTTTTTGATATGGAAACCACCCGAGCGTTGAATTCCAAATTTGATTCGTTTCAGTTTTGCCTGCGAGACTCGCTCAGGTTCTCAGATGAAAGCCCAGTCCGTGTTGAAGACTTGCACCAAACCCTAAAGGAGGTTCATGATCTCCAGGAGCCTCTCCAGAAGACCGTTTCTCTGTCAACTGAGGGCCGCTGTGTGAAGGTTCAGCTTGCGACGGGCGATCCAAAGTACTTTGAGAAGCTTATGGGTGCATCTTCGACATTACTTAAATCAAGCTCTTCCAATGAGGCATTCCCTGTTGGGATTGGGCCCTACAAAGTTACGTCATTTTCAGATTCGCACATTCAAATGAAGAGAACAAAAGAGAACGAAAAAGGAATCGACACCATTGAATTTTTTAAGATCCAAAGTGCTCAAGAAGCATTGGAGAAGAAGATCGATGACTGGAATCACATATCGCGCATCTCAGACCTTGAGAAGCACCTGAGTGGTTTTAAACGGGTTCCATCACCTTTGATGAAGGTCTACGTGATCATCGCAAACATCGACGACGACCCAGAAAGAAAGAAGCTCAGTGCATGTTTTCCGACAGCTTCGTTTCGAAAGAACGTTGTTCCATATCTGAAAGATACGGATGGATTTCTCCCAAATGGAATGCCCGGCAGCAAGGTGGATTTCAAAACTGCACTGCCCGCAAACAATGCCCTAACCGAAAATTGTCAATTGAGATCGAAAAACAAGTTCCCTTTCAGAACCTTCTTAAATGAGGAGTCTGCCTCCATAAAAAAATATACCAACTCTCCAGAAGGCCAATGGTTTGGCCAAAGATTCAACATCCTTCCCATCGATGCCTCCGACATGGCTGAGCTGGTCTATTCAGGAAAGGAGTATGTGGCTGTCATTGGATTTGACAGCTCAGGTTCTATGAACGCCGATGCAAATGAATCCTCTCTCTTTTTTGAAAGTTTCATTCGTAAGGAGCGATTGATCTCCAAGACCATCAAGGGACTTTCCGACTTAGTTGATAGGGCGGCGCAAAGCAAATCCAAATTGGAAAAGGATCAACTCTATAGGTCGGCCCATGAGATTCTCCTGAAATCTGGGTACGTTATTCCTCTTGGCCAACTCGATACCACTCAATATTATCCACCTGATATTGAAAATGTGGTTTGGGCGGATCGCGTAAGTGGTTTTCCAAAGATCCACGAAATGAGAGTGAAACGGTGACCCAATATTCGGTCGCAAGAAGGCCCTACTGGGTTGCCTACTCTCTTGCAATCCTGATGCCTCTGTTCGTTGGTGGCACCTCGCTCTTCGTCCACTCACGTAAGTCAAAGGATGCACTTCAAACTTCGTTGACCTTATGGAGTTCTCAACTTGGCAGATCTCTTATAGATGAAAACTGGATCCTGGTTGCAAATATCTCACGGTCATTGAATCTCAATGACTTTTCTCAAGTCAGAGTCTTAAAGGAGAGTAGAACCGTCTTTTCATTTCCCAGCTCCGATGTTGAAAATCGTTGCAGCCAGGAGAGCTCGTTTCCCATCAAACACTATGGTCAGGAAGTGGGAGTCGTTCGCTATTGCCAGACCTGGGGCAAACTGATCACGAGCGCCCTGAGCTCACAAACGTTTCTTTTCGGCCTCATTGGGACCGTTGTTCTTATTCTTCTCGCTCTGTCTCTGCCACTTCTTCATTACCGGAAATCCCTCAAAGAGAGCCTGCGTGTTCTTGAAGATTGGGCCAGGAACACAAAGGAGTCTCTGGGCGCCCAACCAACTCAAAGTCCTGATGACCCTGTGGTCACACAATTTGTGCAGATCATCCAAACCATTTTGAGTGATCAAATGACTCTTCAAAGAAGAGTGGATGCCCTGATAAAGCGGCAGAATTGTCAGAACTCGCCAAACGCGTCTCTCATGACATTCGGTCCCCACTCTCAGCTCTGACCATTGTTGCCAGTCAATTGCGACAAATCCCAGAGGAGCAACACAACTTGATCCGCAACGCCGTAAGTCGCATCAACGACATTGCAAATACGCTCCTCAAAAAGTCGATGGAAAAGAGGGGCGCTCCAGGTGAAGAGAAATCCCGATTTTACACCCCTTGTTCCCCGCCCGTTGAACCTCTCATCACGGTCGTCGACACCTTGATTTCGGAGAAGAGAGTTCAATATCAAAATAGACCTGAAGTACAAATCGACTTCGATTTCGAAAGTGCGATCGATCCATTTGTAAGTCTAGACTCTTCTGAGTTGAAAAGAGTTCTAAGCAACGTGATCAATAACTCCGTTGAAGCAATCTCTCCCGGCACCAAAGGAACTGTCACTGTCTCACTCAAATCGAATCAAAATAGGGTGGCCATACAGGTCGTCGACAATGGAAAGGGGATCCGAAAGGAACTTTTGCAAAAGCTTGGCCAAGTTGAGGTCTCTGAAGGAAAAGATGGTGATCAAAGTGGCTCGGGTCTTGGTGTCTACCACGCAAGGAAAGTGACTGAATCCTTCGGCGGGCGATTTGAGATTTTTTCAAAAGAGCATCACGGCACAACGGTCACCTTGGAGTTCCCAACAGTCGATCCCCATCCCACCTCCAACCAAGATCTACTTCAACGTTGCTTTTAACTCCTGGATTCGTGCTAGCGAGAGTTCAGTGAGCTTGGCAATGAGTTCCAACGCAGTTCCCTCTTTAAGCATCAGTAAAGCGACTCTTTCGCGACCCTCTTCCCGACCCTCTTCCCGACCCTCTTCCCGACCTTTTTCGAGGCCCTCTTTAAGACCTTCTTCCCGACCTGCCTTTGTAGCTTCGTTGAATTCTAGTTTCTGGCTGATCTGCCAACGCATGTGAGCATCATACTCCTCTCGAAGCTTATCATCTGCAGAAATATGGGTCAGTTTATCAAAGGCCTTTTTGGTTATCGGGTTCTTGTCAATGATTGTTCTCATATCTTCCTCCGTAAGATCTTCGCAGTGCGCGAAAAGATAAATCCATGTCTCTAAGTTATTCTTAAGCTCAATTGGTCTTGTTTGAACGGGAAACTTCTTGATCTCTATGAAAGTCACATCGATAAGATCCGTTAATTGAACCGATGGGTCCTCCGTATTGAGAAGCAGAAAATGAGACAAGTAATTGGGGTTTTCAGAAAAGGTATTGAAATCCAAAAAATTAACTGAATAGCAGCGTTCCAAAAATCCGTAGCCTTGCCCCGAATCAAGTTGCTTTGAAAAAGCCTGCGCCCAGTAAAAAATGGCACGCTTGATAAAACTCTTTTGTGGGAATGCCTGCATTTCCACAATGAATTGAACTCCTTCTTTTGTGGTTGCCCGAATGTCAAGAAGTGAGGTCTTCGAGTTCATATGATCTTTTGGAATTTCGGGGTTTAAAACCACAAGCTCCGAGATTATCTCGCCTGGCGGCAAATCCAGAACAGCATTAAGAAGGTCCGCTAAAATTTCACTGTCATAAGCGAATATCTTCTTAAAAACAAAATCTGTAGAGAGCTTCAGTAGCGGCCTTTCCAAAAAATCCCTCGTTTCAAGCCTTTAACAAGGCTCCTGAAGTGTACATTGTATCTCAGTTCCCATGAAAAATCCACTTCAACATCTTCTAACCCGGATCTGAAATTAGAAATGGAGATAAAAATCATCAAAGGTGCTGCCAGGGCAGAAAGCGCAGAGAAAATACCCCAGTGATACGGTGAGGTCTATTTTTTCGAGCACTTCTGCTCTGGTGGCGGCTTTCATGGTTTTTAGCCCATTTCTAATTTCAGATCCGGGTTCTAACTTCATCTCTGGATTCAGTGGCAGTTACTCCAACGGCATTTCAATCGTCGACTCTTTGCATTCAAAAACTCATAAAATTCAATGGGTTAAAGGAACCTCGCTGGATGCTTGGCTAGCATTTCAGATCAAATCAACTTAGTGGCGTTTCTTGGAACCTGTTTTTCGCTTTACAGAAGATCTCGTTGATTTCTTTAATCCCTTTGATCTCCTGACGGTCTTTGATTTCTTCACGACCCTTGGTTTCTTGATGGTCTTGATTTTCTTTACGGCCTTGGATCGCTTGGATGCTCGAGTTTTTCGAGTTGAAGCTGCCACGGGTTCTGACTCAATTTCAATTCCAAAGATATCTGACAAATTCTGATCTTTGATAACTTTGGTTTTCCCGCCTTGCTTTTTCGGTACTTTGAGGCTTGCCTTATGAATCAAGTCAAGATGGTCCACATGCCGAAGCTTAAATATGAGTTCAGGTTCACGATCCAATCTCGCTCCAACACCATAGAGAACGGCGGCCACATGCTTGCACATTTCCGCCCAATCAGGACAAGAGCAACTCAACGAGATCTCCTTGGGTTGAGGGAACAACCCTTTATTCCTATTCGTGATGGTTTTCATCACAGATGAAGACAATTTGCCCTGAAGAAGTTCAATCACCGAATCGATCTCACCAGAACAACTGTTTACGATGGATTTCCATATTTTACTGTTTACGCATTGGATGTCGACTTCGACCTTATAAAGCGAGGAGCCTTGGACAAGTGCTTCGATCCTGCCCTTTTCAATTTCAAGATGAAGGACAGAACCATTTCGGACGTACGTACGGCCACGAGGGAGGCGATTTTCATAATCACTGAAGGATTCCAAGTGATCACACCAAGCTTGGCCCCAAAATGTTGTGGCAATGGTGCGGCCATTGATCTTGATGGGAGCAACCTTCTTTCCTTTTTTAAGGAGTTTGGACACCGTCTTTTGGGCCTGCTTCTTTCTTTCAGCAACAGGTACATAAGGTCGAAAATAGCCCCATCCGTACATACAACTTCTCCTTCTTTTTCTTCTTCTTTCTTTCGCTCTATCTCTATTGATCCTCAATCGCAGAACTCATATCAAGAGCCACGATCTTGAGCAACTCATCATTTGCAAGCTCTGTTAGATGTGTTGCGTCGCCATCCTCCAAGAGTTCCTTGGACATGGATCGTTTCCCATCGATAAGCGCATCGATTTTTTCCTCGAGAGTTCCTCTACAAATAAATTTGTGCACCAAGACGTTCTTTTTCTGCCCGATCCGAAACGCACGATCCGTTGCCTGGTTCTCAATGGCCGGGTTCCACCAACGATCAAAATGGATCACATGGGATGCTGCAGTTAGATTCAGACCGGTTCCACCCGCTTTAAGCGACAAAACAAAATAGGGAGGCCCCTCGTCTTTCTGAAACTGCTCCACCATCTGAGCACGTTTCTTAATGGCAGATTCGCCATGGAGAACAACCCCCTCTCTTCCAAAAACACCACTTAGAAAGTCTCCAAGGGGCTCGGTCATCTCTTTAAATTGAGTGAAAACCAGGACCTTCTCTTGCTTATCGGCAATGACTTCGCAGATTTCCCTAAGACGACGAAATTTTCCGCTTTCAGCTTCCACAAAACGGCCATCTTTCACAAATTGTGAGGGGTGATTGCAGATCTGCTTAAACCGCATCAAATAAGAGAGAACAACCCCACGACGTTTGATTCCTTCGATCTCTCGAATTTCCCGTTTCAAAGACTCAACCGACTTCTGATAAAGCGCTGCCTGAGCATTTGAAAGTTGGCAGTAACTTTTGATCTCAGTCTTTTCCGGCAGATCCCGGATCACGGACTTATCCGTTTTGAGTCTTCGCAAAAGATAGGGACGCACAAGTTTGCGGATCGGAGCATAGGGATTCCCTCCGTCCTTGCCCTTCTTTTTTATGAAGGATTCGAACACTTTGGAGGATCCGAGAAGGCCCGGCGAAACAAAATCGAAGAGCGACCACAAATCGGAGAGGTGATTTTCAACCGGAGTCCCCGTCATTGCCAACCGATGTTGACTTTTGATGGATTTGATTGCCTTGGTCTGTTTCGCGTTAGGATTTTTAATGGCTTGAGCTTCATCTGCAATAACGATGCTCCACTCAATGGTTGAAAGCCACTGATTCAACCTGCTTAAAGAACCATAGGTCGTAATGACCACGTCTGTGGAGGTCAGATCAGGTTTTCCATAACCCTCGCCCGATGGATGGGCGATCCAGTACCTCAAGGAGGGCGAAAATTGATTGAATTCAGATTTCCAGTTCCCAATCAGACTGGCTGGTACAACCAAAAGGCTCTTGGATTTATCTGCAACAAGGTGCCTTCTCAAAAGTAAGAGAGAGATGATTTGAATCGTTTTACCAAGGCCCATGTCATCTGCAAGAATTCCACCTAAACGCAGTTGATTGAGTTGATACAACCAAGCGACACCCTGTTTTTGATAGGGTCGAAGCACTGTTTGAAGCTTCGAGTTCAATACGTTTTCAATCTTTTTGTGCGTTTCGGGGGCCCTGATCTCGTTGAGCATCTGAGTGAGCCACTGACCCGATACGATACGAGTCAATGAATTGCCACTCTTTGAGGAAGGTTCGTCCACAGCGGAGTCCACACCCGAAAGAAGACGCAAAGCCTCACCAAAGCTGAGTCCCTCACCGATGGATCTGGCGGCAATTTTCCATTTGGATAAGAGGTCTTCGAGTCGCTCCCGATCAACCTCCACCCACTGACCCTTGAAAAAGATCAAATTATCACTTGAAGCCAACAGCTTCTGAATTTCCTTTTGGCTTAACTCCTGTTCACTCAGCACAATTGACAAAGAAAAATCTACAAGAGCATCAAGTCCCAAACCAGAAGGCTTCTTTTCACCCAAGCGAACCGCAATTTGAGGACGATTGAAATTCTTTGACCTCCACCAGTTAGGCACACGCACCGCAATTCCTGACTTTTCCATGACGGGCACATCAACGAGAAAACGGTGAGCCTCCTTTGCGGTCCAAGCCAATGTTTCATAGATGTGACCGGAACGAACAAGTTCATTGATGAGCGCACTTTCCTTAGAGGCCTTTTGGATGGGCGAGAGAAGACGCAAAAGCACGCCCTTCTCTGTGGCTCCTGCATACTCATCAAGTGCACGCATCAAGGGTAAATGCTGCACCCTTCCCCGTTGATTCACCCGATGGGCATAAGTTGCCAAAAATGCAAATGGCGTGTCTGGTGTGCTTTTGTTTTCAGCCAAATGAAAACAGACACGCCCAAGGAGATTCAGGCCTGAATGTTGAGTCATAAAATAGCTTGCTACGTCCCATTTCTCTTTTTCGATGTTCGAGTGCAAAGCAAGCTCGATCGATTTCCAAAGTGTTAAGAGTGCTTCGTCATTGACATATTCGGCACCCTTCATTGGAGGCACTGTCAATAAAAACCGTTCAAGGTCTTCGCGTGGCAAATCAACCTTAACTGGATCTTCCCTGAAATCACGCTGATCCAAGTCTGGAGTGGCTGAAAATAGCGACAAATAGAGACGTGTGAAGTCCTTCCAGTATGAAAAACCTGGATCTTCCGTTACAGCGTCGATCGAACCATCCAAAAATAGTAGGCCGAAACCCGATCCGGCTTGAAATGCCTTGGTGAGAGTTTCATGCCGATTGAGATCTTTTCCCTCAATGAAAAGTCGTAAACTGGGAGAAAGTACGATGGATGGCATTTGGTGGGGCTCCTTTACTATTTTTAAATCGGACAGATCATAGAATCACCTGCCTCACTTGTTCAGAGTGTAGTAGACACCGCGACCCTTTCCATGCCTTTTGATCTTACCATCTTTCTTCAATGCGTTGAGCGCATTGGTTATGGTATTTCGCGAAACTTCAATCACTGAAGAGAGATCCTTGACTCGAATCCGCTGACCTTCACCAAAACATTCAAGTATCGTCGTCTTGAGATCAGATGTGATCTTTTTTCCCACTGCAAAGTAGAAGACCACTTTGACAAAATCCCCATCTTCAAAAAAATCTGGTTTCTTAAGAGAACGCTCCGCACACGAATCGAAAATAAGGCGAATGCCTGACCCTAGCTTTTCTATTAATCGCATTTTTCGTGCAAACTTAGCCAGCAGAGGATTTCGAAGGTAAGTGGACCCATCCCCAAGATTGTTGATCGTGATGAGCCCAGGAAATCCACCTGGACTGAACACCTCTAAGTGATCTGAATAGAGTGCGACTTTCACAGGACCAGGGATCGTGTACTTTCGGTGAACCAATGCGTTGGTCAAAGCCTCACGCAAAGCCTCCATCGGAATGGGCAATTTGCCCTTCAGTCTGCCCTTTATAATCTGATAGTTTGTCTCCATCCAACTTTGGAGGAGATTCAATGTTGTCTCTAGGATTTCAGGTAGAGGACCACAAACATCACGAGTCTGGATGATATTCCTACCAGTGATCCCTTGAAAATGGGTGCAAATAAGGTAGGACTCACTAAGAATATCTTCGGGCTTCCGACCAAACGCAATCACTGCACCTTGAGTTGGCACTCGATCACGATGATTCTGTTCCACAAGAATGTGCTCAGCCATCATCTGCCTTTCTGAGACGGTATGCCCGTAAGTCGATTGGATCAGACTGTCGTCTAGATCTTTGATGGAAGCCGTGCTTGGCATAGTGTCAAAGGTCTTGCGTCTTTGATCTTCAATCAACTCCTTTAAGTAGTCCTCTGTGGTTCTTCGGGTATGACTCGCAATTCTTATGTAAACTCCTCGAAGAGATCCCTCTCCTTTCAGAAAATAGGGTTTGTGGTTACCCTTGGCAATACGAATAACGACAACGATCGTTCCCTCAATGTTTCTTTCAAAAATGTCAGGCACGACGGTTGGCGAAATAGAATCATAGATCGAGTCCGGGAGCTCTTCAAAACATCTTGAAACGTCACGATCTGTAGCTCCAACTATCTTTCTCGTTTGATCCTCAACGCCAATAATGATCTCACCGCCATTGGTGTTCGCAAATGCAACACATGTCTTTACAATACTGCTGAGATTCTTCGGTAACGACACCTTGAACTCAAGGCTTTTTGACTCTTTTTCGGGGTAGATTGGCATTTGAGACGCCCTCTCCTGTTAAATGCACAAAATTGCACAAGTCAACGTTAAATGCACAAAATTGCACAAGTCAACGTTAAATGCACAAAATTGCACAAATATCGTCCAGCTCCGAAAATTCTGCGACACGACCTATTCCAACAATCTGGGCCACGCGTAGGACCAGGGGATTCTCTCTTGCTCAAGACGAAGATTGGGCCGCCATCGATGGGCCCTTAGCCCCTCGTAGACATCTCGTTCACTTGGATTGAGATGGATCAGACTCTCAGAAGGGTGTTGTTTCATCTCATCCCCCCAGAACACCTGATGGTCACACAGCGTGGACTCATCCATGAGCTTGGACTGGACCCCCGGGATGAACGATCTCACCTGATCCAAAATAGAAAAACCATAGGTGTCGATATCACCCCAGTAAACACACTCCGTGTGGGCGATCCACGAGACTTGAGAGAGAAGTGAAATTCCATTTCCCATCCCCATAAATAGAACTGAATTTGGAATATCCTCAAATGCCAAACCAGATTGAAGATTTTCTACAATGAATGTCTTTCGAATGGGTAATTTGAGCCTCGTAATCTCATCCGGTGGCGCACACAAGTCGCTCAATCCTCCCACCGACTCTCGAAGACGCGCATCAAGGATCCTCATGCGAACCAGATGTGGCAGACTCCGAAGTCCGGCGATCTCATAGAAATCCCTGTGGCCAGATGGCTCCCCTCGCAAAAGTAAGAGAGCCCTAGCGATCCAATCCATTCGTCGCTCCAACCACTTTGTGTCCAACCCGGAGACTGGAATTTGCCGTGGGTAGAGATTGGACCGAGGATTCCGTTCCAACCACTCAAGCATTGCAACAAGACGACCCAGATCATCCTCATCTTCATCGACAAACTTCAACCCTTGCTCTAGCTCTGGCCATCTTTTAAGAAAGGTTTGCCGAAATACCATCTGTGCTCGCCAATCATCCGATTGACCAACCCATTCAGCAACATCTTCCGCTCCAAAAAGCAACAAACGCTCTGGAAGAGACTGTGTCCCGAGCACACGCCAATGGGTCTCCTTCCAAATCAAGCTCCCCTTTCCACTCCACGTTTGCCAAGCCAATACCCAGTCTCTCACTGTTTCCGACTTTTGCCTTGCCTCCTGTTCACTGGGGGGCGACAAGGGAATCGACATTGGCCAAGGGTTCGATCCCTGCACCCACTGACTTGCCTGGCGTCGGTACCGACGTTTCAATATCAGTTGAACATCCTTTGGAAATTTCAAATCCTCTCCTGAACCTGATCCTGATCCTGACCGGAATGGCGCTTCGGAAGCTTGAGTCGCTTCTCTGTTGAATCATATTCAATCAATAAGACTCCCGAGTGTTTGCGATCTCGAATATCCACAACACAAGCCCCACCAATGAATGGTTCCAATGTCATGACCGATTTCAAAGGTGTCGCCACGATCATTTGAAAGCCAAAATTGGAAAATATGTTCATCGCAAGGGCCGTAAACTCATTGTCCGCCTTATCAAATGCCTCATCAAGAATCACGGGCGCATAAACAGGGTGCCCCCTCTCGTGGCCACCAAGCTGGTATCTAAGAGCCGCCGCCAAGCAGGTCGTCGCAAGTTTTTGACGTTGACCGCCCGACTTACCAGATCCGCTTCGATACACCTCAATTTCACGCCCCTCTTGATCCAGCTCTCTACCAATGAACTCTACATGTTGGCGAACATCCAAAACCGTCTCCCTCCACCTTCGGTCTGCAGCGACTTCACTGGAAAGACGTTCCACCAATTTCTTTAAAATCAGGAATCGGGACTCAGCACCCTCGCGATCCTCGTCCCACGCATGACTGAGTGCGCGCTGAACTTCCTGCTTAAACTCCCTGACCTCAGGGAGCTGCCGATCACTCGACTGAATGTGCAAGTGAGTTCCAGGATTAAAGGCTGCCTCTCCAAGTCCCTCATTCACAAGTTCCAGTCTTGCCGCAATCTCTTTTCTTGCCTGATTCATGTGAGTTGAAAGGGCCGCCAAGTTCTGATGACTTTGATTTCGAAGAAGATCAAAAAATCTCTCTTCATGTTTTGGTAGCCCGTCGTGTTCCAGTCGTTCCAGCTTCGCAAAAAAATCTGAGGAGCTTGCAATCTTCGCATCCATATCAGCTGCTTCAGTTGGCCATCGACGTTTAAACTCAATGAACCTCTTCTCGATCTCGCGCTCTAAGCGACTGCGTTGATCCTGGATCCTTTCCATTTCATTCGTCAAATCCCTGGTCACCCTTCTTACCAACTCATCAATGTTGGCAAGCGTTGCCGCAACCTTCATTGTTGAGATGCGCTCATTCAGACCCATCTCTTGACTTACGGTAAGTGGGTGTTCTTTCAGCTTTTCCGTGATCTCACTTTGCCAGCGTTTGTTCTCCTCGTACTTTTCTTGACATACCGCCAACTTCACCTGGAGTCTCTGAAGATCTCCCTCAACGAGATTTAGCCTCTTTTCCTCTTCACCGAGACGACCTTCAATCTCCTGCAGTGACTTGTTCTTTGAAAGAGTTTCACGTACATTTTGTTCAATTGCCGCGATCCTTTGGACTAGGATCTCAACGTCGACTTCGGACCATTGCAAGTTCATCAACGTTCGGCAATGACTGTATCGATTCATCCTCGCCTTTTCTGCATCCTCCAAACCCCTCAACTCCTCCTGCAGGCTTGATATCTTTTGACCCAACTCTTGGGCCTCCGATTCAAATAGCGCCAGTTTCGTCTTGTTACTAAATCCAAGCAGCTGGACAAGAACTCGACGGGTCTGGAGAGGAAGTTCTCCTACGTCCCCTAGAAAAAGAGAGGATGCCCCCTCTTGCATGGCCGAACTTTGCATGTCATCGAAGCTCATGGATTCGCTCCTTTAGAAAATAGAGAGTAGGAATGCGCGCGGTACGTGATCTGCGATCACCTCCGTCCCAACGGATCTGTTCCTCACCATCCGTACGAACGGCATGACGACTCGCCAAAGAGAGATATCCCACAATACTCCCCAGACCTTGAGTGGCAGGAAAGTTTTTTAAGATGTCTCCTATGGACACTTGAGTCTGATCCAACAGACAAGTGCATATATTTTCTCTTAACTCACGAAAATCGATTTCAGATTGAGCAACCCAATTGCCAACCGTCTCAAGGTCGATCAAAGCCCCTTCACCGGCGACCATTTCTGTAGAGCACTCGCTTTGAGATGGGTCATGCAACTGCCACTGCGAGAGTGAGCGCAAACGACTGCTGGTCAATTGGAGCTCATATTCAAGCAGATTTTGTGCTGCCACATTCTCCTTAAGATCAAGGCTCAATTTCTGAGCTTGGGTTAAGAGTTGATTGAGTCGTCTTTGTTCTAAATACTCACGACTCTGGACAAATTGTTTCAAACTTCGGGCGAAGTTCTGGAGCACACCATGAACGTGTCCACCCTCATCTAGAAGTGTACGAGTGAGACGAAGTAAAAACCTCCTCTCGTTGGGCTCCAGCTTGGAAGCAAAGGGTCTTCCCAAAATCTGATCCAACGAATCTTCCAATGAGGCACTCTGTTCAGGATCGATCAGCAATTTCCAAAACGCCGCAAATGTTCGTCCAGCATCGCTTTCGGAGATCAAATCAACACCAGAAAAAAGTGCATCAAGAACATGTCCACGACTGCCTTCAGTATCCACAATTTGCTCTCGAAGATCACGATTGAGCACCCTGCAATGTAGGCCTGAGCCGTCTGCGGGAGCTCCTCACCACCAGCACGCAACTCTTCAAGGTCCCGTTCAACCCTCTCATGAAAAACTGATGCGGGAAGGCTTTTCTCGTTATTGAACAGTTGGGACTGGAGAATTCCAAGGATCGCTGGTCCATGGTCGGCGGCCAAAAGCCGCCACAGTGGCTGCTCACGGAGACGTCGAAATGTGTGGATGATTCGATTGGCACTCACGTTGCGCTCCATATCATACTCTGGCGCGGCGAGCAAACTTAAAGATAATTTTCGGTTTTTAGTAGGAAATCCTGGAGTGGAACGAAATGAACGTCCTTATAAGTCTTTTGCTCCTTTCCCGTATAAACAAGGCACAGTTTGGCCTGAGGATAGTCCTGTTTGAAAGCGAGCAATCCATCAAGATCCGCATCGCGAATTCTGCCTCCAGCTTTAACCTCGATGGCGTACAGTCCGCGTTTACCGTACAGAATGAAGTCGACTTCAAGATGATTCCTAGTGTGCCAAAAATAGATATTGTATTGCCAATCTTGGTACTCGTTTCTAGCTTTAAGTTCCTGAAGCACTAAGGTTTCGACGCTGACACCAAGAATCTCGGAGTCCATATCAAGTGGCCCCCTTGGTCTTAATTGGCCAAAAACACCCACATCAAAAAAATAGAATTTACGATGCTTGATCAATTCACGTTTTGCCTTTCGAGAGAACACTTCGAGCTGATAGGAAAGAAGAAGGTCCTCTAGAATTTGAAAATAGTTTACGACCGTTTTTCGTTCAACACCACAATCGCTACTGACATTTGAGTAGTTCAAGATCTGTCCTTGAGAAAAACTTGCTGCTTCCAAAAATCGTGCAAAAGAGCCAATGTTTCTAACGAGCCCCTCCTGCTGAACCTCCTCCTTGAGATAAGTGGCAACATAGGAAGAGAGAAAACCACTCTCATTGGACTCCAGGTACGACTTTGGGAGCAGTCCAGTTCTTAATGCCCTACCTGCATCAAATTGATTGCCAAGTTCAAGGGCAGTTAACGGGAATGCAAATTGGGTAAATGCTCTTCCGGCCAACAAATTAACTCCGGTTTTCTTTAACTTTCTTGCACTTGAACCAGTGAGCACAAATTTCTGTCCCCGCTCTTCAATTAGACGATGAACAGCATCAAGTAGAGTCGGTATTTTCTGAATTTCGTCAATAATTACCCACCCAGAATGTCTGGTTGGAATATGATCGGCCAATCGCGAGGGTTTAGCCAAAAGTTGAGTATAGAGTTCATCATCAAGTAGATTCAGGTAAATGCTGTCTTCATGGAACTGGGTTCGAATGAAATAGGACTTGCCCACTCCCCTAGGCCCAAATAGAAAAAAACTGTTGGTTTTTGGATGTTTAAACAATCTGGAAATCATATTTCCATTTTTTAGTAAAAAATGGAAATGTCAACTCTAAAATGCTGTCTCGCAAAGGCATGGCGTGTCTTCTTGGCAAAAACGGAATCCCAGAATAACCTCGGTAACCGATGGCGATTGAATCCTCGGCCAAAGTGGGTAACATTGGAGTCATCATTAAATGGGACCATGATATTGACAGTGACAGTGACAGTGACAGAAGATTTTCTTAAAAAAGCATTGAAAGACCATTTTGATCTCGAGAGTTTTCGTCCCGGCCAAATGGAGATCATCTCATCGGTGTTCAAGGGATGTGACACGGTGGCCGTGATGCCCACCGGTGGCGGAAAATCTCTCTGCTTTCAACTTCCGGCAACCGTTCAGACGGGCCTCACCATTGTCGTCTCACCGTTGATTGCTCTGATGAATGATCAGGTTCAAGCGCTAAAGGCCCGAGGAATCCCGGCTGGATGTCTGCACTCAAATCAAAGCTACGCCGAAAAAAAGGAGATCTTCTCTAGGATGTCTCAGTCCGATCGATTCATACTCTATCTTTCACCCGAACGGGTGCAGAAAGATGGGTTTTCCCCGTGGCTTCAAAATCAAAGAGTCGCCCTTTTTGCCATTGATGAAGCTCACTGCATCTCGCAGTGGGGCCACGACTTTCGAAAAGAGTATGGAGAACTCTCTCAACTCAAAGTCTGGAGGCCCGATGTTCCCGTGTTGGCATTGACGGCCACCGCAACTCCGACGGTGATCCGCGATATTGTGAATTGCCTTGGAATCCCCAAAGCGGATCGGCATGTCTACGGATTCTATCGACCCAACCTTTACTATCAGGTCCAATTTTGCTCCGATGAAGAAGAAAAAAGAAAGTATCTTTTTCAAGGGCTTCGCCAATTTCCGAAAGGCCGTGTGATCATCTACTGTGGGACACGCAAAGGCACTGAGAGTTGGGCTGCTTTGATGATGCAAGAGGGAGAGTCCGTTGCCTATTATCATGCGGGCCTTACAGCCGATGAGAGGACAAAGATTGAACATTCCTTCCTTCAAGGAGAAGTTCGCGTTTTGGTTGCCACCAATGCGTTTGGAATGGGAGTTGACCTCCCTGATGTTCGCCTGATCATCCACACCGAAATGCCCGGCAATCTCGAGTCCTATTACCAAGAGGTGGGACGCGCAGGACGAGATGGAGACGAATCGACCTGTCTTTTACTCTACGCAAAGAAAGACAAAGGCCTCCAAGCCTTCTTCATTGAAAAGGCAGAGGTCTCACAAACTATAAAAAGACAGCGATGGCAGTCTCTCAACGCCATGATTCAGTTTGCAGAGGGCGGAGGGTGTCGACACGGAGGTATTTTAACCTACTTTCGCGATAAACAGAGAATTTCACGATGCGGCCATTGTGATGCCTGCACCCCAAATTCAACACGAAAGATTCAGGAGGTGGCGCACTCAAGTTCTAAGGTGCGTTTACGGAAATCGACTGCTCGATCAAAAGACTCATTTGAGATTCATGAACCAGATCCAACCCGTGAGCCAGAGAGTTGGCGCATTGAGGTTCTTAAAGAGTGGCGTCGCGAATATGCCGCTCGAAATGACATCCCACCTTTTCTTGTCTTTAGTGATAAGACTCTACGAGACCTTGCAACTCAGATGCCTAAAACCGTTGAAGATCTTCAAAAGATCTATGGACTGGCTGAAAAGAAGATTGCACGGTTCGGCAAAGAGCTCTTAGAGGTGCTCAACGCCTGACCAAAACACTCTATGTAGTGCTTGGCGCGAAACCTCATTTCAGTGAATTTGCATAAGTTTTCCTTATACCTTCGTTGAGCCTCCTCGAGTTAGCGCCTCTGGCTAGCCCTTCGTCGGCCCGCCTCGGTATAAGGAAAACTTATGCAAATTCACTCGAAAGCAGGTTTCGCGCCAAGCACTATGTGCTGCGCTGCGATGTGATGCGATACGACCGTGAGAGAGCCCCTCATGACAAACACGGTGCAGCTTTTTAAAAAACGACGAGACAGAAAAGAAAGCGTGAATTAAACGTGATTCTGAAAAGAAATGATCATTACAAATTGAGGAGAACCCCCATGGCTCAACGCTACCGACTCAAAGATCGACTCTCGCATCTGAAATATCGGCAGGCTTGCCGCATCCTCGGGCCTGATGGAGCTCGTTGCATTTTAGAGGGTGGAAAAATTGAAACCCCCTGCGACCAAGACCATATGACCCTGACGGATGATCTCTTTCAGATGAAGGTGGAAGATGCCATGGTCACGCTTAAGCTTTCTGAGGGCTCTTTTGATGAGATTCATTGGGAATGCAACAGTTGCTCCGCTCTCTGCCATCATGTAGGTGCTGCGTTTTCGACCATTCTGGAAGAGAAGATGACGCTCGGATTGGCCGAACCTCCTCCAGAGCGAGTCCCTGTTGAGAGCCTCAGCGAAGTAAAACTAGTGGAAAGGGCGCTGAGTGAGCGAACAGAGCGTGCGGACAAAGAAAAGATGGTGCTCAAATCGCTCAATCCTGATCAACTCTGGACGGATTACACGATCACCAACCGTCTCTCCGGAAAAAGTTATCGAGTTGCATTGCGAGGCTGGGAGAGAGGGGAGTCCTACTGTTCATGTCCTGATTTTCGAAAAAACACCCTCGGCACGTGCAAACATCTCCTGTTCGCTCTTAGAAAGGTCAAACAGAAATTTCCCGAAGCGAAAAGAAAAGTTCGGTATCAACCCAGGGACCTCGCAGTTCACATTCGATATGGACGAGAAAACATTCTGGCATTTCTGGTGCCAACTAAATTAGATCCGATGGTCGAGAAGATCGTGGCTCCCTATAAAGATCGACCTATTACGGACATCTATGCGCTCATGCACACGCTGAAACGTCTGGAATCTCTTGGCCACTCTGTCACCGTCTATCCGGACGCAGAAGAGCGCATTCAACAAAACCTCTTCAAACTTCACATGAAATCCAAGATTGACGAGATCCGCAAGAATCCGTCAGCTCATCCGTTACGAAAAGAACTTCTTAAAACGGAACTCCTCCCCTACCAACTCGACGGGATTGCCTTTGCCGTTGGCGCAGGTCGCGCCATTTTGGCCGATGATATGGGGCTCGGTAAGACCATACAGGGAATTGGTGTTGCCGAGCTTTTGCGAAGAGAAAAGCAGATCCACAAGGTTCTTATCATCTGCCCCACCTCTTTGAAATCCCAATGGCACTCCGAGATCAAACGCTTCTCCAAACTCCATTCCCAGATGGTGGTGGGCTCTGCAAAACAGAGAGAACCTCAGTATGGCAACTCATCTTTCTTTACCATCTGCAATTATGAACAGATTTTAAGAGATATCCTCTTAGTTGAACAGGTTTCTTGGGACCTTATCATCTTGGACGAAGGACAGCGAATCAAGAACTGGGAGGCCAAAACCAGCCGTATCATCAAGGGACTCAGATCTCCCTATGCTCTGGTTCTTACAGGAACCCCCCTCGAAAATCGCCTTGATGAACTCTTTTCCATTGTGGAGTTTGTCGATCCTACCTATCTGGGTCCCGATTTTCGATTCTACAATCAACATCGCGTGGTCGATGAAAAAGGAAAGGTTTTAGGCTACAAGAACTTAGACCAGCTTAGAAAGCGGCTTGCCCCGATCATGTTGCGACGAACGCGTGCCTCGGTTGTTAAAGAACTTCCCGAACGAACAACTCAGATCGTACGCATCGAACCTACAGATGAACAACTGGAACTGCACAGAGAACATATGAAAATCGTGTCGGCCATTGTCCGAAAACCCTACATTTCAGAGATGGACTTATTGAAAATGCAAAAACATCTCTTGATGTGTCGTCTTACGGCCAACTCGACCGCATTGGTCTTTAAACAAAAAATAGGTTACTCAAGTAAACTTCAAACGCTCGATGAACTCCTTGGACGACTTGCTTCAGAGGGTGACCGAAAAATCATCCTCTTTTCTGAATGGACGAGGATGCTCGATCTTATAGAACCCATTTTGAACAAGTATAAGATGAACTTTGTTCGACTCGATGGGAAAGTGCCGCAAAAGAGACGTCAAGACCTTGTCAACCAGTTTCAGAAGGATCCAAAGTGTCGGCTTTTTATCACCACCAATGCGGGTTCAACGGGACTTAACCTTCAAGCCGCAAACACAGTGATCAATGTGGACCTTCCTTGGAACCCGGCTATTTTAGAACAGCGCATTGCCCGAGCCCATCGAATGGGTCAAAAAAATCCGATTCAGGTTTACGTTCTTGTGACGGAAAAGACGATTGAAGACAACCTTCTCCACACTCTATCAGCAAAAAACCAACTGGCATTGGCAGCCCTTGATATCAACTCGAATGTGAATGAGGTCTCCCTCTCCTGTGGCATGGAAGAGCTAAAGAGACGACTTGAAATTTTAATTGGTGAACACCCAGAGGCTCCGCTCGACGTGAGCAAACAAAATGAGGTCCAACGATCGGCAAAAGAATTTGCAGACAAGGAGTCCATTTCAAGAGCCAGCGGTCAGCTTCTTTCGGCGGCCTTTGACTTTGTCAGCGCCCTGCTCCCTCAACCTGAAACCTGCTCCTCACCTTCTGTCAATGCGTTCAAGACTGAGTTTGCAGATCGACTTTTGGCTTGCACGGAGACGACTCCCCAAGGAGATCTTCGTTTGACGGTGACCTTGCCGGATCGCCAGTTTGTGGAGCGGCTGGCCTCGACGTTGGCCCAATTGGTACCAACGGCACAGGCCTCCACGGCGCAGCAAATTTAAATGATACGTCATGCAAAAAAGCGAGTAATGGATGAATCATTTTTCTAAATTGAGCCTTTTTAAGAGATCGTTGTCGGATTTTTTGCAGTACCTCAGCTCACTCACCTATTCTCAATTTGACAATGTATTTTCGATAAAACTCGGAAGTCCCGATTACAATTCCTCTAGGGAGGTCTTTAGCTCAAAGGGCATCGTCTGTGACGGAGAAAACTTTGCACTTGAGGTCACCCTTGGACCACTTGACCTCTACCTCCTTTTTCCAGAGATTGGCGATGAAGAGTGGAGTTCTTCTCTCCAACATTTAAAACATTTTACATGCGATCTCTCAGATGCCTCGGACAGATCTTTTAGTGAAATTGCCTTCTATACGAAAAAGAACTTCATAAAACAACGATCTGACCCATACAAAGATCTTCGGAAAGCACGAATTGTATTGATGGATCTTTGGCTGGGAGCCAATCCTCAAAAACCACCTTATCCCATTCTACCTAAAAAGATCCTTATGGCAATTCAACAGCATCAACATCTAAAGACGATCTGCCAAAAGGACTCTGACCCCTTCACACAGACCATTATGAAAAAGAAATTCGACATCCATCTCGACAAAGTGCTTCTCTGCGTTGACAAGAAAGATGGGGCTGATTCAACCCCAATTTTTGATGAAAAGATCTCAAGGAGCCCAATCATTCGGATTGGCAAATCCTCTGAGAACGCCTCTCAGAAACTTCCCTCACTTTACAACGTGCGCTCCAAGTTTCAGGAAAGTGATTTGTGCATTCGTCCAACACTGGATATTCAATTTCTCTTTTCTGATCAACTGATTTTTTCTCAACATGAACCTATGCCCCAAGAATATAGGACAGCCGTCTTGTCTAAATTGCCCAATATTTTTGAATACTCAAAAAAAAGTCTTGCTATGACATTTCTTGGGCTCACGAAAGATCTGCTCATTTGCGATCCCTTGATGATCTCTGAATGGCACCGTCTCCACATCAACAAAGACGACTCCTGGTATGATGACGTTTTTAATACATCCCTGGCCCCATCCCACTTCGACTTCATACCTCAACTTGAAGAGATTTTTCAAGCTCAATACGCGTACCCCATCGATGCATTGATTCGGAGCTCTAAAAATCTAGCCTCGTGTCCAATCTACCTTGTAAAAGGATTGGATACGAATACTGATCGGGAATGCGTCAAGATCGAAGAACTCCGATGGAAGCACTACTGTTTGGACCCAAAGAAGCAGAAGCGTATCCTGAACTTCGATAAGCTTGATTTACAAGAGATTGGCGTGTCTCTTGAATTTTCCAATATCGAACGAGTTCTTTCCATGTCTCCACAAGTTCTTGATTTACTTGTGAACCGAATCATGGTCAGCGAAAACCATGACAACTTTGGTGGAGCAACCAATCTCAAGCATGATCTGTACCACGATCAAAAAAAGAGGATCAAGATAAAGGATGAAATTGTCCAATTTATGAAAGATATTCCAGTTGCAGAAACTCGCATCATCCTTGGCGATTCTGCCGATCGTGATCATGATATTTTCGAACTTTTCTCGATTGATAAAGTTAAAAAGCAGATTGCGTTTCATAATCTTGGAGTCATCGGCCATCAAATTTTGTCTAATACTTCCAGCACCTTCTTTCTCTTGAACCAACCATGCCAGACGGCCAAACTGTCAAGCTTCATTCTTGGCCAACACAACATCCAAATGGAGTGCCACGCCTTTCAACAACTCTTGCATGACACTCCTGATTTTCCGCAGTTTCGATTTCAAATCCCTGTGGTTACAATCACTGAAGTCTCACCAAAGCTCATCTTAAACACGAACGCTCATGGCTTTAGGGTAGTAACGACATTCAGATGGAATGATCAAAAGGTCTACGCTGTGAACATGGGGCCCGAATTGATCAAATGGTTAGGGGCTGTCGCCTATTCTGGTTTGAGTTATCTGTCGCTCACTGCAGAAGTCTATGAATCTGAGAACTACCAAAGCAACTTGAATCCAAAGCCTGGCCTCTTCTGGGATGAACTTTTTCTAAGTAGAATCGTGGCATTTTCCGTGATTCTTGAGTCGCTCTCTTACGTTCTTGACAAAACGGACAGTGAAGGCAATCTTTTGCGTGATGAAACCCATTTCTTTGAAAATCTCAACTCAAAGTTGCTGTTGATTCTGGAACATCAGTTTGAGAGTTACAAAAATGATTGTTCAGGAAGCTCGACCACACTTTCAAAGCTGATCGGATCAGATCGGATGATCGCATTTGAGAATCTCATTCGGAGCGCCTTCTTGGACCCTAATGTTCGAACAGGATATTTGGTTATTGATCAAAAGCTCGTTTGCGTAGAAGGATTCTACAATCCACAGATGCGCCTTGTTCTCCAATACTTCAAAGCTTTGTTGTTACGAACTAAGGGTCGTCTTTTGAAAAATAGACGTAGCGCATCCATATTCCACTCGGTCTCGGCACGCTCGAACTTGACTGATAGAGAAATTGAAATCTGCAAAATGTTCGGTCTCTATAATGATCTCGTCATTCGATTTAGTGATGAAGTCAGTGCAATCCATCAACGACATGAATGTCTTTACAACTGGATTCCTCTTCCGCAAAAGACACTATCTGAATGCACTCCATTTCCTTCCGAATTAGATTGGATAGAAATGCTTTCAAATGTAGATGAGATCGAGCTTCACTTAAATGGCAAAAAACTTGAAAAACTTGATCCGGATCGATTTAAAGTTCAATTCCACATTGGTGAAGATCATGATGTTTTGGCTCGTACAGGAAAGAATGAAAAAGGTGCAGAACTTCTTGCAAACAAAACATCTCTAGATTGGTTTGAACTGCATCCCCAATATCACCTCGATGGAGTGCCAATCTCAGAAAGTGAAGCGCAGAACCTGATTCGAGGCAAAGCTCTTTTTCATGAAGGCAACTATTATCTTCTGAATGAGAAGAAATTTCCGATGGCAAAGACTCTTACCCTCTTTTGGGAAACGTTACGCGGCACTTCAAATGGTGACCAAGCCGATGCGACTGCGAGCCGCAGAAAAGGCCAAGTACTTGTGGGTCGTCGTCATTCGACCCTCGATCTTCTGGCTTTTCGCGCTATGGGAGTTCCCACTGTTGGCCCCAAGAGATGGAGTGAGATTTGCGACTATTTTGATGGTATGACTCAAGAAAGAGATCTCTTAAAATTACCGCCTCACCTTGAGACCACGCTTAAACATTACCAGAGGGTCGGTGTGCAGTGGCTCTATGACTTGAGCCAAATTGATTTGGGAGGAATTCTGGCCGATGATATGGGGCTTGGAAAGACTCTTCAGGTTCTTGCATTTTTGAGTCTGCTGAAAGCTGAAGGTCGATTGGGGCCCACCATGGTCGTCGTCCCTACTTCACTGGTGTTCAATTGGATGCATGAAAGTCAAAAATTCACACCAGAATTGGAGTTTGTCGTTTTTGATTCAAAACAACGGGAGCTATCACCCAACTCTACAAAGATCGTCATTGTAACGTACGGAGTGTTTTGCAACAACATCGAACGATTCAAGGAAAGCCATTGGGATTTGGTTGTGCTCGATGAGGCTCAATCGGTAAAAGCAGCTTCAACCCAGAGATACAAATCGATCTCTGAGTTGCCTGCGCGAATCAAAATTGCCTTGACCGGAACCCCTTTCGAAAATCATTTGGGCGAACTCTACAATGTCCTTAATCTTGTGGCTCCCGGCGCCTTGGGACGGAAGGATACCTACAACAGTACATACGTTCATCCATCGCACGTTCGAAAGGAGGACATCGAATTTCTGAAACTGAAAATAAAACCTTTGATATTGAGACGACGCAAATCGGAAATTCTCAAGGATCTGCCTGCAAAACGTGAAATCACCTTGGTTCTTCCATTTGAAAAGTTGCAGAAGAAGATCTACCGCGACATAGCCCTTTCATGGAATGATCGCGTCAGGGAGTCCATAGATAAGCTTGGAGCTGCAAAGAGTCAGATTGTCATGTTGACTGCACTTGGGCGGCTCCGCCAAGTCTGCTCCGATCCTGCTGGCATTCCACGACAAACCTACAAACCACTTCCCCCGAAAGTGGAAGATCTTGTCGAAAAACTGAGTGAAATTGTCGACGAAGGGCAATCTGCGCTCGTCTTCACTCAGTTTCTTTCAACCTTCAATAGAATTGAAGAGACTCTTCTTAAGAGTGGCATTGGTTGTTTTTCGATTCACGGAGGTACCTCTAGGAAGGAACGAGAAAGGATCCTGCATGAGTTTGGCGATGAATTAAAGCCCTCCGTCCTATTGATGACTCTCAAGACTGGAGGAGTTGGGCTTAATCTGACCAAGGCAAGTTTTGTCTTTCACATTGAACCTTGGTGGAATCCCGCAGT
Source organism: Pseudomonadota bacterium (assembly GCA_014584465.1). GTDB lineage: Bacteria > Bdellovibrionota > Bdellovibrionia > Bdellovibrionales > JACTMU01 > JACTMU01. Next base: position 38,281 of record JACTMU010000013.1, on the reverse strand, counting down.
TGAGAACCAAGCCACCGACCGCGCCTACCGCATGGGACAGACACGAGAAGTTCAGATATTTCGATACATCATGCAGGAATCCGTTGAAGAGAAGATCCAAACTCTAAAAACTCACAAGTCTGCTGTTTTTGAAAAGATGTTGGATGACGAAACAATCGATGAACCTTCCATGAATCGTGGTCCGTCCGCCAAGCCTGAAGGCACTCTTCTATCCGAAGTAGATTTTCGATACCTGATAACCTAGGGGCTGTCCGGAGTGCTTGGCGCTACCGAACGAGGGAGCGCAGGCGTCCGATGATGGTGCCAATTTTGATCTTCGATTCGATTCGGACGATCATTTTGCGATCGTCGTTGGTGAGCCAGAAGAGGATCTGCCCGACCTGACTGAAGATTCCTTGAATTTCAATGGTGGGCTCCAAAACCAGTGTCTTCATTGGACCTAGCTCGGTCTCCAAGACCTCTTCACGAAGGACCTTTCCTTTGAAAACAATGTCTTTACCCTCATCGCTCACTCGAAAGGCAATCTCTTTGCCTGGTCGAAGCGTGAAGGTTCTCAAGTAAAATGCTGCGCTGAAAGGATTCTGAGAATAGGGCTGCACCTCCCAGTTGATCTTACGCTCCTGGATTCCATGTTCATCGGTGATCTTCTTCTCCCAAAGGGTGGCTTCATGTTGAGCCCAGTCAAGATAGGATCGAACCTCCTTGATCTGCTTGCTCTCTTTGACGTGCATTGAAAAGATGATTGGAAGAAGAGTTTCATAGTCGACGTAAGCCTCAGCCCAATCATCGACTGAATAGAAGAGGGAAAAACTTGTGCTTGATTTCAGTGAAATCACAAAGTTGTAACCTCTTCGCCCATTGATCTCAGCATAGGATTTGGTCTCTATCACCATCTCACCAGCTTCCACGCCAAAATAGGTGAGCGCTAAAACCACCTTTTCACCCGCACGAAAAGGGTCCACAAGCGGGCGACGCCCCATAAAACCCTCGTCGTCTTCAAGTTCTGGTCTTCTACGAGCCTGAGCCTCGGGCGGGGTCTCTCTTTGAACCTCTACGGTTGCAGCTTCATCTTTCTTTGACTCTTTTGGTGTTGGGTTTTGTGGTGGGATCTTTGAGAGTTTAGGTTTTGTTTTTTTGCTCTTTTTTTTCACATCCTTTTCAGATGCTGGCGGGACTTCTGATAAAGGAGGTAACGTGGGTTCAGAAACCGAAGATTTGGGATCTCCTGGAGGGGGAGTAAGTATCTTCACCTTTACAACATCATCGAATTCTTGATTGTTTTGGATCTCTTCTGAACTTCGCTTTTTCAAAAGCTGGGATGCACAACTCGTAATCAAAAAGATGGAGGCCACGAGGGAGAGGGCCATCAGGCCACGAACGAAGAGCACCCTCAATGTTTGAACTCCTTCCATCGACGATGTATCCACATCCATTGATCTGGATACCGACGCACCAACTCTTCAACCTTGTCCGTATAGACTTGGGTCATCCTTTCAATGGTTTCCTGACGACTTTGACCCTCTTGAATGGGAATTCCCTCCTCAAAGGTGATGATCAGCTTCCCGCTCTTATCACGATAAGAGTAGACGGGAATAACATCAAGGCCAGCTTTCAATGCAAATAGGGCCAATCCTTGAGCCGCTCCGGTTCTTTTGCCGAAAAAAGTGACCTCAACTCCCATTGGAGGACCGGTAAATTGATCAAGAACAAAGATCACACCCGCTTTGTTCTTGAGAGCCTTCAGGATCTCGTAACTGCTCTTTTCAGGGGCAATGAACGAGGTCCCGTACCTCCGTCGCATCCCATACCAAAGATCATTGAGCCAACCCATCTTAAACTCTTTCGAAATCAAATAGAGAGGAAAATTTTTTCGTGAAAGCGCCGCACATCCAAGATCCCCGTTTCCCAAGTGCAGGGACAGCAGAAGGACCCCTTTTCCCTTTTGGGATTCGCGCCAGAAAAATTCGCTGCCTCGAACTTCCACAAACTCCTCACGATCCCAATCTGAATCCAAAAAAGGCAGTTGGCAATACTCGACCAACGTACGTCCCCAGTTCCTACATGAACTTCGAGCAAGCTCGATGGCTTCTCGATCTTGAATTTCGGGAAAAGCAAGCTTTACATTTTCAATTGCAATTTTACGACGGATTCGAAAGAGATCAAACCAAATGAGACCAAAAAGATCTCCTAAGCCCCTCTGCCAACCTCGTGGCAAATGAGTCACAATAAAACTAAGTGTCTTGAAGAATTTTGCTACTAAGAAGATCATAAAAAGGACTCAAACTCTCAATTGATTGAATTTCTAGCGAGGCCACCCAAAGACACGATGAATCTCCTGGCCACTCTCCAAATTTCACTGCATCCTTTTCGGTTAGAATAATCAAATCAGCGCCAACCTTCAAACTGTACTTCATGATTTTTTTGAAATCGCGCTTTCGATATCGATGATGATCGGAAAATTTCAAATGGCCCACGACCTTGGCCGCACTGTCACGTTCTATCATGTAGTGAAAATGTTCGGGCCGAGCAATACCTGAAACAAGCAGCACCTTGCTGTGACTCAGATATTGCTGGTCCTTAACCTTCATTCCCGTAAAGTCTGTGACCTCCTTGAGATGATACTCCAAGCGAAAAAGATGGTACTTCTTCCCGGTCATCACCTTTTCAATCAGACGAAGTATTTGAGCCTCCTTGAGAGAGTTGATCCAGTTGATCTTCGTAAGAAAGATCACATCGGCTCTCTTAAGTGCCTGGTAAGGTTCACGAAGTCTCCCCAGAGGGATGAGCTCATTATGACCATCAAATTGCGTTGCATCAAAAACGACGATGTTGAGATCCCTGTGAAGTCTACGATGCTGAAATCCATCATCCACAATGCAAAAATGGGGGGATGATTCAAGAATGGCCCTTTTTCCAACGCGAACCTTGTCTGGGCCCGTATAGACCACCATATCAGGATGCTTTCGAGCCAACATCGTAGGTTCATCTCCACATAAGTACGCTGATTTCGCATGGGAGGGATCCACCTTCTGAACTTGGGCTGAAGTCGCCTTGTAGCCACGACTCAAAATCGCAGCCTTAATCCCCCGTCGATGAGCCCAAGTTGCGATGAGATCGACCACAGGGGTCTTCCCTGTCCCCCCTACGCTGAGGTTCCCGACGCTGACCACCGGCCGCTGCAACTTAAATGTTGGAAGAAGACGAAGAAGATAGGCCATATTTCGAAAAAAGACGATCGCACCAAAAATCCAAGATAGCGGTGCAAGCAAGATCTTTTTCACATCAAATACTCCGTCTGCAAAATCTCCGCAACTCGCCGGGTCGTTCCGCCATTTCCAAGAAGATGAGAAAGCATCTCCAACTCCTTTGAAATCGCAGCTCGCCTCTCAGGAGACTCAATGAGCCGAGACAGCTCCTCGGCCAACAGATCTGCTCGAACCTCCTCTTGAAATCTTTCAGGAACGACTTCTCGATTCATGATCAAATTGACCATTCCAAAAAATGGAGTTGTCGTTACAAATCTTCGAGCAATAAATGCAGTCAAGGGACTCATTCGATAGATGATCACCATGGGTTTTTTCATAAGACCCACCGTCAGAGTCGCCGTCCCCGAAGCACACAGGATCAAATCGGTAAGCTGAACCATTCGCAAGGGGTGATCACAAACGAGAATGAGAGGAAATGAATAGTCCCCCAAAAGTTCCTTCACCTCTTCACGTGTGAGAGTCGGAGCGACAAGCAGAAGCACCTTCAGTTTTGGAAAGCGTTCAACCAATCTTTCAGCCGTGTCCATCTGAATTTGAAGATGATGCTTAAGCTCGGAACGACGGCTTCCCGGCATGAGTCCCAAGACCACATCATTTGGATCGATTCCCAATCGACGGCGCGACTCCAACACCTCTTCCTCTGAAGAGTAAATTTGATTTGAAAGCTCATCGATCAAGGGATGGCCAACAAATTCCACCTTCACACCGGAGCGTTCGTAAAACTCTTTTTCAAATGGAAAAAGCACCAGCATCTGATCCACCCACTTACGAATCGTCTTGATTCGCGACTTCCTCCATGCCCACACTTGAGGGGAGATGTAATAAACAACGGGGATCCCAAGCTTCTTGAGTCTCTTGGCCAACCGAAGATTGAAGTCGGGGTAGTCCATAAGAAGTGCCACTTTAGGTCGTCGAACCTGTGCCTCATCGAGAAGGCGAAAGAAGGTTCGACGTATCTCTCCGTAATGAGTGAGGACCTCTTGAATGCCAACCACTGCGAGCTCTTCAGAGCGTCCCATGCACTCAAAACCAAGGCTCTCCATCTTACGGCTGCCAATTCCAAAGGCGAGCAGATCTTTTTTCTCGGCCTTCCAATGCTCCAGAAGTCTCTCCCCATAGAGAGAGCTTGAAGCTTCGGCTGCCACAATCAAAATCTGGGATGTTGGATGTGAACTCTCAGAGTCGCTCATGAATTTTCTTGAGAATCTCTTCGGCAAGCTGAAGAGCAAGGAGTCCATCTTCACCCGTCACAACGCAAGGCTTGTCATTGCAAATCGAGTCAACGAAAGACTGCGTTTCCATGAGAAGTGCATCCCCCTTCTCTAGACTCCAAGACTCCCTCTCAAGTGGAAGCCCCTTAGAGAAGTCACCCCCTGTTTTCGTAGTGAGATGCACCTCACCGGTCCCAAAATCAATCGATAGATATTGGTTAGCCTGAAAGACTCGAAACTTTCGCGTACTTGAAAGAGAAACTCGACTTGCCGTGACGTTCGCCACGGTGCCTGAGTCAAACTCAATTCTCGCATTTGCAATGTCTATTGAGGGAGTTAAAACAGGCGTGCCCACGGCGGAGACCGACCGAACCGAAGATCTCACAAGTGACAAAATCACATCCAAGTCGTGAATCATGAGATCAAGAACCACATCCACATTGAGGCTTCGCGGCTTAAACGGAGCCAGTCGGTGACACTCAATAAAAAGCGGCTTCGTGAGTCGCTCCTGTACTGCCAAAAGTGCAGGGTTGAATCGTTCCACATGGCCAACCTGAAGCTTAACACCATGCTTTTTTGCCAACCGAGCCAACTCTTCACCCTCTTTGGATGTGGCGGCCATGGGCTTTTCCACATTCACATGGATCCCGTGGGATAAAAAGAAGCTTGCAACTTCGAAGTGCACCGACGTGTCGGCCGCAACGGTGACTGCATCCACCTCGCCTACAAGTTCGCGATAGGAGGTAAAGTAGGGAACACCAAACTTTTCTCCGATCTCCTTGGCACGCTCTTCGCTGCGATCACAGACAGCCACCAAATCAGCGCCCTCGACCTGCATGTACTTTTCACAATGAAATTGACCGAGATAACCGGTCCCCACCACAGCGCAACGAAGCGTGGACTTCATTTGGCAATACCACGCTGACTGCTGTTTACAAATTCGATCAAGACTTCCACTCCAGAACAGGGCGCGCACTCGGCACGAATGCGTTCAATGGCCTCTGAAGTGGTGTCCGAACCCATAATCAAAATACGAATGGCTCGATGGATGGAGGCGATCTCCTCTTTTTCCCAACCCGCTCGCTCAAGACCAATCTTATTCGTCCCCCTTACAACCGCATACTTACCTTGGGCCATTCCGAAGGGAAGAATATCTTTATTGACCGTTGCATCTCCTGCAATAAAGGCATGCTGACCAATTCTCACAAACTGATTGAACGAACAGGTGCCACCAATCTTTACATGATCTTCAATAACCACATGACCGCCAAAAAGAGTCCCGCTACCGAGAACGATGTGGTTCCCAAAATGGCAATCATGCCCAATGTGCAAATAGGACATCACCAAATTATGATCCCCTAAAATTGTAGCACCACCACCACCAACTGTGCCGGCATTGAGCGTGCAGCATTCGCGAATCTCATTGTGATTTCCTATGATGACTTTGGTCACCTCTCCCCTGTACTTAAGATCCTGCGGAGGGCCTGCAATCACACTCCCAGGACCTACGTGATTTTCTTCGCCAAGTTCCGCAATCGTCGTTGGCGAACCAATCACCACATGGCTTTCCAAATAGGTTCGATCACCAATTCTCGAACCCGGATAGACGATGCAATAGGGGCCGATCACGGCGCTCTTGGACACCTTGGCCTCAGGAGAGACAATGCTGGTTGGATGAATCCTTTGTGAGCCCATCATCCACGATACAGTCGAAAAATCGAATTTCATAGAGTGTTTCAATTCTCCACAGGCCAAACATTGGCCATAATCTTTCCCTCGGCCACCAAGTCAGATCCCACATAGGCTTGGCACTCAAAGAGAAGCATACGACCACGATCTCGGATCAGAATGCTTCGCAGTTCAATCGTGTCTCCGGGACCCACAAATTTTCGAAACCGCGCCCCATCCACTGAGACAATTGCCACATTCATCTTAGGGTCCGAAGGTAAAACGGCCGCAAGAGCACTTGCCTGTGCCATTGCCTCAATCAAAATCACACCAGGTACAACGGGCCTTCCCGGAAAGTGCCCTTGAAAGAAAGGCTCATTGAATGTCACGCACTTGATCGCGCGAACGCTTCGCCCGGTGCGCCCAGGCCCTTCACCATCGAGAATCTCAATGACCTTATCTACAAAAAGAAAGGGATATCGCTGAGGGAGAACCGAGGTTATCTCCTCAAAACTCATAATCGAGGGAAGAGTTCTCACATCATCGTTTGTCATCAGACTTCTTCATTCCTTCCACAGATTTAATGACCTGATCTGTGAGATCGATCTCCTTTTTCGCCCACAAAACGCTCTGTTCACTCTTTTCAAGGATGACTGTATATTCGCCCTTGTTGGCGATTTCTCCAATGGCCTTTTGAATCTTCTCCACAATGGGAGCTGTCAACTCTCGCTCCTGACTCTGAATCTCCATCTGGCTTTTGGCCATCTTTTCGCGATATTTGGCCATCTCTGTTTGAAAGGCGATGGCCTTTTCCTGCTTCACCTGCTCAGAGAGCACATCCTTCTTCTTCTCAAAGTCATCTTGCATCTGTTTGAGATCTTTCTCTACCGACTCAAGATCCTTCTTTCTTTTTTGAAACTCGCCCTCAAGCTTGGTTTTAGCCGCCTTTCCTTCAGTTGTCGATTGAATGGCCTTCTGGATGTCCACATAACCAATCTTGATGTCCGCACCCAAAGCTGGAGTCGACCATTGCATCGCACCCAAACCCAAGGCCCACAGTGTCGTCAAAACAAAAAACTTCTTCATCTCAAACCCCTTGTTTTTATCAACTATTGTCAGTCTTTATTCTTATATCACCACTTAAAATGGTGATCCAATCATAAAATTAAAGTTGTAGGACTCTTCGCCTTGAGCAGCATTTCGGTTGACCGGGAATCCCCATTCAAAACGCAGTGGTCCAATTGGCGAAAACCACCTAAACCCAAATCCAAAATCACTACGAAAATCACTCAATCTGAGAATGTCATCGGCATAACCCACATCGTAAAAGACCACACCCTTGATCCCGGCCTCCGAAATCAGCGGAAATTCAAGCTCTGCGTTGTAATAGGCTTGCTGTGTCCCACCATACTCCACGAAGGCTCGAGAATCCTCTGCGCCCTGGCAGGCTGGGGTAAGACCATCACACTTCTTCTGCGAAAAGATCTTCTTTCCAATGGTGTACCACTGAAAACCACGCAAGTTGTTCGCCCCCCCCAAAAGAAAGAGCTCGTTGAATGGTGGAGCCTGTTCATCGTGCGGAGTAATAAAAGCATAGGTCAAGTTATTACGAAAAACCACCTTCCAAAAGACCGTATGGTAGTAGCGACCAGAGGTAAAACCCTTCGTATACTTTTTTGTACCCCCTATGCCCGCATACTCAAGCGAAACACTCCCAAAGATTCCCTCAGAGGGCGCAAACCGATCGTTTCGCTTGTCATACTCAAGGGTGGCTGTGAGTGAACTTGTTGATCCGTCAGCTCCACTAAAAAGAGTTGGATCCGCCTTTTCAGCAACTGTAATTTTGGCATCTTCATACTTGTAACGCAAATAACCCATCAGATAGGGTGCCAGAGGATGTCCCATTCGTAAGGCTCCACCCGTCTTCACCTCTGTGTAGTTGGTTGTTGCTCTTTGAGATTGATAAAGATCGATCCCCGCCGACCACTTGGTGTCGAGGAAGTAGGGATCGGTAAAATTCAGATTGTAAAAAGAACCATTCTTGTCAATCTGAGCCGAAGCACCCAACTTGTAACCATAACCAAAGAGGTTGGACTGATTGACCTGACCCTGAAACGTTGCCCCACTGTATGAGCTGTACCCAGCACCAACTTGAATGCTCCCCGTGTTTCGCTCCTTAACGGTGATGTCAATGTTCAGGAGATCCGGATGCCCCTCGGGGGTGCTGGTGTTAAATTGAACTTCGTCAAAATACCCAAGCCTTTGGACGTTGGCCAAGGACTCTCTCTTTCGAGTCTCGTTGTAGAGCTCTCCCTCACGAATCTGAAGCTCTCGTCGAACCACCTTATCACGAGTCCGAGAGTTTCCCACCACGTTGATCTGACCAAAATAGACCTTGTGCCCCTTCTCAAACTCAAAGGTCACATCAACCTTCTTGTCCTTTTCTCGCCGACGCGGACGTGGAATCACGTTGGCAAAGGCATAGCCCAAATCTCCATATTTGGCTTGAAGGTTGCTAATGTCCCTCTGCAAGACATCATAGGCAAAGATGTCGGAATCTTTGATCTCGATCGACTCAAGGAGCTCTTTTTCTGAAAAGAGAAGGTCACCAGCAAAGTCGACCTCACCCACATGGTATTGAATTCCCTCTTCCACTCGTAAGGTGATGTAAATGCTCTTTTTATCGGGAGTCACGTAGACCTGTGGGCGATCGATCTTCACATCCACAAACCCCTCATTGTAGTAGAGGTAGTTGATGATGGCCATGTCTCGGTCAAAGGCATCCTGCTTAAATGAACCCGAGCCCGACAAAAAACTAAAAAAGCCCCCCTCCTGGCTGGACATCACGGACTTGATCCTTTGATCTGAGATCTGATAATTTCCTAGAATTGTGATCTTTTTAAGGACCACATGATCGTTCTCTTCGATCTTAAATCGAAGCTTGACACCCTCGCCAGGAGTGTCGTCGGTGAGTTCATAGTTGATCCGAGCCAAGAAGAATCCCTTGTCTTCGTAAAGTTTTACCATCTTTTCAATGGCCTTATTGACTTTGCTCATGTTGAGGATCTGGTAGGCCTTTAAACCCGAGGCTTCAATCAGATCGTCGTCATTCACCTCGCTGTTTCCGTCATACTTGATCTCACTGATCGACGGTTTTTCAGTCACCTTGTAGGTCAGAGTGATCCCCTTTTTGCCATCGGGTTTCGCATCAACCTCAATGTTGTAGAAGTACTCCATTCCAAATAGAGATAAGACATCCTTGCGAATCTTGTCGGACTGAAGTGTTTCACCCTCTCTGGTTTTGATCCGGGCTAAGATGGCATCACGCTCAATCTTCTTATGCCCCTCGATACGAAGCGCCACGATGGGCTGCCCCTCAAATTGTCCCTTTCGAACCTGGGAGGCTCTCCTTCCTTGAGAAGATCTCTTCTTTCTAACTTTGGATTTCGATGCAGGCCCACGACCACTCAGTTCCTCATCATCATCGTCATCGCCAACCTCGTCTTCATCATCTTGAATCTCTTGCCACTCAAAGGCACCCTCACGCTGATCGATCACCTCTTCGGTTGCGGTTTCATCAGCCTTACCGTTTTGAGCGCTCTTCGAGGGGGTCCCCTCCTCTTGCTCATAGGCCTTTTCTGAATCCGATGCTTCAGCTGTGCTGCGCTCTTCATCAGTGCCCCAGGCGAAAGAACTTAAGTTGCCAAGTGCAACAATAATAGCAACCCATGAGATCATTAGCGTCAAATATGTCATCTGTTCTTAATTCCCGAGTGTTATCTCACTTCATCGCCCTTAAAAAAGGGCGGATGAGGCCTACAAAAAACATAAGTTATTTTAGCAACTTAGACCTTTTTGTGGGGAAGCCTAGCTCGATTTGCTTTTGAAGTCAAAATTGAACTCGTCGGAACTATGTTTTCCAGCGCCCATCTTCAATCGTGAGGATCCTTGGGAATCGCGCAGCAAAGCTCTGATCATGGGTTACCACAACGAGAGTCAACCCAAACTCCTCCTTGAGTTCAAAAAAGAGCTCCTCAATCTGTCGCCCATTGGCTCGATCAAGATTTCCCGTTGGCTCATCGGCAAGAAGTATCTTGGGTGATCGTACCAACGCCCGCGCAATGGCAACCCTCTGTTGCTCTCCACCACTCAGCTCAGAGGGAAAGTGGTGCAGACGAGCGCTCAATCCAAGTCGGGCCAGAAGCACCTCAGACTCCTCCTCTGCACGTTTCTTAGAAAAACCCGCGATTCTGCAGGGCATCATTACATTTTCAAGGGCTGAAAACTCAGGCAGAAGATGGTGGAACTGAAAAGCAAATCCCAGGGTCTCATTACGAAATTGCGCAAGCTTTTCATCGGTCTGCGCAAAAAGATCCCTCCCCTCAAATAGGATGGTGCCTTTTGTAGGTCGATCCAATGCCCCCAAAATGTGAAGCAAAGTGCTCTTCCCCGTACCCGAGGCTCCCACAACACAAAGGGCTTCACCTGGCATGATCTCCAAGTCAATCCCCTTAAGAACCTCCAAAAAAGATCTCCCCATCTTGTAGACCTTGCGCAAACCCTGAGCTTTCAAAATTGGTGACCCACTCATGCTTCTAACCTACTCATATCGAAGTCCCTCCACGGGATTGAGCCTTGCTCCCCTCCATGCTGGGGCCAAGGTGGACAAAAAGCAGATGAAGAGAGCTGCCAAGAAGGTTCCCAAGAGATCGGTCCAGCGAATCTCTACGTAGATACGATCCAATTTATAAACTTCTCCTGCCAACAATTGAAAGTGCTCCTGCAAAAAGAAAAATCCATAACTCAAGAAAATTCCCAATAAAATGCCCAGCGCTGAGCCCACCACTCCGATCAAGAGACCTTGATAGGTAAAGATTCCAATCACAAATCCCCTCTTTGCTCCCACGGCTTTAAGAATACTGATGTCGCTGTAGCGTCGAAGAACACTGATAAAAAGGGTGCTTGAAATGTTAAAACATGCTGCCACAACGATGATCAAAATAACCAGAAAGATGACCATCTTCTCCAACCGAATGGCATCAAACAGATTTCTGTTGATCTCAAACCAATTGATGGAAAAGAAGGACTCCCCAAGCTTCTCTGCCAAAGGACCACTGAGCTTCACCGCATGGTCATCATTTTCCATGCGGATCCTTACACCCGTTATGGCATCTCCGATTCCTGAAAGACTCTGCACACTCTGCATCGAAGTAACGACCATCCGCTGATCAAACTCATACTTTCCTAGATCGAGCAGACCTCCAACCAAAAACTTCTTTTTTACAGGGGTGAAATTTCGCGGTGACGTCGCCGCCGGCTGAGGGACCACAACAAGGAAGGAATCTCCTACATGGAGATCCATTTTCTTTGCCAAACCTTTTCCAAGGAGAGCAACACTTGTCCCGTTCTGACTCTCTACGCTGTACTTCCCTTCGATCAACCTCTTTTCGATACGAACGACTTTGGAAGCAGTCTCACGATCAATCCCCTCCACCAGCACATTGGAGATGCGCCCCTTGGAAGCCAAAATGGCCTCAGTCCTTACAAATGGAGTGATGCTTTGAACAGAGGGCTCGATCTCGTAGATCTGCCGCTCAAGCTCTGCCAAAGACTCGATTCGCGAATCTCGCTTCACAAGCATCATGTGACCAACAACATCAATCACCGCATGCTTGAGGGTTGTCTCAAATCCACTGAAAACGGCCATGCTCGCCACAAGTGCCCCAACCCCAATGATCATTCCAAGAAGAGAGAGAATCGTCGTCAAACTCAAGAAACTTCCCTTGGAGGTCAGATATCTCCACGACATCCACAACGGAAGCATCACACCTCTCCTTTAGCAGAGGCCTTTAGGTAGGCGTGAACAAAACTCTCAATTTTTCCATCCATCACCCCGCCCACATCGGAGGTTTCAAAATCGATGCGATGATCCTTCACCATTTGATAGGGATGCATGACGTAAGAGCGAATCTGACTCCCCCACTCCACAGCCTTCTTCTGTGCCTCCGCAGCCTTTTGCACCTTTTCACGCGCCTCCACCTCTCGCTCATACAAAGCGGCCTTGAGCATCTTCATTGCAGCGTCGCGGTTGGCATGTTGGCTGCGTTGGTTCTGGCACTGAACCACAATGCCAGTTGGAATGTGAGTGATTCGAACCGCAGAGTCGGTCTTATTGATGTGCTGCCCTCCGGCCCCACTTGAGCGATAGGTGTCGACGTTGAGCTCATCCGGTTTGATCTCAATCTCAATCTCATCATCGATCTCGGCATAGGCAAAAACAGCCGCAAAACTTGTATGGCGTCTTGCGTTGGAGTCAAAGGGGCTGATGCGAACCAATCGATGAACTCCGTTCTCTGCCTTAAGAAGACCGTAGGCATAAGGTCCCTGAATGTGAAGTGTTGCCGACTTAATTCCGGCGCCCTCACCCTCGGTCATCTCCAACAACTCCACCTTAAAACCTTCGCGTTCTGCAAAACGAACGTACATCCTCAGAAGCATCGAGGCCCAGTCACACGCTTCGGTTCCACCAGCGCCGGAGTTCACGCAGAGGTAGGTGCTGTGTGAGTCAAGCTCTCCGCTGAGCATCTTCTTAAGCTCAAGGTCCTCAGCTTCTCGTTCGGCCGCCTTGAGATCCTGCTCCAAGTCCCTAAAGGCCTTGTCGTCACCCTCCTCGACCACCATCTCAAACAGAAGACCAAAATCTTCACTTTTCTGGGATAAACCCTGCCAACTCTCCACAACGCGTTCGAGAAGAATCTTCTCCTCATTGATCTTTTGCATCTGTTTGTGGTCATTCCACAATTCGGGATTCTCGGAGGATAGTGCTAGCTCTTGCAATCTCTTCTCTTTGACTTCAATGTCAAAGAAACCCCCTGAGCTCACCAACCTGCTTTTTAAGGCGGTCTATTCTTGACTTCACATCACTCGACTTGGTCTGTATCTCCATTTGCTTGCTCCCTTCTCGCTGTTTCTACTATAGTGCTTGGCGCGAAACCTGCTTTCGAGTGAATTTACATAAGTTTTTCTTATACCGAGGCGGACCGACGATGGGCTAGCCAGAGGCGCTAACTCGAGGAGGCTCAACGAAGGTATAAGGAAAACTTATGACAAATTCACCGAAATGAGGTTTCGCGCCAAGCACTACTATACAGGTACAGGTCTGAAGGTCCAAATGCAATCTTAATGACGGAGGAGGCAATGGTGTCCTTGGTCATCTTGCGCCAAGGATTTTAGAAACGTGTCCCCCACGGGATGGGCCACCTCTCCATATAATTTTCAGATGGTTGCAACAGTAAGTAAAAGAGCGCGATAACGAGAATTGAGGTCAAGGCAATCAACATGACGACCTTGTAGTGACTCAAGAGAAAACCTGCAAACACTCCCCAACGCTGCCGGAAGTAGTTAAATCTCTGAAAACGTATCTTCTTTTCCAAACCAGATCGAAGTGCCTTATGATGAGCTCGATTGAGGTTTTCAAATGTCAAAGCGACACGCACAACGTTTGTGGATACCATTGGTCTTGCAATCCTCGAAGTAGACCGCTCAAGTCGCACCACTCGGCCCACGCATGCGATCTGTCCAAATCCAGGAACCAAGAACTCCATCTTGATGTACTCGCCAAGGTCAGGCGCCATCTCATTTTCGATTGCAAAGACCAAGCCTGTGGTTGAAATGTTGACCAGATCAATGGCAAAAGATCTCTTTCTCTTTTTGTTCGTCACAAAACAGAGAAAACGCGAATCTTCCTCGGCCAGAGTGTATCTTGGTTCACGATCCAAAATGGATTTTCGAGCAGTCGAATTCATCAGATTACTCATCGGTCCAAATGCCTCATGGCTTTAAATTAGGTCCAAATGAGGTTTCGTGCCAGCCACCACAAACCACACGAGCCCGCCTTAGGTTTAAATAGTGCTTGGCGCGAAACCTGCTTGACAGGTCGTGCTCAAGAGGCCTCGATTTCGGTCTTGATTTGATTGAGAAAATCCTTCATAAATCGTGTTCTTCGTACAGCCTCTTCTCTGGCTTGGCTCGTGTTCATCTTTTCAGCTAGCCTAAAAAGTTTTACTTCAAGATGGTCCATTGAAAACTTCTTATCATTCAGGTCACGCCTCTTGGCAAATGGATCATCGATGTCATAGTATTTAGAACCCATCTTGCATCCACAGGTCACCATTCTCATGACGCCAATGGCACCGATCGCATCCAGGCGATCGGCGTCCTGCAATATCGCTGATTCGATCGAGCTGGGCGATCTGCCAAGCGAAAAACTATGCTCTAAAATGGATTTGCTGATAACTTCAATCTCCGTCTCATCATATCCACAACGAGTGAGCAGCTCTCTTGCCTCTGAAACCGCCATCTCACTTGCTTGAGACCGATTTGGATGATCCTTTGGTAAATTCACAACATCATGGAGAAGTGCTGCCGGCAACAGAATGGACAGGTTGGCTTCGTTCGCTATTCCTAACCGGTAGCACCAAGATAATACCCTCAAAATGTGAGCAAAATCATGACCGGAGTCTCCATGATCATACCTATCTTTTGCGAGATCCTTCAATTGATCCAATCGTTGGTCACAGAAATCAAATGTCATTCTTCTCTACTGCCCTTTCCTCCCGCGGTTCGCACCGGGATAAGACCTATTTCGTGCCTGGTACTATTTCTCTTAAATGAGCGACAGGCTAACATTATTGATGCGAAGAGAAAAATCAATGAGAAAAAGGGAAGCTCGAAGATGTATGGCGCGAAACCTCATTGCGATGAATTTGTCTTAAGTTTGCCATGTACCTTTGTTGAGCCTCCTCGAGTTAGCGCCTCTGGCCTAGCCCTTCGTCGGCCCGCCTCGGTATAAGAAAAACTTATGCAAATTCACTCGAAAGCAGGTTTCGCGCCAAACACTCTAGAGAGGGACAAAAAACCCAACTTAGGGAGGTGGGAAGAGGCGAGGCATTTTGATAATATGATGCGTGAGTGATGCAAAACCAACCTAAGTGCTGGGGCTAATGGCAAAAAAGTCCAAGAAGAAAAAGAGATCTCAAACGCGTCTCTACCTGATGGTCCTTCTCACCATTGTTGGAATCAACTTTCTATTTCAGATCTATCAAAAGCCCCTTGAAGTTCTCTCTCTCTTTTCTCTCACAAAACCCAAAACCGTGATGGAAACATGGAGTTCCTATGGCACTGATTTTCAAAAATACTCCACACACCAGGTTCCTCCCGAGCTCCTTGCAGCCATTGCCCAATCGGAAAGCTCGGGAAATCCTCTGGCAAGTCCTGGCTGGACCTGGAAGCTAAGTTCACTTTGGAGCAAGATCTATTCACCTGCCTCCTCCTCTTTTGGACTTTTCCAAAGCACCAAAGGAACCTTCGCAGAGGGAACTGATCTCTGTATGATCGATCGCGAAGTCATTCCGCGAAGTCCATGGTACAACTTTGACTCATGCTGGTTGCATGGCATCTACTCACGTGCGTGGCCCTCTCACGCCATCAAGGCTGCCGCCCTGAAACTTCATTTTGATCTGACCTCCATAACAAGAAATCATCGAATCAAAAACGTCTCCTCAACCGATCGAGCAAAGTTGGCCGCGGTCATCCATCTTTGTGGAAGGCAACGTGCAGAAAAATTTGTTAGAGATAGGTTTCAATTTCGTGGCAATGCCCACTGCGGAACTCATCACGCACCCTCCTATGTGAATCGCATCCTAAAATTGACCCGCAATTTCAAATCCTTCATTTAGTGGTTCGTTCGAGCTCTTTTGCCCTTTGCCAAAGTTTCTCTTTCTCTTCGAGTGCGAGCTCTGAAAAGCTGACATTCTCTTGATCTGCAAGTTGATTCATCTGATGAAATCGTCCCTCAAAACGCTCATTGGCTTCTCTAAGAGCACCCTCTGCATCGATCCCAAGGTGTCGGCCAAGTTGGACCACGGTAAAAAGTACATCTCCCAACTCCGCTCTCTGCAGTTCTTGATCCAAATCAACCAAAGTGGCTTTGAGTTCAGATACCTCCTCTTCAACCTTTGCAAAAACCTCTCGAGCATTCGACCAATCAAACTTAAGCTGATGGGTCTTTTCACCAATCTTTTGGGCTCTCTGAAGACTCGGCAAACTCTTTGGTCCACCCAACGACCTCTTTTTCGTTTTTTCAAGGTCCGCTTCACCCTTGGTCTCTTGATCTTTGATCTTCGACCATTGAGCCAAGACCTCCTTCGAATTTTGAGCAACGCCATCACTAAAGACGTGAGGATGTCGACGAATCATCTTTTCGTTCAGCCGTTGAACCACCGTGGACAAGGTGAACGACCCTGACTCTTTTGCAATCTGTGCATGCAGAACCACCTGTAGCAGCAGGTCTCCAAGTTCTTCCACGACGTGCTCGGCATCACCCGACTCAATGGCTTCAAGAAACTCATAGACCTCTTCAACCGCAAAGGGAAGAAGTGATCGATGGGTCTGTTCCCGATCCCAGGGACATCCATCTGGTCCCCTTAACGCCTCGACCACACGTTCCAATGCTTCCATCTCGTCCAGATTCTTGGGTGGGATCACCATCGCCCTTCACCTCCAGTTCAGTCCTTGGTCACAATCTTCTACTGACCACCTAAGTCAATTCAAAGCAACGGGATTCAAACCCCTCGCGAGGTGGAGCCCATATGAACCACAGAGACGATGAACGGGACAACCACGGGAAATGAGCATAACAGATAGATCAATTGCGACTAAAGAGTAGTCATATCATAAAATATCAGGATATACGAGACAAATGCCGTTAAATAGGAGAGTGTCTCCAGAACAAATTGTGATTTAAAACAGAAGGATCTAGACTTAAAGTGATGAAGAAGAGCCCAAAGTCATCAAGTGAAAACCTCCAACAGCGGGCAAAGTATGTGGACCGATCCACTCAATTTTCAAATTGGGTGCACAAAGTTGGATTGGAAAAGACTTTTTTCGGAAGAATTCTTCTCCACTTTGAAACTCACCTCGATGCCCAACGAATATTTTTTCTCTTTGTCTTTTGTCTGACGCTCTCCCTATTGATCTCCTACAAGATCGACTTCTCGGTTGACCTTCTTGAGGGCGAGATTGCCCATCGTGACATCAAATCTCCGATTGCCTTTGAAATTGTCGACGAATCTGCAACTGAGTCCAAGCGCGCTGAAGTGGAAAAATCAATTCCTCCTATCTTTGATTTTGATCCTACGGGATATGACAAGATCGTAAATCAGATCTATCAGTCCTTTCGATTGATGCGAACCAAGGTTCGCCAGATCGAGTGGCCGAAGGATCTTCGAAAACGCGAAGAGCTGATCAAAGATTTTCTATCCAACAAACCTGAATTTGAGACCTCTTTGAGCCGTCCCATTGACAACCGCCTCTTCGAATGGCTTACCGAGCAGGAGTTTTCGGCTCAAATTGAAAATCTCTTGATTCGCATTCTTGAAAGTTGGTCTTCAGAAAAGATTGTAGACTCTTTGAATCAATCGGTTCCTGTTGGTCAAGATCAAGTTCTAATTCGTATGTTTGGCCGCAAAGGCGAGACCAAAGAGGAGTACACCGTTGAGAAGACTCTACTGAAAGAGACGAGCGACGCCAACGCCTTTCCAGTCGATCAAATCAGAAATCTGGAGTACCTCTCAAAGAAAGATCGCGGTCACCTCCTCAAGCTCGCCAGAATGGTCATGATCCCCAATGTAACTTTCAATATGCGTGAGACTGCAGAACGTCGACAGAAGGCGAGAGATTCCGTCTTGCCCATTGTGATTTCGGTCAAAAAGAATCAGATCATCATCACGCAGGGAAGTGTTGTTCAGCCCATACATGTCACCTTTTTAAGAGAGATTGAAAAGGTTCAGACCGACAAACGCCATGATCTTACAACAATCATGATCACTTTTCTCTTTATGACCATTCTTCTTGCTGCATTTTCTTACCTCAAACGCTTTGCTCACCGAAAGGTTTTGATTGAAAATAAGGACATCTCGGTCATGGGTGTCATTCTGATCTTTGTGGTGGTTGTGACGAAGATCTTTCTCTTCTTTACAAGGACCACTTTTCTCTCAGAGATTGGCGCCACCATACCCCAGGAGGTCTTTCTCTTTGCTGCACCTGTGGCATCTGGTCCGATGTTGGTGGGCCTTCTCATCAGCTCAGGTGAGATCATCTGGATCTACACTCTCTTTTCTGCTGTCACCTTGAGTTTTATGGCCGATATGAACTTCCCATTCTTCATCGTCACGGCGATCGGCGGAATCGTAGCAGCACGCTCAATCCATGGTTACAAAAAGCGAAATGACATCTATTGGTCAGGACTTCACACAGGTTGGGTCAATGCACTGGGCATTGCATTTCTTTATGGTGCCTACGCTCCACGCGAGATCGACCTTCTCCCCTTTCTCCTTTGGGTCGTTCCGGCAGGATGCATATCGGGGATCCTCTCCTCACTCATTGCAATGATGACTGCGCCCCTCCTTGAATCACTCTTTAACTATACGACGGACATCAAACTTCTTGAACTCAGCAACCTCAACCATCCTCTATTGAAAGAGATGATCGTTCAAGCTCCCGGGACCTATCACCACTCTCTGGTGGTTGGAAACATGGTCGAAGGCGCTGCGGAAAAGATCGGCGCCAACCCACTGTTGGCGAAGGTTATGAGTTACTACCATGACATTGGTAAGATTGCTCACTCCAACTACTTCATTGAAAACCAACGCTCTGGCAACAACCCCCATGATCACCTAAGTCCGAATATGAGTAAGACGATCTTGATCGCACATGTCAAAGATGGGGTGGAACTCGGAATGAAGTACAAGCTTGGCAAACCGATCATTGACGGCATCTTGCAGCATCATGGAACCACGCTTATATCCTTCTTTTACAACAAGGCTATTGAAAACGGGGCCACGGTCGCTGAAGAAGATTTTCGATATCCTGGACCAAAGCCTCAATTTCGCGAAGCAGCTCTCTGTATGTTGGCGGACAGCATTGAGGCCGCAGCAAGATCGCTCGATGAACCAACACCTCTCAGACTGCGAAACATTGTGAGAAACATCATTCAACGAAAGTTTATGGATGGGCAACTTGATGAGTGCAACCTCACCTTGCGTGATCTCTCCATCATCGAATCTGCTTTCATCTATGTCTTGATTGGCATTTACCATCAACGAATTGACTATCCTAAAAAAGCTGGAGGAGGGGTCAGCGAGTCTGCAGCCCCTATCGCAAAGATCAAACCCCCTCCAAATGGTGGTGGCGGAACGGCCTCAGCATGAAGGCTGCAATCGTCAATCTCTCAGGTGTCTCAGTGCCGCGAGCATTTCTTGCCCAGTGGGCGGAGCGAGTTCCCAAACTCTTAAGTGAAAAGCGTCTTCGGAAAAGAGTTGTGGGAAAGGAGCTCTCCATCGTTTTTCTGGATCTTAAGATGATGAAGAAGACAAACTATCACTATCGTGGGAAAAATCGCCCCACTGATGTTTTAAGTTTTGAGATTGGCGATGAGCGCCATTTGGGTGAGCTCCTTATTTCACCACACATTGCAAAGATTCAAGCCAAAGAGGCGGGCCATCTCTATCGAGAGGAGCTCGGATTTCTCATTCTTCATGGAGCATTGCACCTTCTCGGTCTCGACCATGAGCGAGGTGGAGCTGAAGCTCGCCGTTTTTTTAAAATTCAAGATGAAACCTTTCACCTCTTACGAACCCACCTTTGATGATTTTCATCTCCATTTCTAATTTCGGATCCAGGTTTGAAGTTCAGTGACTGAAATAAGATCTAAATGATACGATGCGATGTGCTGGTTCCGTTTTGCTGGCATGCTCCTTGCTGTTCTGCTTCGTATAAGGTCAAAGTGGGGACAAAATGGCGAATCCTCGCTTGCAATTGGATGACACAATTAGCCAACAGAAGGAGGGAATAATGAAACAAATCATTCAGCTCATCGCTGCAACCGCAATGGTCGGTGGAATCCTAGGTTCCGCACATGCATCTAACACACGTTTTGAAATACCGATGTATGATGAGCATCTGCACAACCGAACCATCCATTTAAAGGATGAGATTCATCGTAACTACCCAGGCGTGAACCTGCGAAATGTCGGCATCGATAAGGTGGTTCTCTTTGCAAAAACGAGACATGGAGATGGCACTGCAGAACTCTTGATTGATGGAAGAACCCAAGATCGCAGAGAGGTGGGTGGACGACCCGCCGATTTCGATAATCCTGCGCAGTACACCTTTGATCGAGTGGAGCTCCACTCTAGAACCCGAAATGATGGCCCATGGCACTTGAAGCTCAATGGAAATTTCGTTGTTCGCCGAATTGTGGTCACCACTCAAGGCGATGGAAGTGGTTACCCCTATCCTTATTGGACGAATCTTCGCGGGGAAGTTGAAGCCCCTAAGTACAACTACGGAATTGAGGCCTTTTATCCCTACGCTCAAACACTCTCTGCAATTCGAATCGTAGGAACTAAAGGTGAGATTCATGTCGAAGACGCCTACTTGCGATACGACAATGGACAGGTTCGATATCTCAGCGAATTGGTTGGCTATCTTGAAGAGAATCAAGCTCGCGTTGCAGTTCTCAATCAACGCTATGTGCGCGAGATTGTCATTAAGGCCACAAGCACCAATCTGAGTGGCAGCCGAGGTCGCTATCTGATTCAGGTTGCGGATTGAAGCCGTGCCTCTAAGGTTATAAGACGTTGCCAAGAACCGGGGAGACTTAAATCTCCCCGTCCTGTTCTGCACACATTTCACAACCTTTTCCACATTTTAACGTTCCCGTTTTTGGCTTAAAACTCGGATCTGAAATTAAAAAACCGGTAGAAATTTCTAATATTTGATGCAATCCTGAGGGGACACAGATGTACAAAGTTCACCCTTTACAGGAAGTTCACGATGACCGAAAGTCTAGTCCCTGAGCTTGCCAATAAACCCTTTGTGGGTTTTCTTGAGAAGTCGCTTGGATCCAAGGACCTTGAGATCCTACCACTCGCCGGAGATGCCTCCCAACGACGCTATTACAGAGTGGTTCACGCAGCCACAGACACATGGGTTCTGATGCAATGGGAGCCATTTGAGGACTCTACGAACTATCCCTTCTTGAGTGTTCAAAATCTCTTTCTCACTTCAAACATCCAAGTTCCCGAAGTGATCGATATTTCACCTGGCGAAGGTTTGATCCTCCTTGAAGATCTAGGAGATTTGACACTCGAACGAAAGTTTTGGGAGCATCAAAACCAAGAGCTCATTCTCCCCTACTATAAATTGGCCATCGATGAGCTCATCAAGATTCATTATGCCACAGCCAGTGCCCCTAAGGACTCCTCGGCCTTTAAGACCGAGTTCACCCTTGCCTCCCTTCAATGGGAGATGAACTATGCCTATGAAAACCTTCTCTTAAGATATTGCAGATTGAAACTCTCCCATCAAGAACAAGATCAACTCAAGAGCATCTTTTTTGACATCTGCAACACACTATCTAAAGAGCCGAAGGTCGTCTGTCACCGTGACTATCATTCTCGAAACCTCATGCTGAAACTCAATCGAATGCGGGTCATCGACTTTCAAGATGCTCGTCTTGGCCCCGTCCAGTATGACCTGGTGAGCCTCCTTAAAGACTCCTATGTAGAGATCGCCCCGCAAATGGCGGAGACGCTCATCGGCTACTACCGCGAACAGGCACAAACCTATGGGCATTCATTTGATGATCTAGAGCATTTTATGAATCTCTACGAGCTTCAATCCATTCAACGATGTTTTAAAGCCTGCGGAAGTTTTTCAAGCTTCTTCAATATGAGAAGAGACCTTCGCTACTTGAAATATTTGCGCCCCACGATCCGACGGGTTCATGAAAGCCTCTCCCACTTTCCGAAATATAAGATGTTTCAAGATCTCCTCAACGACTATGGACTTTTGGACTGGAACTTTGATGATGGAACCACATTATGAAGGCGATGATTCTCGCAGCTGGTTTTGGTCAGAGGTTCCTCCCTCACACCAACATTTTGCCGAAACCGGCTCTCCCATTTTTGAACATCCCTATTCTCTACTACCCTATTTACCTTCTGCTGAGCCACTTCAACGCCCACCATTCTAGATCGGACCATCTTGGGCTCACTCAACTTGTCATCAACACCCACCACCTCCCTGAGATCCTTCGTCAACTGATGGATCGAAAAAAGGATTGGCCCTTTTCCGTGACCTTTTCTCATGAAACGCAGATTCTAGGAACGGGAGGAGGGCTTGCCCGAGTCGCTGATGAGTTTCAAAGTGAAAGACTCTTTCTCCTCTGCAACGGCGACACCTTGATCTTTCCCTCGCGCAAAGAGATCCTCCCCTTGATGATCCAACAGCACGTTGATAGAAATGCCATCGCCACACTGCTTGTGATGAAACATCCCGACCTTCTTAATTCTCTTGGTGCCGTTTGGATCGATTCCAAAACGAAAACGGTTCAGGGTTTTGGTAAGAGATCGCCATCAGGAGCTCCTACCTCCTCAGGAGATCTTGAGCCCTATCACTACGTTGGGCTTCAAGTGCTTTCACCACGAATCTTTCGATACCTTTCCAAAGAGACCCCTTCGGATCTCTTTCGAGATGGCCTCCAAAATGCCATCCACTCCGGAGAGAAAGTTTGCGTTCTAGAAGACGAAGCTCTTTGGTTTGAAACAGGAAATCTCAAAAACTATTTGGAGGCAACACTTGAAGCCATCCAGATGGTCCATCAATCTCGCCACTGGCTCTTAGATGAAACTTTGAACTATTTTTTAAATCGCGACTTCTCGGCTCTTCTCTCGAACCCATCACGCTACCTCTTTCGATCTCAGCGATCCCAATTTCCCGAAGATGTTCCATGGGATGGATTTGTCGTCCTCGGACCTGGATCTTGTGTCCAAAGTGGGACTCACCTACGAAATGTCGTAGTAGGACCAAACTTGACCCTTCCCGTGGGTGATTTCAAAGATGAGCTCTTCATCTCCCCCACAGCCTGGGCCTGACCGACGGGTTGGTGTTGGGACTCAGAGAAATCCGCGATTCTGATCTCTTAGCCGATATTTACGTCGGACCATCTCAAAGATGTTATCCACAGAGACTCCCACAGGAACTCGGTCTTGACCCACAAACTTCTTCATCCCCTCAAGACTGCCGGGACTTCTTAAGACAGATCGTTTGCCGCTTCGTGCAGAACCATCGCCCCACCGATCTGAACTCTTTGAAGAGGAGGACCCTCCGCCGCCGCCACCTGCGCCGCCGCCACCCATCTGAACCCCATCCGCACCTGCAGCCTTGAGTTCATCTAAAATCTTCTGTTGGGCGCCCGCTTCATTGGCCAGAATCTTCCCAAGCGCTGCCACAGATTGGGAGCTCATCCCAGCACGTTTTGCAGCCTCAGGCGAAGCGTAGTCACCCGGCGAAAAAGTTCCATCAGGAGTGACCACCTTTTTTGAATTGGGATCATACCGATATCCCAATTGACTCAGCTCTCTCTGAGCCGCTGCAGCCTGAGCCTTCATCTTATGCTTCCCAGAATTCTTGGTTCCAGAACTTATACCGTCATCAACCATTCCATCTGACGATGCAGAGTCCGCTGCCTGACCCGCACCACCAGCTGTTGCACCATCGGCCGCCATCTGCCCAAAGTTAAGTGTGGCCAGTCCAAAATGCATCGCGGCCTCCCCTTTGTTTCCAGCCGCAGCAGCCTTCTTACCCTCCCAAACATGATAGCCTCCGACACCCGCATTGATCAGCATTCCAAGACTTGCAAAATTGTTTCCTTTGTCTCCTGCATTCTTCATGTTCGATTCTTTTGTCTCTTTTGATTGGCTCTCTTTTGCTGTTGCCGCCTCATGAATATCTTGATCCTTGGGGTACTGCTCATGATGACCCCTCTCTGCCTCACCCTGTAGAGTCGAGCTCGTATCAACTTCCTGTCTCGCATGAACATCTTCAACCTTGCCAACGATTACAATCAAGCCGATCAGACCCATCACGGCAATTTTTGAGAGAGGGTCCCTCACACTACGAAAATAGGTTGCAAAGGGAATTTTGAGTCTCATCGCGGGGCCCTCCTTCTTGGATCTTGGATGAACTCAGCCTTGGGACATTCTCGATGGAAGTCGTGGTCAAAGCTGAGGTTCAATCCACTCTCTATTCTATAACTCTCTGGTTATGATGAGGGCGCAAAAATCTTCATACCGTCTCAAATTGAGACAGTTTCAGACTGCTCCTCGAAGGTCTTCTACCTTTCGCAATCCTCTTCCGTTAGGAGATTACCAACTGGCTGTAGGAATTATGTTACTGCTGCGCCGCTGAGCAGAATCGACGATTCAGATTTCCCATGACGGGCTGATCCTGTAGGTTGTAGGGATCGGTTCACTGAGTATGAGGGGGTCTTGATGTGGATGGCAATTGGAGCGGCGTTATCTCTGGCACTTTTGACGGCGATCGTGATGGGGGCCTTTTGGAGCCGCAATACGATTCGACGTCTAAAGGACGAAAAAGAGGAGATTCGGCTCTCACTCGAAAGGGAGCTCACTGAGATCCGCTCCCGACATGTGCAATTGGAGGAGGGGCTTCGCGAGAGTCAGAAGAGAGCCGCTCAACTGGAGACCCAGCTTGCCCTCACGGAAGGCACTTTAAAGCAAGAGCGTGACTACATTAAAAATTTGACTGTTCAAATGGAGCATAATTTTCAGTCGCTTGCAGGGAAGGCTCTGCAATCTCACAGTCAACAGTTTCTTCATCTGGCCAAAGAGGTGCTGAACAACGAAGCTCAGGGCTCGAAGGTCGATCTGGAAAAGCGCCAATTGGCCATTGAAACCATGGTGACCCCACTGAAGGAGACCCTTGAGCGCTATCAAAAAGAGGTTTTTACGATGGAGAAGGAGCGGCACCGCTCCTACAGTCAAATTGAATTGGAACTTAAGCGTGTGATCGAGACCAATGAAAATCTGCAGAATCAGACTCGCGCACTCAAGGATGCCCTCCGTCGTCCGCATGTTCGGGGTCGATGGGGTGAGATTCAACTCAAAAACTGCGTGGAGATTGCAGGACTCTCAGAGTTTGCCGATGTCACATTTCAACATGTCACGGAGTCCAGCGAGGGGAAGAGGCTCATCCCGGATCTGACTGTGAAAATGCCAGGTGGTCGCGTGGTCATCGTGGATGCAAAGACGCCCATCGACGCTTTTCTCGGGGCCCTTGAGGCACCCACGGATGAAGAGCGCGCCACTGAGATGGCCAGGCACGGAAAACATGTCAAAGAGCACATCCTCAAGCTTTCACAAAAGGCCTATGCAGCAGAGTGGGGCCCTTCGGCTGATTTTACCGTCATGTTTCTTCCCAACGAGTCGTTCTTGTATGCAGCTCTTGAGAGCCAACCCGACCTGGTCGACTTTGCCCTGAAACGCAAAATACTGATTGCAACTCCCCCCACCTTTGTGGGCCTCCTTAAGGTCATCCACTTTGGTTGGAGCGAAGAGAAACTTGCCCAAAATGCACGTGAGATCTCCGAAGCCGCTAAGGAGCTTCACAAACGATTGAGCGATTTTGTCGACTCCTTCTTAACCATTGGGAAACACATCGAAAAGGCTCACAGCGAGTATGAGGCCGGCATGAAGAGGCTCAACCAACGAGTGTTGGTTCAAGCCCGTCGAATTGAGGATCTGGGCGCATCCAGCCAGAAGCGACTCCCCGAAGCTTAGCACCCGGATCTGAAATAGTTTCACGATCTTGACCCAAGTTGTCGCGCTTTGCGTCATTTTCATTCTTCGAGAACTTAGGCCTGACGCGAGTCCCCATTTTATTTGCGGCGGCGCCCTCTTTCTTGGCATACGCTTTGTATAGATCCAATTTGGGGACCCGGTGCCCATCGAGGCACCCATTCAGCGGGTAAAGAGGAGGTAGACCACATGACCCATCAGATTCTTAGACAAATCGTGCTCGTCCGAATCTTTCTGCTTGTTCTACTTGCCTCCTCAATGTCGACGGCGGAGACCCTCACCTATAAAGAATGGCGGGACCACCAGCTGGGACTCTCCTTGGAGCGTCAGCGTCGAACTCAGCCAGCGCTTCCAGATGAAGAGCTCCAGGCGCTCGCGGCCAAGGAGGTTGAATCCCTCTCGCTACGAACTTATGCGCTCCTCTACCTCTCACAACTTGATCACGAAGGAGTGACCGAGGTGGTCCGACGAAGTCAGCCCCAAGAGATTGCCCAACTCTTTTTGCTCGAACGTGAAAGCCAAGATGAACGCCATAAGGAAAACAAACGCGACGCATTATTTCCAGCGCAAGCCCTCTCTCCCTCTTACCCAAAGTCAGCTCCAGCTCATTGAGGTGAATCCTACGCTCCTAGACCTGTGTTGGATCGAACCTGGTCGCTCTGGGTACAGAGATGAGACCCTATCTCTTGAAGGTCTTTTGAATTATTTTACTTTTTTTTCCCTCGTCAACTTGACAGACCTCGATCTCTCTTCATATTGAAGTTGCTTTGATTCTAAAGTCAAAAGAGGGGGTCTTTCTATTTGGATCCCTATTATAAATCTTTAAGGGAGGTAATTGAAATGGCTACAAAGCTTAAAGTTCGACCATTGCACGACCGGCTTTTGGTTCGACGAATGAAGGAAGAAGAGATGACAAGTGGCGGAATCTACATTCCTGACACCGCAAAAGAGAAGCCCCAAAAGGGTGAGGTTATGGCTGCTGGAAATGGCCGTGTTCTCGAAGATGGGAAAGTTACTCCCCTAGAGACCAAAGTTGGAGATCAGATTCTCTTCAGCAAATACGCTGGCACTGAGTTGAAACTCGATGGCGATGAGTATCTGATGATTCGTGAAGATGACGTTCTTGGAATCTTCAACTGATTCATCACTGAAAGACAAAACCTAAATAACAACAAATATTCTACATTAATAATAAGGAGTAGAAAATGAGTAAGGAACTACTGTTTAGCGAAGATGCAAGAGCCTCCATTCTTAAGGGAGTGAACATCCTAGCCAATGCTGTGAAAGTGACTCTTGGGCCACGTGGACGAAATGTCGTTATCGACAAGTCGTTTGGTTCACCAACCATCACAAAAGATGGTGTTACGGTTGCCAAAGAGATCGAACTTGAGAACAAGTTTGAAAACATGGGCGCACAGATGGTTAAAGAGGTTGCCAGCAAAACAAATGATGACGCCGGTGACGGAACCACAACTGCCACACTTTTGGCCCAAGCCATCTATCGTGAAGGTGCAAAGATTGTAAGTGCAGGTCACAACCCTATGGAAATAAAGCGCGGGATTGATAAAGCTGTAGCTTCGGTTACTTCTGAACTTAAGAAGAAATCAAAAGTGGTCAAAGGTCGAAATGAGATCTCTCAGGTTGCCTCTGTCTCTTCAAATAATGATGCAGAAATTGGAAACATGATCGCAGAAGCAATGGAAAAAGTGGGTCGCGAAGGTGTGATCACTGTGGAAGAGAGCAAGACTGCAACTACGGAACTTTCAGTTGTTGAAGGAATGCAATTTGACCGTGGTTATCTCTCCCCATACTTCATCACCAATGCAGAAAGAATGGAAGCCATTCTTGAAAATGCCTATGTTCTCATCTATGACAAGAAAATCTCTACCATGAGAGACCTTGTTCCAATCCTTGAGAACGTAGCAAAGACCGGTCGCCCGCTTCTTATTATCTCTGAAGATGTGGAAGGCGAAGCTCTTGCAACACTTGTGGTGAATAAACTTCGTGGCACACTCCACATCTGCGCTGTCAAAGCACCTGGATTTGGAGACCGAAGGAAATCTATGCTTGAAGACATCGCCATTTTGACTGATGCCAAAGTCATCAGCGAAGATCTTGGCCGAAAACTTGAGCAAGCTACAATGAACGATCTTGGAACAGCAAAACGCATCGTAATTGACAAAGACAACACAACCATCATCGATGGTGCTGGCTCTAAAAAAGAGATCGAAGCTCGCGTCACTCAGATTCGTGCTCAAATCGATGACACAACCAGTGATTACGACAAAGAGAAGCTCAAAGAGCGTCTTGCAAAGTTGGCTGGTGGCGTAGCGGTGATTCATGTCGGTGCTCCTTCGGAAGTTGAGATGAAAGAGAAGAAGGACCGTGTTGAAGATGCTTTGAACGCCACACGAGCTGCTGTTGAAGAGGGAATCGTTGCCGGCGGCGGCACAGCTCTTCTTCGAGCAAGCATCGCTATTAAAGAGAGCGATTTCCAGCCCGAAGAGTGGTTTGGTGCAAAGATCATTAAGCGATCCTGTGAAGAGCCTTTACGTCAGATCGCGATCAATGCTGGGTTCGACGGCGCAATCGTTGTGGACCGTGTTCTTGCGAACAAATCTGATGGTTTTGGATACGATGCTCTTAACAACGAGTATACCGATCTCTTTAAGGCTGGTGTGATTGACCCTGTGAAGGTTGTTCGCTCTGGTCTTGAGAATGCAGCCTCTGTAGCATCACTCATGCTCACAACAGAGACCATGATCGCTGAAATGCCTAAGAAGGATGACGGCGCTGGCGCTGGTCACCATGGTGGTGGCATGGGCGGAATGGGTGGCATGGGCGGAATGGGCGGCATGATGTAACGCTCGCTCCTCGGCAACCCGCAAGCGCACACTCACCTCAATTTTTATCTTGAGTGAGTGGCGCGAGAAGGACCCACGTGGCTGGCCATCGAGCCAGCTACAGATAGGCCCAAGTTCTACGGACTTGGGCTTTTTCTTGATGGGTTATCCCCCTAGAGCAACTGAAGGTGATTGTTAATGAATCTTGATCAAAGTTTGGAATCCATCGATCGAATCTACCAAAGCGACAAAGGGCGAAAGCCTTTTGTCTTTGATGCTGAGGTTGCGCGAGTCTTTGACGATATGGTACGTCGGTCGGTGCCCTTTTATGGAGAGATTCACAAGTTGATTTGTGATCTGCTTCGACGAAAGCTTCCTCAAGATGGACTCATCTATGATTTGGGATGTTCCACGGGCGAAACGATTCTGACCGTCTGGAAGTCCCTGAGCGAGAGAGCTCCTCACTTTGTTGGAGTTGACAATTCCATCGCAATGATTGAGCAATGCCGCCAAAAATTGGAGGAACATCAGGTCACCAACGTCACCCTCTCCTGCAAAGGGGTTGATGATGTGGTCTTTGAAAATCCTGACGTCATCATCATGAACTACACTCTGCAATTTGTACCGACTCACAAACGGTTGATGCTCTTAAAGAACATCCACCAGGGGTTGAAAAAGGGGGGTATCTTCATCTTAAGTGAGAAGATCGAGAGCTCCAACGCAGAGATTGAAGAGCTTCAAACTGAGCTCTATTATGACTTTAAACGCAGAAATGGTTACAGCGAACTTGAAATCGCTCAGAAGCGAGAAGCCCTAGAAAAGGTTCTTGTTCCGATGACTCCAGAGGCCCAACTCAATCTGCTACGTGAAGCTGGTTTTCGAAATGTCGATCTTCTCTTTCGATGGTACAATTTTGTCAGCTACGTTGGAATCAAGTGAACCTTGATTATCTTAGATCACTTGAAGGATCCTGCGACATTGAACAACTCTCCTTGTTGAACAAGGAGCGCTCTCAATGGCTCCAACGAGCCTCTTCGCAGAGCTATTGGACTCTTTTACAAGGGCTCCCCCTTCTTAAAGAGCCCTCTCAAGTGGACTGCTCTGGACCAGAAATTGTCATTGGATGTGGAGCGGACCTTGACCCCAAGACGACGGAGACCATTCGAAAGGAGGCTCTAAGTCTCGTTCCATGGAAAAAGGGACCCTTTCGACTCTTTGGTGAGTTGATCGATGGGGAGTGGCGTTCAGATCTTAAGTGGGATCGACTGAAAGAGCATATCTCGCCCCTTAAGGATCGAGCCATTCTTGATGTTGGATGCAACAATGGCTATTTTATGTTTCGTATGGCTCACCATAGCCCAAGGTTGGTCCTTGGAATTGACCCCTTTCTCCATTGTTATGTGCAATATCAGTTCTTACAAAATTTTGCCAAAATTCAGTGTTTAAAATATGAACTCTTTGGTGCAGAGGAGCTCCGTTATTTTCATGAGTGTTTTGATACCATCTTTTCGATGGGGGTGATCTACCATCGCAGAAGCCCCCTGGATCACCTGACCGACATCCGACACTCCTTGAAAAGAGGAGGCGAGCTGGTCCTTGAAACACTGGGAGTCCCTGGAACTCACGCTACGGCTTTGACCCCGAAGGGACGATACCTTGGAATGAAGAATGTTTGGTTCATCCCGACTCAAAGTTGCGTTGAAAACTGGCTCCATCGAGCACGATTCAGTGAAATCCAACTCATCAGTGAGACTGCGCTTACAACCACAGAGCAGCGTTTGACCTCTTGGTGCCCACCACCTCGACACTCTTTGGCCGATTTTCTGGATCCTGCAGATCCAACCAAATCTGTTGAGGGACTCCCTGCTCCTATGAGGTTTCTCTTTATTGCGAAAAAGTAGAGTCCACCGCAATACGTTCTAAGATCCAGAGAAGCACCAATACAATGAAGATCCCAAGGACGACTCGCGCAGTGGGTTTTCTTGGAACATCGCAGTTTTCTACAAGACCCACCACGAGCAGAAAACTCATCACGACGTATCCTACCAGATCAAGTGGAGGGAGAGCGGGAGATCCTACATGAAAGAGAAGCATCGGCACCGAAGTGAACGCCATGATGCTATAAAGTTGGTGAAGTGAGAGAGTTTTACGAAAAAGAAATTGAAAGAGATAGTAGAAGAAGACCGAAGAGATCAAACTCATGATGAGAACTGCAAATGGAAAGAAAAGAATCCCTAAGATGATATTGATTCGAAACGGACCTACCACTCCCGAAAGGCCCCCACTGATCAATGCTAAAATGTACTGCATGCCAATCAGATAGGGCCATCGGAAATGGGGGACCTTCTTGATCTCGGAGATGGGGTTTCGAGCAAATCGAAGAAGATATCGAACGAGTTCACGAGCTTCGCCACTACCTAGATGCATAACTTCGAAATCCTGTAAAATTCACACTTTTTGAGTCCGCCGATCTGGATATCTGGATCCCCCAACCGAACCAACCCACTCTCCCAAAAAGAAACTAAAAGTGACCATCAACCCTGAAGGTAAAATCAAGAGACTGACGATCAATGGTCTCATCCACCATGGCACTTCGAAAGGAGAACTCGCCGCCGAGACTTATATTCTCTGAGACATAGGAGTCCGCACCTACAAATACAATGGAGGTCGGAGTCGTATAAGAGTATTCCTTAGGAACGAGCGTCTTTTTTCCACTCTTCTCATCCAGCCTGTATTCTGTCGTCTTAAGGTCCAAATAGCGAGCCGCAAGACCAACACCTCCGCGCAGATAAAAAATGTGATAGAGATGATGGTTGTAGGCGACCTTTAAATCAAATTCCTGAAGAGATATTGCACTTTCGTTGTGTTGTAGAGCAGAATAACTTCGCACCACTCCTTCGGCCTGCCACTTTGGATCGAGAAGGTCGATCCCAAGAGAAAATTGAAATCCTTTCGGATCTCCATATTCCGTCCCTCCATCGGGTTTGATCACGCTGAAATTGGATGAGGGAAGTCCAAAACCTAAGTGAATTTTGACATCATCAAACGGATTCTCCACTGGCGTGTACCTGGTCTCCATCTGCGAAAGCTCCTGCATCAGCTCGTCGTAGTTGAGTCCATCTTCCAACTTTTCAGATTGAGGAGCTCCCATAGAAGCACGAGAAAGCAGTAGAGCTAGAAGCAATGTCGAAAGACTGAAAGTCCATTTCCTTGGATAAAAAATTAAACTCTTTTTCATCACCCATCCTTGTGTGACAATGATCCTTATTTGCAACACACTCAGAATATCATCAATTGCACTGAACTGTTTTGAAAAGTCACCTGATCTCGCAATAAGCCCAGGCTTGGTCCATTCAAGACCTATTTCCACTGTAAATAGGGTCTGGCGTGAAGCCTCATTTCGGCGAATTCACCATAGGTTTCCCTTATACCTTCGTTGAGCCTCCTCGAGTTAGCGCCACTGGCTAGCCCTTCGTCGGCCTGTCTCGGTATAAGAAAAACTTATGGAAATTCGCTCGAAAGCAGGTTTCGCGCCGGCCACTAGTTGGGAAATTTAAAAAACTCGCCTTTTCATATTGGTCATTTGTAGAGAAAATAGAATGTAGAACTATGACCCAATTAACTACAGATTGCTTCTGCGCATTTTGCAAATCATCTCGTCGAATCGTGAAACGACAACACGTTACGATTGCTGGCCTTCTTGTTCTCATCGCAATGAGTCTGACCATCATGTTTTTGATATGGGAATCCTTCAACCCGAAGTTTATCATCATTCTCGTTGCTCTCATTGGTGTCGGTGAAGTTTTCGCCCTGATCCGATGGCGACTCTCTCTGATCTGCCCTCAATGTGGATTTGATCCTGTGGTCTATGTTCACAATCGAGACCGCGTGGTTGAGAAGGTAAAGAGCCATATGGAAGAGCGTCGAAAGATGGGGGAAAACCAACTGCTTCCTCCACTGCCCATTGAACTTGAAATGCGAGACCGACGCAATAAGTCAATCTCCTTGAATCCGTCTTACTTGAGAGGCTCCCTCTTGTCACACCCCTTGGCAAGTGAGACTCCCCCGGATGGATCCCTGGAGACCCATCTACAGAGCAGAGTGAACCCAAAGAGCCTCACATAGTAGAGAGGCGCATTGAGTTGTCCTTGCACCCATTTTGACTCCGCGGTAGGGTCATCTTCAATGAAAAAGATCGTCTTGATTCCTACCTACAACGAAATTGAAAACATCCTTCCACTCATTGAGGCCATTGAACAAGAGGTTCCCGACATCGACATCTTGGTCGTGGATGACAACTCTCCCGATGGAACTGCAAAGGCCGTAGAGAGCCGTTCTCAAAATGATGAGCGAGTTCATCTACTGGTTCGTCAAAAAAAAGAGGGATTGGGGAAGGCCTATCTCGCAGGTTTTCAATGGGCTCTGGAGCGTGGCTACACTCATCTCATTGAGATGGATGCTGACTTTTCTCATCGCCCTAAAGATCTAGCTAAGATCTCCAAAGCTGTTGAGTCGGCCGATTTTGTGGTGGGCTCTCGATATGTGCCCGGCGGCGAAACGGTGAACTGGAATTTTTGGCGCAGACTCATCAGTCGAGGAGGAAGTTTTTACACTCGCATGATCCTCAGTCGCAAACTTTACGACTGGACCGGTGGATTCAACGCCTGGTCTGATCGTGCACTTCGAGCGATCAAACTCAACTCCGTTGTGTCTGAAGGATACAGCTTTCAGATAGAACTCAAATACAGGGCTCTTCGAAATGGGATGGTCCCCAAAGAGGTCCCCATCACCTTTGAAGAGCGTCGTGTGGGTCAAAGTAAAATGTCTTTTCGGATCGTCCTTGAGGCCTTTTTTAAAGTGTGGCGCTTTCGAAACTTGGCGATGGCGCTTCTGGCCCTTTTGACATGGATGAGCCTTTTTCAGCCAACAGAGGCCTTCGCCAAGAAGAAGAAAAGAAAAAGTTCCTCCAGGGCTACTCAGTCGGCCGTGGTCAAAACCGACGGCGCCATGATCTACAAGAAGAACGATTTTGATTCGGCCATCGTCGACTACCTCTCGCAAGGAGCAAAGATCAATGTTTCACAAAAGACCTTCGGCGCTTTCTACAAGGTCTATACGGGCAGTAAGGTGGTGGGCTATATCTCCGATGTAGACATCACACCGGAGAGTGGGACGGCCAAGTCAAGTCGTCGTGATGGCGATGAGGAGAACGCTTCAAAGAAAAAAGAGAAAGATCTTGAGAAAGAGAAGGCTGAGAAGGAGAGGGTAGAACAACCCATCTATTTGACCCAATATGTGGGTCCAACGTTCAACCTTATCAACTACCGTGGAAAGGTCAGCGACCAGGATATTTCCACGCAATTGAGATTTTATGGTCTTAAGATCTCCGGCCCTGACATTTTAATTAAGGGACCAACATTGATGGACATCTCCTTGGCCGTAGCCCCTGGAGTTCCCTCCACCATCATGGAGTTGGCGGGTACAAACTCGCTGTCCAGGGGGATCACCTTTCTCCTAGAAACCGATATGATGTGGCCCTTTAAAGCTTTCTTCAGTGGAATGATCTATTGGGGACTTGGCATTCAACTTCTCTATATGGATTATGATTTTATCTACAACACTTCTCAGCACCTCAAGATCAATGAGACCCAGTTTGGGGGGCATGCGGCCTTAGGACTGGCCTACCGAATTAAAAGATTGGGTTTTCGTGTTGAACCTCGATTTTATATGGACACACGCCAATCCGTTTCGTCTGGCTTTCATGGGTCTCTTCAGTATGGGTTCTAAGATCCTTCGCCTCTCCTCAGAGGTCATCGATCAGATTGCCGCGGGCGAAGTGGTGGAGCGCCCCTCACACATGGTCAAAGAGCTCATCGAAAATGCGATCGATGCCCAAGCAAATCAGATGGACATTGAGATTCAGATGGGAGGTCGCTCCGTACAGATCCAAGATGATGGCGTTGGAATGAATCGCGAAGATCTTTCGTTGGCACTTGATCGTCACGCTACGAGCAAGATATGCAGTTCATCCGATCTTTGGTGCCTTCAAAGTTATGGTTTTCGTGGGGAAGCTCTGGCAAGCATTGCTTCTGTTTCGAAGCTGACTCTCACCTCCAAAGGCCAAGGCGACACCACGTTGGGACACCAGATTCGAAGTGACTTCGGCCATACCAGTGAGGTCTATGAGGTTTCGTCGTCTCAGGGAACAACCGTTCGAATTGAATCCCTCTTTGAAAATGTTCCTGCACGCCTGAAGTTCCTACGATCGGACAGTTCCGAGATCTCCCACATTAAGACCGTGGTTCGTGCTATGGCACTTGCTCATCCAAAAATTCAATTTCGCCTGCTTCAAGATGGAAAACTTCAATCCTTTTGGCCTCCTTGCAGTTCAGAGTTGAAACGAGTTGAGCAGGTCCTCTCAATTTCCACGGCCTATTTTACAGAGAGCTTTCAAGATTCCTCCCATGTTCGCATGGTTTTTGGCAATCCACGGGAGAGTTATCCGACCTCTAAGAACATCTACCTCTTTGTCAACCAGAGGTGGGTTCAGGATCGATCTCTGTACGCCGCCGTTACCGAGGCCTATCGAAATCTTTTAATGACCAAGCAGTATCCACTTGCCGTCGTCTGGGTCGAGGTTGATCCATCAAGTGTGGATGTCAACATTCACCCAACCAAGTCTCAGGTGAAGTTTCAAGACCCCTCTCGAATCTTTCGGCTGGTTCAGTCCACTCTTCGAAGTGCCCTTGAGGAGGCACCCTGGCTCTCAAGTGAGACGAGCTCAATGTCTTCTTCAAAATCCAATGGGACCACTCGCGACGATTTCAGGTCTCATTATGAACAGACCTCCTTGTGGAGCACCATCAAGGACTCTGAGAGCCCACCCATTGCAGAGTTTGGACGAACCCACTACGCTCAAAAACTGGAACCCCTCGAAGAGGCGAGTTCACCAAGAAACGAAGAGTCTCACACTTCGCTCGAGATCGGTCCCGAAGTCTCTGAGAGAGGTTACTGGAGCTCGCTCCAAGTCATTGGTCAAGCTCATCTTACATACATTGTGGCGCAATCCGAAAAGGCACTCATCTTGATCGATCAACATGCAGCCCATGAACGCATTGTCTTTGAAGATCTTATGAACTGCTGGAAGAGTCAAAGTCGCCCTAACGTTCAAAATCTTCTGATCCCACTCACACTCGACTTTTCCGAAGATTGCATCGAGTCCCTTTTGGCCTCGAAGGAGGAGCTCGAACGGGTCGGCATTGAAATCGATGCCATGGGCCCAAGCTCATTGGTCGTACGCGCCCATCCCGTTGAGATAAGGGAGAGAGGTTTGGTGCAAGCACTGGAACGTTTGGCCCATGAGCGCCTCCGTCAGGGAGAGAGCTTCGCACTTGAAACATGGATGGGAGAGCTCTTTGCCTCCATGGCATGTCATTCGGTCATTCGAGCGGGTCAACCTTTGAGTCAACGTGAGATGGTTCAACTGCTCTCTGATATGGACCGACACCCATTATCAAGCTTTTGCCCTCATGGTCGCCCAGTCTCCGTTGAGTACCCATTTTCAAAGATGGAAAGAGATTTTGGCCGAACTGTCTAATCCGCCCACTCATAAATCGAAACCTCTTTGCATTTTGATCGTCGGCCCTACCGGAGTTGGCAAGAGTCGTTTGGCACTTGAGTTGGCGCTCCATTTTGGGGGAGAAATCATCAATTGTGACAGCGTTCAAGTCTATCAAGGAATTCATCTTGGTTCGGCCAAACCGTCGTCAGAAGATATGAAGCTCGTCCCCCATCATCTCTATGATTTTGTTCCATTGGGAGGCCATTTCACTGCGGGAGACTATCATAAATCTGTGAATCAAGTGCTCCATCAACGGCAAGTTGCAACTTCTGAAAAAAAGAGCAACCTCTTTTTCATTGTCGGCGGAAGTGGTTTCTACGCGCGAACTTTGGAGGGAGGGCTCTACTCGATTGGAAAGATCTCTTCTCAAACATCCCGCCGACTCGAGGATGAAGCCTTAAGGATAGGATGGAAGAATCTCTATGAGGAACTTCACAGAGTCGATCCAACAAGCGCAAAAAAATTATCGCCTCAGGATCACTATCGATTGGGTCGTGCCCTTATGGTGTTCTGGGAGACTGGACGTCCCTTAAGTGAGTTTCAGACCGAGTTCAACGACCGATCTTCAAAAGAGGATCGCGATTCAACGCTCCCCTATGTTCTTAAGAAGATAGGTCTTCGAATGAACCGCACAGAGCTCAGAGAGGTGGTTCACAAACGCACACTTGAAATGTTGAAACGGGGTTGGATCGAAGAGGTTCGCGAACTCCTGATTCGGGGTTACGGAGATTGGCCTCCGCTTTTAAGTGTCGGTTTTAAAGAGGTTCAAGCCCACCTTCGTGGTGATCTGACTCAAGAACAACTGCCAATGGAAATCACTCAAAGCACGCTCCAGCTCGCCAAGAAACAGATGACCTGGTTTAAGAGAGATCCCTCCATCTCTTGGTTTGAAGCACCTTACAATTTCAGCGAGATATCAAAACATCTAACTCGGATCCAAGATGAATTCCTACATTGACTCCATGTGAGAATTTGTTCAAGATGAATCCAGACGTTATGAAGAGCATGACCGGCTTTGGCCACTCAAAATCGACGAAGTTTCCACTGGATGTCACTGTGAAAGGCGTTAACGGTCGCTTTCTCGACATTCGATTTCGCTTGCCCCGTGAATGTTCTCACCTCGAAATGGAGTTGAAAAAAATTGTCGCCGCAACTTTTCGAAGAGGTTCGATCGATGTCACCGTGGGGAGAAAGAGAATCTCTACAAAACCCGACATCCAACTCAATTTGGAGTTTGCAAAGGAGCTGGCGAAGACCTTTCGCAAACTGGCGAAGAGTTTAAAAATCAAAGAGAGCGTGACATTGCAGCAGATCACCGGGTGGCCTCATGTCTTAGAGTTTGATGATGAACTGGGTGAAACAGAGATTGCCGAACTCTTTGATACTGCTCGGCAGGCAGCTCTCCTTTGCGATGAAGAGAGAAAGCGAGAGGGTGCCGCCCTTCAAAAGGAGCTTAATTCCTACATCGGGAACCTTCTTGCTATTTTGGAGAAGATTGAGGGCTTTGCCTCAGAGGCCAATGAACGACTCGGCGAACGAGTTCGAGATCGTATAGCCAAACTCAAGCTCAGTGAACAGGATGAACAGAGAATCTCGACTGAGATCGTTTTTTATGCGGATCGTAGCGATATTTCGGAAGAGATTTCCAGACTCAAGGAGCACCTCAGGAGCTTTAAGAAGATCTTGGGAAGGTCTGATGCCGAGGGCAAGAAGCTCGACTTCTATACCCAAGAGCTGTTGCGAGAGATGAACACGATCGGTTCAAAGTCCTATCTTGCCGAAGTCACGGAGCTTGTGGTCGATGGAAAAACAACTATTGAGAAGATTCGCGAACAGGTTCAAAATATCGAGTGATGTGCGCTGGGCGAAGCTCAGCCAAGCTAGCGGGTGAATTCCCGTCAAGGTAGCCCAGAAATGGGGCCTTGTATCGAGTCTTGCAAGCTGGAAGGAC
>JACTMU010000072.1 GCA_014584465.1 Pseudomonadota bacterium | reverse complement strand
TAAATCGATTTAATTACAAAAAAGAATTTGTCGCCAGCTTTTTTTTATTATTTTTCAAAATGACTCGCTGGGACTACCCCAGTTCACTGAATACTTACGGCTCACGCCTTGCAAGTTAAAGTCATTACTTCAATCGGTAGGGTAGTCCGCGCCGATGGCATTGATCATCAACGCCCACCTGGTCACCACAAACCCGGGAGAGTCTAGGTTTCTGGAGACCAAAGCTCGAACCATCAACGTAGAAAGGACCACCGTGAGGATCAGAAGAAGAACGTATTCGACGGCAATCTGCCCATTTGAGTTTTGACCGAGACTCTTTCTTTGATTATTGTGGGTCAATGAACACTCCTCACGCTTCCTTCTCCGTCGCTGCAAAATGGGGCCGCCACTGGCCAAAATTGGTTATTTTGCTTGCAATTGGAACTCTTGTCACTCTGACGCTTTTCCACATGCCAAGACGCTTATCGGAAGATCTACCACTAGACTCAACCCCCTTGGAGCCCTTTGGCGAAGAACCTTTGGAACTTCAACTTCAAACAGAGGGGAGGAAGATGGAACCACTCTCCCAATATCGTGGCAAGGTGGTGGTGTTGAACTTTTGGGCAAGTTGGTGTGCTCCCTGTTTGACGGAGCTTCCTACTTTTGGAAGACTCTTTGAAAAGTGGAGGGACCGCGGCTTTGAGGTGGTTGCCGTGAATGTGGACGAAGAGCCTCCACTTGAATTTATCCAAAACCTCTGGGACCATGAAAAACTCGCTTTTCGAACCTACTACGACCCCAATCAGCTCTTGATTCAAAAGTTGCAGATTTCCGTGCTACCCACCTCGCTGATTTTGGATCGAAAGGGGCGCGTGACCTTCATCATCGACGGATACACAGATTGGGAAAACTCTACCACAATTCGGTCTCTGGAGGAGCTCTTAACCCAAGAGAAATAGTGCCCGCGAGGAGTTCATCTATTTCCTGCAGCCGATTGTGAATGGAAGTCAGGGTCTCCTCCTCGACGGGACCACAAATCCCTAAAATGCAATCGGACCCATGAGACACTAGAGGCATCGTCGAGGTGTTCTGAGGTCCAAATGAGAAGGAGAAGGTCTCTGGGGTCGGATAGAGCAGCAAATAGATATGCCCTTGCACGGTTTCAAGTCTCTTTTTTAGACGATCGGCCAAATCCTTACAGTACTCTTGAAGGTCAAAGTAGATCCTGAGCGCCGCAGACTCTTGACTCTGAGAAAAGTAGAGTCGAATGGCGCCATCGAAGATGGCCGAGTTAAATGCCGGGGTGTAGTAGACTGACTGTGTAAACTGAAATGAATGCCCATCCATGATGATTCCCTCCGTAACCCAACCGTAGCCCATCTTTTTTGGAATGACGAGCCTTCCAACTGCAACTTAGGACGAAAGCCTGTGTCCCTCCCGCCAAACCTCACAGACTGGATGATACCCAACTTGGTAGAACAGATGTTTCCATGATCCATCCACCACGACCATATCCGCACGCTTTCCAACCTCCAGAGTCCCGACTTGGGATGAAAGTCCCAAAGCCGATGCCGCTCCATAGGTGTAAGCCGCCAAGACTTCGGATTGACTCATCTTCATCTCAAGTCGTGCCAAGACTCCCACCAGCGAGAGATCCTGAGTTGGGCTACTGCCAGGATTGAAATCGGTGGCCAAAGCCACTCGAGCACCCCCCTCAATGAGCTTTCGTGCTGGAGGATATCGCATCTTTAAGTAAAAGTCGGCCGAGGGCAGGAGGACGGCGGTCGTCTGGGACTTCCCCAGTCTCGCAATCTCTTCAGCTCCAACTTCCACTAAGTGATCGGCTGAGTGAGCTCCACACTCCATGGCCAACGAGGCACCTCCCGAAAGGCTCAACTGATCGGCATGAATCGTCAATTCAAACCCCAATTTCTTGGCCCTTTCCAAATAGGGCTGAGCTTCCTCAACCCCAAAGTACCCTTTTTCTACAAAGATATCGATTCGATCTGCCCACTTTCGTACTTCACTCAATCCATCCCCAAGAGAGGTTAGATAACTTCTTGCAGATTTTACTCCTGGAGGAATTGCATGCGCTCCGAGAAAGGTGGCCACCACTCTAGGACCCCTAAGCTTTGAGATCACACGCAACATTTTGAGCTCACTCCTCAGAGTCAACCCATAACCACTCTTCACTTCCAACGTGGTCACTCCCTGTCGCGTAAAGCGATTCACCCGCTCTTGAGCAAGATCCAAAAGAAGAGATTCGCTGGCTCTTTTGGTTTTGCGAACTGTGCTCAGAATTCCTCCACCACGTCGAGCAATCTCCTGATAGGTCACCCCCTGGTTCCGCAGTTCAAACTCCTCAGATCGATCTCCTGCAAAAACCAAATGGGTATGACACTCCACAAATGCGGGCAAGACAGTCCGCCCGCCAAGATCGATGATCTTTGCTCTCTTCTTGACAGTTGATGGGAGATCCCTCTCCCGACCGACCCATTGGATCACACCTTGCTCCGTGACCATGCAACCCCTGCGAATCAAAGAGAGATCCTTTTCACCAACTCTTCTTCCATCTCTGCGGGCAACTCCCTTTAAGGTCAAAAGCTCCCCAATGTTGCAAAAAAGATGATGATCTCGACTCTTACGTTGTGCCATAATCGATCCTCGTCGAAATTGAACTCACCCTATGTTTACAAATAAACTCCCTTCTGACCATGAATTTTTTTCTCAATCTGACATCTTTCGATTGTAACAGATACACAATGAAATCAAGATCCATTTTCATCTAGACCTAGTCATGGTATAAGGTACCTGGCGCGAATGGAATCTCGCGATCTGCCACTCAAGAAATCGCGAATGGCACAATAAAAAAGGGGATAGGGGCATCGATCCCAAATGGAGAGGTTCCGTCGTGGGAGGAGAGAATGTCACACCCCATCAGACTCAAAGATCCAAGCGCACCCTTTTACGATCTCTGGGAAAGCGAGACACCTGAGGAGCGCCAAAGGCTCTCTCAACGAAGACTCTTTGAGTACATCGAGTTTGCTCGATCTCAAAGCTCATTCTACCGAACTCGTCTGGAGGGGTTTGAGCCACGCTCCGATCACCCCATGATTCAAGTTCCCGTGCTGACCTCGTCAGAACTTCGTAAGGAGCTTCCTCCACTGGGTCAGAATCTTCTCAGTCAAGAACATGAGTCGTTTTCCGTTTTTCAAAGTGGAGGTACAACCGGGCTCCCCAAGACTTCACTCTTCTCCTCTTCAGAGCTCGATCAACTTGATCTTCCAAATGGTCGAGGGTTCTACGCTCTTGGACTCAATGAATCCGATCGAGCAGCCAATCTGTGGGCCGTTGGGGGCCTCTACATGACCTTCATACACATGAATCGAATCCTTCAACAGTATGGATGCATGAACTTTCCATTCTCAAACCAGACACCTTCTGATTTTGTTGCTCAAGTGGCAAAACATTTTAAAATAAACTGTTTCACAGGGATCTCAAGCGTGGTCTTAAATACGCTACGCCAAATTTATCACATCATGCCTAATGAACTTAGGATCACCAAGATCTTTTATGGTGGCGAACACTTTTATCAAGCTGATCGTGATGAAATGCGCGAAAAGTTTGGGACAAATCAGATTGCGGCACCCGGTTACGGAACCGTGGACAGCTGGTACATCGGATACCAATGCAATGAATGTCCAACCGGAGTCTTTCACACTCATGATGATCAGATCTACATGGAAATTCACAACGAAGATGAGGATCGTCCCTGCAAGCCTGGTGAATTGGGAATGATCTATCTCACTGCCTTCCCTCGAAGAGTCTCTCCCATCGTCCGCTATCGAGTGGGTGACAAGGCCAAGTGGCTCGCCTCAAACTGCTCATGTGGTCGAACAACCCCTCTTTTTCAACTTTACGGTCGCGGAGATGACGTTCTTCGAATTGGATATGACTCCATCGACTACCAAGATCTACTTAAGGTCACGGCACAGTTTTCTGAACTTTCTGGCTCCATTCAGATACAAAAATCAAGATTGGAAGGGAAGGATCAACTCATCATTCGCATTGAATCAGAAATTTCCGAAGGTCAGATCCCCTCGCTGACGGATCGACTCAAAGAGCAGATCCTTGAGGATCGACCCTCGCTGCGCGACTTCATCTACAAAAAATCGATTGCTCCAATTCTCATTGAAATCGTCCCACCAGGAAGACTTCACCTCAATCCACGAACGGGAAAGCTCATTCGTGTGATCGACCTGGTCGAAGAGTAGGTGAAAGGAGAGCGCTGTGATCGAAAATCGAATTCAAATTCCACCCGATCCTTCAGGCATTGACTCAACCATTGGGTTCACGCTCGATCTTGCTCAAAGAGTCGGTGTCCATAAGGAGGATCAGGATCGACTTAAGAAGGTGCTTCTCATTCTGTTGGGGTGTGTAATTGACAATGAAAGAGATGAGCGTTTTGCCGAGCCCATAGACATCGTCTGTCGAGAGGATTCATCGGAATTTGTGATCGACATTGACAATCGAGGGACGCCTCTCTTTGCTCACCAAACCCTCTCCAACACATCCGATGACTCTGTTCCTCACATGTTTTTTGAAGCCCGAAACATCATCGAAACGATCTCATTTTTTAATCTTGGCCGACGCGGTCAAAGATTTGAGATCCGCACAAAGATCGACCCCTGCTCCCGTCAAGGGATCTCAAAGACCGAGGCTCCATCAGAGCCCATAGAGATTCGTGACCTGCGCGACACGGAAGTCTCTGAACTCAGTCGTCTCTTCTACGCCGTCTACGGATATCAATATGTGGACGACTCCGTCTACTTCCCCAAACTCATTCAAGAAAGAGTGCGAAGGGGAGATCTGATCTCAAAAGTCGCAATCCTTCCCAACGGAAGAATGGTAGGACACATTGGCCTCGTCAAAAAGGGGAACTCTCCTCTGGTTTATGAACCAGCTCTTGGAGTTGTGGATCCACAGATCAAATCACAGGGTCTCTTCTCAAAGATCTTCAAAGAGGTGATGACCTTGGTCAAATCAATCCCGATGAGCTATTGCTTCTACGATACCGTCACCAACCACGACTACTCCCAACGTTTGATCTCTCGCTATGGGTCGTGTGAAATCGCCCTCTTCGTAGGTTCTCAGGTCAGCGAAACCCAAGCCAAACTTCAGCGCCTGGGACTGGGCCAAGACCCGCAGGGGATGGATCGATATTCGATTCTTCTTGCAGTTCACCCGCAAACTCAAAGCCCATTTGGAAAGGAGGTTCTACTTCCAACCAATGTGGGCGATTTTGCCGAGACCATTCTCACACCACTGGGAATGAAATGGATTCCATCTCCTCGCTTTTACCCACTCAGTCGCGACGGCCTCTACAAGACCACTCTTCAAGAGACTCAAAAGGCGGTCATCTTTGATCTTGAAATTCCTGGACGAGCTGCCGCACTACGAATTTTGGATGAGTGGCGCACCTTGATGCACAGTGGTTACGAATATGCCGCGGTCGAAGTCTCACTGGAACATTCAGGAATTGGTCAACTCTATGACCTCCTGGCTAAAAATGGATTTTTTATCGCAGGCTTGATCCCCTACCACTACTCGTCCCAACTTGGGGTTCGTTTTCAGTCTCTTGGCCCAACGCGAGTTGCATTTGATCAGATCAAGGTCCACTCTCCCACAGCCAAGCGACTCCTTGAAATCGTCAGAGAAGATTATGAACGAAACCGTATTTTGTAAGGAAGCTCTAAGATGAATGAACTCAACTTCCCAAGTGCTGAGGCCATCTGCCGAATCAAAGATCCACTCACATGGACTAAGGAGAAAAACCAACTGATGGTTGAGGCCTGCCGTGAGCTGGCGACCTTCCATTATCATCACAACAAAGACATCGCGTTTCTCTATGATCGCCACACATTCAAACCCAATGAGATTGCCCACGAGTCCGATCTGGAAAAAATCCCTGTCCTCGGTGTCACCGCAATGAAGTACCATCTTTTGACCTCTCTTCCCCACGATCAAGTCGTATTGCGACTCACCTCTTCAGGAACGCGAGGCCAAAAGACTCAAATCTGGTTTGACCAGGCCAGTCTTGATCGATGTCAGGCGATGCTTGAAGAGTATTGGAGACAAGAGGGCTTCATCACTTCTGAAAAGCAGAACTATGTCCTATTTGGATACAGTCCCGAGGATGCAAAGAACTTGGGAATTGCCTTTGCTGATG
Organism: Pseudomonadota bacterium; assembly: GCA_014584465.1. Taxonomy (GTDB): domain Bacteria; phylum Bdellovibrionota; class Bdellovibrionia; order Bdellovibrionales; family JACTMU01; genus JACTMU01. The sequence continues at coordinate 6,734 of JACTMU010000072.1, read as the reverse complement.
AGAACCAGATGCGCTTTGCGCCGAAAGCGCATGTCACCCACGCTCTTAAGATGCGCGAAGGAAGTTGGTACTTTGATCGAGAAAATCTATTGCGAGAATTTGAAAGGTGTCAAGAAAGCGCTCATCCCACTCGAATATTTGGAATGCCGGCTTTCATCCACGAATTTCTCCTTTTTCTCAAAGAGAAGGGAAAATCCTATCGACTCCATCCGGACTCTCTCATCATGACCGGTGGTGGTTGGAAAGCGGCTGAAGATCAGAGAATCACCCGAGAGCTCTTTCGAGAGGAGTGCGCCCATCACTTTCAGGTGTCGACCGACCGAATGCGCGACGGTTATGGAATGGCCGAGCACTGTGCTCCATACAATGAGTGCCGAGCGCACCGATTTCATATTCCGGTCTATACGCGCGTGATCGTGCGCGATCCAGTGACCATGCAGGTTCTCTCACCTGGGGAGGAGGGCCTTCTTGAGCTTGTAACTCCCTTTAATGCAATGATGCCCAATCTCACACTGCTCACCACGGACTGGGGTAAGATCGATTCAGATCCATGCCCCTGTGGCTTTGAATCTCCAACGTTTCAGATTCTCGGAAGAGCGGGAATCACAAAGCACAAAGGTTGTGCTCTCCACGCAGACGAAATTGTAAAGAGGAGGCTCTAGATGTCCAGGTACTACTTTGGTGAATGGATCCCTTCCCAACTTCCCCTCACACAAGAAGAGGCTCTTCAAATCTGTGGGACCGCTCAGAGAGTCCGTCACGAATTTCGAAAATGCCCTCTGGAAAGGGTCTATTTGATTCTCGATGAACTCAAAAAACGTTGGTCCACCGAGACCTTTCCACCACGGGTTGAAGCCCTAAGGGAGCTTCCCATTCGCAGTGGTTTCTCTTCTCAAATGATTGAACTTGGTCTCAATGAACTCGGTCAACTTTTAGATCCAGCTCTCCTTTCAAAAAAAGTGGACACGGAACTTGGAAAATACAGCCGCCAAGTTGGAGTTCATTATGATCAAGAGCAAGAGCGCTCCCTTCACTGGAGTCCCCTTGGCACCTTGCTCCATGTGCTTTCAGGCAACGTCTTTCTTGTGGGACCAGGCTCACTTCTTGAGGGACTTCTCACAGGAAATGTCTCCATCCTAAAGATGCCATCGAGCGAGACCTACTTTCTTCCTCTCTTTGTTCAAACACTGATGGACGCAGAGAGGGATCTCTTTGGTGATTTGGTTGTCTCTAAATCCATCGCTCTTGTGGACTACTCATCTCAAGATCAAGAGGTCATTGCCATCTTCAAAAAGAACGTGGACGGCATCGTCGTCTGGGGAGGAGAGGAGGCTGTTCGAAGTTACCGCAAGGATCTTCCCTCACACACTCCCTTGATCATCTTTGGACCCAAGCTCAGTTTTTCGATGGTCACAAGGAGGGGATGTGAACATTGGTCTTTGAAAAAAGTTGCAAAATCTTTGGCATTTCAGATTTCGTTGTGGGATCAGAATGCTTGCACAGCACCTCAAGTCTGCTTTGTGGAGGGTGATTTCAGACATGCATCGCTTCTGGCAGAAGAGCTCTCTCGTGAGCTCAAACTTTTGGAAGCTCAACTTGCCTGTGGGGAGCTTGATTTAGCTTCTGCCTGCGAAATCCGAAAACTCCGAACGCTCTTTGAGATCTCAGAATCTCAAGGTGACGCTCGCCTTCTTGAGTCGAGCCATGAAAATCTCAATTGGACTCTTTTCGTTGATAAGAGAGAAGATCTTGAGCCCTCCCCGCTCCATCGGACTCTGCGATTGATTCCCTACCAAGACTTCTCTGTGATCGAGAACCAAGTTCAACAACTTAAAAGCTACATTCAAACCGTGGGCGTTGTGGCTCTTCCTCAAGAGCAACTTGAAATCTCTTCACGACTCAGCAGCTTGGGAGCTCTTCGAATTGTAGACCTCGACCATATGGCAGGTGGTGACATCGACGACCCTCATGATGGAGCCTATGATCTTCCACGGCTCATGAACCTCATCACCACAAGGATCCCATCTCCTCATTCGGGTTGGCATCCGATCGATTCCCTTGCCTCAAATGAAAAGCAAGAGTGGATCCACTCTTTATGGATGCAGACGTGGAGATCCATCCAAGAGGACCCCTTCTACCAAGCTCAAGGCATAACGAAGGCCAAGATGGGATCCCTTGACGATCTTTGCCAACTTCCCATTTTGAGTCGCGCACGTTTGGAGAGCTACATTGAAACTTGGAGCCACCGACCTCTCGACACAGCTCTTCATGGGACCCTTCAAAAGGGGGGATACGTCACACGAAGTGGAGGAAGCACGGGAGCCTCCAAGTTTTCCTACTTCAATGAAACCGATTGGAATGAGATGATTGAAAACGCCACGCGCATCTTTCGTGTGGCCGGTCTACAAAAGGGAGATCGCATCGCCAATTGCTTTTTAAGCGGCGACCTCTACGGAAGCTTCGTCTCTTTTGATCACGTCAACGCACGTCTGGGCCTAACCTCCTTTTGTTTTGCAAACAAGGTCACGGCTGAAACTTTTCTGGAGATTTGGAATCGCTTTGATGTCAATGTGATTGAGGGAGTGCCAACGACGATCATGCCCATCCTACGGTCCGCTCACTCCATAAACCCCAACCTCTGCATTGAAAAGATTCTCTTTGCTGGCCAACCCATGTCCAAACAAGATCGTCTATGGCTTAAAGAGGCACTTGGGGCAAAACGGATCTCTTCGATCATCGGCACGACCGAAGCTGGGCAAATTGGCTATCAGTGTGAGCACCAAAGTGGCAAAACCCACCATGTTGTCGATGATTACAACCACCTTGAGTTCGTGGATGACCAAGGATCTCCTGTGGCTAAAGGTCAACCGGGTCGGATCTTGGTCACAACATTGACCAAACGAAGTTTTCCTCTTCTTCGTTACGACATAGGAGACTCTGGAATCCTTCACAATGCCCCTTGCCCCTGTGGACGCAACAGCCCCATCTTTGACTATCTCGGTCGCAAGGATGACATTGTCTGCATTGGCCTGGTGAACTTTTCCTACCGAGATCTTGTCGCAGCCCTGGAAGATTTTGACCTCTCCGAAATTCAACTTGTTGCCCGATACTTTGAACAAAAGGAGTCGCTTCTCATCAACATCGAAACCGTGCACTCTGCCGATCCCCAATTCAAAACAAAGATCTATGAAAAGGTCACTCGGCTCACTGATGTACGAGAGCAAGTTGACCAAGGCAACCTCCATGTTGAAGTTCAGATTCATCAACCAGGATCTCTTGAACGCCGGGCCCGCACAGGAAAACTCCCTCAAATTTTGGATCTACGAGAATGATGAGCTTCTTCCGCAAATCTCCAGACTTCTTTCTTCTATGGATGGCTCAAATCTTGAGTCAGTCGGGCACACGAATGTATCAAATGGCTCTGACGTGGTGGATTCTTACGCGTACCTCTGGAAGCAGTCAAACACTGGCCATGTTTCTCCTAGTCTGCACGCTCCCATCTCTTTTATTGGTTCAGCCCATTGGGAAGTGGATTGACACCCACACGTCCAGGTTTGCTTTGGTTTCAAGCGATCTTATGGCAGCGTTTTCCACCATCGTTGTTGCACTTCTCTTCGCCTTTGATCGTCTCGATCTCACCGTGCTCTACATCTCAACCTTCTTCATCTCATTGGGTCAAGCTGTCGTGGACCCCACACTCAATAAGGCCATTGTGGAACTCGTCGAAGAAGAAGATGTGGAGCCGGCTGTTGCGTTTGTCTCATCCACTCAGTCCATTGCAAACTTTGGCGGCGCCATCCTTGGCGCCTTACTCATTGACATGATCGGAATACTGGCCATTGTGGTCCTCAATGCGGCCTCCTATCTCATCTCATCTCTTTGTGCTTTTCTCATCAAGTATCGGTACGCTCGTAGAAACGAGCCCACAGATGACTCCGCGTCGGCAAAAGCCTCTTGGTCGATCCTTAAGGGCCGCACCCTCTTGACGTTGGTTCTCATTGGCTTTGGCCTGATCAATTTCTTTGGCGTTCCAACACTCATTGTGCTGCCACTCTACGTAAAAAATGTTCTTCAAGGCTCAGCGACCATGCTTGGTGCTTTGGAAGCAAGTCTTTGGTTAGGCCTGATCTTCGGAGCCTTCTTTGCGAAATTCATCAAAAAGCCACAAAACACTCTTCTTATTGGTGCGATTTGCTTGCTCCTCTTTGGAGGATCCTTCTTCATCGTAGGCCTTGTTGTATCTCAACTTCTCTATTTCGTTGCACTTTTTGTTGCTGGCACCGTTTTAGGAGTCAACAATGTCAAATTCCTCACGTTGTTTCAGAAGATCATTGAGGACTCTCAAAAGGGTCGATTCTTTGCTCTAATGCAGGCGTTGATCAGTTTTACATTTCCACTTGGCTATTTTCTCTTTGGTTTTTTAGGGACATTCATGATTCCAACCACTTTGTGCCTCATTCAAGGGGCAGGGATTATGATTCTTTCTCTGGGATTTTACTTGCTAGCGCCACGGTACCAGGAACTACGGGAGGTTCCATGACAAAGTCGACACTCTATCGAGAAGCATTACCTTCAGACGTATTTCGAATCTTGCACCTCTATCAAAAGGCCAAGATTTCCGTTTGGCAGGACACACTCTTTTTGGATTACAAACGTCTTGAAACTGCCATTGGGGCCAAGACTTCTCTATGGCTTGTAGCCGAAAATGGAACCAACGGGAGCTCAACCTGCATCGCAGCTCTCTCTTTCATTGTGGATGAAAATCATGGCCTATCCAAAATCACCCGTATGCTGATCGATCCAGAAGTCCCCCAATCCAAAGAGCAGCTCCGGGAACTTCTCCGATACAGTCTTACTGAGCTTAAGAAAAAGTTTCCACAAGTGGATGTGGTTTATACCACAACCCTTTCCATGTCTCTTTCTCAGCAAGAACTCACACTCGAAGAGGGATTCAACATCCTGGGAGTCTTTCCTAATGCCATCGGTGAAGATCAATCTCGCCTCAATGGGGTCTCTGCCTATTTCTATGAAGGTGTGCTTCAGTCCAAACGACCTCAACACTTTTCAATTCACAAGGAGATCAAACCCTTTTTTGATCTTGCTCAAAGAGAGTGCCATCTCCCCCCAGTGGAGGTCGCCAAAGAGTACTACCATCCGCAAATGAAAGATTTTGAGCCTCTTCCGACAATGGAGATGATTCGAGCCTCAGCTTTTGTTCGACATCGGTTTGATGAGTTGATTGAACGACGAAGTCAGTTCTTAAACTTCTTTCCCTTTTATCATCCCAACACCCTCATCACAGACCCCGCTCAAGAGATTGAAGTTTTCGTTCAGATCACTCAAAAAAAGAGATTTGCTGCGATCATTGGAGAACACCTGGAGATCTCGGTCAATCCGATTGAACTCTATCAAACCGTGCTCAGCCTTCTTAAGTCTCAAAACATTGCCTATGTTGAGATCATCAATGATGCAGCAGATGCCTACGGCACAGAATGCATCATCGCTGCTGGCTTTACCCCTTGCGCCTATCTTCCGGCGTTCAAGCGACAGGACAACAACCGAAGAGATTTTGTGGTCTTTGGGCGCTCCTTTGAATACCTGCACCGACCCAATCTCAACTGCCACAGATCCTACGTGGACTTCTATCTTCGCTTTCTCCAGAGTGAACAGCGTCACTACCCTACAACCGAGGCCTCTCTAGAGGCTCAGACGGTTCCGCAGCATCTCGAACCGACACTCTAGCCCGAATCTGAAATCTGGGTTCCTCTCAATACCGCACTTTTACAGAATGCTCATTTTTTCTCTTTGAAAGTAAGAGGTCGTTTCAAAACCGATTCCCATTTTCGAAGCTTCAGTCAAATTGTGAACTCTGCAGAGAATACGAATATTACCAGCCTCAGTGAGTCCCCCTTGAGCAAGAGGTTTGGTGTGATCATATTGCAGTTGATATTCACTTCCACAGCGCACTCCCTCATGACTTGTGTGCTCGCATCGCCCTGACGATCTCTCCCAGACCGGCCTCTTGATCTCAACTGAGATGTAACGCGAGCAGGTGGTGTCACGCTTTTTAACGCTTGGCTTCTTGGTTTCCATGAAACATTGCGCTATTTTCACTCTTCTTGCTCAGATAGAAGTCACAGAGAATCTCCAGAAGGTCTCCTATCTTTTGATCAGGACACTGATGAGAGAGTAGACTTTTAATCTTCCGAAATTTCTCATGTTGCTCATGGGTTAACTGAGCCTCGATCCGAACAGTTCCGTTGGATTGGGGGAGAGTACGATCATTTTCTTTTGGAGGGAGGCCTAGGGCCTCAGAGAGAATCTTTTGAGTCTGAAAGTTATTTTGATTTGCGATGGCACCAATGAGAGCCTCTTTTTTCTCTTGAGGTATCTCTTTCTTTTCTTTCTGAGCGACTTCGATAGCTTTTTGAGTCTGAGCTGCTTGCGAGAGATTAAGTGTGCCGTCTTGAATTTGCTTTGCTGTTGTGGGAACTTCCTCTAAAAGGCGAGCCGCCTTTAATCTTCGGTACGCCTGATCGTCACTATAGCCTAAGTGGCGAGTCAAATAGCTCATCATCGAAGGATAACCTAACTTCACAAATCCAGAACATTTTTGAAAGAGCGATATATTTTGCAGGATTTCTCCTGTGATCTTCCTCTCATTTCTTACAAGCTGAATCAGGTGTTCATTGATTTGAAGTGCATTCATATCTTCTCCTGTCTGTGAGGTTCAG
>JACTMU010000107.1 GCA_014584465.1 Pseudomonadota bacterium | reverse complement strand
GGCGGGGTCGTAAATACCCTCTTCGTCGAGAATCAATGTTTGAGTGAGCGCACATATTTCTAATAGCCTGTGCCAGTCGGTAGAGTTGCGTGCTAATCGAAATTCATACTAGAGAAAATTGATTTAGGTCGTGCCGAGGGACAAAGAATGGTTGCTTGACTGACGTTGGTCGCGAAAACTCGGTACTCTCAAGTTGGCAATTACATTGGAGTTAAGGAGTCGCCAAGAGAGATCTTTGGTAAGACGATGCGCGTTTCAGATTTGTTGATGGTGAAGTACTATGAGTTGTTGACGAACATTTCCGATGAAGAGCTTAAAAGGCTTAAGTCCGATTTGGAATTTGGAGTTCTTCATCCTCGTATAGCCAAGGTCCATTTAGCCAAATACTTTGTTGAGCGATATCATGACTCGGACCAGGTGAGAGCGTACTTCATGCGGCTTGCAAGAATGGAATCGAAATCAAATCGGTTTGCAAAGGAATTCCGTTGTGTACGAAGTGCCGCATTCACATTGTCGAGGGCGAACACAATGTGCTTCCTCCCTCGAATGCGGAACTGCAACTCATCGGGACGGCCCACTTTGTAGATCATCGCAGACTTTCTTGCCAGTTGCGCTGTTTTGGCGACATCGTGGAAACAACAGATCTCATGACCGCTCTCAACACAATCGAAACTCCAAACACAACCGAAACCGGGGGGGATAGGCCTTTTTCTCGGCAGATCGAGTTTTGGTTTGACTAAACCACGATGTGTGTTAGTTTTGGATAATGGAAGTCAGGCGTTACCTCGAACGACATATTGTCGATGATGCTTTGGCAGCTCATCGAATCGCGTTTATCAGTGGGCCCCGGCAGGTTGGCAAGACGACTATGGTCGAATCGATTCTTACGAAATTTCATCAGTCGGCGAACTATTTCAATTGGGATGACGACGATTTTCGTAAACTTTGGCTGAAAGGACCCAAAGTTCTTGTGGAGAATATGAAAAAGGGTTCTATGATTGCCTTTGATGAAATTCATAAGGACCTCAGATGGAAAATCAAACTCAAAGGTCTCTATGATCTGTTCAAAAAGGATTTTCAATTCATTGTTACAGGTAGCGCTCGCCTCGACTTTTATCGTAAATCTGGTGAGAGTCTGCAGGGTAGGTACGTTCCATATAGGATGCATCCGCTGACGGTGGGTGAAACAGATAGCGTGAAACCCCCTCCCGACCAAGAGTGGGATGACCACTTTACAAATCACTATTCCTGGACTGATCTCTTGAGGTTTGGGGGGTTCCCCGAGCCTTTTTTTATGCAAAACACCGGGAAAGTTCAGCGTTGGAGAAGGCTCTATCGGGAGCGAATGATTCGCGAGGATCTGAGAGATCTTCAGGAGGTTCACAATATCCAATTGGTTGAATCTCTGGCCTTGCTCCTTCAAGAAAAGGCCGCAGCGCAACTCTCTTATGAATCGTTGCGGGAGGATCTCTCTGTTTCATTTGACTCGATAAAGAGATGGATTGATCTTCTGGAAGCACTGTACTTTTGTTACCGTATTAAACCTTATTCAAAAAATATAAAGTACTCTCTTAAGAAGGAACCTAAACTTTTTATGTATGATTGGTCGCTTGCCAACAGTGGTGGTGCACAGTTTGAAAATATGGTCGCAGGACATCTTTTAAAATCCTGCCATGCATGGACAGATTGTGCCATGGGTGAGTTTGATTTGTACTATGTGCGGGATAAACAAAAACGCGAAGTGGATTTTTTGATCACACGAGACAGCAATCCCTTTGCTCTGATCGAGGTCAAGTCGGGAAGATCAACTCCAACCAGTTCCTTATGTTACTATCAAAAGTTACTGAAGCCAAAATTTTGCTTACAAGTTATAAAATCTCCCAAAGGAGAGCGTTCTAAGTCACTTCAATATCCAGGAATTCGTATTATTTCTGTTGAACGGTTTTTAGGTTCTCTTTAGATGCTTGGTGAGCGCTTCATAAACCGATGTTTGAAGCATGCGCCCACTTTTGTATTTTGTATAAACTACTCGTCACACGTGCGGGCTTCGATTTGGGAGAGTGGGATTTGGGGTAGTAGCGGAGCTGCGTTTTCATTGCGTATTTCGGCAAAGCCGCCCACCTAATTCAATCTCATCCCGCCCACCTATTTCAATCTTATGGCGCCCACCCAGGTGCATACGATTTAAGCAGAAAGTTGACAGCAGAGAGGATTTCAATGCGTTGTATTAGGGACATTCTTCGTTATCACTTTGTTCAGGGTCAGAGCCCAAGACAGATCGCTAAGTCACAGGGGTGTGGCCGAACGACCGTACGAGATTATCTAGAGCGTGCAAACAAAAATCAAGTCACATAGGAAGTTGCAGAAAGTTTGAGCGATGCTGAACTTGAAGAACGACTTGGTTTTAAAAATGATGTGGCCAGCTGGACAGCAAAAAGCCGACCCATGCCGGATTGGAACTGTATCCACGAGGAACTTTCCAGGGATAAGAATGTGACCTTGGCTTTGCTGTGGCAAGAATATCTGGAAGTTTATCCCAACGGGTATCGCTACACCAGGTTCACCGAGCACTACAATGCTTGGGCAAAGAAACTCTCTGTTGTGATGAGGCAAAATCATGTGGCCGGAGAGAAATGCTTTGTTGATTACTGCAATGGGATCACATTCATTGATTACGAGACGGGAAAGGAAATCAAAACTCAGCTTTTTGTTGGGTGTCTTGGTGCCAGTTCTTACACATTTGCTGAAATCACAAGATCACAGGCCCTGCCGGATTGGCTCATGAGCCATGTTCGGATGTACGAGTTTTTTAAAGGTGTTACGAGTCTGACCATTCCAGACAATCTTAAAAGTGCCGTGAAAAGACCTTGCTTTGTGGAACCAGAGCTCAATGAAAGTTACCGGGATCTGGCTCATCACTATGGCACGACGATCATTCCAGCGCATGTGAGAAAACCGCGACACAAAGCCAAGGTGGAGGCCAACGTGTTGGTGGCGCAGAGATGGATTTTAGCTTGTCTTCGTAACAGAAAGACTCTGTCGCTACATCGCAAGACCTGCAGTGGCTCTTGAGCGCTTGTCTGTGAATCACCGAGACCAGGTGGTCTATACACTCAAAAAACCCTACGATGATGGGACCACTGCAATCGTCATGTCCCCAATGGAGTTGATGGAAAGACTTGCTTCCCTGGTACCTCGA
>JACTMU010000090.1 GCA_014584465.1 Pseudomonadota bacterium | reverse complement strand
ACGATGGATCTTGTCCCGCTACTGATCTTGTAGGTGATCTGCTCAAACTGAACGGCGTGGTTTGTCCACGCAAAAATTGTGGACAGCAGCTGTGGAAAATCCGACCGTGCCCCACGCCGCTTTGGGGCCCGTCAGGGAGGGTTTTCCACGCGCCCGCTGTCCACATTTTTGTGTGGGCAAACTGGAGCGCTCTTCGATGGATTCAAACTGCAACCACTTTAGAGACTTCGCTCAGACTTCCTTTCGTAGTGTACTGGTTGATTTTGCAAGGCACTTTTGGGGAGGTCTAGGTTTGGGTCGATTTGAGGTTGGCTCTCCACTCTAAAAGGGGGCCTTAGGAATCAACTATTACATTTATTGGCTGAAGTGCTGCGATCCCAGGAAGCATCTCCCGAGAAATAGCGATCCAGAACTACTTGGGCTCTATTGCCAAGAGCGCGAGCGTTGGTTCCGATCGCCGCCGAAATGATCCTACAACAAAGCATGATGAGTGACGTATTGATTGACTTCTTTGATGATGGCTTTGAAGTCAGGCGAGAGCTCCTGCTTTGTTTCCGCTGAAAGAGCCCGAAGGTACGCATCCCAATACTTCTGGGTCGTCTCAATTTCAGAGTCATTGATCTCAACCAAACCAGGCTTAGTTCCACGATTAGCAAATGTCTCGGCAATTGCATTTTTGACAAGCTTCAAATCAACCACGTCGTTGCGAATCAAGCAGAGGAGATCGTGATAGTCCTTCATTCGGCTATTTTGATCAGACCTCGCCACAGCGGTTTGAAGTTTCTCCGCAAAAATAGTCTCAACCGGATATGCCCAAAGCTCGATATCCTTCTCAAACAATGGAGCTTTGTCGGTTCCAAGCAAACGCATGGTGATTTCAGTTGGCTTAACCACGTCACCAACGCCAACGTCGATGAAGATTTTAGTTTTCGTTTTTCCCAAGTGTCCCACTACAGAAACGGAATAACCAGGGTACTGCATGTGCGTGTGTGCTAGGAGCTGAACGTCCAAAGAGTCGAAGGAAAATCCGTCGTCAATGTCGGCCCCAGAAACTTCTCCCAAATACTTTCTGACGTCCTCTATGCTGCTTGCAAATCCTTGAGCAAGAAATCCAAATCGCGTGTTTCTCGCTGAAGATCGATGTACCGCAAGAGGCACATGGCTCCTTTGAAAATAAAGTTGGTTCTGTACTTTGATTTTGCAAGCCGCGAAAGCCAGCGTTCAAGCACGACCTCCTGCCACACGTCATTGAAGGTGCGCCCTTGCTTCTCAGCGATCTTTTTTACTCTTTCTTTGATGGACTGCTCTTTTGCCTGACTCATGTTAGTGCCTCGATATAGGGAACGATGTCTACTCGCAGTGCTTTTGCATAGCGGACCAGCTTCGAGACATCCGGTTTACGCTCTTTTGTGGGTTTGAGATATTCTCGAAGAGTTCGAAGTGCCGACTCTTTTGAGAGGTAACGGAAAGCATCGACCACGCATCTTTCCCGATCAAAAATAAAGGTGCGATATTGGTCTATTTTCAGTGACGTTCTTCCGAGAGACAGATTTCTCATCCGAAGGATTTTTGTTTTTGGCCGCCGCGGAGCCGCTGATGCGTGTGGCACCGCAATCCAGAATTGCCGTTGGATCTCCTGGGTGAGCTCATAGTAACTGAGCGCCATTTAACGCCTCTGCACCTCTCGCAAGCGATCGGCGAAGATATCTCGCCGCCGATCCCTGGATTTCAGGGTGATCGGGATGCAAAGCCCCACCAGGCGGGAAAGCGTGCGTTCGTGGAGCATCAGTCGCAGCTAAGCCTACTTAGCGCTTGGCGCGAAACCTCATTTCGAACGAAAGTAGTGGTTATAACAGTATGCGGCAGATTCAGCCTGGGCCTTTAGGAGCCTCCTGCTGGGAATGAGCTGGGCGAAGGCTTTGGTGGTGACGTGCTCCCGATGGTGAACGACGATACTTGGAAGGTAGAGGACTTTGCCACCAAGACGTCGAACCTCCTCAGCCACAAAAATCTCCTCATAGAACAGAAACGACCCGTAATCGAGCGTTCCTCCTCTTAAAAAATAGTCGCTATGAAATGCCAAAAACGCTCCATGAGGCGCGTAAATGGCTCTTGCCGCCAAGGTTCGCCCTGCCCCCGAACCCCTTATTGATGGAGATCTGAGCGATCGAACCCAAGACTTCCCCTCATGGGCCAAGTTGTAAATCAATGAAGTTGGGTAACTTCCAAAGATGAGACGGTACAAATTCATCTTTGTGGGTGAGGGCCTCTCGTTCATAAAGGGATTTTGGTCACTCCCACTCTTAAGGCTTACAATTTGAGGGGCCACAACCAAGAGATCCCGATCGATCTCCTTTGCCTCCTTAAGCCCCTGCATCGAACCAATGATCTCAATGTCTGTATTGCTCACGATGACCCAATCGGGGACATCTGCGGCCCTACTCTGAAAGTGTTGCCACCCCAATCTCGCCCCACCAAAATAACCCAAATTCTCCTTTGAAGAGACCAGATCCACCTTCAACTCAAGATGCCGAAGATCTGCAAAAGGATCTTTTCCACCAAGATCTCCACATGGAGCCTCGTTGTCCACCACGACCACGTGAAAATCGCCGGACCCGGGAAGGGTCGCCAAATGCTTCACAAACCTGACCGTCTCCTCTTCACAGTGGTAGTTAACGCATAAAACCACTATATTCGACATAACACTTTCCTACGCTGTCTTTAGTGGATCATCCCCATCAGCGAACGACCAACCCGAACTCCATGCCATCATAGTGACCTCCTATCAAAACCTTCAAGCTCTTAAAGAATTCTAACCTTGTGTGGCAAAACGTGAGGCTCAGAGGAAAGGTGACCCATTTGCAAAATTGGCTTTCTCTCTCTTAAGCTATCCGGAAGATAATGCTCTGATTGGGAACAACCTCAGTTTCGGATGGGCCGTGGGCGCCGGAGAGAATGGGAAAACCAACACCAGGCGATTTGGACCTCCTCTCGCGGGCGTGTTTTCAGCTAAGACAAACCAAAGCCGTGAAGTGAAGATCGATTGTGAAATCAGCCAGGTCTAAATAGATGCTTTTTGAGCAAAAATAGGGTGCTTTTTTTAGGGATTTGAGGAATTTTGAACTGGTATTACAGTCTTCCGGAAATGCCTGCAGTTTTTTAAATGAAATGGGTGTATATGGTATGGAAAAAATAGTTGTATTTGGTTCGACCGGGCAAGTTGGCAGAGCTCTTCGAGCGGCAGTGGGGGATACTCAAGCTGTTTTCTTGAGTCGCAATGAGGTGAATTTTTCCGATTTGGACGCCGTCAAAAGATCCTTGGATAGGCACCAGCCAAGAGTTTTGATCAATGCAGCAGCCTACACGGCCGTGGATCGGGCAGAAAACGAATCGTCTTTGGCCCATACGATTAATGGTGAGGCGCCAGGCGTCATAGCGAAATGGTGCAAAGAAAGGGATATCCCATTTGTACACTATTCAACAGACTACGTTTTTGATGGGAGTGGCGACCACTTTTGGACTGAAAACGATCGACCTTCCCCGCTAAATGTTTACGGTGAAAGTAAGTTACTTGGCGAGCGCAGGATTCAGGAAGTAGGAGGGAAGTACCTGATTTTGAGAACCTCTTGGGTCTACTGCCATACGGGAAATAACTTCGTGAGAACTATGCTAAAATTAGGGCAAGAGTTAACCTCATTGAAAGTTGTCGATGATCAACTGGGAAGTCCAACCTATGCGCCTGATATTGCAAGAGCCACCTTGGTAGCTCTTGATCTTGCCATGAGAAAGGAATCTTTTCAGTATGGTATATACCATTTAACGGGAAATGGCGTGACCAGTTGGTTTAATTTTGCAAATGAGATATTTGCCGTTGCTCGTGAACAAGGTTGGCAACTTAAAGTAGATCAGATTATGCCCATAAAGAGTGTGAATCTTCCTCGTTCGGCAGTTCGCCCTCGTAATTCAAGGCTGGATAATCAAAAAATTCGTACGACATTTGGTATCCAGCTCCCAGATTGGAACCATTCATTAAGAGATTGTCTGATGTCTATGAAAGAAAAACTCTAATACCCTTGAACCCCTTATCTTAATAAATACATGATTCGGCCGTTATTTGGCAGAAAGCCGGGGTGGCTTTGGCTGTGAGGAGCGCTCGAGAAAAGTTTCTCAATGCATTTACCGCTTTTTCCTATCCTCAATTTACCAGGTGACTACAAAATACCCTAGACAGCTCCCACGATTGGCACGCTGATCATTGACATTACTAACGGACTTGATACAAAACTGAAATGCAAACCGAAGGACCGCATGCGGGAAAATTGCGAGCACGGTTCTGAAAGGAGCGGCGGTCGGAAACGGCCAATGTTTACCTGATAGATTTTTGACATGGCAAATAAAATTATTCCACCTAGCACATCGGAAAGTTCTTCACCCCAGGAGGAGCTTGAGATTCTTTTCCTTCAAATGCAACGCACCATGGTGCTTTGGGCCCTTTCATTTTATGAAAAGTTCTTCAAAGCTCCTATTGGCGGGTATAATTATGGGTATTTGCGCCAAGTCTTTAGAGAGAAGTCACCGGAGGAGACTGAAACCCTGCTCAAATGGCTAAGAAAAGGCCGGAGATTTGCATTGGTCAGGATAGCTTATTGGATGCATTTGCGTTTGGATGACTCTCGAAAATTAAAAGAGACTCTTTTTAGAACTATGCTATGGCTTAGAACCATTCTCTGGCGAATATTTCCCTCGTTACAATATGGCAACTATGAACGTTGGATTGATGAATATGACCTTGTTACAACAGCAATTCGTCAAGATTGGAATAAACGTATTTCTGAATGGCACTATAAGCCTAAGATTTCAATTGTACTAGAGAGACAATCGCCAAAGACCATCGAGCTGTCTTTGAAGTCCGTTTTTTCTCAGCCCTACACGAATTGGGAACTTGTTATTGTAGGTTCCATGGAACTCTTAGAAGTTGCTCGAAGAATTACAGTCAACATGAATCAAGAGTATCGATGCTCGTTTGTATTGAAAGACGATAGGCTTTTGTTTTCTAGAATATCAAGCGACTATACATTCGTTGTACCAGAGTTATCCAAGCTATCTGAACGTTCCATATTTGAGGTTATACAGTTCTTGCAAAGTAATAAGGGCGACTTGATATATGGCGATGAAGATACGATTGATTTTAAAGGCATAAGGTCTTGCCCTCGCTTCTATCCAGATTGGGACATCGACTTCCATTTGGCTCAGAATTTGCTCCGAAGTCTCTTTGTCATTCGAACTCCATTGCTCCAACAAATCTTGGAGAAAAATTATCCAGGTCCCTTTGATGAGCAATTACTCTCTGTACTTTTGAACCCATCTGCACTGACGGCAACGCATATTCCGTCCATTTTGGCCCACAGCTACAAAGAATATCCTTATAATGTCTCAAAGTGGCAAGAGCGATCTGCAAAGGTCGCCAAATCCAATTTCCCAGGTGTTGAGATCGTAAAGGGTATCGGTCGACGCACACGAATTTTGTGGCCCCTTTCAGAACCCCCACAGGAAATATCCCTAATAATACCCACAAAAGATCGTGTTGATCTCCTGAGTAAACTAATTGATGGGCTTCTTAACAACACTCTTTATCCAGTAAAAGAAGTTATCATCATTAACAATCATAGCAAGCTGGAGGAGACTCACAGATATTTCAAACACTTGTTAAATTTTCCAAAAGTTCGGATTTTTGATTATAATTTCCCATTTAATTACTCCGCAATAAACAATTTTGGTGCTAAATACGCAACCGGAAAAATTCTTGGATTTTTGAATAATGACATTGAAATAATAACGCCTACTTGGCTAACAGAAATTGTAAGACAGCTCTTACGACCTGGGGTTGGTATTGTCGGGGCCAAGCTGTATTACAAAAACAACTTCGTCCAGCATGCAGGAGTTGTAATGGGTATAGGCCAGGTAGCTGACCATGTTTTCAAATTGGCTCACAAATCAAGTACAGGGTATTGTGACCGCCTTACATTTCCCCATAGCTATTCTGCAGTAACTGGTGCTTGCTTATTTCTATTTCGATCTACCTTCGATTTGGTAAATGGTTTTGATGCCAAGAATCTCCCAGTCGCATATAATGATGTCGATCTTTGTTTAAGAGTTATTGAGAAAGGTTTTCGCGTGATTTGGACGCCATATTCGGAGCTTTACCATCACGAATCCGCTTCAAGACCCATTGATACAAGAATCCAACAACTGCCCAGATATCGAAAAGAAATTCGTTATATGTGTGACCGTTGGTTCAAAAAGATATGCAATGACCCATGTTACAATATTAATCTAACTCGATCAGAGTATCTGTGCCAAGTCGCATCTGAATCAACGCCATATTAATAATTTAACATTTAGAACATTCTGCCTTTTCCTCAATCTAAACCACCTGTTTGTTGCTGATCTCCGCTTCCATGAACCCACCAGAGCCACCCTCTTTCACGCGAGGCCTTAGCGTAATTGAGCAAATCTGAAGAGGATGGATACAGGTTAACTACGCAGGAAAGATCATCGACATAGTGTCCAACTTTAACTGCTCTTTCCAAGCAACCTCGTCCGTCAATCATGTTCTCATGAAGTTGTTTTTCATGTTTAACTCCATAACTAAAACTTTTACCTACCTGAAGAACAAGTAAAATCAAAACGGTCCTCCGAATCCGATCGTAAGAGCTATACAATCGCCAGGTAATTAAAATGATTGCCAGCCATCCAGGCAAAACAAAGCTTACATAACGTTCCTTTATAAACAAATTCGAATCCCAATAGCTCGCTCGCCCAAAAGCTCCGATGAACGAAGCCATAATCGAAACTGCCATCATCTGAAAACTAAAAGACGTTAACTCCAGTAAGCCTTTTTTAACATGGCCGATCACAAAGTATAAAAATATGATCCCCATTAGCGGCGCCAGGTACTTATGATCAATGGTCTGAAATGGCGATCCTAGCATAGTCAGAAAAAATTGTATATATTGCCAGATTGAAACCGTAGATTGAGCTCTCGCCACGGGATTGTCCGAGACATGAGCTCCAAATGCTATAGAAAAAATGATTCCATATATAACAAAAACACGTATCGCAACTTTCGGACTTAACCCAATCTTCAAACGTAACGCCAGGTGCCCCAATAGGATAGGAGGAATCACCACCCAATATCCAAGAGATGTATAACTTAACAAGGTAAATGGAACCAAGCTAAACAAAGGTCGACTGCGAACAATCAGCAGAGTCAAGATTATTCCTAAAAGACACAACTCCCACTGAACCAACATCCCCCAAAAAAAAATCTGCTTCTGACCTAACGAAAAACCAAAAGCCGAGAAAAGAAAACACAAATAAAGAGGCCACGATTTGAAATCTTCAAACGCACCAAAACCTCTCATCAATAAATAAAAATTCAACCCACACAGGATTACGGAAAAGTACATTAAAGGTATCGGGGATAACGTAAGAAAACTTAGCGCATACATCAACAAACGTAACAGGGGCATTCGGTGCTCATTATGGGGCAGCCACAACCCATCCAAATCAATTCCTTTGGTACGACTTTCCCAAACAAATTCACTATATAACTGCCATTCGTCCCAAATCCAAATGTCAGTTCCCAACCAAAAAACCAAAATAAAGAGTGCGAGCCATGGGGCAAAAAGACACACCCTGTAATCCATCAAGCCATTCTGAGATTCCCTACCGACCACCTTGAAAAAGCTCCCAAATATTCCCATCCGCTTCAAGAAACCAATTTTAAAAAAATCTAACAATGATAATGAGCCCAAACGTGAGAAATTATTTCTTCAATGTCCGTATATTCTGGCTCCCACAGCAACTCCTTTCGAATCTTCTGGGAATCCGCCAAAAGGATATCTGGATCCCCCTCTCTTCTGGGTCCAAACTCAAACGGAACACATTTTCCAGTTACCTTTCTAGCAGCCTCTATGATTTCAAGTATCGAGAATCCCCTTCCATTTCCTAAATTGTAATACAGGCATTGAACATCATCAGAAGTTTCCAACTTTCTCAGTGCTACCAAATGGGCGTTACAGATATCATCCACATGAATGTAGTCTCGCACACAAGTCCCATCATGGGTATCATAATCATTCCCATAAACATGCAAAGCACGTCGTTTGCCGCTAATCGATTCCAAAATAATGGGAATCAAATGAGTCTCCGGATTGTGACGCTCAAACAAAACTCCATCAGGGTCCGCGCCACACGCGTTAAAGTATCGTAAACTTATTGAGCTCATTCCATAAGAGTGTGAGTAATCCTTAAGCATTTCTTCGACGAACATTTTACTTCTTCCATATGGACTGATTGGATTTCTTGGATGATCTTCTTGAATTGGTATCGAAATTGGGCGACCAAATACTCCCGCTGTAGAAGAAAAAACTAATCTATTGACTCCATGCTTCACCAAACAATTAAGCATTCGAACAGTGTTACCAACATTGTTTTCATAAAACTTCCCCGGTTCTCTAACCGATTCTCCCACCTCAATAAAAGATGCAAAGTGCATCACTGCTTCGATTTGAAAGGACGCTAGAATCGAATTCAAAAACTCTGGGTCACCAAAGTTACCAACAAACAATTCCGAATCGCCAACCGCATCCATATGCCCCGAACTTAAGTCATCAACGACAATTGGTCGATAACCGAAATTACGTAATTTCCTCACCATGTGGGACCCAATATACCCCGCCCCGCCAAGAACTAAGATTGCCTTTTTCACAGACTACCTCCCGCTTTACCTACAATACCCGCGGCCAGCCTGTAGTCCAACGGAATACCTATATCCACAAAATCACAGTTTACAATAAATGGCCTCAAGTTCATGGAATTATGATTTTTTGCAAGAAAGTCCACCTCAAATGAAAACTTTTCTAAACTTGGGAGTAAATTTAGGAAGCCACCGCCCACCATATACACGCCAATAGATATAAACCCAGTTTTGCAAAACTGTTTTTCAACAAAATTCGTAATCCGGTCGCCACAGATTTCAATTCTTCCATATCTGTCAAAATTACTCATTTGCTTTACACCCAACAAAACATCTGGTTGAAATTCTTCAAAAGCCTCAATCATCTCACAGGGGTCAAAAGGACAGTAGGTGTCCCCATTAAGAATAAGTGCAACCGAATCAGGTGCAATCTGCGATAGCGCTCTCTTTATTGCTCCACCTGTCCCTAGAGGAGCCTCCTCAACAACATACTCTATGGTGATCTGATCAAAGCTATGGCCGACTACTTCACGAACCAGCGCCCATTTGTAACCAACTGACAAAAGCACTCGTCTTACGCCAACCCCATTCAAATGGGCCAACAGCCAAAAGATAAATGGTTTCCCATTTACATCCGCCAGGACTTTAGGCAATTCACCAATCTCCGACCTCAATCTGGTACCGAATCCGCCCGCCAGTATGATTACCGATATTTCACTGCATTTCATCTTGTCTTTCCGTCAACATATAGTCTACAGTACCAAGTGTTTTTAACCCTTTGACACTGCAATTTCAAATGATCTTTGGTGGGATTTCCTGTGGAACGGTCTCTAGTTACAATTGTTATTCCGTCTTTTAACCATGAGGCATATATTGGAGAATCAGTCAATAGTGCGCTATGTCAGGATTATCGGGACGTAGAAATACTTGCCATAGATGATGGCTCGTCAGACAAATCTTGCTCTATTTTGCGAGATTTTTGCAAAAGATTTAGTAATTTTAAACTGATAGAGCAGGAAAATCGCGGCGCGCACAATGCCCTTAACCGTGCAATCACTGAGGCGTGCGGTCAATATATCGCCGTATTGAATTCGGATGATTTATTTGAAGAAAATAAGATTTCGCGCTGTATTTCCATTGTAACTGAAAATCCATCGACAGAATTTATTTTTGGTGGGGTCCGTTTCATCAATGAGGCCGGTGATATTCAAGAATCTGGGATTTCCGTTGACTGGATGACTCGCGCTCTGAGATTTTTTGATCGGTCAAATCTACTAGCTTTGTCTCTTTTAAATGAGAACTTTGCGGTTACAACCTCAAATTTCTTTTTTACCAAGGAGCTCTGGGTTCGAAATGGCGGGTTTATGCCCTTACGTTATTGCCATGACTTGTGCTTCTTGATGTCATCAATTCGCAACGCTAATTGTTGCTTTGATAGATCAGTCCCACATATAAGATACCGAGTGCATGATAAGAATACCATAAAGGAGAATCTAGTGCAGATTCGAGGCGAAATAGCATCTGTAGTTGCTTCCAATTTAGTTCTTTTTGGGCGCAGCCTTTTTGACCATAGGATAGAGAACCTTCTGTTTCTTAACGAGTTTTTGGATGAGAAAAAGATGAGCTCCCAGATTATTAAACTATTACAACTTTTTTCAGACGTTTCTGAGGAGGCCACTTTTTACCCTCTCGCAACAGAATTTATACGTTCCAGTTTGGCTTTGAAGCTATGGTGATATCTTCTTTATTAGAATTTCTTAAAGCTGGTTTTCTGCCAAAGAAAAGACGCTGTTTGAACGATAGAATAAAAATAGTACTAGAATTGGATTCGTTTGACAAAGGTGGACTTCAAAAAGTGGTCCTGGACTCAGCCTTGTATCTAAAGCAAGCTATTTCAGATGTTACTATCGTGACCCCAGGCAAGTTAGGATTGCTTGCTGAAATGGCTGAGGGAAAAGGTATAGAAGTTGTCGGGATCGATACCACTAACCCACGGAGTTTTAATAGCTTCTTAATTTCAAAGAATTTTGATCTTGCAATTTCTCATTTCTCAGACTTTGGGTACCCGTTTTATAAAAAGAATCAAATTTCAAACATTACTTTTATTCATAATGTTTATGCTTTTCTCAGAGGACAGGCACTAAATAATTTTCGAAAAAATGATATTTTTGTGGATCAGTATGTATCTGTCTCTGACAATGCAACGAGATATGCTCGCGCTAAACTCGGCATTTCGCCAGATAAAATTCATACTATCCCGAATGGACTTATTTTAGACGAACATGACATGAGAAAAGAAAATGCACCTCAGTTGTCACGTAGTGAATTTGGATTACTTGATTCAGATTATGTGTTTTTGAATGTAGCTTCCTATAATTTGCATAAAGGCCACTACCTAATGGCTGACGCTATGAAAAGATTGATAACAAAGAGGACTGATATCAAGATATTATGCATTGGGAATGTGATTTTTCCACCTCATGTAGACGGTTTTCTGGCCTATCTTAGGGAAATGGGTCTAGAGAAATATATTCTTCTACCAGGCTACTTCCCCAATGTAGAATCATTTTATCCGATTGTAGATGCGTTTCTGCTCCCCTCTTTTATAGAGGGATGGAGTATCGCAATGAATGAAGCCATGTACTATGAAAAACCAATGATCCTTACAGATACTGGGGCAGCTGCTCAGGTAATAGAAGGCAATGACATTGGGATACTCGTTCCTAACGAATACGGCGATACTGTATCTCTTGACTCTGAGCTCTTAGATCGATTGGCGTATGAAACTCGAAATTTCAAGACATCAGTTGATCTTTCTGATGCGATTGAATCTATGGCGAACAATCGAGAATTTTGGCGCGAAGCTGGCAAGCTTGGCAGGCAAAAGATTTTAGAAAGATATGATTTCGCTAAGATTCAGGAACGCTATTGGGATCTCTACAGAGCACTTCTCCTTCGTGAAGGAAGGATATGACTGGAAAGCTCCGAATGATTCGTCGATTTCTTATGAGTTTTTTCTATTATCTTGGTAATGGAATTTTCATGGGCCAGCCGTCCTATAATGTTAGGCATTGGTTTCTAAAGATATTTCTTGGAGTGAAAATTGGAAAGAAATCATCAATTCATTATGGCTGCTTTCTTACGGGTGATGAATATGGCAGCAAAATCGAAATAGGTTCAAATACAGTCATAAATCGATTCACTTACCTTGACGGAAGGGTCAGTCTCAAGATAGGAAATAATGTAAACGTATCCCATTACACTCTCATACAAACTCTTTCACATGATCCTCAAAGTCCAGACTTTGTATGTATTACTGGCCCTGTTGTTATCTGCGACCATGCTTGGATAGGTGCCCGAGCAGTTATCTTGCCTGGCGTGACAATAGGTGAAGGATCAGTGATCGGGGCAGGTTCGGTAGTTGCCAGCTCAATCCCCCCTTATTCCATCGCGGTTGGGGCTCCAGCCAAAGTCGTAAAATCTCGAAACAGAGATCTTCGATACAAATCAGCCTATTTCCCATTCTTCAATACAGACATATGCAGTTGATGCATTTTATGCCAGATTGGCCTCAGTTCCAGCATTGGAAAAAGCGCAAGCCACTATCCTGTGCGTCGGCTCAATCGTCATAGACGCACCACGTTAACAAGCTCCTGAAAGTTTCTTGCCGTGTTTTTTCAACTCCTGGTACTTTATTTGTAAGGCCATCCCTTTCTTGTTAAGTAGCGGAATTTAAGGTTTATTTCACGAAAGGGATCCCTCTTCAACTTTCAATTAGATTTGATTTAATCCTCATTAAATAAATGGGTAATATTATGAAAAAGATATTGAAACCTTTTAAGTTACTAATCTCAATATTGACGTTTGTTGTACCAATCATTGTCTCTCAGTAAAGTTGACCCACCTGTTCTCGCTAAAATTGACCCTTTTATTCACTGGCTTACCAATAATTCGTTAGCCCATGGATGTTG
>JACTMU010000033.1 GCA_014584465.1 Pseudomonadota bacterium | reverse complement strand
TCAATTCTTTTTAACTTTTTTATCGTTCTCGGATGTAAATGTATAAATCTTGGAGTCATACCGGAACTATATTTGATAGAAATTTAAATTGCAACTATGGCCCTTTAATTATGCAAACCTATATATCAACAGGAATCGAATCCTGATTGTGTCGAGGGTCATACATTTTGGCTGTTCGAGAATCAAAAGGTCAAAGAGTATGATTCAAAGTGGTCGGCTGTGATTCTTGAGGGTTGCAGCTCTGGCACCTTCGGTCTTACCTATCGACCCACTGAAGAGTAATCCCTGTTGAATTTAGTGCTCGGCGCGAAAGAAAGGAGATCTGGACCTTGTGTCCAGATCTGAGATTGTCCCACTTTTCAAATGATCCCTGTTTTAAAGATTCAAATGGAACTCCGGAAAGTGAAGTTCCCGCCGCCTCCACTCCACTCATAGAAGGATATGGACCTCGCAAACCTTCATTGGACTTGGGTCGGTTCGGAGAATCCTATCTTTTGTCCACTGAATAGACAGATGATCGCCTAAAGTGTCTGTTGCGCAAGTATGCCAGCATGCACGAGTTGAGATCGCAAGTCGTTGGATGTTCCCATTTGCATCTATTCAAAGGAATGTGTCGAGAGCCAATAAAGTGTAGTTGGCACTTCTTTTGCTCCAATCAAATTCAAAAGGTAGGCACTTTGAGATCCATTGGGGACAACGATGTTGGAGCCAACCTCATCAATAGAAGGAGAAGATATGGGAAAAGCAAGTTTAATGACTCTGGGTGCACTAACGGGTGCGATCTTATTGTCGACTTTTAGCGCGCAGGCTGGGACTGTGGATCTTGAGAATGAGCAGATTCTTGGGGAGTGTACATACGATTTGTATGAAAAGAATAAACCAAAGAATGTAACGGCGAAAATTGTTAAGGCCAATAAGAAGGATCGATGGGTCGATGTGGCCGACTACGCTTCACGGGCAGATGCAATTTCCGCAGCCGATCAATTGGCTTGTGACCGAGCTGAAGTCAAGTGTGAAGCAAAAGTTGCTAAGAAACAGAACCCGGAGCATTGGGGATGTAAGGAAAAGAGGAGAGGTCCGGCCAGGAGTAGAAAGCATCTTCGTCAAGCCATTCTGACGTGTGCAGCTGTCACCGAGGATGGAGAGTCAGAGAAAGAGTTCAGATGTGCTATTGAAGGAAATATTCCTAGCAGCAGATCGCCACGAATTCGCCAATCTGAATCAGTTAACTGCGCGAAGAATGAGAAAGGTAGTTGGAAGTGGGGGAAATACCTTGAAGAAGATGAAGGCAGAGACGATGACATCGTTGTAACATACAACGGCTGTGAAGGTCGATTCGACATTGAATATCGTCCCTATGATGGTGATGATGATCCAGTTCTTGCAGTTGCTGAAGAGTGAAAAGTCAGGTGTCGTATACAATTCGCAGGAGGGTAACGCTCCTGCGAGTATACAAATATTCTTAGCAATTCTGATATTTCATAGATCCTTGATAAGGTGAGGACGAGTAGCTCCATCGATCACCATCCACAGTGAGGTGAAAGAGGACGCAGTTGGGGATGGGGACAGGCTCCAGAGGTGAGTGGGAACAGGAGTGGACAAGAAGGCGCAAGATCCCTCCATGAGTTGAGACGGCTAGTCGTTGAACTTTGGTCTGCTGGATCACCGATTGAATGTGATCTTTGACCCTTTGAAGTGCATGAGCCTTAAGTTCACCACCAGGAAAACGAAAATCAAGGAAGTGCGGGTCCGCATACTCCTGCCACGCTTGCATTCCAAATTGTGCTTGAACATCTTCGCGAAGGTGGCCCTCGGCCTCTCCAAGGTTCATCTCTCGAAGTTTAGGACTTGCATGGAACTCCAGATTTCGATTCGAAAATGCGATTGTGGCGGTCTCTGTGGCCCTCTTGAGATCAGAGGTCAGCACAAGATCCATCGAGAGATCTTTGATCCTTTCACCCAGCTTGGCTGCTTGCAGACGGCCCTGTTCGTTGAGGGGAACATCTGTATGGCCCTGAAGACGACGGGAAAGGTTCCAGTCCGTCTCACCATGGCGAAAAAGATAGAGATCGATAAGTCCCCGGGTGCTCACTTTTCGGCCTTGCGATGCATGTGGAGGCCGCCTTCAAGGTGGGTGGTCTTGCTGTAACCAAGGCCAACGAGAACCATCGTGACAAGGCTCGATCGGACACCGCGATGGCTGACCACGACAATTTGATGGTCTTGGGTGATGGCAAGGTTTTTCAGTTCCTCTGAAATCCTCATTGAGGGTCGTCCCTCTTCGTCGAGAAAGTGGGTCCACGGAATGTTGATGTGAAAGAGTGTTCCTAGATCGGTCGATCGATCTTCTTGATACTCACGTTCGCTTCGAACATCGAGGATCACCGTTTGCGGAGGTGACTCCTTGAGGATCTTCTGGAATTCGTCTCTTTTAAGACGAATCGGTTCAAAATAGTTGGGCTCCCAAAGAGGCGCGTTGGGACGTTGGGGGGGATCGCCTCGACTCAATCGAGAGGGCAGTGCACGGGTGGACCCAAACTGAACATCGCGAACACCAAGATAAAAGAGGGTCCAAGCAAGTCGCCCCTCTTCGCCTTCACCTTCAGTTCCACGCCCGAGCACAATGACTGGGGACTCCTTGGAGATTCCCAGACGTGCAAGCCTTCTTGCCAGACGATCAAGGCCCTCCGCCAGTTCTCCGGTTGCGGAGTTCTTTGTAAAATCACTCCATTGAAGGGAGAAGGCCTCTGGAAAATGGCCAAGAGAGTAGAGAAAGTGGGGTCTTGCATCGATCACCACCGTTTCAGGAGTTACAATGAGCTGTCGTTTTTGAGATTTTGTTTGAAGGGATAAAAAAGCATTTTCATCCCAGAGGTGTCGTTCAGTAACTTTGGTGGGAGGAGGGGTTTGACATGCCGAAAAAAAGAGGAGGGTCAAACCAAGTAGAGTCGACGTAAGCCATGGTCTCTTAAGCACGTCTGTGGTCACGATGGTCGAGACTTCCATTTCATGGTGGGGAAGAAGATGATGTCTCGAATGCTTGATTGATCGGTAAGAATCATCACCATTCGGTCGACCCCAAAACCTACACCGCCCGTGGGAGGCATTCCTACGTCAATGGCGTGCATGAAATCTTCATCCATGGGTTGAGCCTCTTCGTCCACCACACGTTTGGCCTCTTGCTCTCTCAGGCGTTTGAGCTGCTCCTCTGGATCGTTGAGTTCCGAATAGGCGTTACCGATCTCCATGCCTGCCGCAATCGGTTCAAAACGCTCGACCAGCTCACTAAATTGGCGATGGGTCTTGGTGAGTGGTGAAATCTCCACTGGAAAATCAATGATGAAGGTTGGATTCCAGAGATGGGGCTCCACAACGAGTTCAAAGAGGTGAGCGATCAGTTCCCCTCGAGACCATCGACGGATTTCACTTGAAAACTTCTCTCCCGACTCATGCTTAAGGAGCTCCTTTCGAAGTTGATCGTCACTGAGCGACGGCACATCGACACCGCCATACTCCTTAACGCCATCGTAAACGGAGAGACGACGCCAAGGCGGAGTGAAATCCAGTTCACGTCCCTGATAGGTGATCTTGGTGGAGCCTCGGATCTCCTGAGCCAAAAATGCAGTCAACTCTTCAAACTGCTTCATCTGATATTGGTAATCGGTATAGGCCTCATACCACTCAAGCATGGTGAACTCGGGATTGTGAGATCGATCGATCCCCTCATTGCGAAAATTCTTTCCAAGATCATAGACCTTTTCAAATCCGCCCACGATCAATCGCTTCAAATAGAGTTCAGGGCTGATCTTCAAATAGAGAGTCATGTTCAATGCGCGATGCTGAGTCGTGAATGGGTAGGCCGCGGCACCACCATAAATAGGCTGCAAAATGGGCGTTTCGACTTCGAGAAATCCTCGATCATCAAGGAACTTTCGAATCAGACGTATGATCTTTGATCGAACTTCAAAGACCTTTCGTGATTCCGGGTCCATGATCAGATCAAGGTGTCGATACCGATACCGAAGCTCAACATCCGTAAGGCCATGAAATTTTTCTGGCAAGGGTTCAAGACTCTTGCACAAAATGACAAATTTTTGGCAATAGAGCGAGAGCTCACCCTTTTTCGTTTTAAAGATGTGTCCAGAAAGTCCAACGATGTCCCCAATGTCGATCTGCTCAAAGGAGAGTGACGACGACTCATCGAGTTCACTTGGTTTAATGTAGATTTGAAGAGTTCCAGACTGGTCTTGGACGTTAAAAAAAGCAGCTTTACCCATGAGACGTTTGGCCATGAGTCGTCCCGCAATTTGAATGTGAAGATCACGAATTTCCTCTCCTGCATTCAAAGAGTCATACTTCTCTCGCAGTTCACTCACGCTGTGGGTGCGATCATAGGAGTAGGGGAATGGATTGATCCCCTTCTCCTTAAGGTGATGAAGTTTGTTTCTCTTTTCGTTTCGGAGAGGATTTTCCATCTACTTCGCACCAGCGGTTCGATAGACTTCCATAACCTCTTTGAGAAGTGAGACGGCCTCATCTTTAGGTCGTTGAAACGCATTACGGCCCATAATGCTTCCAAAAGAACCGCCTTGGGCGAGCTCGCGGACCTCTTCCATCACACTGGCTCGCTCCTTTGCCTCTCCGCCGCTGAAGATCGTGATGCGCTTGCCTGCAAAGGCGGAGGCGATCACATGGCGAGTGCGTTGGCTCAGCTTTTCAACTTCAATCTTCTGCTTGTCGTAAACCTTACGAGCAGCATCCTGCTCGATGTGCGAAGAGGGGGGTTTTACTTTAATGATATGGGCCCCCAATTGGGCCGCAATTTGGGCTGCGTAGGCGACCACATCCAGGGCAGTCTCGCCCTCCTTGGAAAGTTGAGAACCTCGAGGATAGGACCAAATCACCACGGCAAGACCGGCCTGTTTGGCCTCCTGGGCTGCAACGGCGATCTCCTCATACATCTGTTTGCGCTCAGGACTTCCAGGGTAGATCGTAAATCCAATTGCACAGCAACCCAAACGAAGAGCATCATCAATGTGAGAGGTGATTGCAGAAATGGGCTCCTTTGAGGAGAAGAGGGAATCTGAATTGTTGATCTTAAGAATGAGCGGAATTTCGCCCGCAAACTTTCGAGCGCCAACTTCAATGAAACCAAGTGGAGCGGCATAAGCATTGCATCCCGAGGCAATCGCAAGCTCAAAGTGATAGTCGGGATCGTAGCCCGAGGGGTTTGGGGCAAAGCTTCGAGCAGGTCCATGTTCAAAGCCCTGATCCACGGGAAGAATGACCATTTTGCCGGTTCCCCCCAGGGTCCCGTGGTTCAAGATACGTGCAAGGTTGGTCAATGTTCCTGGGTTGTCTGAACCGTACCAGCTCAGGATCTCTCTTACTCTTGGTGTCATTTTTGCCCCCCTTTTTTTTCTTTCTCGAATCTCTGTATCATTCTATTTCTTTAAAATAGTGTTCACTTCGGTGAAATGAACCTTAGCAATGAAGATGATCCATAAACCTATTCATTCTCAATCATGATGGCAAACAAATATTGAGTGGCTAGACACAAAATAGGCACCTCCACGGTGATCGTGAAAGTTGCGCCACCTCCATGCAAGAGACTCTTTCATGTCGATTTCATGTCGATTTCATGGCGAATCGGAAAATAGGCTTTGTTTTTACGGGTTTGACTCAAGTTGACAAAACTTCTCTTTTAGGCCATTTTACCCCCACTTGGTGATCAAAATGTGGTTGTTGAGCTCAAAACCGAGAGTGAACTTGGGCTTGCAGTCGTGAAGAGGAGGTTTTTGTGGGGACCATCGAAAGCGGGAGATCTTATCAGGTTTTAGTTGAAGAGACTCCAAATCCGGCGAGTCTAAAGTTTGTAGTCAGTGATTCAATCAGCCCTGAGACGATGCAGTTTGAAACTGCTGCAGAGGCTGGGCGATCTCCGCTTGTATCTAAGATCTTTGGTTTTCCATGGACGGCGTCCGTCTATCTGGGGAACGACTTTGTGACCGTGACGAAGGAAGATTGGGTGGAGTGGGAGCCCTTGGCTCAACCCCTTGCCAATATGATTCGAGATCACCTCAATCGTGGGGAGCCCGTGTGGATTGAGGAGAATTCCGCCGACAATGAGATGGATCCTAATGATCCTCCCGTGGTCCAGCAGATCAAACAGATCCTCTATCAAGAGATTCGGCCCGCGGTCGCGATGGATGGGGGAGATGTTGTTTTCCACCGATACGAGGATGGTGTGGTCTACATTCAGATGCGGGGGGCGTGTGCAGGCTGCCCTGGTTCCACGATGACCTTAAAGATGGGCATCGAGGGAAGGCTTCGTGAAGCAATCCCAGAGGTCATTGAGGTGGTGTCGGTATGATGATCAGGCGAAGATCGGTTTTGAGTCTCCTCGCGTTTGGCTTATTTGGGTCAATGGTTTATGGTGCAAAACCTCATTCTGGACACGGTAAGTATGGCAATCCGGGCGATCTTGAGACCTACATCAGTTCGATGGAGAATCCAGCTCGGGACACTTGGCAAAAGCCCGACGACGTGATCCGAAGTTTTGAATTGAGCGGCAAAGAGGTTGTTTGTGATGTCGGAGCTGGGCCAGGATACTTCTCTGTTAAGGTTGCGAAGAGTTTAGAATTGGGAGGGCACGTCTTTGCGATCGATGTTGAACCCAAAATGGTCGAGGTTCTTCGTGCACGCCTCAATCGAATGGAAATCTCCAATGTGACTCCGGTTCTTGGGGATCCGAGTGATCCTTTTCTGCCTGCAGGGACCTGTGATATGGTGATGGTGGTGAACACCTACCACCATTTTCCGAAGAAGGTGGAGTACCTTCAAAAGTTAAAGAAAATCTTAAAGCCGGGTGGCAAGATGGTGAACATCGATTTTCATAAGAGAGATCTGCCTGTGGGGCCTCCGCTAGCGCACAAAGTGGCCCGGGAGCAGGTTGTTTCGGAGGCAAGTCAGGTTGGGTTTAAGGTGGTCAAAAGCTTTAAGTACCTACCATACCAATACTTCGATCTCTTTGAGTTTTGACCCAAATTCCCCTGCGCGCTTTCTGCGCTAAGAGCACTTTTATCTTGATGTTATGGGCCTGAAATATGGTCGCGCCGTTGAGTGGTCAGGTCAACCATGCGCTCGATAGCTCGCTTTGCCTTTTCAACCTCAACGACAAGACTCTTTTGAAGGTCCGATGGATCCATGTCACGGAGCAACCGCTCGATCTTATCGATCTTCCCCTGAACAATGGACATTGGATTGACGATGGAATGGAGAAAATCCGCTTCATCTTGCATGTTGTCTTCAAGGTTAGTGTGTGTTCTGTAGTTCGTCAATGGGCTAGAATCCTTCTTTTTTTGGCTGAAGAAGGTCAAGTTCAGCATTCCACGGAGGAAGTTCGATTGTGTTTGGGTGAGCTACCGAATTGCATTTTTGATGGTCATCAAATAGAGTAAAGGGCTCTAAGTGATGAGGGGGTGTCATGAAGGGGCTCATATTTTGTATCCTTGTGGGAGTTGGCGTGGGAAGTCTCTATGTTGGCTGCAATTCCATGGGAGTTAAACCCGAGGAGATATCGGTGAAGGTGAGCAGGGAGTCTCCTTCGGGGGATTGTAAAGACCTTGGGGATGTGTATGGGACTTCCAACAAAATTCGTAGCACCTCGGAGGAGGGGCTCGAGGATCTTAAGATGGATGCTTCTCGAAAGGGAGCCAACTATGTTCAGATCGAAACCTTTTCTGCTATGGGCTCCAATGCCAAGGGGCGAGCCTTTTATTGTCGTTAGGAAGTGAGGTCAGACGAGATGACAGTCAAATCAGCCAGTGACATTCGCTTGATGGAGGCCAGCTGTCGCTTGGCCGCCAAAACTCTAGAGCATGCTGCAAAGTTTGTGCGTGTTGGTGTTTCGACCAATGAGATTGATCAGATTGTGCATGACTTTATTCTTTCCCATGAGGCGACACCTTCACCCCTCAACTACCACGGGTTTCCTAAATCGATTTGCACATCCATCAACGATGTGATCTGCCACGGCGTTCCTGATGAGCGAACCCTTCAAAGTGGAGACATCGTTAACATTGACGTGACAACTTTCAAAAATGGATTTCATGGAGACATCTCGGCGACTTTTTTTGTTGGTGAGGTCAGTGAAGAGGCCATGGATCTTACGGAAGTGGCAAAGCAGGCTATGTTCAAAGGGATTGAAGTGATTCGACCCTATGCCACCACAGGAGATATTGGCTTTGCGATCAGCCGTTTTGTGACCAAGCGAGGTTATTGGGTCGTCCAAGAGATCGGTGGTCATGGAATCGGAAAAAATTTTCATGAGGATCCATTTGTTCCCTCTCACGGTAAGCGAGGGCGTGGAGATCGACTTTTACCTTTTGTCACCATCACCGTTGAACCAATGGTGAATCAAACAGGTGCACCGATTCGTGAAGAGCCGATCGCCGACTCTACGATCAAATGTTTCTACACTTCCGATGGGAGTCTCTCCGCTCAATTTGAGCACACGGTCCTTGTCACGGACAATTCCTACGAGATCCTGACTCTCATTTAGTGTCTGGGGGCGAAACGGGAGCTAGGGCTTTGGTCTAGGTTGAAGAGGGGAGCCCTGTCTCAGGTTGATTTATTTGCACCTAAGGCATTAATTTTGATTCAGCGTTGAGCAGATGTAGATCAGATTTGGTTGTGACTGTGGAGAGTTATTCTGATGATTGCAACGGCAATGACCATTTTTCTTGGATTCGCGGCAGTCCTTCAAGGTGGATTGAATCGACAAATTGCGATGAAGTGGGGGATCACCTCCGCGATTCTTCTTAACTGCGTAGTGATCTTTGCACTCTCCTCAATTTTCTTTGTCATGGTTAAGTTTTTTCCTCAGCTCTTTCCGACGGAGTTGAGGATTAAGGAGTTTTTGGGGCCATTTTCCTGGTGGTTTGTGCTTCCTGGATTCTTTGGGCTCTGTCTTGTTGCCGGAATTCCACTTCTGATTGCCGAGATTGGGGCACTTAGGCTCTTTGTGGGTCTTGTGACGGGACAGATCGTAGGAGGATTCCTCTGGGACCTCTCTCAAGAGGGGTTTTCTGTGACACCGGCTCGGATTGGGGGAGCTATTTTGGCGGTCGTGGGACTCTACCTTACCTCTATGAAATAGGAGATTTGAGACTTCACATGCGTGGTTTTGTGATCTTCTTGGTCAATGGCAAACGGTATGAGTTCGGTGGATCCAATGTTTTTGTCACACTGGCTTCATTTCTTCGTCGTCAGGGCCTTGTAGGCACCAAAATCGTTTGCAATGAGGGGGATTGTGGAGCTTGCACCGTGATGTGCGGCAAGTATGATGAGACCCATGAAAGATTTGTCTATCACACTCTCGACTCCTGCATTGCCTATCTCTTTCAATTGGATGGATGTCATGTGGTCACGGTGGAGGGTCTAAGAGGAGAGAGGCTTCACCCAGTGCAAGAGGCGTTGATTCGCTCCAGGGGGGCTCAATGTGGATATTGCACGCCTGGCTTTGTGATGTCCGCACTGCAAATATTTGAGGATCGTGAAGAGCTCACAGAAAGGCGGATCAAAAACTACTTAACGGGAAATCTTTGTCGATGCACGGGGTATCAGGCCATCATCGAAGGGGTTGCCGAGGTCCATGGAGATGAGGTTCCACGCTTGGAGTCCCTATTTCCGAGTTTAAAAATGGCCAATGATCTCGGAGATGCAATTCAAGAGCCCATCTCAATCGAAAGCGACGCAGGAGTCTTTCATGCTCCTCAAAGCCTTGATCATGCACTCGACTTTCTCAAACGCTTTGATCCGAGTTGGATCTGCGCAGGTGGGACTGACATTGGAGTGATCCTGAACAAAACCAAAAAGGTGTCCAAAAACCTTTTGAGTCTTCATCTCATATCAGGTCTCGCTGAAACTTCTATCACGGATCAGTTCGTCGAAGTGGGGGCATCGGTTCGGATTTCTGAATTTCAAAAGAAGATACGGGGCCACCTCTTTGAGTTGTACAAGTTGCTCAACATCTTTGGATCGCCTCAAATTCGAAATCGAGCCACTGTAGCAGGAAACCTTGCCAACGGTTCTCCGATTGGAGATTTGATCCCCCCACTGATGGCCTTAGAGTCATTCATTAAGGTTCAGGCGCGAGAAGGCGAGCGCAAGATTCGAGTCGATGAGCTCTATCTCGGTTACAAGAAGCTGAGCATGAGGGTCGATGAGTTGATCACTCAAATCGTCATTCCGATTCCAAAAGAGCACACATTTTTAAGGTTCTACAAGATTTCACGAAGACGTGATCTGGACATCTCCACTGTCAATGGGGCCTTTTCTATTGAAGAAGATGGAAAAGTGAGGATTGCGCTTGGTGGAGTTGCTCCCACCGTGATGCGTGCCCTAAAGTCTGAAGGGATCTTTGAAAAACAGGGCATTTGTGCTGAGTCCGTGAAGGCTGTTCAGAGGAGCATTCAAGATGAGATCCATCCGATCTCAGATGTTCGAGGTGAAGCCAAATACAAAAGAGGGTTGATCGATCAGATGGTCACGAAATTCTATTGGGACTATCGAAGGGAAAGAGAAGGCGTTGGGATCTCAGTCTGATTCAGTTTACGGTCATGTGATGGGGTTGACCGAGTTTGTGGACGATATGGCACCTTTGCCCACGGAACTCCACCTCTGCGTGGTCTATTCTCCAATGGCACATGGCAAAATTCGAAAGATCTCCTTTGATTCGTGCGGTGAAGTGAAGGGATTCCTAGGTCATTTCACAGCAAAAGATTTTCACAATAACCACTGGGGACCCATCGTCGAAGATCAACCACTGTTGGCTGAGGGTGAGTGCCTCTATCACGGCGAGCCCATCGCGGTGGTTGTGGCCGAGAGCCATGAAGAGGCCCTGAGGGCAAGGGATCTGGTTCAGATCGAAATGGAGGAGAAGACTCCTGTTCTTGGCATTGATCAAGCTCAATTAAAGAAGTCCGTATTGGGGACACTTCAGAGAATGGGTCGTGGAGATGTGAGAGAGGCATTTGCAAAAAGTCCGTTCACCTTGAAGGGGAGTTATGAGTGTGGAGGGCAAGAGCATTTCTATTTTGAGACTCAAGTGGCCCGTGCAATCCCCGAGGAGAATGGTTGTTTGACGATCCACTCATCGACTCAACACCCTTCAGAAGTCCAGCAGGTTGTCGCTGACTCTTTGGGTTTGGGACATCATCAGGTGGTCTGCACAGTCAAGCGGATTGGGGGTGGATTTGGAGGAAAGGAGTCTCAGGCCGCCCACATTGCGGCTCTGACCGCGCTTGCAGCCTTCAAGACCGGAAGACCTTGTCGTCTTCTTCTTGAAAGAGATGATGATTTCATCATGACCGGAAAGCGGCATCCGTTTAAGAACAGCTATGAGGTGGCTTTTGATCAAAAAGGAAGAGTGACCGCGCTGAAGGTGTCTCTTCGAGCCGACGGCGGAGCCTACACAGATCTCTCACCCGCCATCTTGCAACGAGCTATGTGTCACATCGACAATGCCTACTTTATACCCAACATTGAGATTCGTGGGCAGGTCTATCGAACTCACACCGCACCCAACACGGCCTTTCGTGGATTTGGTGTTCCGCAGGCCGTCTGCACCATCGAGCAGGTCATGGAGGAGATTGCCGAGTTTCTCAAGATCGATCCACTGTTGGTTAGAAAGAGAAATCTTTATAGCCCACGCAGGAGATC
Organism: Pseudomonadota bacterium; assembly: GCA_014584465.1. Lineage (GTDB taxonomy): Bacteria > Bdellovibrionota > Bdellovibrionia > Bdellovibrionales > JACTMU01 > JACTMU01. Next base: position 1,024 of record JACTMU010000033.1, on the reverse strand, counting down.
TACAACTCCCTATGGGCAAGTCGTGAACCCAAACAATCTTGTGTCCATTGTGGAGCAGTTGGAAAAGAGCTCCTCCTATCATCATCGAAGGCAGGAGATCGAAATCTCAAACCAGAAATCCGAGGTTCTAAAGAGGGGAATCTCCGTGGTTCCCGTAAAGTTTGGGATCTCATTTACAAGCACCTATTTGAATCAAGGAAGTGCCTTGGTGCTTGTTCAAAGAGATGGAACGGTTCAGATCTCAACAGGTGCCGTTGAGATGGGACAAGGAGTGAACAGCAAATTAAGAAGGATCGGAAGTCAATCGCTCGGTGTGGATGAAACAAACGTGCGGGTGATGGCGACCTCGACGGAGAAGAACCACAACACGTCGGCAACTGCGGCCTCCACAGGGTGTGACCTCAACGGGATGGCAGTTCAGATGGCATGCGAGAAGATCAAGCAACGCATGGCCCTTGTGGCTCACGACCTACTTGGGATCTCAAGGTCTGTGGATGCAAACAAGCTTCTCTTTGCCTCAGGAAAGGTCTCGTGGAAGAGCCGCGCGATTCCATTTGTAAAGCTGGCCAAAGAGTCTTACCAAAGAAGAGTCAGTCTTGGGGAGTACTCCTTTTACCGCACTCCAAAGATCTTTTTTGACAAGAAAGAGGGAAAGGGCCGGCCCTTTCACTACTTTACAAATGGGGCTGTGGTGACTGAAGTAGAACATGACCGTCTCACCGATGAGGTGAAAGTCCTTCGCTCAGATCTACTCATAGACGTCGGAAGAAGGATTGATGAGCAGATCGATCGGGGACAAGTGCTTGGAGGCCATCTTCAAGGCATCGGTTGGGCGATCATGGAGACTCTTGTTTACAATGAACAGGGCATTTTGTTGACCACCTCACCGACGATCTACAAAATACCATCCATTCAAGACATTCCACGTGAGGTTCGAATCGACTTCTTCGAAGGCCACCCTCATCCCTCCAACATCGGCGGAAGCAAGGCTGTCGGAGAACCGCCATTCATTCTAGGCATCGCC
>JACTMU010000113.1 GCA_014584465.1 Pseudomonadota bacterium | reverse complement strand
AATGCAACATCCATGGGCTAACGAATTATTGGTAAGCCAGTGAATAAAAGGGTCAATTTTAGCGAGAACAGGTGGGTCAACTTTACTGAGAGACAATGACGCTTTGCAACCTCAGAAGATCTGTGTGCATCATAGTCAAAAAGTGCAATCTTCTCCTTTTGAGAGGGAGTGACTCTTGCCCACATCCAAGATTGACTCTCTGCCTTCCGTCCCTTTTCGTTCAGCACTTGAACCCAAGGGGAGCATTAGGCGTTTGGGTTAATTTTTTAGGTTACTTTGAATTACCGCGGCATTTCTGGTCAAATTTTGTAACTGGCCAGGCCATGTTTGATCGTTCTAGGTTACAAAGCTAGGCAAATCTCCTCGAAAGAGTATGCTGAGCGCCTCCGTAGGATTCACACCATTTTTTCGACATGTGATAAGGTAACTGCGAATTCTGCAAAAGATCTTCGCTCCCTCCAAAGAACGAAAGCACCCAGATATTTTTTGTTGCACTTTGGTCATACGAAGGTCGTTCTCAGCTACGTTGTTTGTAAATGGAACGAGGGACTCTTTCATAAACCGGAGAACATCCTCTTCAAATTCAATTAGACGATCGAGGAGATTTCTCGACTTGGACTGCTTTGTCCTTCCGCGCTTGATCTCATTCGACACAGCTAACGGACACTCCTTGTCGCCTTGAGATAAGATAGATCTGTACTTATCTTTGGTAATATCGGATTTTTTTACTGGAAAGTTTCTTCTTCTTGGTCTTATGAACCTTGCTGTTGAGCATCTGCTTTGCCCATTTTTGACCGTCTTGTTCCCAAGCTCTTTCTAGTTCCCTAAGGTGATGAGCATTGCAAAGACTGTGAGTGCATGGGTATTTGTAGTAGGGCTTCCAATGATCGTGACACAGCACGCCTTTAAACTGGGGGAGTACCCCCATACGATCCATGGCTTCTTGTCCTCTTTTTTCATCCACCTGATAAAGGGCGACCTTGTCGTTCGATAGAAGATGAAACCAAAGCCTTTTGCCATTCACATGGACTCCCGTTTCATCAGCATGATTTAAAGGTGAGATAAGCAGGTGACGCTTAGCCCATTCCTCAAACCATCGCAATCGATCATATGCTGCTTGATTGAAATTCTGAACAGAGGCTTTGCTTAGAGGTGTACCCAATTGGTCGTTGAAGTGCTGTGCAACACGAAGCTGGGGCACAAGTTGAAACTGGGACATGTACACTGAATGGGCTCGGATTCCATCACCATACTGAGTTGGATTGTTGACGCCTTCGGGAAACTGGGCAACCCATTGGGCTCCATTTTGATCTTCAAGGATTTCGCTTTGATATTCCTTTACATGCAGCGAGACTTTGAGATCAAAGACCTGTCGCTTCTCAAATCCAATCTGTACGTACTCACCAGGCGGCAAAGTTCGCCGATCGATGGTGATTTCCTCAACTTCACTTGGATTTTCAACAAGGCTCAAGTTTGAACCAGGGTGTCCTTTTTGGCCGCCAGGTTTTCTCTTTCTTCTTTCCCCTTTCCCTCTACGAGTTTTTCGAGGACGATGTGGATCCGAAGAGGGTGGTTTGCTACTGTTTCGGCTATTGAGATTTTTCTGTTTGAGAATGCCCATGGGGCCAAGGCCCCACCGTCTAGCATGTAAGTTCTAATATTCCCAGGTTGACATTCCGCCACGACGCTTGAAAGCGGCTTTAAAGCCGCTGACAAGATGGCCCTTTACAATTCCCCTAGAGCTGATTAAACGGACAGGATCTTTCCAGAGTGGATAAAAAGGTCGAAGTTCGTTTGGCCAAATCGACAGCTTTTGCGGGCTGGGGGTTGAGGTCGGATAAGAATGTGGCTCGGGCGGGTGCTTTTTAGAACCGTCGTATGAGGCAATGGTGGTTTCAGTTTTAGCGACTGGTTCCACGGTCTCGGTTGGCAAATTTGTGATGTGCCACCCGTCTCCTTCCTCTTTGGGAAGAACCATCAAACAAAGGGGGATCCATGAAAGCGTTAAGAACTCACGTAGCCGGAGTCGATGTCCATAAGGACATACTTGCGATCAGCACCATGATCGCAGAGGCAGATCAAGAACCAAAGGTTGAACATTTTGAATGTTCGACGATGACCGATGATTTAAAGGCCATGGGTTTGGTTCTATTGGAAAAGGGAGTTCGAGAAGTGGCCATGGAGTCAACTGGTGTCTACTGGAAGCCAGTCTACAATGTTTGGGAGCCAATGGGTTTAAAGTGTACGATCGGCAATGCTTCGCACATCAAGAATGTGCCCGGCCGCAAGACCGACACGAAAGACTCAGAGTGGATTGCTCAACTGCATAGATTTGGATTGATCAGGCCATCATTTGTTCCTGATGGTGTTTTTCAACGACTCAGACTATTGAGCCGTCATCGCACAAACCTGGTCGAGGACCTTTCGAGGGTCAAGAACCGGGTGGAGAAGGTTCTACAGGATGGCAATATCAAATGGAGCTCTATAGTCTCAGAAACATTTGGCGTGGCGGGGGTCAAGATTTTGGATCTGATCGCTGACGGCGTGACCAATGCGCAAACACTGGCGGCGTCCGTGACCACAAAGATCAAAAGAAAGGGGGAAGCAAAGAGAGCACTTACCAATTGCCTGACCGGAGAGCATATCTTCGTCATCGGCAAACTGATGCATCAGTACAGGTATTTGAGAGACCAGATTCAAGAGGTTGACAATGAGTTGGTGGAAAAGGCGCATCCCTATGCGCATTTGGTGGAGGAACTCGACAAGATCCCAGGAATCGACAAGGTGTTGGCGATCGGGATTATTGCCGAGGCAACCACGGACATGAGTTCGTTCAAGGATGAGCGTAGTTTTGCGGCATGGTGTGGAGTTGCTCCTGGCAACAACGAGTCAGGTGGTAAAAAAAAAGATCAAAATGCAGAAAGGGCAATCCTCACATGAGGAAGCTCGCGATTCAAGCGGCCAATGGTGCAAAACAGAAAAAGGGATCATTCTATCGATCCAAGTATCGCAAACTGAACTCGCGCCTTGGATCAGCAAACAAGGCCAAAGTGGCGATTGCCAATCATCTCATGAGGTCAATTTACAAAGTTTTAGGTGGAACGACATTTAAAGATCTGGGTTATATGCGCGGTGATCCTGTGGAAAAACAGATTGAGATTTACGTGCGTAAGCTGCGAAGTTTAGGTGTAGACATTCGACATGAAAACCACCAAATGATTGTCAACAGCGTTCGCAAAGTGACGGTTGATAGTACTGGCGTAGTAGTGCAGTAAGTGCAATGCAAAATTCGCGACTCCAACAAGTGGTCGAAGACCGCTAAGGGGGATCCACGTCTTCGAACGGGGATTACTTACTTGGCAACCTGATATCCGTGGGGTCGGATTGTCGGTTCAACAATCCTGTAATTGGCGTCCCCCATCGACATTAAATTGCACTCTCTCTATCTCTCACTTGATCGGGGACTGGCAAATGCTGTCTTCAAGTGAAAGTCCAATTATCATGTAATTGGCGTTCCCTACGGGATTTGAACCCGTGTCTTCTCCGTGAAAGGGAGATGTCCTAGGCCTCTAGACGAAGGGAACCTATATTGGTGAGCCGTCCAGGATTCGAACCTGGGACCCTCTCCTTAAAAGGGAGATGCTCTACCTCCTGAGCTAACGGCTCAAAACTAATTGCTTCGGAGTTAGAACAATTTAAGAAAATTCTGGGCAAAGTCAACAAGTGATCATCCAAAAAGAGGTTTAATCCAAACAGTTTGCTCTCGGGAGGGTCCAACGGAAATGACGTCGATGGGCGTACTAAGCTCACTGCCCAAGAAATGAACATATTCTCGCGCGTTACGGGGCAGTTCATTGATGGAACGTACGCCACTGAGATCCTCTTCCCAACCAGGCATCTCTTTATAGACGGGCTTTGCGCGTTCCATAGCGGCCCCGCTGAGGGGCATGTCGGTGATCTCCTTGTCATCGAGTTCGTAGCCCACGCATGCCTTGATCTTTGAAAACCCACTGAGAACATCGAGCTTCATCAATGCAAGATTGGTGATCCCATTGGTTCGTATCGCATAGCGGAGAGCCACTAGATCGACCCACCCACAGCGACGTTTGCGTCCAGTTGTGGAGCCAAATTCTGCCCCTGCAACTTGAAGTCGCTCACCATCTTCATCAAATAGTTCCGTTGGGAATGGGCCGGTACCCACACGGGTTGTGTAGGCTTTCGTGATGCCGACAATCTTCTGCAAGAAATGGGGACTAACTCCACATCCAGAGGATGCGGCGCCCGCCACCGTCGAGGAACTTGTAACATAGGGGTAGGTGCCATGAAGGAGGTCAAGAAGTGTGCCCTGTGCCCCCTCAAAGAGAACCTTTTTGCCGCCCTTAAGAATCTTATAGGTCACTAAAGATGTGTCCGCACATCGATATGGCTCCAAGAGCTTTGCAACTGTCAAAAGTTTCTCAGTCAGATCTTCGGCTTTGAAGGTCTCTCCCTTATAGAGGTTCTTAAGTAAGACATTCTTCTCCTTAAGCCCCTGCGTGATCTTCTCCATTAGAGTTTCAGGCGAAAAGAGATCTCCAAAGAGGATTGCTCTGCGCGATGCTCGATCTTCATAAGCGGGCCCAATTCCACGTCCAGTGGTTCCAAGCTTTCCAGCACCAGCCTCATTCTCACGGGCATGATCAAGGGCTTTATGATAGGGGAGAATCACCGTCGCGTTTTCCGAAACCAGCAACTGCTGGTCGTTGGTGAGATGTCCTTGATCCTTGAGCATTTTGATCTCATCGACAAGTTGCTCTACATCAATTACAACGCCAGAGGCGATCACGCATTTTGTGCTTTTATGCAAAATTCCTGATGGAATAAGGTGGAGAACGGTCTTTTGACCTTTGACGACAAGAGTGTGGCCCGCATTGGCGCCACCCTGAAAGCGAACAACGCAGTCAGCTTCCGAGGCAAAAAGGTCAACGATCTTCCCCTTGCCCTCATCACCCCACTGAGCTCCTACAACTACAATCCCAGCCATTACTTCTCCCTAGAAACGAACCAGCCCTCGTCGCTCACGCTAAGGAACCTCTTTTTAGATCATAAGCAAAGCGTAGGCCGAACGTTTACAATGGCTCCATCTTGGCGCTTTTTCAACGGTTTCGTTGGCGTATCAGGGCGCAGCACTTCGGAGTTGGTGGGAAGACCGCCACTGAGCTAAAGAGAGATCCGTTTTAGGCAAAGCGATGGCGCCAATATAATGCATCGCGCTGCATTTCTGCCCTATGCCAACCAGTCCATGGCATATCAACTCTCACGGGTATGGATGAATGTGCCGATAGGAGGGACATGGCCCTCTTTGCAAAATCTGGGGTTTCAGCCCCCCCTTTACCTATCTCTTCCGTGGTGATCCTCTTTTGGTCCATGGTGCTGGTCCCATCCTTCGTCCTGCTCGCCTTTCATCAGTGGCAGGAGTCGGTGGCAAGACCCTCGTTGACCATTCCCCTTTCACGTTGGCGAGTTTTAACGGATCAACCAATGTGCCTGCGAAAAGAGGGTGGATGTCCCGTTGCGCGGCTCGAGGAGTCGACCTGGGGAAAGAGCCTCTCCCGAGATTCCGATGAGTATTGGAATTGGATAGAGACAACTCGACCTCACGAATATTGGTTGGGGCTCACTGTGGATTCTCAAGAATTGGAAAGAGTGCTTGATCTTGAGGCCAACTACCTTTTGTTGGGATATTACTACAGCTCCTATCAACTCTGGATCGATGGAGAGAATTACGAAACCCGTGGAATCTTTGAAAAAGATGGCCCCATCGAAGTGGTGCTCAGCAGAGAGCGTCTGTCCAGTGGTCAACCACTTCGCATTGCAATTCGGCTCTTTGACATCACTCATGGGCTTCGGGTGGATTTTCCGATCAAAAGAGCCAACAGTGACTTTTTCACTGGAGCCAGAGTAGAGAGGTACCTTCGATGGTCCTCCTTTGAGGGTCAGACCAAGCACTGGATGTTCTTTGCCATCTATCTTGTCTTTGGACTTCTCTTCTTTGTGGTTTGGCAGGCCGACTCACACAAGCGTGAATACTGGGTGGCCACCGTCTTCTGTTTCATTTCCGCCACACTCAATCTTTTCTACCTCGATGGAATCGACCGAATTCTTCAGATTCAAGTGTGGTATCGGATCTATGCTTCGTTGGTGTTTGGAGAGATTGCAACGATTTTGCTGTTAGGTTTTGCGCTCAAACGGGCATCGATGTCGACCCTGGTTAAGGGGGGAATTGCCACTTGTGCGTTGGCTCTTTGTCTGAGTCTATTTCTTCAGAACCTTGTCGTTGCTCAGCACGTGCTCTCCTATCTGCAGACATTTGGAATTCCATTTGCGTGGATCGCAGTGGCCATACTGCTGTTTCGAGAGCACTACCGAAATGATCTTCGAAGAACTGAAAAGCAGTATCTTCTACTCTTTATGGCGTTTTGGAGTATGCTATGTGCGTTGACTCAAACCATTGATGGGTATCATGCAAGTTTTCCTTTCATAGAACTCAACTGGAGCAGACTGTTGAATTTGTTTCCGCTCTTCCACCTCTTGAGCTATTTTGGTCGTTCCTTTTTGGTGCAGTCGGAGATTGTGTCACGGTCACCTCTTTCCCAGTTTCATCAAAGAACCATCCTTCCTAAGGAGCTGTGGGGTTACCTTCTTTCCATCGACCTTAAGCGTTCCGAGCTCATCTACCGAGAGGGAGCAAAGCATGAACAGGGTGGGACGTGGGTGAGCATCATCATCTCTCATCTTTGGAGTCTGGCAGCTACAAAAAAAGCGACGGTTCTTCAGTCCGAAGGGGATTCTTTGGCCCTCTTCTTTCCAGATGAGTCGAAGGTGCAGCTCCAAGATATTCTTCATCTTCTCTGCGAGATGGATGAGGTTGTAGAACGAATTTTCTCGCAAATGCGAGAGTCCTCGATCGAACTCTCTCTTGAGAGCCCTCTTCGTTTTCGGGCAGCACTTGTTGAGGGACGCGTGAAGCCTATCTGGAGGGAGGTGGATCAACGCAGATATCCGGCGTGGATCGAAGCTGGCAGCGAAAATGTCTTTGTCATAGCATCGCGCCTCCATCAGTTTGAGAAGGATTGCTTAGAAGTACAAAACGCTTCGACTTTGGTTGTGTTGGAAAATCTTCGAAACCGTTTGGCGGAGGTTGACGGATTAAGTTCATCCTGTTGGGTGGTGGATCGTCAAGAATTCAGGAGCAAACATGGTGAAGCTTATGTCGCGTCGCTGTTGTCGATTTCAGGGCTTCGAGAAAGTGTGAGAGGAGAAAGACATCTTCTTTTGACAAGTTAAGGATACTTCCAATGAAAGAGACCTTTGAATGCACAGTGCCCCATTTTCGTGAGCACACTCTCCAAGAGGGGCCTCGACACTTTGTGCTTGAATCACGATGTGGACGCTATCGAGCCTGCCTCCCGAACGCCCATCGTTTGGTCTACGAGTCTTTTAGAAATGGAAAAACAGTGAGAGAAGTGGCCTTTTCCGTGCGAACTCAAGATGGACATTCACTGGGCTTTCGATCGATCTTTCGGGTTTTGGATTCGCTTTGTCTCACCAAGCTGCTTTCGAATTGGGAAAGTTTTGAGCCCTATCTGGATCAGATGAGAAGCTCGTATCATTGGCAAGAACCTCTGATCAAGCAAGATCTCTTTAGCTGGGACATCCCTTTTCGGGAGGCGATTTTCTTTTCTTCGCAAGGTCTAAGTTTGGTCCTCTCGTGTCTCTTGTTGGGGAGTTCTCTTTATCTCTTTTCAAGAACATCGTTCGAGATCGCTTTGGATTCCAGTGCAATCTCAGGAGCTCGATCTGTGTTTCTGTTTTTATTTCTAAGTTCGCTGATGCTGTCTGTTAAGACTCTTTTCTCCGCATTTTTAACCAATCTTACGACCGGACAGTACTGCAAGTTCAAGCTGAGAATCAATTTTCTTGGAATCTATCTCGATGGGTCTTACGGATCAGGCTTGGATCGTTCAAAGCAAAAGATGGCGCCGCGATGGATTCACCTCTTTTCTTTGGTGAGCTCCTCAAGTCTCATTTTGACGCTTCCTTTTTGGGCCATGAAAGTGAGCCCTGATTTAAATGTCTATGGAGTGCTCTTGCATCTGCTGCCTGTGATTGCAATGATTGAATGGTCTCCCTTTTCAAAGAGTTCTCTGACCGACGCACTTGCATTCGTGTACAATGAATGGGGTCATGAAGTTCAAACAGGTGCGCAGTCGGGACGATCCAGTTGGAACGATCGGCGGGATCAAATCATTTGGCGAGTTCATCAGGGCTTTGTTGCACTTTGGGTGGTGGCACTCTTAGGATATTTGGTCTTTGTCTCTCCTTTTTTCTTGAGAAATGCGCTTGTACTTCTGAGACAGCCCCAGTTTGCACAGGCAGTGACCACACTCCTTGGTCTTCTTGCCGTTTTCGCAGGAGTTCTCTTTGTCCTATCGGAATTTGCAAATGGTTTTGGCTATACGGGTCCGTCGCGCTCTTTTCGAAGATTTTGGTTGGTTTGGGATCAGCGAAAACGCCTAACTGGCCTTGCACATGCAATGAGCTCGCTCGACATTCTTAGAGAGTTCCCACTTTTTGCAGGAATTCGATCGGACGTTCAAGCAAAGATTGCAGAACATTCTACTTTGGTTACGCTTCACCGAGGGACCTACATCTGTTTGAAAGGAGAAAAACGACGAGACCTCTTTCTCGTTCTTTCAGGAAGTGTAGGGGTGTATCTTCCTGTGCATCTAGGCATTACAAAGCGATTGTTGGAGTTGAAAAGTGGATCCATTGTAGGGGAGATTGGCTTTTTAGCGGGACAGAGACGAACTGCAGATGTGATCACATTGGAAGAGACCACGCTTCTTAGAATTGGGTACAATCAAGAGACTGAGAACCTCATGATTTCGCAAGATCGTCTCTCCTATTTGCGAGACCGAATTTGGTTGCTTCAATCCTTGGTTTCAACAGAACTGTTTCAAAAGATTCCACTGGAAGCCCTGCAACTCATTCTGCAACTTGGGAAAATTGTCGATCATGGACCTGGAACAGTCGTGACCCGACAAGGGGAAGCAGGGGGATCATTCTTCGTGGTCATTCAAGGAGAACTTCGCGTCACGATCGATGGAGGTGAGCGCCCCAACCTCTCGCGAGGAGACGTATTTGGAGAGATCGCACTTCTATTTGGAACCGCACGAACCGCGACCGTTGTAACTCTGGATGCGACGAAACTTCTGGAGATCTCCGATCAAGAGTTTTGGTACCTCCTTTCAAGTCACTTTGCTCTTGGTCTCCATTTGGAGAGAACAGCCCTAAGGCGGCTCCATCGAGATCATCGATTGAGTGAAGATGCGATCTCCGTAAAAAACGCTGGGTAGTTCGCACCAGGCATTAATTACTGCCAGGCACCAGTTTGCGTTGACCATTCGTCCATGGAGGAGGAGTCAACTCCAGGTTGAGGTTCCAGGAGCGTTCTTCAAAGATTGATACCAGGGTTCTAAAGGCGGTAGAGCGTTCTCGATCTTTCCATTTTCCAAAAACTCGACGAGTTGCCGAGAGGCATCCCATGAGACGAGCTGAAAGGCCTCTTCCGTCGTGGCTCCAATGTGGGGGGTGAGCACCACATTGGCAAGTGAAAGTAGGGGAGAGGATGGATCCAGAGGTTCACGTTCAAACACATCCAGAGCCGCTTTCATGGATCGGTGTTGAGTGAGGCATTGAATGAGATCTTGCTCACAAACTACAGAGCCCCTGGATGTATTGACAATCAGCACATTTGTCGAGACTTCAGAGAGCGTGCTTTTATTAAGAAGGTGATGGGTCTGCTTGGTGTAGGGAACATGCAGTGAGATAATGTCAGAGCTTCGGAGAAGCTCCATAAGACCAACACAACCAACATCAAGATCTTCAAATCGCTGAGGTGGGGCAAAGGGATCAAAGGCACTCACCACAAGTCCAAAACCCTTTGCAATTTGAGCCACATTGGATCCCACCCGGCCAAGACCGATGAGCCCCAAGGATTTGCCCTTCAATTCGTTTCCGATCAAGGGGACCCTTTCCCAACTTCCCTGTTGAACCATTTGATGTGCTTGAGGGGCTTTTCGGCAAGCTGAAAGCATCAACAGTAGAGTCAGTTCAGCTGCGCTGGTGGCATTTCCCGAGGGTGTGTACATGGTGGTCACGCCATGTTTTTGAGTTAAATCCAAATCAATGTGATCAAAGCCACTTGTGGCTGTGACAATCACCTTAAGGTCACTTGCTCGTTCAAGAAGTTTTGTATCGATGGAAGTTCGTGAGCGAATGATCAACCCCACACATCCTTTGAGTTCTTCTGCAGTAGGATAAGGGGTCTTAGAGGTTACAACTTCATATCTCTTTTGAGATTGGAGAAAGGATCTGGCTTCAATGCAGAAGCGGTCGGTGATTACAATTTTCTCTTGAGTGGGTTTCGTCATGAACTGAGAATCTCCCGTGCACTTTTCATTGCAAGCTGTCCCACTTCTTCACTCAATTTAGGGTTGAGTTTCAAAAGTGAGGTGATCAATTTCTCAATCATGTAGAGTTGATCTTCTGTCGATATGGATCCCATATGTCCAATTCGTAGGATCTTGCCTTTAAGTTGATCCTGACCTCCTGCGACCATGATCCCATAAGTTTCAAGTGATCTCTTGAGCTGGTCTGCGCCAATCTCTTGGGGAATTGAAAGTGCTGTGAGGGTGGGTGAGGGACTTTGAGGAAAGAGAGTGAGCCCCAACATGTGAGCAACGCACACGGTGCTTTGACTTAGACGAGAGACTCGTGCAAAAGTTCTCTCCAAACCCTCAGACAAAAGAATTTCGATGTTGACACTCAACGATCTCACGAGTGCAACTGGTGAACTGAAGCGCGTTTCATGGGAATCATTGGCTGTCCTCTCTGGGCCGAGGTCAAAATAGTAGCGGGGTGAACGAGCCGACTCATAAAACTTCCAAGCCTTTTCCGAAAGAGAGATGAGAGAGAGGCCCGTGGGCGACGAGAGGCCTTTGTGTGATCCGCTGACAAGAACATCGATCCCGAACTCATCCATAGGTAGTGGAATTGCCCCAAGAGCTGAAATGCCATCCACCATGTAAAGGATCTTAGGATCTTCTCGGACCAGAGATCCTAGCTCTGCCACGGGGTGAAGAACCCCAGTGCTTGTTTCACAAGCTTGGCACAAAACAGCCTTGATCAAGGGATCTCTCTTTAGACACTGGGAAACCTCTTCCACCGAGACAGCTTCTCCCCAAGGGACCATCAGCTCATGGACCTTCATTTGGTAGGCGCGAGCAATCTCCGCCCACCTCTCTCCAAACTTTCCTGAGTTGATCACCAGCACCGTGTCCCCAGGAGATAGGGTGTTCACGATGGCCGACTCAAGGCCTCCGGTCCCTGAAGAGGCGTGAAGAAAGACCTCAGATTGGGTCTGAAAAATTTTTTTCAAGTTCCCCTTAAGCTCACGAAAGAGAGCAAGAAACTGGGCAGAGCGATGATGGATGGCGGGCTGTGAAAGTGCATCACAGGCAGCTTGAGAAAGTGGCACAGGGCCTGGAGTAAAAAGGTAACTTTTCATATTGGCCCTCCGTAAAGAGCCTGTCGCAACCCAAGGAAGTCAACATGGTGGTGGCGGCAAGCAAATGGTAATCCACAGAGACAGATACACACAAAAGAGACAAGCTCGATCGATCTGGATATAGCCCAAGTTCCGTTTTGACGCAAAGAGAACAAAATCTAGAGTGGTTGTAATGCAGGGGGCAAGGCCATGAGGGGCACTGCGTTTTTCCACTCAAAGGGCCTTCTGGCACAGGGAGCCCGAATGGGCATTCGTGAAACGCTTGAACCACGATTGGGAAAAGGTTAGTTTGATGAGATGAGATTTTTCCTTCTACTTTTGAGTTTACCTTTGGGTGGTCTGTTCTTAGGTTGCTCCTATCACTTCATGGTGCCAGCACAGATGCCGGGTGGTTACGATCGAGTGGTGGTGCCTCTCTTTATGAATCGCAGCCACGAGACAGGAGCAGAGGTCTACTTCACCAATGCCTTGATCACTGAGATTGAACGCGCCCACATGGTGACTCTGAGCTCCTCATCGGAGGCTCAGGTCAGCGTTGAGGGGTCTCTCCGTGAGATCATTTATGACGCTCCATCTGGGGATGTCTCTTCACCTTCGAATGTGGCACTCTCTTCAAAGCAAACTATCACTGTTCGTGTTGACATCTTGGTGCGCAGGAATTCAGATCGGCAGGTGCTCTGGGAGCGTGCATTTGAACGTTCAAAGACCTATTCGTCTCCATCGGTAGGGATTGCCACGATCAACTCAGCCAATGCACTCTACAATCACAGTGCACGGCATGAAAATCTACGGCTTTTGGCGCAGGAGATGATGTCCGAGGCTTATGATCGTATGACGGAGAACTTTTAGGATGGCTTTACTCAATTTTCAAAAGTTGATGGAGAAACTCAAAACAGAAGAACTTCCCCCTTTGATATGGATTTTTGGTGAGGAGACCTACTTCATTGATCAATGTACCAATCTGATCAAAGAGAGGGCATTGGGGACGGGGATCAGTGATTTTAACTTTGATCTCTTTTACGCAGGCCAATCGAAGGTGGTTGATGTGCTTCAGGCAGTTGAAACGCTTCCGATGATGAGTGCTTGGCGTTTGGTTTTTCTCAAAGAAGCACATCTTCTAAAGGATAAGGATTTGGAAGCTTTGATGCCTCTTTTCGAAAAGCCCGTTTTGAGCACATGTTTTGTTTTGTTAAGTCCAAAGATTGATCGACGAAAAAAGTGTGTGAAACTTGTCGAAACTCATGGACAGATTGCGGAGATGAAGTCTCCTTTTGAAAATCAGATGGATCAGTGGGTCCACTACATTGCAAAGCAGAGAGGCCTTGAGCTGACCCCTGAGGCCTCATTCTTGCTCTTAGAGTACCTTGGGTGCCAATTGTCCGAGATCGATCGAGAGATGGAAAAGATGGCAACTTATGTGGGATCTCCTCCTCGGCGAGTGGAGGCTTCGGACGTCCATCAGGTGGTGCCTCGCTCAAAGGCAGAGAGTGTATTTGACCTTGCCGATGCGGTGGCTTCATGCCAGTTGGAAAGTGCGATGACACGTCTTTCTCGGCTTCTTGATCAGGGTCAAAGTGAAATTGGTGTGCTTGCACTGATGGTTCGTCATCTTCGGATTCTTATGAATCTGCGTGAAGGTATGGCCGAAGGGCTTGGGAGTGCAGGGCTTGCAGCTCGAGCTGGTGTTCCTCCATTTTTTCTGAAGAAATATTTGGAGCAGGCCAAAAGATGGTCGTTTGAGAAGCTTGAAAGTGCCTATCGACTGGCTCTTCAAACTGATCGTGAACTTAAGTCCTCTTCTGTGCGCTCTTCATTCTGGATGGAGAACTTCATTCTTAAAACCCAGATCCGGGTTAAAACGTCTACGTAGTGCTTGGCGCGAAACCTCATTTCGGCGAATTCACCCCCTAAGTTTTCCTTATGCCTTCGTTGAGCTTCCTCGAGTTAGCGCCTCTGGCTAGCCATTCGTTGGCCCGGAAAATTGAAATTCATAAGGCGGACTTCGTCCGCAGCCTACAGATTTCAGTCTCCAGTCTTCAGCTTTTGGATAAAGGCATAAAGAATTTTTTTTTTATTTCTTCTGATTTCTCAAAAAGTTCTTTGGATTTTTCCTCACTTACCATTTTCAAATCGGTAGATAAGATTATCAGACATTCCACTTCATTAGCTGAGGCATAGGTAATTTCAAGAAATCTCGCAAATTCTTTATTCGAGATCAATGGGTTTCGTAACAAAAATATTCGGGTAAATCTTTATAAAGAATCCGACCAAGAACAAGATAAAAAAATTCATCAAAAACAAGTCGTCTTC
>JACTMU010000001.1 GCA_014584465.1 Pseudomonadota bacterium | reverse complement strand
TGCGACCGCTCAGGTCTCGATCGAGGAGAAAGAAGTCGTTGTTCAATTTCAGAAACGTGCCCACAATCCATTGTTGCTTGCCTCGGAATACTATGCCAAACAAACGTATCCTGTACCCTGGTGGGGTGGTCGCAAACTGCGATTCTTGTTCGGATGAGGCTCCGTGGTGTTAGGTGTTACCGCTCTCAAGATGAGGCTTCGCTCACTATCGGTATATCGCCTTAAACTTGGTTTTGCGACATAATGCCTCCTCTTAATTTGGAGAGCCTATCTCAAATCTGACCCAAACCTAGACCCCTGCAAAAGTGCCTTGCAAAATCAACCATTACAGTTAGGTCAATAAACTAACATGGGAATCCAGGCTAGCGTTCGATTTTTAATTGTATTTCACGCAGATGTAAGTTTCAGGACTAAGGAGTTAGGAAAAACGGCGGCAATGAAATCTTTAGGAAGAGAACTAAAGCCGGACAATGTAATATTTACAGATCTGGTCTGTAAAATCAGTTCATCTGCTCTCTTTTTCTACAAACACATTGCCATCTGTTGAGAGATGGACTAGATCACGTCAGTGTCAACATGGCCACAGCATGGTCGGTTAGGTCTGGATTGAATCGATTGTTTTTGAAAGAAAATCTTATTGTATCGTTACGTTTCAGTGGATTTTCGAATTGTATATTAATCTTGAATAAATGGGGGGATGAATGAGTAAAGTGTTTACGAAAATAGGAACAATTGTCGCGTTGGTTTTAGTTAATCTTGTATTTTTTGGTAGGTCAAAGGGACAAGAAGAAATTGGAAACATTAAGAAGAATGCTAAAGATATCAAATCAATTGAGGGTGCTAACTGTACGGGCACCGGTGGAATATAAAATAAGTTTTATTTTTCTTGGGGTTCTGGTTGGAGTAGGTTTGATGATACGGTCACGTGTGGTTAATAGAGAACCTTTAAATGTTGTATTTCCGGTTGGCCTTTTGAAGCAGGACATTTCATTACTAGATCCGGAAAACACCGAATCAATTTGGGAATACTATTTGCTTGAGAACATCGGCTGTGGCTTGGTACGTGATTCCCAAGATTCATCCTTAGGATACGTAGGATGTCTTTCTGAGAAGTTTTATCAAGAAGACTCTCATACATGGGTGTTTTATCTTAGAGATCTACGATGGTCTGACGGTATGGTGGTTGCACCAAGTGAAATACTTGAGTGGATGAACGATTTGCGAAGTAAGCCTCATCGACATATTCGATATTTGAAGAGAGTAGATGAAATCTCCTTTGAACCGACATTGCGAAAACTAACCCTGAAGTTTCCGTTTAAGATCGGGATCTCAATTCTCCACGAACTTTCCTTGGCGGACGCGGTATTGCTACCATCTGAGTATAAGATTTTGGGGTGGCAGAAAACCGTGGGTCCCTACTATGTTGAAAAATGGGATATCGAAAATCGTGTACTACAGTTAGCCTCAAACGCACACTCACCTCTGTATCGGGTGGATATGCCTGATAGAATTGTATTAAAAAATGTTTCTACTATGGCAGAAAAGTTTGAATATTTTACAAAGCATAAGATGGACATTGTGCCATCTACGTCATTCACTGATCCGCGGTTATTATCCAGCTACGAGCGAAGTGCCTCTCAGACATTCAATGGTCATCCATCTTCGATTTTGTTTTTGTGCTTTAATCATTTAAATCCTATGACATACAATGTGAATGTGCGTTTACAGATCGCGAAAATTGTCGCTCAGTTTCGAAATGGTTTAAAAGATGTTGTCAAGGATAAATATCCATTGGTTGCGGAAACGCAGATGATTCCATTTGGCTTTAACGGACGATTGGAAGGTGACCATAGTGATCTATCGGTTGGCGATCAAGAATTAGAAGTAAGTAAAATTAGAATTCGGGTCCCAAAGCAACTCGAGCTTTATAGTGAGTTGATGTCGTACTTGTCTTCAATATTTAAGAAAAACGGAATTATCCTTGAAGTTAATTATAGTGATGAAACCTCTAATGAGATTTATGAGGAGTTTGGAAGATTGGTCTCGTTTGTAGGAAATCAACAGGATTCATCGGGAAGCTGGTCTTTCTTATTGGGACCGCCATTGGGACCGTTAAGTTCCTGGTTGCCAGATTTAAAAAAGGAGTTTGATGATATTTACAATCAGAGTGGTTGGGAGGAACAGTTGGAGGCGTCAAGGAGGCTCCATAGGAAGATCTTGTATGGAGGATATGCTATTCCATTGTTAACAGGAAGAATTCGTCATTTTCTTTCAAGTCGAGTGGACGCTTCCCGATGGAATCGCTTTGATGCTAGGCTAAGATTCTATGAACTGGGGCTTAAATGATCAGATGGAAGGGCGATGAGTCATTCTTGAACAGCGGGCGGACATATTGGTCCGAGGATCACTGTTCGAGACAGTTGATAACATGGAGTTTTGTAAAATATGAAAACACATTCATGCCATTTCATTTCTATGCATGTACTCTTGAATCGCAGGGAATTAAAACTGTTGGCACCGCGAGTTCGGATATATATAGGTTTGCATAATTAAAGGGACATAGTTGCAATTTAAATGTCCCAGTAAATGGTCATAATCCTTCGGCTTTAGCCGGAATTCCTGGCGTTCTTGCATTGTAGTACTATCCTCCGGTAAAAAAGGAGGGTTA
>JACTMU010000099.1 GCA_014584465.1 Pseudomonadota bacterium | reverse complement strand
TCGGTTTCCCCAGCAATTGTCGATCCTGCCCATGGGTGGTGGGCTTCCTTATTTCACGCTCCCGACTTGAAACAAAGTATAGCAAATTCTGGCCGTTTTGGTGAAATCGAACTTTCCTTGAAAACCTAAGTCATTTCAATGCGGAAGGTGTTGGTGTTATTTGAAACACAACAGGCAGTCTATGGTCGAGATTTTTCGCATTGTGCCGGAGGCATAGGGACACTGTCTCGTATTAAGACGTGCTGGGGTCAATGACCTAAACCCCCAGTCCGTGGTTGATGAGTTACCTCTATGGGCAGCGTTGATCCCATGATAGCCCTCATCGCCCTTTGAGAGTGGACGTTAAGTGCGACAGTTCCATGAGAGGGTCAGGTGTTGATGCAGCTCTTTCCAGACGGGTGTCTCTTCAAGAATCTCCAACCCCAGAAGATGGTTCTTTTGCCAGACACATCGAGCTTTTAGGGCGGTGAGTGAGGCATTTCCCACGTGGAGTTGAAGATCGCAGGTGGCCGATTTCGAAAATTGTTGAGGCCTTGTCAAAAAGGCGCGCACCCCATTTTGAGAGACATCGTGGAGGACAAGGGGTAGTTTCCAGTGCCCCTTTTGAAGAAACCCTGACATGTGCACGGGATATCTCGTAGAAGTGCGATGACAGACAAGGCGATCTTCTCTGCTTGGAATTGCAGCCAACATCGAATTTGCATCAACACCTAGCTCATCGATAAGATCTTTGGGAAGGTCCGAGTGAAATGCACTAAAATATTGGCGAGGTGGATATCGAAAGTTAGGTTCTGTGTGGCAAAAAAGATAGGTGTATCCATTTCGATTTTGAGGAGTTCCACGATAAAGCGCGCGAAGTTTTGATTCAAGATGGTCCATGTTGCAAGAAAGTGCCACCCACTTTGAATTCTTAAGGTTTGGGTCACGATAGATTTCCTGCGAAATATAATCCAATGGAAAAAGCGCTCGAAAGAGGTCCACTCTTTCTGGTGGCAAAGCTATAAAAAGAGAGTTGATTCCAAGCCACCGAGAGGCATAGCGGATCGTGTACTTTGATAGCGCAAGCAGTAGATGATGGTGCTTGGATCGTACACTTGGAGAGAGGGCAACTCCCATGATTTCGGCTTGGCGGGCTCCTGGTGGTCCTAACGAAACGAACCTAAATTGGTGATTCAGGGGGAGACCGTGGGGCCCGTCGAGTACGATGGATAGAGTGCCAAGAAGTTGACCCGCCCTATCTTTGACAATCACGATTGCAGTCGTTCTAAGAAGCTGGTGGGGAAAGACGCAAAATCCAGAGGGCACAGGATCTGTGAGTTTCGCATGGACATAAGAGTCATGAATGAGACGAAAAGCATCAAGATACTCCTGTTTCGTCTCAGCAACCTTGATCTCCCCTAATTCAAACGGAACCGTTGGAAATGGGGTCGTTCGTCGAATGAGATGGTGGCGAAAATCCTCAGGAAGAAGCATCGTTAGATTACGAAGAATGGAATCTGTATTTGGACTCTTCATGAAGCCTCACGCAAATGGGATCGCAGAGGCTCCTGCTTTCGGCCAACTGAGACAGAGTGTGGGGTCAAGTCCTTGAGGTTCAAGAGATAGATGTTGGGAACTAGCGAAACATATTCTCCGGCAACCATTTGAACGACCAGCGTGTTGGCAAGAGCAGCCACAGCGGATGCTCCAGCTGCAACTTGCGAGGCAGGGCACGGGTTTCCGTCTTTCATCAGTGAGAGGGCACGCTGCATTTCTCTAATGATCTCTGGATCAAGAAGTGGTGCGATGCGCTCAACAAAAGGAACCAAATAATCCATGTAGGAGGATTTCTGAAGTTCAAGATCACGAGGAATTTGAATGAGATCACGAAAGGTCAAGTTTTCAGGTGAACGAGGATCAAATGCGAGAACCAAAGCTCCCCATCCTGCACTCAGTGCAGAGAGTGCGGGCTTCTTTAGAGCATTTGCTGTGTCATGAAGCGTGACGATGGCGGGTAAGCTCAGATAGTCAATTGTATCAAGAATGAGGTCGCAAGGAAGAAGCCGTCTCTTTGAGATTGTGGCTTGGAGCTCGTCGGAGATGTAGCCCCGATTTCTTTCAAAATAGTTATCGCGTTTTGACATGCTTTCCTCCCTATCTGCGAGTGGTTGCACAGATAATGAACAACCAAGATCACCCATACGGCCCCAAGATTCATTCAGTGCAAAATAGGGACCGAGATGGGTCTGTTAGTTTCTGAGTCACTCATGATGAGACGTGGGGTTCGTAATCCGTTGAATTTTCTCAGTGCAAAGCAATGATCGAAGAACCAAAGTCGGTCCAGGTTATGAGAATTTCGTTTCCCACCTGTGTCAAACTCCTGATTTTGAACAATCCTTAGACAAAGGTCTTCTTCGGAGATCCATTCTCATTCCGATAGAGTAGACAGTGGTATATCATTCAATGGCCAGTGGCTCGTAATGGATGGCTGAGGGGACAAGAGATGGACATGGAGGGCGTGTTAAGAAGGAGGTATGAGCAAGGCTGTTGGGGCCTGTTTCTCGTTGGAATGATCCTTTTAGCTCCTTTGAACGCTTGGTCGAAAAGAATCGAACTCTCTAAAGTCTTGGCCGATGAGCTTAATCTCCTATTGTCGGCAGTCGACGATATGCACGAGGCATTTGTGGATCAGGATCGCAGTGCGGTCCATGACAGTTTGAAAGGGGTGCTTTCAGCTCTGAAACGTGCACGAGTAAAAACAGGGAAGATGAAAACTCTTCAAGCTCCTCATGTGCTTCGCTATCTGGATGCCATTTCAAGGCATCTGGAGATGGTTCTAAGAAGCAATGGGGAAGAGCAGTCCGATGAATTACGAAAGGCCTTTCACCAGTTGGCGGGTCTATTGCGAACCTATCAGTTAAGAAAAGATTTCCACATCTTCTTTTGTGACCATGACAAGATGACTTGGGTGCAGAAGGGATGGAAGGCACGCCACCCGCTCAAGCCAAAGGTTCGATGCGGTCTGGCAGTTATGTAAGATTGATGTATTATGCTTGATCAATGGATTCGTAGTTTACCCGTATGGTTTCTTGTGACTCTGTGTTTGGTGGGTGGGTTGGCGTTGATGGTCCTCTTCAACCCTCCGCACTCCATTTGCAAAACTCATATGGATCTCTTTGAGGAGAGTCTTCAAGGACTCATCTATTCAAAGACTGAAGGGGCAGTTATCCGTCCTGCAAAATATGGAGATTTGCTCGATCGATGCAAAGGGAGCAATACACCAGGGGGATGTTTTGAACTCTTTCAGGTCTGGAGGGCCTTTCACCATCAGGCAAAAAAGATTCCAAAGGAGTGCTCCAGTGATCTTGGCTCAAGGGCAGAGGTTCGAAAGATACTTGATGAGGGCCCAGAACTTCTAACCCTGTTGGCTTGGGGATCAGAGCCCCCCAAGAGTGCTCTTTTGAAGTACGGATGGCTTGAAGCGTCGAACCTTGCACTCTATTGCGATCTTAAAGATCTTCATTTGGCACTCTATGGAAAAGAGAGTTGGCTTCAGTTTCAGACCAAGATGTTTCAAACTTTACCAGGGGCAGATAAGTTGGTAAGAGCTCAAGCATGGGAGTTGATGATCTTGTCATCACGTTGTGAGCAGTGGCAGCCATGAAGAGATTGGAATTGATCATTTTCTTAGTTGTTGAGCTGGTCATCCTCGTATCGGCCGTCCTTGCTTTTAAACTTTTTGAGAAGAAGGCCACGGCGGGACTCGTTGCGGGTTCACTCTTTTTGCTGATGGGTCTGTTGATCTTCTTTCGAACGCTCAGTTGGCCGCATCGTTGGCGGTCTCTCGTCTTTTGGGTGAACCTTCTCTACCTTTTTGGAGTCGCCCTTCCAATGATGGTAAGTTACATCGATGTGGGATCGGAGGGCTTTCGGCAGGCCGAAATCCTTGGGATCTCAGCCTCGAAATTTCATTGGGCCTCAGAGCAAGTCTACCTTTCGCTCCTCCTGGCTACATTGGTCGACCTCATTCGCGCCAAAAAAATGAGTGGCACTAAGTAGGGGCTGTCCGGTAATTCCAAGTTAGCGCCTCTGGCTAGCCCTTCGTCGGCCCGCCTCGGTATAAGAAAAACTTATCAAAATCGATCAAAAAGCGAATTACCGGACAGCCCCTAAGTAGTGCCTGGCGCGAAACCTGAAGGTTATTTCCAATCAAATGGGACAGGTGAGATCGGCTCGGGTGAACGACCGAAGCGATCATAGGCATCGGAACCGACCGGAAGGAGGGCCAAGCAGCGAGCTTTTCGTATTGCTGCAGACACCTTCTTTTGTTGAGCCATGCTCATCTTACTGATTCGAGAGGGGATGACTTTGCCGCCCTCCATAATGAAGCGGGAGAGGGTCAACGGGTCCTTGTAGTTAAATTCAAAATCTCCAGGATATTCGGGTCGATACTTCGAACGTCCCCCTTTTTTTAGGATTCCGTCCCCCTTTTTGCCATCCTTTGAACCTCTAGCGTCATCTTGAAAATCCATCATCTCCCCTTTTTCGAGCCTAAGTCATAATATTATTTTAGCTTTTCCAGTCCAATTTCACCCCCTTATATGACATATTTAGGTTGCCAACAAGAGTCTTTTTCAACTATACGTTGGATCTGATTGAAAAAAGCGAGGGAAGAATTTATGGCCCGATGTGAATTGACGGGAAAAGGCCCCGTCGTTGCCAATTTGGTGAGTCATTCGAAGATTAGAACCAAGACGACCAGTCACGCCAATGTTCAAAAGAGGCGCCTTTACAGTCAATCACTCAATGAAATGGTGACTTTGAAGGTTGCGGTGAGCACCCTTCGCAGCATGGAGCACCTGGGTGGGTTTGATCAATTCATCCTTTCTCGTAAGGAGAAGGATCTTTCGAAGCGGGCCCTCGAGGTTCGTGGGCGCATTCGAAGAAGACTTCAAGGGGCGGCTGGGAAGTTAAAGAAGGAGAGCGCAAGGGCATGAAAAAGCTTAAGATCAAAAAGGGCTCAAATGTTGAAGTGATCACAGGTGCCGATCGAGGCCGCAAAGGCAGCGTTCTTGAAGTGGACTCCAAACGAATGAAAGTTCGAGTCCAGGGGGTTCGGATTCAGACTCATTACGATAAAAAGGATGGGTTGAAGAAGATGGAGGGTTTTATCGACTACTCCAACGTAAAGCTCGCATAGCTCCAAAATAGAGGGAATTCGAAAGAATCCTTTTCATTTGATGGTTCTTTCGTAATAATGAAAAAGAGGTCTTGGGCTCAGATTGCAAGTCTGGGCTCGTGCAAAGGGGACTGCGATGGGCTTTTTTTTCTATTTTGTCGCACTGTTTCTCTCTTTTGGGATCGGTCATCTTTCACAGGCTGCGGTCCCAAAGAGTTCAGATCATTCTCAAAAGCTCGTGCATTTGAAATATGTCATGTGCAAGAGCCATAAGATCGTTCGGACCATCCGTGTCTCTCAAGAAAATGAGAATGAGCGACTCTGTACGACGACCTACACCAAAGCCGGGGTGGATCGGATTGTGGGCAGTGGGCAAAGTGTTCAGACCTGTCAGACGATTCTGAAGAACATCCAAAACAATCTCGAGAAGGCGGACTGGCGGTGCCGAGACATCAGTCGAGCCCGGATCTCTTCGGGGAAAGCCTACTTTGATTAGATCAGAAAAACTTCATGTCGCTCTTTGCCAGATGTGCTCGACGGATGACGTGGAGTTCAACATGAGCTCTGTGCTGGAGGTTCTTGATCAGGTCAAGGAGCAAAAGCCCATTCAGTGGATCGGTTTTCCAGAAAACACCCTTTACCTGCGCGTGAGAGATGAGGGGGAGCTCCCAGAGTTCTCCTTTGAAGAGAGTTTTTTTAAGGAGCTTTCAACCTTTGCAAAGAGACATCAGGTGGTGATCCATCTTGGATCGGTACCCTTGAAACGTGGCTCTCAATTCTACAATGCCACCTTGAGCATCAATGAAAAAGGGGAGATGGATTTTCCCTATTGCAAGATTCACCTCTTCGATGTGGATGTTGAAGGGAGTCGACCGACTCGAGAATCTGCGCTATTTCAACATGGAGATCAGCCCTCTGTGGTCCATGTGGGTGGGTGGAGTGCAGGTCTTGCGATCTGTTACGATCTTCGTTTCAGCGAGCTCTTTTACGAATATGCAGTGAGAGAGGTTGATATGATCTCGGTGCCATCGGCCTTTCTTGTTCCAACTGGAAGGGCCCATTGGGAGGTGCTTCTGCGCGCTCGTGCCATTGAGTCTCAGTGTTACCTTTTGGCGGCGGCTCAGGCGGGAGTTCACCGAGGTGTTCAAGGTGGACAAAGGGAGAGTTACGGCCACACCATGGTGGTGGACCCTTGGGGTAGAGTTTTAGAGTCGCTCACCCATGAGCCAGGTGTTTTGCGCGTTGAGCTTGATCGAAACAAGATCGTGGAGACTCGTCGTCAGATTCCTATGAAGTCCCACCGAAGATTGAAGGAGCGTGCGAGGAGGGGTCACTTATGAGATGGACAGTCTTGTTGATGGGTATGCTGTTGGCTCTTTGGGCTCAGGCTCAAACTCTAGAGGCTCCGGAGCTTGAGGAGGGGTCACGAGAACTTGCTTCTATTTCTGCAAAGAGGGCTAAGGCCCGAGGAGTCACCGTTGTGGAAGATGAGACCCTTCGAGTGCAAAAGGAGATGCCACCACCCTATTCGACGGCGAATCTTCAGAGGGTTCAGGACCAGGTGCTCCGTGGAGAGAGCACTCAGGAGAGCCCAAAATCTACTCCAAAGATATCGCACTAGGTCACGCCTTCTGTTTTTGATCGAACAGGTTGATATTCGTCGACTTTTGTTCCAACTTTTCTGAGCGATTTTGTGCTTTTTGGGGGTAAATGATGGCGGAGATCGAACGAGAAGTGATGGATGTGGATGTATTGATTGTGGGTGGTGGTTGCGCTGGATTATCAGCTGCTCATCATTTGATGACCAAGATCGAAGAGCACAATCAAGCAGTCGATGAGGGTAAGAAGAGCGGAGCGAAGATCCCCGAACAGATGGTGGTGGTGATTGAAAAAGGTGGAGAGGTGGGCGCACACAGTTTTTCAGGCGCTGTGATGAATCCCATCGCCCTTTCTGAGCTGGTTCCCGAATTCAAAGCTCAAGGGTGTCCAGTAGAATCGGAAGTGACTGAGGATGCGGTCTACTATCTCACTCGAAGTGGAAGTCTTAAGTTTCCGATCACCCCGGAACCCTTTCGAAACCATGGCAACTTGGTGATTTCAATGTCCAAACTCAATCGCTGGCTTGGTGAGAGAGTTGAGGGGAAAGGGGTTAATATCTTTCCTGGCTTTGCGGGAGTGGCTCCATTGATCGATGGTAGAACGTTGGCTGGGGTTCGTACGGGCGATCGAGGTCTCAACAAGGAGGGTGAACCCAAAGGGAACTTTGAGGCAGGACTTCTTTTGAAATCAAAGTTGACCATCTTTGCCGAGGGATCAAGAGGCTCTCTCTTTAAGCAAGTAGCCAAAGAGTTTGACCTATTTGCAGGGAAAAACCCTGAGGTTTTTGAACATGGTGTGAAAGAGGTGATTCAAATGCCCACCGGGACAGTCAAGCCGGGGCAGGTTTTTCATACGGCGGGTTTCCCGCTTTCCAAATCGGTCGGAGGAGGATTCCTCTACACCGGTGAGAAGGACCAGATCATTTTGGGGATTGTTGCCTATCTTGATACGGAGGACCCGCTCTTTGATCCCCACCGCGAGCTTCAGAGAATGAAGACTCACCCCTTCATTGCAGAAAAAATTAAGGGTGGAAAGGTCATTGCGTACGGAGGAAAGACACTGCCGGCAGGAGGTTGGTACTCGATGCCTAAACTCTATGGATCGGGATTTCTCGTCTGTGGGGATTCGGCCAGCATGGTGGATGTTCGAAAACTTAAGGGGATCCATTTGGCTATGAAGTCAGGCATGCTTGCGGCTGAGACGGCCTTTGAGGCGATTTGTGAACAGAACTTCTCTGAAGGAAAGCTCAAAGTCTATCAAGAGAAGGTGGAGTCCAGCTACATCAAAGAAGATCTCTATCGAAGTCGCAACTTTCATCAGGCTCTGAGCAAGGGGTTTTGGGCTTCGCTTCCGCTTTTGGGATTGCAAGAGATCACAGGAGGTAGGGGGTTGAGCGACCACATGAAGATCGAGCACCGGGATGCTGAGGCGACCTGTGCGGTTCTAGATGTCTGGGGCGTTCAAGGACTTGATCATGAGGAGAATCAGCTTCCTAAGACAGACGGGACACTCTTTTTCGATAAACTTTCGAGCGTCTATTTGACAGGGGCCACCCACGATGAGGACTCCCCCAACCATCTGCTCATTGCGGACAAGAACATATGTCATGAGAAGTGCACGAGCGAGTATCAGAACCCCTGCAACCACTTTTGTCCTGCCCAAGTCTACGAGATGGTGGCTGCCGAGGCCTCCCAAGAAAAACGGATCTTTGTGAACTATACAAATTGCATCCATTGCAAGGCATGTGATATTAAGTGCCCCTTTGAAAACATATCTTGGGCACCACCAGAGGGCGGCGGAGGTCCTCGATACTCGATGACCTAGCAGCCGACACAGGGGCACCTCAAGGAGTTTCATGCCTACATTTTTAGCGATTACGACCCGGGGTCTCCATGATGTGACCGCCAAGGAGATTGAGGACCAGGGGATCTTTGTCCGGCAAAAGAGCGTTCGCGGGATTGATTTTGAGGGTTCGTGGGAGGAGTGCTATCTTGCAAACCTCATGCTCCGAACTCCCAGTCGAATCGTGTTGCCTGTTTTGGATTTTCCAGCCTACAAACCCGAAGATCTCTACTTCAACATGAAGAGGCATGATTTTACAAAGTACATCACCCCAGAGCAGAAGCTGGTCGTGGATGCTGCGGTCAAAGAGAGCGCTCTTCATGATCAACGATTGGTGGCCATGAAGGTGAAGGATGCCATTGTAGATCAATTTTGGGAGAAGTTTGATCGACGGCCTGATGTGGATAAAAGTGCCCCTGATTTGATTGTGCTCGTCCGAATTGTGAAAAATCACGTCTCGATCAGTGTCGACACATCTGGGATCCCACTTTACAAGCGTGGCTATCGCGAGGCTTTGGGCCCTGCTCCCTTGAAGGAGAATTTGGCGGCTGGGCTCATTGCCTTAACTGAGTGGGATGAGACGACTCCCATTGTGGATCCCATGTGTGGGTCGGGGACCTTTTTGATTGAGGCTGCACTCAAAGCTTCAAAGGTGGGTCCTGGCACTCTTCGTAGATCGTTCGGTTTTCAGCGCCATAAAACCTTTCAGCCGGACGCTTTTGAGCGCGCCCTGGCTCGCGCTACGGAACATGAAATTGAGGAGCCAGCCGTTCACTTTTATGGATTTGATCAGAAGTCTGAGGCGATCAAGATGGCCCGAGAAAATGCCAAGCGAGCAGGTGTGGACCACCTCATCACCTTTGAACGAGCCTCAATTGAGTTTCTCAATCCACCTGTTCCGAAGGGCATGATGGTGGTCAATCCACCCTATGGTGAACGTATGGGAGATCCCCATCAGATTCGTGATCTTTATCGAGACCTTAGCTTCGTCTTGAAGCAGAGATTTAAGGGTTGGACCTGCTGGCTTCTCTCAGGAAATCGTGATTTGACCTCGTTGCTGCAGTTCAAATCGTCTGAAATTAGAAATGGAGATAAAAATCATCAAAGGTGCTGCCAGAGCAGAAAGCGCAGAGAAAATAGGCCGAGGCGTATCCCCAGTGATACGGTGAGGCCTGTTTTCTCGAGCACTTCTGCTCTGGTGGCGGCTTTCATGGTTTTTAGCCCATTTCTAATTTCAGATCTGGGTTCTAACCCATCTTTATTTTGAGATCGGGGTTTTAAGTTTGTGGATTGAGATAGTCGCTGTGCATCCCAATTGTGATGCGTAACTCATTGAAAAGAATGGGAAAGATTGTATTAAAGAGATCTTTAAAGAGATCTTAGAGTTGACTTTTGAACGGCTTTGAGAGCATGTAAGATCTCTCTCAAATCAATGAAAGTGAAAAGGAGTGTTGCATGGAGATTGGTGTTCTGGCCCCAGTGGCGGGAGGAATTGGACTTGTCTTTGCGTTTTTGACCTATTTGGGAATTACGCGCGAATCGGCAGGGACTGAGAAGATGAAGGCCATTGGCGATGAGATTCACCTTGGGGCAATGACCTTTTTGAGGGCTGAGTACTCCAAGCTGGCCTATTTTGTGGTCATCGTGGCGGGGCTTATTGCCTGGAAAATTGGGATTCCAGATGCTGTGGCGTTTGTTTTTGGGGCCTTATGTTCAGGGCTTGCAGGATTTATCGGAATGCAGGCTGCAACCAAGGGGAATGTGCGTACGGCCGCTGCAGCAAAGGATAAGGGTGTATCGGCAGCACTTCTGGTTGCATTTCGTGGTGGGGCCGTGATGGGTCTTTCTGTGGCAAGTTTGGGTCTGATTGGTCTTGGAGTCTTCTACTATTTTTGGGGTCAGTACGTTGAAACGGTCTCGGTGATCTCGGGGTTTTCTATGGGAGCCTCTTCGATTGCGCTTTTTGCTCGTATTGGGGGCGGGATCTTCACGAAGGCTGCCGATGTGGGTGCTGATCTTGTTGGCAAAGTGGAGGCAGGTATTCCTGAGGATGACCCACGCAACCCCGGAGTGATTGCAGACAACGTTGGGGACAACGTGGGCGATGTTGCGGGAATGGGCGCAGATATTTTTGAATCCTACGTTGGAGCGATGGTGGCCACCATCGCCATTGGTGCGACGCTTGAGGCGACTCAACTCAGTTCGCTCTATACGGGGTCGATGTCGGCTCGAACGATGTTGATGGCACTTCCTCTGGGGCTTTCGGTTCTGGGGCTCGTGGCATCTATACTTGGTATTCTTGGTATGAATATTTTTAAGAATGCCGATCCCGCAAAGGCACTTCACTTTGCGGAGTTTACGGCTGCCGGAGTCTTTATTGCCGGTTCCTATGTCGGGTTTTCCTATTTCGGTTACTCCTTAAACGGCTTTTGGGCCATCATTTCGGGGACCATTGCCGGAGTGTTGATCGGAAAGGTGACCGAGTTTTACACGGCTTCGTCTCCTGTTTTTCGAATTGCAAAGGCTTCGAAGACGGGACCAGCAACCAATGTGATCGCGGGTATGGCAGTTGGTCTTGAGTCCTGCGCGGCTCCTCTTTTTCTCATCTGTGTGGCCATTTTGACTTCTTACCATTTTGCAGGCCTCTTTGGGATTGCGCTTGCAGCTGTCGGTATGCTTGCCACAGTTGGACTTACGATGACTGTAGATGCCTATGGACCCGTGGCCGACAATGCGGGGGGCATTTCTGAGATGGCGGGGCTTGGACCCGAAGTTCGTAAGATCACAGACGGACTGGACGCCATTGGGAATACCACGGCGGCGATTGGCAAGGGGTTTGCAATCGGTTCTGCTGCACTGACAGCGTTGGCACTCTTTGTGGCCTACAGCCAGGCGGTCAACTTTGTGCGAGCCAAGGAGGGTTTGGGGCCACTCACTATGGATATAACGGACCCTTCAGTGGTTGCGGGAATCTTCATTGGAGCGATCGTTCCGCTTCTGGCAGGCTCTATGACAATGACCTCCGTGGGTCGCGCGGCTGGAGAGATGGTGGCCGAGATTCGAAGACAGTTTCGCGAAATTCCAGGACTTCTTGAAGGCACCGGAAAGCCCGATACAGCTCGATGCGTGAAGATTTCAACCGATGCTGCGCTCAAGCAGATGGTGATGCCGGGTCTTGTGACGGTCATCGCACCGATCATCGTTGGGTTCACGCTCGGCCCCGCATCGCTTGGAGGGACCTTGGCAGGAGCGACCCTCACAGGCGTTGTTCTTGCACTTTTTATGTCCAACGCGGGTGGCGCTTGGGACAATGCCAAGAAGTACATCGAAAAAGGGGACATCGAAGGCGAGAAAAAGGGGAGCGATGCTCACAAAGCTGCCGTTGTGGGAGACACCGTCGGAGATCCCTTTAAGGACACTACGGGGCCAGCCATGAACATTCTCATTAAGCTCATGTCGATTGTGGCCCTCATTCTTGCGCCCATCATCGCAACTCGCGTCGGTTGGTTTTAAGACTTTCTAACCCGGATCTGGCCGGTCTGCATTGGTCCAGGTCCAATGTGTTTGTCTGGACCTCAAACGAGAGGGTCGCATTGAATTGGTCAGCGGGGTCTAAGAGAAGCAAAAGAATGGGCCCCTTGCTTCTTGGGGCTCACTGGCCATTTTTTTAGACCTGTAAAAAATGGCCTTGCCAATTTTTTAGACCTGTAACAAAATGCCTTATGCGGTATTTAACGCCTTATATTAAAGATGATTTAAAAAAGAAGATGGTTTTTATTGGAGGTCCTCGTCAATGCGGAAAGACAACCCTCAGTCTATCTCTTCTTGAAGAAGATTATTCCGGAGCTTATTTCAATTGGGATCGGATGAGTGATCGAAAGAAGATTTTAAACTCCTCCTGGACGGATCAAGAGGAGTTGCTTGTTTTTGATGAACTTCATAAATACAAGAAATGGCGAAATCTAATAAAGGGATTTTACGATACTGAGAAAAAAAATCACAGATTTTTAGTTACCGGCAGTGCTCGCTTAGATCACTACCGCAGAGGTGGAGATTCCCTTCTTGGTAGATATCACTATTGGAGACTTCATCCTTTTTCTCTATTTGAAAAGGATTTGAAGTTTTCCAGAAGTGAGATTTACAAGAGATTGTTAACTGTTGGCGGGTTCCCAGAGCCATTTCTTGACAACTCTGAAAGAGAAGCTCGTCGGTGGCGAGAGTCAAGAATCACCAGGATCATGCGTGAGGATGTCAGAGATCTGGAAACTGTTCAAGAGATTCAACTTATGGAGTTGTTTTATCAGAACATAAGATCAAAGGTTGGCTCGACCGTTGCTATTTCTAATTTGGCACAGGAAGTTCAAATTAGCCCTGTGACTGCTAAAAAATGGCTTAAAATCTTTGAACAAATGTATCTTATTTTTATGATCAATGGCTACGATAAGCAATTGACCAGAGCGGTCCACAAGCCTGTTAAGATCTATTTTTACGATACGGGAGAAGTTATTGGTGGCGAAGCTCAAAAGCTAGAAAATTTGGTAGCGACTCACATTCTAAAGAAACTGAACTTTATCGAAGATTTCGAGGGTTATAAGACTCGGATGCATTATGTAAGAGATAAAAATCAAAAAGAGGTGAATTTCCTGGTTATGGTCGATGGCAAAATCAGAGATTTGATAGAAGTTAAACTTACCGACGGAAATATTGATTCGAACTTAGTTCATTTCGCAAAAATTCTAAAGCCGGAAAGAGCTGTTCAAATTGTCAAATCAGCTCCTAAAATTTGGAGTAAAAACAAACTTGTCTGGACCGATCCGGTGAACTATTTTACCGATCTATTTGTGAAAAGCGCTTGAGAAAAGTGGGTCTAAAGCATTTGAAAGAAATAAAGACAGCAAAAGGGCACTGAAGGGCAAAAGTCTCGTAAAATAGCACATGTTTGATTTGACCCGGTTTTTTGAGAGCATTTTGGTATACAAAGCAGTGTTGATGTGGAGAGCTACTTCAAGTTGAGCTAGATTAAGTTAAATGAAGATAGAGAAGGCCTGC
The DNA here is from genome assembly GCA_014584465.1 of Pseudomonadota bacterium. Classification (GTDB taxonomy): domain Bacteria; phylum Bdellovibrionota; class Bdellovibrionia; order Bdellovibrionales; family JACTMU01; genus JACTMU01. The sequence goes on along the minus strand of JACTMU010000099.1, from coordinate 10,096 downwards.
TTGCCTACCCCTTGGTTTCATCGCATGTTGTAGAGTTGCTTGGAAGAAACCAGTGTGTAGAAAGGTTCAAAGTGGCAAGTGGTTAGACAGGCATGGCCTCCTTTTGCTCTATTGTGTGTGAAAAAAATCCATGGTCAGGTCTCGCTGATTGTGCAGGCTCACGTAAATTGATATATTGCGGTAAATCTGAATAGTTAACCTCTTCACTTGAAGCTCTCAGCCTTGGATGGCGAAGTTGGAATCTTGAGAAGTAGGGTTAAAAAAAGTGAGGTTTGGCGTATGGTACGTAAGTGGATGGCATCCATCATTGGTTTTGCAGGTATCGTTACCGTCCTGGTGAGTGTGGGGGAGTTCGAGGCAGCCCCAGTCAAGAAGAGTGGAGGGAGCAGCGAACCTCCTCCTTTTTCGGTCTATTATGCAGACAGCATTTCTTTAAAATTGACAAAGGCCTATCAAGAGTTCGGACTCAAGTTTCAAGAAAATGCAATTCAGGCAACAAGGACGGCTTCGTTTTCGATTCTCAGGGATGGTGTGACCCTCGAGACGATTGGCCGAGAGACGGCCAAGATGGGCGAAGTCATGAAGGAATCCTTGGAGAGGCTCCGACCAAAGCTCGAACCTGGTGAGGTTGTGGACATTCAATTTGGAATCACGCGCGCGCCTCCACCGGAAAGAGATCAAGGACAATATGGCCAGGTTGGCTTTGGTGCGGAACTTCGTAACTCGCGAATCTTTGCTGGTGCCAAAGCGTATAAAGAGTACGAAGAAAAGGTCAATGAGTCGACGCTCGAAATCATTCGAGGTGAAAATCAGTACTTCACTCCTCGTCGAAGCGAATATGGTGGAAGTTTCAATCCCGAATGGTGGGAGAGTCAGATTCGCCAAGGAAAGGCGCGAAAGCCACCTTACTTTCTCGGATTCTTTTCCAAACTTAGGGTGACACGAGAGAGAACGCTGCTCAATGTCCAAATTGCAATAGGTCTTAGACCTGCAAATATGGAGCTCAATGAAGTTTCAGATCCTTTAGAACTTCATGAAATGCAACTTCCCTATCCTGCTTCGATCAAGGGAATCGACTACGCTCCTGTGGCGTTGATTCACTTAATCGGTGATTCGGAGGTGCTTGATTCCCAGGACCCACAAATTCCTATGAAGATCAAGTTTGGTTCCTTTGGCGAGTTTCGGAATGGTGAACTGACTTTGAGAGAAGATCCTCTTTGGAAGAGGATTCTAGATGGGACCTTCACTCATGATGAAAAGAGAGTTTGCGATTCGCTTCCTCGTCTCAAAGGCAATTTGATCGCTCAAAAGAGTGTGAAGATGGACCTGAACATTCGCTCCCTGAACTTTGTCATAAGACCCAATGAGGCAAAAAAGTACATTCCAAGCGCCAATGCGATCACAATGGAAGATGTGATCCTTGCGAAAAAAAGCATAGGACTTGAGGGCATTGCCACAACCGTCTCAAAGACCAAAGAGCGAATCGGTTTAGGAAAACCTCCAAGTCCGAAGTTTGATGTGATTCGACTGGAGAGCGCAGAGTTGCTCAACACGATTGGCTTTGGCGAGATTGAGAGAATTGCACCACTTTCGGGCAATATTGGAGATGCAAATAAAAAGTTTGCAGAATCAATCAATGATATGATCGATGAAAACTACAACCTCCTTTGGACCAAGGCAGGCGTTAACATCATCGATTCCATGATACCTAAGTTTTTTGGCAACTGGTAAGAGGTTAATTTATGAAGATCACAAATTTGATGTTATATGTTGTTTCAATAACGATTCATGTTTCTCTCATGGCCTTCGCTGATGATCAATGTTCATCCAATGAAGTGGATCTGTTTCCTCGATTGGCCAAGAAATACAAGATCTATGAAGCAATGTCAGACATCGCCGAGCAGGTCAAAAACTACGAAAAGATCACCAATCATGCGCGGATTTTCAACAATGAAGCAGACGAAAAGCACAAGGCCTATGCGGAAGATTTCAAGCAGAGAATCTCTCCGTTTTTGCCACGAACCCCTGTTTTGCACTATCTAGGAAATTTGAACGAAGAGATGCAGGGCGCATCTGAATCTGAGTGGAGTGATAAGATTCAAAAGTTGGTTCGCACGGTGGAATTTGTGATGCTGAACTACAAAATGATGCTTGAGGAGCTTGCAGAAGATCCTTTCCTTGAGGGGAAACCTGAATTTCAAAAGTGGGTGGTCTATTGGGCCAAGAAGATGAAAGATTTTGAGTACATGGACCCTGAATATGCCATTTGTATGTCCTCCAAATTGTCTAAGGCACAGGGATCGACGGCCATGGAAAGAACCAAGATTATTGAAGAGTGCATGGGCAAACTTCCTCTCATTGGGGCAAAGGATTTCAACCTCATTGCAAGTCTTAAGGAGCACGGCCACTCTCATCCTGGACATCCCATCAGTCCGACAGGATTTGTTCGAGGTAACAAGGCCACCATCAATTGGCGAAATCGATGGGATGCGCAAACTGTGGAGTGGTATGAAAAGCATATGGGTGTCTTTGAGAAGTATGGGTATGTTAAAGACGGTGTTCCTATGGGAGTGGACTTCTATCGAGAAAAGATCCAGAGAGGCGAAGGAGTTTTTGAGGAGTATGAGAAAGTCTCCTCTCTTCTTGAGACGTCTCAAGAGATCGGTTTTCGCAAGTTTGAAGATCACCCTGGATTTCAAAGTGGAATCTTTCGAGAGCTCGTTGAAGCCATTCAGGAGACGAAAAAAGGTGGTGAGCAGACCATCTTTATTGACATCTTCTTTCTAGGGCAAACGATTGGAGTTGTGTTTGCCCATGAGATCGTTGAGGCTCTTGAGAGCAATCCAAAACTTAAGGTTTTGATCATCCGAGACCTCGTCAATCACTATGGACATGCACACGGAATGATGCCCGTTTACAACTATCTTAGAGCCTACAGTGAGATACACCCCACAAGAATGGTCATTATGCCAGCTGAACTTGATCAGCATCCCACAGGGCTTGCGGACTGGATGAACTACTTCTTCACGGGATCGTCTCAGGAGATGAACATTGACAAGCTTCCGCTTGCGATCATGGCCAAGTCGGATCACTCCAAGGTGATGGTGATCAACGGGACCAATCGAAATGGTCAAGCCACGGCCTTTGTCTCTTCAAAGAATTGGTTGGATGCCTCAGGCGGGATCACCTATGATGAGTTTGTGAGAGTACAGGGCCCTGCTGCGACGATCGTTCAAGACAACTATGTTCCCGATATGGTGGCCGCTCTCATCCGAAGGGAACAAAAGTCTTATCTCGAACACCTCTATCAAGCACGATTTGGTAGAAATTTTCCGATTCGTCCAGAGAGCGGCAAAGTGGATTACGAGACGATGGCACTGAAGGTCGTCAGCGATTTTGACATTCTTGGACGACGTAAGGGGCAAGAAAAGAACGCCTTCTGGAATCGAATACTGTGCAGCAAGAAGGTTGGTGACGCCATTGTCAGCGTAGGAGAAAACAACCACAATGGGACGATTCTTTCAGCCCTTGATCAGGACCTCTATTTGATTGATAACTCGACCAAGAAAGTGCTTGTAGCAGATCAATTATTCTATGAACGAAGGCTCGTAAACGCCGCCATTGAGGCGACCCAAAGAGGAGTCGGATTTGATGTTCTTTTGAACTCCATTCCTCAAACGGGAGACATTCTTCCTGCGAATTTTCCCAATGTGCTCTACTTGGATCGACTGATCGAGGAGAGTCGTGAAGGAATGATGACGGTGAAATGGAAGAGGCTCTTTCATACTCCGGCAATGGTGCAGGAATACCACAAGAAAACCGTGACGGGTGGGTCGGATCTCTACGATATTCACATCAGCGGTTCCGCTAATAAAGACTTTATGACGATGAGAGGCGCTTTCCGTGAAACCCAGGTCATGGTGTTTCAGCCGAGCTCTCAGAGGGAGACCGTGGCAAAGCTTGCAACTGAGGTTTTCTATAAGGATTTTGTTGAGGGGCCGACCAAGGAGTTTTCTATAGAACCAGTTGGCCATAACGGTGAGTACAATGACAACACTGGTGCAGTGACCGCGGATCTTACCTATCAGTTTCCGAGAAAATCGCGGGATTTCTATCGAAGTTTGGGATACATCGGTCGAGGTGAGGACTACAAGATTGCCCAATTTCTAAGACAGTTCATCGAAGGAATAGCCAATCCTTACACTTTTTCTCTTCCTGCCTCAAAGTAGTGATTTAAGATGCCCCCATTTGGGAATGAGGGCATTGTGAATCTCTATGATTGTAATTGAAACTTTAGAGAGACATGTGGGGATAGAGAGCAAGAATCACGGCCATCCCTACAAGTCCTGTTACAAGCAATGTTGCAGTCCATTCGGACACAAGATCAAACATGATAGACTCCTTTCTCACGTCTGTCGCTTTAACCGAGCAACTTCAGAGCGACTTGTTGAATGTTGTTGGCCTGCGAAAGAACCGAGACGCCTGCTTGACTCAAGATTGAGTTGCGGGTGAGCTCTGCGGTCTCTTCAGCCACGTCCGTATCTCTAATACGGGAGTTGGCTGCGGACAGGTTCTCATGAGCTATGGCAAGGTTGGCAACGGTCGACTGCATACGGTTTTGCATAGCTCCGAAGTTGGCGCGAATGGCGTTCACGGCAACTAAGGCTTGGTCTACAACATCAATGCTTCCTTGGGCCTGCTCCTTGGTCGACAGTGACTCAGCGGTAAGACCGAGTGCATCGACTGTGGCATTGGCTGCCGAAGCGTTGAACGAGAGCCGATCTTTGAAGGGGTCATTGTGGACACCTACTTGAATGTCAATGACTCCTCCGGTTCCATTCAGCAAGTCCCTGCTATTGAACTTGGTGACCTCTGCAATTCGTTGAATCTCCGATTTCAGCTGCTGATATTCAACGTCGAGAAACTTTCTCTCTGTGTCACCAATGGTGTCAGAAGATGCTTGGATTGCCAACTCTCTCAAACGAATGATCATTGCAGAAATTTCGTTGAGAGCACCCTCTGCGACCTGTACAAGTGAAACACCATCATTGGCATTTCGGCTGGCTTGCTGAAGCCCTCGTATCTGCCCTTTGAGATTCTCACTGATTGCAAGACCTGCGGCATCATCTGCTGCTTGATTGATTCGGTATCCCGAACTCAATCTTGCAAGAGATTTCTTTAGGCCGAGATCTGTTGTTGTGAGACTCTTTTGAGCGTTGAGGGACGCAACGTTGGTTGCAATTCTCAGTGCCATGAATCTATCCTCCTTCCATGGTTTAATCCTCCTTGATCAAATGCCATCCAATCTGGCTTTACGGTACATCGTGTACCTTTTGTTAATAAAACGATCTGCTTTACTTATCGGTAAACAAAATGTGATTTTAGAGTCTAGATTTAGTCTGGTTTTTGTTTGAAGGAAATTCGATAGAAGTTCAGAAGTGCCGATGGTCGGCTAAAATGGGATCGCCATTGCAGGCGATCCCGATCGCAGGAAACTTACAGCAACAGACTTCGCTTTGTCGATCAATGAAGTGAGATGGGATCTTCTGTATTACCAAGAAGTTCTCGCATTACTCACTCTTCGATCGTGAATCGCTCGGATAACTCGTTTATCCGAAGGATCGATTCAAGAGCGTGAGTGCGGACTGGGACGTCAGATTGGCTTGAGCCAAAACTGCTGTGCCTGCCTGTAACAATATGTTGTTTTTGGTCAGTTCTGCTGCCTCTTCTGCAACATCAGCATCCCGAATTCGACTGTTGGCAGAGGCCATGTTCTCTAGCGAGACGGCCAAGTTGCCAAAAGTTGAGTTCAGACGATTTTGAACCGCACCAAAATCAGCTCTCATTGCCGAGACCGCCACAATGGCCGAGTCGATTGCCGTCAGACTGTTCTGAGCAGAAGCCTTGTCGGCCACACTGGTGAGATTGACTCCAAGGGCAGCAGCATTTGCATCTGCCTTTGAGGCATCCAGTGAGATTCGGTCAATGTTTGGGTCATTTCGCGTTCCCACTTGAAAGTCCAAAATTGACCCGGTTCCACTGAGAAGCTGAGTTCCGTTGAACTCCGTTCCATCGGCGATTCGGTCGATCTCTGAGACAAGCTGATCATACTCGACGTTGAGAAACTGTCGTTCGACAGGTCCGATGGTATCGGAAGCTGCTTGAACAGCAAGTTCTCTCAGTCGAATCAAGATGGTGCTGATCTCATTCAGCGAGCCTTCAGCAACTTGAATCAGTGAGATCCCATCCTGGGCGTTCCTTGAAGCTTGTTTCAGACCTCGAATTTGAGCTTTGAGATTCTCTGAGATCGCAAGACCTGCGGCATCGTCACCTGCACGGTTAATGCGAAACCCAGAAGATAGCTTCTCTAAACTCTTGTCGAGAGACTGCTTCGTGGAGCCCAGGGTTCTTTGGGCGTTGAGGGAAGCGACGTTTGTGTTAATCCGTAAACCCATGATATCCTCCTCCGTGAAGAATCCGCGACACTTATCTGAGTGCCTGGTGGGCCATCTTGGCCTTATGGGTTTTGTACCACTCTGGGTACATGCACTCTTTCGGTGTCTCATTTCGATCCTTGAGTTTTTTTTGCGAAATATCCAAAATCTGGACGAATGTACCGTAAGATAGGAAGGTGATTGTGGATCGCTCTAAGCGACCTTCTTGAGTTGAAGTAAGCTGAATTGATTTTCAATCATATCTATCAGAATGTTTTTGCGAATGGGCTTTGTCATGGTCAGATCACAGCCGCAGTTCAGGCACTCGCGAATCTCATGGTCCATTGCAGCCGCGGTAAGAGCAATGATGGGTGTCCGTGTACGGTTCTGCTCTATTTCCCATTGGCGGATCTGGCGAGTGCTATCGTATCCATTGAGCACCGGCATTTGGATGTCCATCAGAACAAGATCAAATCGATCTTCCTTGAATCGCTCAAGGGCTTCGCGCCCATTGGTGGCCTCGGTGATGGAGACAGGCATATCCTTGAGAAAGGCCTTAACGATCAGACGATTGTCCACAGAGTCATCCACGAGCAAGATCTTGCGAGTGCTACGTTGAACTTGTTCCTTTCGGAAGGTGGTGCGTTTCATTCCAGGAGGAAACAAAATAGATCTCTTGAGATTGTTTGGATTGAAGGGTTTTTCAAGAATTTCGTTGGCGCCTGCTCGAAAGACCTTCAAGGCGAGCTCAGTGTTCACAAATCCTGAAAGAAGGATAAAGGGGATTTGAGGATCCATTTGGCGAATTCGATTCAGCAGTTCTAGCCCATCAACCTCTTTCATCTTAAGATCAGAGACAATCGTATGCACATCAGGAGAGAATTTGTTGATCGCTTCACCTCCATCTTTGGCGGTAATGACCTTCATATTGAGATCCGTGCTGATCGTCTCCTCTATAGTTTTACGAAGAAAGTCATCATCTTCTACGACAAGAACGACACCATGTTTTGATCGATGCATAAGGTTTTTCATGGGGATAGAAAGCTCTTCATATTCGATGTCTTTTGAGAAGTGGGCCACCACGGGATTCATCGGGACGTAGGGCATAATAGATGATGGATCCGAAAACGTAATGATAGGGATGTTGCCTGCGCCCTTCTGCATCCTAAGACGCATGAAGAAGTCTCCAAATGAAGACGTTAGTTCAGTGTCCAAGAAAATCATTGAATAGGACTTGGTTGCAATCTTAGATGCGAGAAGGTCTGCATGGTCCACGATGTCCACAGTCGCTGAAGAGCGTTCAAGATGCTTCTTTAGACCTGAATAGAACTGCAAATTGGAGGCGCCAATGAGAAATGACAGGTTTTCCTTCGGGAGAGAGAGCTGAGAGACAGTGCCGGTCTGGGCTTCAACGGACGGTAGGGGAAGTGTGAAAGAAAATGTGGTTCCAACATGGACCTCGGTTTCAACCCAGATTTCTCCACCCATGAGCTCAACTAGAGACTTGCTAATGCCTAAACCTAGACCAGTTCCCCCGTATTTTCTTGGAGTTGAAATGTCCGCCTGTTTGTAGTCATCAAAGATTAGACCCAGGCGCTCCTTAGAGATGCCAATGCCGGTATCAGAAATTTGAAATAGAAGGGTCTCTGTTTGGTCTTTGGAGGGCTTACTGTTTTGGATGGAGATGGTCACTGAGCCCTTCTCAGTGAATTTGATTCCATTTCCAACAAGATTTACAAGGACCTGACGGATCCGATGAACATCGCCCAGGCGATTTCGAGAGAGATCTGGGGCGATGTGGATCTTGAGGTCAATCTTGCTCTCTTTGGCCTTGAAACAAAATAGGTTTGAGATGCTCTCAACGAGATCGCCTAGATCAAAGGCGATGTGCTCGATCTCCATATGTCCAGACTCGATCTTGGAGAGATCGAGTATGCCATTGATAAGAACGAGAAGCGACTCTCCGGCTCTCTGAAATATTCTCAAGTAACTTCGTTGCTCATCTGAAAGGTCCGTATCATTTAGAATATCCGCAACACCCAAGATGGCATTCATCGGAGCTCGGATGTCATGGCTCATTGCAGAGAGAAATCGACTCTTTGCTCTGTTGGCTTCGTTGGCGGCCTCCTTTTCATGCTCAAGAGCGATTTTGATGGATCTGAGTTGAATCACCATCTTGTTGAATTGCCGACTGAGTAGCCCAATCTCATCGTTGGACTTTACGTCGATCCTTTGTGAGAAATCCCCGTTTTTGGTGACTTGAGCCATGGAAGCTCCAAGTTTGTCCAACGGGATCTTCACAGATCGCCGCAGAATGATCATGACCAGAAGTACAAGGCTTATGATCATGAGGCTCGTAAAGGCTGCGGTCTGTCGAGCAAGGGTTTCACTGGATTTGATTTGGTTGCCAATTGGAATCATGACCTCGAGAGCCCCACGTGTATCACCAAGCGCCCAGTCTCTCTTTGGAGAATCCGCAACTGAGTTGTGACATTCAACACAAGTAACGTCATTCATCTTATCTGCAATTGCAAATCGAAAGTACTCTTCGCCATCGATCTCCTCGGTCTCTTCGATGGTCGTTGTCTCACCCTTGGAAAGTCTCTCGAGAGCTTTGAGTTCAAAGTCATCCAATTTGCGATCGATGCGCTCGGGAAACGGATAATTACTGAAAAGGCGAACTTTGGTTGAGACACGGGATTCCTTTTCAAGAAGGCCGTTGAGTTCATGGATGAAGGTTGCTGGGATCGGAATCGCATCCGGATCAGATTGATAGTTTCGTTTGGCTGAGAGCTTTCCATTTTGGATGGCTCTTTTGACCACATTTGTCGTGTAGTATTCACGGATCACTTTGTATTGGTTGACGACATCACGTGCATGAGTGCGATGAGACTCGATGGCGTCGTTTAAAAAGGCATAGCCAATGTAAAAGATAGCTCCAACAGTGGGGAGCGCTAGAAATCCAAAGATCAACCATGCGAGCCGGTGGATCAAGCTGTGGGGTTTTTCAACCTCATTCTCCAAAATGGTGCCTGAGTTAGCGCCTCTGGCTAGCCCTTCGTCGGCCCGCCTCGGTATAAGAAAAACTTATCAAAATCGATCAAAAAGCGAATTACCGGACAGCCCCTATTTATCGGTAGACTGGACCAATAGCTTAGAGATTCTTCTTGGAAAGAGTGGTCCTCAAAGAAACATTCCTAGATGTCGAACTTTTAGTCAGTCGCGCAGCAACATTGGAACATTTTCAATGAGCCTCGATAGGAATGTAGGGGCGTACATTTTACGATGTCGTTTGCATTGATCGTCAGTTCACCATGTCGTCCCATGTTTTAGGGGACCTATCTCCGTATCTTGTTGCACCTCGAGACTATGTGGTTGCAGATCTCGCACCCTCAGGAAGTCAACGAGATTGGGGCGTCGTTCAATTTAAGACATTGAAGAACAGAGATGGAGATCGTCAACTATTTTACGAACGAATAGGGTCGCAACTCCCCATGATCGCAAAACTGATTCAGCACAAGAACCTGGGTGAGTTTCATGTAAAAGTTACAGGAAAGAGTCGTGCGTTGTCTCTCAGTAAAATTGACCCACCTGTTCTCGCTAAAATTGACCCACCCCTTTCAGCCTGTTGATACTTAAATTTGCATTTGCACAAAATGCAG
>JACTMU010000058.1 GCA_014584465.1 Pseudomonadota bacterium | reverse complement strand
GTCAAAATCTCCTGACAAACCCGAGAGATCGCTGAAGATCGTGATTTTGAAAAGACGAATATTCGTGCCCGGTAGGACAAAATGTACTGATTCGAAGCATGGCGGTTCGCCCTGGTAGTCGGCCCTTGTCAAAGTTCTTAAAAGACCGGTTTTTTAAAGACGGTGATTCGAAAAGATTGACTAAATTTGGAGGCAACAGGAATCGAACCTGCGACCTTCTGAATGCAAATCAGATGCTCTTCCAGCTGAGCTATGCCCCCTTTATGGATCGGATCAAAAATAGGTCCCTAATATGCAAAAATCGCGAGGTATGGTCAATTGTTTTTAAAATGGGCGCTCTGCGCAGACGCAAGTGCACGCGGATCCAACTTGTGTTTGGGTGGAGTGGCGGGTGTTGGAAGGTATGTCAATGCGATCACCTGCCCGCAAAAGGAGGCGGTTGCCCGACACCTCGAGCATAATCTCCCCCGAGGCAACCATTCTGATTTCATCAAAAGGATGTCGATGCTCCGACACCTTGGAACCAGCGTCATAGCTCTCGATCGTCGGAGTAAGGCCTTCAGCGCGAAGCATCATTTTAATCTGTTCAAGTGAGGGCACCTCAGGTGCTTGCCATCGTCGAACTAACATACGCTGTAAGGTATCGGAGAATCACATTTCAGGCAAGAAGAGTTCGAGCGGTCGTGCCCTTTCGCGCCAGTCACTATTTCGAGCTCAGGGACTTTGAGGTTTTTCCATCAAACTTAAATTCGAAGCTCAGAAAAACCTTAGTGTCGGCGCCAACATCATGGGAGTGGGACCAGAGAATGGCCCAGCAGTTACCAGGAAGTAAGAGCGTCAGATCGTAGTTCCATTTGACGACATCAAAATTGTAACCACCCTCTGGTTTTGCATTGAGAGTGATTTTACCACCCAAAATGAAGTAGGTTTGTGAGGTTCCAAGACCGAAGGCCAACGATTCACTTCGTCTTTGATAGGGGACATCGGTCGTGTCGTCCGAAACTACGTTGGTGTAGGTGTATTCAGTTTGGACGTAGCCATGAGAGCTTTTAAGCCTCACTAAGGATGAGGTGGTGTCCGTGATGTTGTGATAGGGATGGTAGTCAAGTTGAAATCCGAGATCGATGTGGTCGAGATTGAGTTCCAAGACCGAGGTCAAATCAGAAAGTGGTTTTGGGTTGTCGGACCTGTAGATTTCATAGATATCATAAGACTGGTAGATAAGAAACCGGGCAATCTGATCATACTTGGCCTTTCCAGATGTCCATCGTTTCCGAATGAGCTTGTTGGTGAGACTTAGTGTGATGCTGTTTCGATCGTAGATTCGATCGTCATAGTCAAATTGAATTCGTCTTGTGAGAAAGTCGTTGTCATTGAGTGGACGATTTCGGCGGGCAATCGTTCCTTCAGGGTCAAAAAATGAAAGCGACGATGGTGTTTGATCTAGATAAGGAATTGAGGTTGAGGTGATCTCGGGTACGATTTCATGTTTGAATCGAGTGGCTTCGGGATTTGGATCCGAGTCGTTCCAAAAACCATTGATCTTGGTTCGCATGGACACGTTTGCGCGCGCGTATCCACGGCGTATCGAAGGCTGATTTTCCAATCCAAAAAAGTAGTCACTTTCGTGAAAGGAAAACTCAGGTAGGACATCAATGTATCTTCCCCACTTAAGCGGATAACTTACATTAGGAACAAACTCAAAGCGTTGTCCTGCTCGGATGAGATCAATGTTGGGATCAAATTTCCCATCGCGTTTTGAGCTTGGAGCACGGCCTGAGAGAGCGGGATTTACTGAGGGATCATCCACATCATCATAGGAGAACCCGCTTCGTGCAAAATTGGTGTACTTGGTATCGATTCGAAATGTAAGATTGCCAAGATTAAGTGGACGCTCTACGACTGAATATCGAACTTCTGGAAAACGGTGGACGGCATCGGCGTTACCATCACTGGGATTTGCTTTGATTAAGTTCTGATAGTGGGCAGTATCGATACTGAAGTGGCGGAACTCTTTATTTTGAGTCAAAGAGATTCGATTCTCTAGAGAGGAGTTTCCATGGCCTCGAATGTCCTCAGTGAAGTCACGAACGTAGCGGAGATCGCCGACCAAATTGAGCTGAGTTCTCTGGACGAAATCATTGGGTAGGTCATAGTAGTGAGAGTAGGTGGTGAACCATCGGTCGACGGGTTGATCCTGTTCTTCTACAGATCTAAAGGTATTGAAGGTGAGGTCCTTACCAAAAACGCGATCTTGAAAGAGTCGACCCACATTCCACTCGCCATAGCTTCGGGGACTTAGAACATATCTGTAGTTTCCTAGAATCTTTGCACCACGCCGCTCGTAATTGACAATAGAAAATGTGGCGTCCTGGCTGCGAGAGATGGCCCAAAAGTAACTCTCCGTGAAAATCGCACCGTTTTCAGTACTGGCGCCCAGAGTGGGTGGTAGCAATCCACTTTGCCGTTCCGATTTGAGTGGAATCAAAAGGCCTGGCAACCAAATGATTGGAAGGCCTCCCACACGAAAAAAACTGTTACTCAAATTGGCATAGCCTCCAAATTGGGCATGAATCTTCTTTGCAGAGATGCTCCAGGTTGGCGGGCATGAGGTGCAAGCTGTGTAGTTTCCGTTAATGACTTCGTACTCATTGTCTCCAGTCTTGTATATGATTTCTCCATCAAAAGAGATTTGGCCAGATCGGACCAAACCATCAAACACTTTGGCCTTCTTTGTTGTGGTCTCAAGTTCAACTCGAGAACCCTCAATGTGTAGAGTAGGCGTGTCAATGTTGACATCTCCAAAGGCAGTCACCACTTTGGATTTTCGATGATAGGTGGCGCGTTGACTGGTAAGGTTTTGTCCGTCAAACACCATCTGCACGTCTCCATCAAGTTCGATGAGGTCGCCCTTCATATTCATCGATTTTGCATTTACAAAAAGGCCTGCAATTTGGGACATGGATGAATTTTGAGGCGCAGCAAACAGCCGTGATGCTGAGAACAAAATTAGTGCTAGGAGAATAAGTGAAAAAGACGGTCTTCCGAGGCGAAAAAGAGTCGAAGATTGAAAATCGGAAATGGGGATCTTCTTTATCAATTAACCCTCTATTTGGTGGTCATCACATAGACTCCGTCCCAATCTGAAGGAGGCGGAGTCTCTAAATACTCTGCACAACGCTCCAAATAAAGTTGGCAGACGGGATCGTCGGGAGTGACAGTAAGTCCTCTGGAGAAGGCCTCTGAGGCTTCTTTCCACTTCTGATCGTGGTAGAGCTTAAACCCAACGTTGAACTCATGAACCATCTTCTGTGCTTCTTCATCGATTCGATGTTCTCCCATAAGTTCATAGATCTTCACAGGGAGTGCTTTACCTTTCACACGCACCCAGTCGATTTCTCTTGCAACAAAGCTATCTTTAACCTCTTCATAGGTAAATTCGCTGATAATAATGCGAGTGCCATATTGTTTGTTGATGCCTTCGAGACGAGATCCTAAATTGACGGAGTCGCCCATCACCGTGTAGTTGCGTACGGTATTGGAGCCCATATTTCCCACGCTCACCTCTCCCGTATTCAATCCGATTCCAATATCAATAGGTGGAAGTCCCTTTTGACGAAATTCACGTTGAAGACCTTTGAGCTTCTCAATATGTTGAAGTGCACAACGACAAGCACACTTCGCATGATCCTCATAGTGGATTGGAGCGCCAAAAAAGGCCATGATAGCATCTCCCATATACTTATCAAGAGTTCCTTTATTGGCGAAGACAAGGTTTGTCATAGGAGTCAAATAGGAGTTAAGAAGGTCGGAAAGAGTTTTGGGATCGAGCTTTTCCGATATGGTCGTAAATCCACGAACATCAGAAAAGAAGACCGTGAGTCTCACTTTTCGGCCACCGAGTTCCACGTTGCTTGGATCAGCAAGAACTTCATTGACAATGGCGGGCGAGACGTACTTCTCGAAGGTACCCTTGAGTTCCTTTTTCTGTCTCTCCTCCGTGAAGTATTTGTAAAATGTGAGGATGACGTAATTTGAAAGGACAAGAAGGATTGGAAATACAATCGAGACGATGATGCCCTTTTCAAATAGATAGTTTTTATCGACGTAGTAGATGGAAAGGAGCGAAAACAAGGTCAGCAAAAGACCAGGGGCCGCACCAAGATAGGAGAGTGTGAGTGAGAAGAGAATTCCCAAGACCAAGAGTAAGGCAAACATGTAGACAGGTTCATCAGAGTGGTTCAAAAGGTAATCTTGTCGAACCATATTGTCGATGACGTTGGCATGTGTTTCCACTCCGGGGTAGTTCTCCTCAAAGGGGGTTACTCGAAGGTCGTAGATTCCAGTAGCGGTTGCGCCAAAAACAAGAATCTTGTCCTTAAAAAAGTCACTTTTCTTCATCTTGTGTTCCGTGTTTTCAAGAAACCTTGATGTGATCGCGTCGAAGCGCCGTTGAGTGATGGTCATTTCGTCACTGTTCGGATTTAGAACATCTGCGACGCTTGCGTGTGCAAACATGTACCGTGGGCCAGCATAGTTGATGAGAAGTTCTCCATGCTGATTGACGGGAATTTTATGGGTAGGTTCGCCATCAACTGTGAGACTAAGTTCCTTTACCACTTTGACTTCGCGACCTTCTTTGTGTCCCTTGGCGTCTTGGCCGATGGAGATAAGTGCGCCAGAATAGCCTTGATCGACCATGAAGGCCTTAAGTGCAAGTGATGGGACAAGTTCATTTCCTGATCGACTTAAGATTTGACTGCGGCGAATGGCGCCATCTGGATCTTGAAAGGCATTAAAATATCCAGTGTGCTTTGTATTTGCTGCAATCATCGGTAGATTCATCCACCATCGTCCATTTAAGGGAATGGGGTGAGATACAATTTTTCGTTTGATTTCCGCAATGCCGTCTTCAAAGGAGATTCCAGTAAAGCTCTCCTCAACTTCTTGGATCTGTGGCCATAGCTCCTCAAGGGTGCCCAGAAGCTCATCGTTCTCACCCTCTTTCCTATTTGAAACAAGCCAGCGTTGACAGTACCGAGATTGATTCTGTTCAACATAAAGGGTGAGAAGTCTTTGAGTCTTCGGATCAAGATCGTCTGGACAGGAGCCCTCCAAAGACTTATGTTGGGGGTCACGGCAGAACTCCTCAGTTGAGGTCTCTCTAATAAGATCAAATTGGGTTTCTAGGAGGCCAATGAATGGTTCCGGTATGGTGGAGACATCATCAAAGGTGACAACTTTGTAGAGTTCATTGTCCCAGTTCTTGAAGGCTGTGGAGGATTCGTAGAGGCGAGCAAGGCACTGCTCTTGGTACGGCTCAAAGTCGAGCCACAACTGATCGAAGTAGGCACCCAGAACAAGCCGATTGGAGAAAGTCTCAACGGTCTGAGCCAAGATCGGATCTGAGTTGGCTACTTTAAGTTCGTCTTCAATCAATTCCTTGAGCGAAGGATCGCCACCGATTCGCTTCTTAAGTCGATTAAGAGTAACAGTTGCGGAGTTCTCATCTGGCTCAGCAAAAATGATATCGAAGGCAACGACTCGGGCTCCATGTCGAATCACCTCAGAAAGGACTTTTGCGATCTTTTGGCGCGGCCAAGGCCAACGGCCTTCCTGTTCAAGGGCGCGTTCATCGACAGCTAGAACGGCAACTCGATCGCTTCCAGGTCGAAAACCTCGATTGACCATACGCATGTCGACCGTCCAGTGGTGCCAACGTACCAAAGTTGAAAGCATCTGGCTTCGTTTGATGTCGACATCTGAAGAGTCATAATATTCGACACTAACCTTAATGAAGATGACGGTGATGATAAGACCTAGGAAAAAGGGTGATATGAAAAAGGACAGGATCTTTGATGTAATTTTCTTCATAGATGAAACTTCTAATCGATATCCATTAGGGCCGTAGACACAGTTAGGATCTATTTTAGATGATTCAATAACAACAATGTAACACTTGATCAATCCTCGTAAAAACCTAGCCTTAGGACCTAGAATAGAACGACGGATGGGAATGGATGATCTGACTTCGCTACTTCAGACCAGCCATTTGACGTGAATCACATCAAGATTTCTAATGCTGTGTTGAGAAAGAGGGGTTTTTTTGAGTAAAATAGAAAGGGTAACGAGTCGCAATTGAGAAGCTAGAGTTAAACCCGACTTCGGGTTAAAAGGGTGTTGAATGGGCATTGGTGTTGGCGGCTGGTTCATCGGGGGATCTTATGGAAGCGAAAGTTGAAAGAATCGACGGGGATATTGCAGTCATACACATTGGTGGTCGCCTTCTTTTTGAGAGGGTTTGTATTTTCCGTAGGACCATGAATGCAGAGTTTTTAGGCAGGAATGTCATATTCAATCTGAACGGAGCAAGCTTTGTAGGATCAACGGGGGTAACGACGTTTTTGGACGTGGTCCGAGAGCTGGTCGAGTCGAAGATCTGCAATGTTCGAATGTGTTGCCTTAGTTCTGAGTATGCAAAGATATTCATTGCCAATCCGATCGATGGACTTTCAATCCATAAGACGCAAAGCGAGGCAGAGATGGCCTTCTTGGAGTTGAGTGGAAATGCAGAAAGGTTAGGCGCCACAGACCTCGTTGGAGCTTAAGAGCAGGTTTCGAGCCAGGCACTCAATAGCCGGTTTCAATTTCAGAAATCAATTTAGAAAGAGTTTGATGGCTCTCTGAGTTAGATTGCATCTTCACTTTTACAGGTTCAACACATCCTGTCTCTCGGAATCTTCGGAGTTCCATGGTCAGCTCAAGATTTAATTTTTGGAGCGCACTTTTTTGCAGGCCGATCTGTTCGGACTCCTTTTGTTTTTCCTGCCACAAGATCTGCAATGATTCCAGATGCTCGGAAAGTTCTTCAGATCGAGTTTGAAAGGAATCTTTCTCTTGTTCTAGGCGTTCTACGTTGCATCGAAGGGAACTAAGTTCAGATTCATTTTTCTTGGATTCAGTTCGATAGAAGGCGACTTGTCCCTGAAGATGCTCGATGTCTCTATTTGTTGCGGCATAAAGTGAATCATATTTCCGTGATAGAGCAATCGATCGGTTTTCGAGTTCACCTCTTTCCATCATAAGGGCATCAATTCGTTCTTGTAGTTTCCTGTTGTCAAGGCACTCGTTTTTATAAGCCTCCATCTCCTCTGTAATTTTTTGAATTTGAAACTGATACTGGCTTTCAACGTTCTTGAATGCTTGTTGAAACTCGGTTCGTTGACTTTGAAGATGGTCGGTCAATCGAGTGATCGTAGCTTGCATGTCCGAGATTCGATTCTTTGAATCTGAGATTTGACGTAGGAGCTGATTTTGAAGTTTGATCTTAGGTCGAACGATCTTTTGAATCTTGAGGTGATACTTTCGAAACCTGGAGAGTGATCGATGGCATTGCTCCAGTTTTCTTCGGAATTTCTCCGTATTGGATTTCAGAAATGTTTCAGATTCGTCAACCTTCAGTTTGAAGAGCTGAATTTCATCCTTCAAAGGAGCAATTCTAGCCGATTCTGCTTTGAGCTTTTTTTGCCATATCTCATCCTTTCGCATAAGGATTAGATTCTGATCAAAGACTCTTTCATAATTTTCGTGAGACTCTTTGAGGTTTCTTTCTAGTTCTTCGAGATTTTCTTCAAGAATGAGGTTTCGCCTTAGCGTGACGGAAAGGCGAGCCATAAGGTCTTCATTTTGAGCAATCAGGGCTTCCACGGTGGAGGATCTGCCCGTGTCGGTGAGAGACGCTGGTATTTCAACAGGATCCGGAATCTGATCTGGGAGTGGGATTTGCGAGGGGTCCATACCTGAGTATTGTTTCAGATTGAAACAATTTCTGTCAATGTTAGGGCTTTGGTTTGATCTGAGAACTAGGACTGAAGGCCGGTAAAAATCCAGCCGATAGGAGTAACATGGGGGCCATTGACTACAATCAAGACTTTGATCTGGCGGGTGCATCAAGTGGAGGAGGTTCGGATCAAGCCGATTTTCGAAAACGCTTGCAGGCGGACTCAGGCCGGCTCGACAGCCTTCGTCGAGCGATTCTCAACATGGTTACAGAAGAACGTTATGATTCTGCAATCAGTGAACTGAAGACCTATTCCAATTTTCGTACGGAGTATCCTGACTTTAAGCCACGAACCGAACGTCACATTCAGCATTGCATCGATCTCGTTTTGGCAATCAAAGCGAAGCGATCGTTACCAGGCCTCTCAAGATTGTCGGCAGCGAAGCAAAAGGAGCTGCACGACATGGCTTTGCATCACTTTGATGAGTTAACCCACTTTCTTAAACAGATCGAGAAGGTGGAGGTTGATGTGAAACTTGCTGATGTTCGTTCGACCGTCTGGTTTCTTCAGACCTGCGTCTACTGTATGTTGGCACTTTTTGTTGGCACTTTATTCGTCGACATGACCTCAGGGTTCTTCACCGGAGGTATCGTCTATATGGACGATCTCCTATCAAGGGCAGCGGCTTTCATCTTTGGATTGGTCGGGATGTAACTCCCGGGTTTGAACCCAGATCGAAGCGCGACCTGGGTTCTCTTCTTGACCGTCACTTCAAACATTCTGTGGCGTCGATGTAGAGCCCCTTATCGACGAGCTTTTGGCACTCCTCGGTCTTTTGCTTTTTGAACTTCTTGTTTCGAGTGACATTCAAACAATCATTACCACCTGTATTACAAAATGTGCAGTCGGCAGTTACAATTCCTTCACAGACGTTGAAGGCATGATTTTCAAAGAAGTCGGTCTCTTTTACTATCTTTTGGCATCTCTTTGCTTCTGTGGTTTCATCTTGCATCTCATTACAGATCCGCTCAGGGTTGGTTACGATGGAGGATCCGTATCCCTTCATAGGAAGAGCAAGAAGGCCTGACAGTGTAAAAAGGCCTAAAAGATTAAACATGCGTTGCATCATAATGAACCCCCTTTCAATTTGTGAGCAAGCCAATGCGGTGGACTTTGCCCTCACATCGAGCCTCTCTTTCAAAATTTGGGCCAAGAATAGATTCGCCCAAATGAAACCTATTTGAGATGGATGACTTTTCAGTGGAGTTTTGGGATTTCTTAACATTATTTTCCCGGTGCATTATGACCTCCTACTGAATGTTTTTCATACTCAATTGCCCTTCGGAATGTCCAAAGGAGGGGGCCTAAATCATGGCTTCTTTTTGAGAGCTCCCGACATTTGCCACATCGGAAGAAAGAGGGCCAAAGCAAGCACAAGCACCATGCCAAAGATGGCCACCAGGAGGAGGGGTTCAATCGCCTTAGAAAGCGTATCCAAACGGTAGTTGATTTGTCCCTTGTAATAGCGAGAAATTTGGGCAAGGACTTCTTCGAGAGAGCCTGCCTCTTCTCCCATACTCATAAGATTGGAGACGAGTGAAGGGAACACCTTACTTTGTGAAAGACTTGCTCCAAGAGGTGCTCCAGCTGAGATCTCTCCTTGAACTCGAGTCAGATCCGTGATGACGGTTTCATTGGTGAGAGACTCCTTGGAGATGTCGATCGCGTTTACGATGGTCAATCCACTCTTGATCAAAAGGTTCATCACAGTTGCAAAGCTATTCATCTCAATATTAAGAAGAAGCGATCCAAAGAGGGGAAGGCTGAGGATCTTTTGGTGCCACCAAGCTCGCCCTTTTTCAGTTGAAATGAAGTGATTCCACCCATAGACTGCTCCAACTCCCACGGCGAAAATCAGATACCAATAGGTCAAAAAAAAGTCAGAGACTCCCACAACAAAGCGGGTGATGAAGGGTAGATCCATCTTGAGTTGTTCGTAGAACTTTGACAGTTTGGGGATCACGTAATAGACGATGATCAGAAAGACCAGCACTAGAAGCCCGACTACGATCTTGGGATAGAAGAGTGCTGATTTCACCTTGGCCCGATTCTCAGCCCTTGATTCAGAGAGAGTCGAGATTCGATCCAAGAGCGAGTCGAGTTGTCCCGAAGATTCTCCAGCTCTTACAAGGCTCACATAAGTTTTGTCAAAAATTTGAGGATGAGAGCCCATGGTCTGGCTTAGGGGCATCCCTTCGGAGACTTTGCCGACAATGTCAACAAGAGCCTTCTTGAGTGCACGGTTGTCCGTCTGGTCGGCGATGAAGCGGAGACCTTTTACCAGAGGAATTCCAACGGTGATGACCATCTGAAGCTGTCGATTGAATACCACCATCTCCTCGATTGAGACTCGGGACGAAATTTGAGAAATGGTTGTGAGAATCTTACTTTTGAGCTGCCCCCACCTGGAGGCGTCGATTTGAGAGGGGATGAGGTTAAGGGCTAAAACCTGTTTTCGAGCGGCATCTCTGCTATCTGCTAAGACTTGCCCCTGAACCAATGTGCCTGTTGAATCTCTTGCTTTGTAAGAGTATTGAACCATTGTAAGAACCATTTGTGATCGGTATTGTTACTGGACCCTTAAATCATTATAGGATAGAAATAGGGAGCAACAGAGAAATTTTCTCTCTTCTTGACCTTGGCAGTGGGTGGTCTCATCTGTTTCAAAGGTACGGATGAGAATTTAGTGGGGGAAGAGGTATGATAAAGGTAAAGGATGTTCGAAGGCTGTTTGTTCGTCATTTTGAAGAGAAGGGACATCGAAAGATGGCCTCTTCCTCACTTGTTCCTGAAGGGGATCCTACTCTTCTTTTCACCAACGCTGGCATGGTCCAGTTTAAGGACCTCTTTACGGGTAAGGCCATAGCAGCTCATCCTCGGGCCGTCACGATTCAAAAGTGTTTGCGTGCTGGCGGAAAGCACAATGATCTGGAGAATGTGGGATTTACGCCACGACATCACACCTTTTTTGAAATGTTGGGAAACTTCTCATTTGGAAACTATTTTAAGGAAGATGCGATCTCCTTTGCCTGGGAGTTCCTGACTGAGGTTCTTGAGATTTCTAAGGAGAAACTCTATGTGACTGTTCACCATTCAGATGAAGAGGCCGCATCCTTATGGCACCAAAAGATGGGCATTCCAAAATCTCATATTTTTTATCGTGGGGATAAGGATAATTTTTGGGAGATGGGTGAGGTCGGCCCGTGTGGACCTTGCACTGAAATCTTTTTTGACCATGGAGACAAGCATTCGACTCCTGGGCATGTTGGTGAAATCCTTGATGATGAGCAGAGATACATTGAAATCTGGAATCTGGTCTTCATGCAGTTTGAGAAATTTTCGGAAAATGGCAGGATTCATCAACGCAGTTTGCCTCGTCCCAGTGTAGATACGGGTGCTGGTCTGGAGCGACTTGTAGCTGCGCTTCAAGATTGTTACTGCAATTATGATACCGATCTTTTCTTACCCATTATCTCGGAAATTGAGAAGATATCAGGGAAATCTTACAAGACGCCCCATGCGGCAGTCAGTATGAGGGTCGTCGCAGATCATGTTCGGGCTGCCACTATGATGATCACTGATGGAGTCCTTCCCTCAAACGAGGGGCGAGGCTACGTTTTACGACGAATCATGCGAAGAGCCATCCGTCATCTAGATCAATTGGGAGTTAAGGTTGTTTCACTCGATCGTCTTGTGGCTCCTGTTTTCGAAGTTCTAGGAGAGGAATATCCAGAGAATCTTAAGAACAAATCATTGGCTGAGAAGTACCTCGCTCTTGAAGAAGAAAACTTTAGAAGCACTCTCTCGTCTGGTCTACAGCTTCTAGAAAGGGAGATGGAGAGGCTCAAAGAAGAAGGTGGCAGTGTTCTTGATGGGGGCACAGGTTTTAAACTCTACGACACTCATGGCTTTCCCATCGATTTGACCGAGGTCCTTCTTAAAGAAAATGGTCTGGAATTTGACCATGAGGGCTTTGAAATCGCAATGGAAGAGCAAAGAGAGCGTTCTCGAAGTCACGGAGAGTTTTCGGTTCAGGAGAACAGAGCAAAGGAGTTTTATTCTTTGCGCGAGACCTTCGGAGAGACGCTCTTTGTAGGTTACGAAAAGCTGTCATCAGATTCGAAGTTGTTGGCAGTCGTTGCGATGGAGGATGGCAAGAGGGGGCTGGTCTTTGATCAGACACCTTTTTATGGTGAAGCCGGTGGACAAGTTGGTGACAAAGGCTTTGTACAATCTGAGAACAAGAATTTGGCAAATGTGATTACAACGATCAAACCTGTTGAAAATCTCTTCATTCATGTCATCGGGACCTCTGCTAAATTTGAGGTTGGAAAGGTTTATCATTTGAAAGTGGATGGCAAGGAACGGGCATTGACGGCTTGCCATCACACAGCGACTCATCTTCTGCAAAAGTCCCTTTCCCATGTGCTTGGAGATCATGTCAAACAGGCTGGTTCCTTGGTGAGTTCAAATAGATTGAGATTTGATTTTACCCATCCTGAATCCCTACGGTATGAAGAGCTCATTCGAGTTGAGAAGATGGTCAACGACCAGATTCGTTGGGCAATCGACGTCAAAGCTCAAACAATGACGAAGGATGAGGCGATCAAGCAGGGAGCAACAGCCCTTTTTGGTGAAAAATACGGTTCTGAAGTGAGGGTGATTCGTGTTGGTGATTTTTCTCAAGAACTTTGCGGAGGAACCCATGTTGAAAACACTCGTCAGATTGGATATTTTCGAATTCTTTCGGAATCTTCGTTGGCTTCCGGTGTCCGTCGGATTGAGGCGGTGGCTGGCGAAATCGCTTTTGGGCGTATTCGTGAAGAGCAGCAGATCATTCACCGTTTAGAACTTCTCTTGGGCGTGAAAGGAGGGGATGTGGAGACGCGAGTTGCGCAACTTATGGAAAGCTTGAAGCTTAAGGAGAAAGAACTTCGTGACCTCAAGGAGAAACTTCAATCCATGGAAGCCTCAACGCTCTTTTCAGAGCCCGAAATGTTGGAGGGAGGGATTCCTATGGTCATGTTGTCAGTGGCTCGCGGGACCGATCTCAGAAGGCTTGCAGATCTCTTTTTTGAAAAACATCCTAAAGGTGTGGTCTTTTTGAGTATGGTCCAAGACGAAAGGGCTGCGGTTTTGCTTCGGACCTTTGAAGGTAATGCGAAACTGGATTGTGCTGCGATACTTAAGAAAGGTCTTGAATCCCATCAAGGAAAGGGTGGGGGCAAGCGAGATATGGCTCAAGGGGCAGTAGGAAGAGATCAGTTGACTCAGGTCGAAAGTCAGATCAGAGAACTCATCGTAGAGCGCATGCGCATGTCTAAGTAGGGGCTGTCCGGTAATTCGCTTTTTGATCGATTTTGATAAGTTTTTCTTATATCGAGGCGGGCCGACGAAGGGCTAGCCAGAGGCGCTAACTCGAGGAGGCTCAACGACGGTATAAGGAAAACTTATGGTGAATTCGCCGAAATGAGGTTTCGCGCCAGACACTATTTATAGCCAAACGCTCTTGACAAATGACCGACGGTCATTTAAATTAATGACTACTGGTCATTTAATGGGCCTGAGGATGAGGTGATCTAGTGGAGCCAGTTGAAGAATGAGAGGTAGCCAATGGAAAGGATGAAAAAGAACGTGTCGGAAGCAAATCGCAAAGGGCGCTGGGCACTGGTTACAGGGGCCTCAAGTGGACTAGGCTGTGATTTTGCACGCTGTCTGGCAAGCCAGAAAATTAAGGGGTCTACACAAAATAACTTTTACTTTTAGTTGAATGTGTGATCAACTTTTCTCGATGGACCAAGAAAAAGATTCTTCACTTTTAAAGCTTTTG
>JACTMU010000047.1 GCA_014584465.1 Pseudomonadota bacterium | reverse complement strand
GCTTAGTGAGAGATAAAAAGAAAGTAAGAGGAATTTTTAAGCGTTGCGACAACGCTTTTTTATATCAATAATGTGATTATTTTTTCGTTAATATCTATAGAACCCAGATCTGAAATTAAGAGTGGCGTTACTGATATTTTCACGAAAATGTGAGCAAAAAATTTGATCCATGCCCAGTCATCCTGGGTAGGAGGCACGCGTACGCCCTCTTCCCGCACAAACCTCTCTTTCTTGAGCGGTGGTTGAACCACGGCGAGCCGCTCGGCTGGGCCGCTGAGTGTGTTTTGGGTACACCACTCCCTTTGGGGTGTAGCTAAATTTGTACAGTCGCGGTTCAAACCCTTTGCGCCACCAAATTTCCCAAACCTTCTCGGCTGTTCTATTTGGTTGTCAAAGAGCTTGCGTAGCACTTACGGACTTACTTAGTTATGCCGTTGAGCCATACAGCGGAATTGTTACCGAGTGGGACCGCCATCTCTCTAAAAACCCGGATCCGTGGATAAACTGCGTTAATTCGATTTTCGAAATCAAAAGTGGATTTTTTTTTGATGCTCTTGCCGTCTGCAAAAGCCAATGAGCGCGTACGCCCAAATAACTGACATCACCCCCTCTTGATGGATGGAGTTAATGTGTGCGTGTCCACCGTCAGGGCACACATATCCTTTCATGTCGGATAAGACATAAGGTGTAGCTCTTTTTTTAGGTAGGCATGTCGCGGTTCAAACCTTTGTCCACCAATCCATTCAAGCCTCTCACGATCCCGCCTGATGGTATTTGATTTTCAAAGATCTGACGCTTTTCCTCGGACTTAGTCTCTACGCCGAAGAACATTGTAGGGGAACTTTTTCCGACTTAAACCCCCATGTCTCTCTTAGGCTCATCACCTCCCTATATCCATGTTCCACAATCTGAAGATAGACCTGGCGGGCTGTCTTCACTATCTTCCCCGCATGAAAGACAAATCTCTTTCGCAGTTTCTTTGAAAAATGCGGACGCTCTGGACTCATCATCAACGATACCCAACGAAGTAAGTTGTGCGCCACCATCGACAGCAATCCGTAGGCTCTGTTGGCATTCATTCTAAGACAAGGAAAGTGCTTGAGGTCATACCCATATTTTTCCTCTCGAATGAAATTCTCCATGTTCCCACGCTTTGCGTGAAACTCCATGACCTCCTGCAAACTGTACCGTTTGATCTTCCTCTCTTCTGCGATCGATAAGGACCGCTCGTAGATCAAATCCAAAGGGAAATTGGTCACTACAGCATAATAATCATAGGGATCTTCTTTGAGATACCCATCATCTTGAATCAATCGAAGTTGAACATTTCTTTGTCTGATCTCCTCAAATCTCTGACGATTCAATGTCCGCTTTACTATGATCGGAAAAACTAATTTCTTACCCTCCTTTTCGGACCACGAGGGAGTCCAATAAAACCGGGCAAGCTCGATCTGGGGGAGTTCCTTACCCTTCTCTGAGGCCCACGCCAGTTCACCCTGTGTGTAAACCCAGGGTGTCCAACTCAACCCCTCTTTGGATATCTCATCCTTCCATCCCGTGACTCCATCGTGAGCCGTCAAACTAAACAAAACACCTCGCTGAACGGCTACCTTCATCACATCCTGTTTGCAGTAGGCCGAATCTCCTCGTAGAAACGTCTTCCCCTCAAACTTCCTTTCAACTTGCCTCTTCCCATCGCTGAACACTTGATCCAATAGCCAATCTGCTCCAACTCCTGACTTTGTGTTCCCTTCTCTTAAATCAAATCCCCGACAAAGACCCATCTGGTCAAACACCACCTGCGAATCCAAACACCAATGATTCTTGTAGTTCCAAGCCACCCCTTCTATCTTGTTACCACTTTGAGGGTGATCGGTTGAATCAATATCAAGACATGCATTGCGCGGTTTATACTCTTCTGGAAGATTTTTCTCCAAACTATGAAATAAACTCCATCCCATATAGGACAAAAACCTATTGAGATTTAACAGGTTTTCCTCCGAAAAATCTCTCAAAAAATCACCCATTGTCCTTGATGCAGGACTCTTCTCATCAAATAGCGCCTTAAGCGCATGCTCCTCATCCAAATGATCAAAGTCATCCAGACAATCAAAACCATGGATAAAACCACATAGCATGTTAAGAGCTATTTTATAGGAACCTATTGAGCGGTGACTGTTGCGAGTTGGTAAACACCTAACGAAAGATTCTTTTAACCCAGACTGATCAAAAATCTCCAAGATCGTGCCCAATCCTGCAGCAGCAGTCAGCCTTTCTTTACTTGGAACAATCTTGAGCTTCTTCAGAACGGACTTTGAGGGAATGTATTCAAACGGTGCTACTTCGAACTTCATCGCTGAGACTCCTTGTCGGTGTCCATCTGATAGCAAAATGAAAATCCAAAGTCACTCGCATCGTTAGAACTTCATCTTAACGCTTCACTCAATGGGTGGAAAAACTAAAACCCCAAAACCTACATACGGCAACCCGTCCAATGGATTTTTCGCACTCTATCCGCGGATCCGTATAAAAATAGACTCACCTCCTTGAGAAACTTCGATTTGACTCTCAACGTAAGTTGACGACCTCCTACTAAAAGTTGTGCTGGTGCCGTAATCAACTTTCTTCGAATCTTTTTTGAAAAATGGGGCTTGTCGGGCTGCTCTAACAGAGCTGCCCAGCGAATGAGATTTTGTGCCATCAGAACAAATAAAAAATAGACCTCATTGGCCGACATCTTTAAACATGGAAGATGTTTGGCATCAAAGCCAATCTTAAACTCCTTGATCATATTTTCTACGTCAGCACGTGGCCTATAATCCTCAATCACTGATTGATAACTTTTCTGACTGAGATCCTGATTGGTGGCAACCGCATGGTAGTGAAAATAACCACAAGACTCACCAAACACCTCATCCGCTCTCCACTGCTTCTTGATCACCACTGGAAACTTTAACTTCCCCTCGGACCACCCGGGACTCCAGTGCCAACGGGCCACATAACACTCTGTGGGACTTTGCTTTTTCTTGTGAAGTTTCTGAAGTTCTTCCTGAGAGTAATCCCAACTCACCCAACTGCAAGATGATGAATCCACAAACTGATGCCAGTTGATCGTCTTAGGTGCCGCAATGGTAAATGTCGTGTGATGGCTCAAACAGACTCGAAGAACCTCTTCAATCAGATACGCCGAATCACCGCTGATGTGAGCCACTTTTTCAAAGGTATTTTCTATCTTCTTTCCCCTCAGAGGAGACAAAACCTGATCCAAAAGTTCGGCAGGACGTCCCTTAGGATGGGCCGCTGGTAGTAGCTCTCCTGCATAACAAAATCCCAACTCATCAAAGATCGTCAACGATGCATAACCATAAACACTTTTGTCACTGGAGGTCTTCATCCAACCGCAACCCTCCATTTGACGTCCGTGTTGCTCATGACAAGTCCCATCCATCTTAAAATAGGGGATCTTCTCTCCCTTATGGGGATGAACCCCTCGGGTGTGGTTCCTTAAAGTATACCCCATCTTGGTGAGAAACCTTTTAAGCTCCTCAATGTGCCTTGGTTCAAATCTTCTTAAAAAATTCCCCATGGTTTTGGCTGTAGGAACCTTGCCCCCAAACAGCGAATCCAATAGCTCATCATCATCAAACTCCTCAAGGTCATCAATGCTGTCATGTCCGCTCAAAAGAGATGCGATGAGCAAAAGACCCAGCTCATAATTTCCACACGACCGATTACTCCCCTCTTCGGGCAAACATTTGCGAAATTCCTCACCCAGATCCGTAGAATCGAAAATGTGCAGTAGGGCTTGAAGACCCGCTCGACTGACCAAGGCCTTCTTGCTCTCCTCAAACCGGGGATAGGGGATCGAAAAACCTCGTCGACGCTTGTCGTCTTGATGCATAGCCATGGTGTACCTCAGATCTTTGACGTCAAAAAGAACAAAAAACTCGCTCACTAAAACAGTGAAACATTAACACCTGAAATAAATCACGCAACCCTTTGGTCCTTGCGGCAGACAACGATTTTCATGGAATTTCTAATTTCGGATCTCAGATAGAAAGCTTTAACGGTCGACTTCGAGATGAATGTTTGAACAGCAATGTGTATTATTCTCTTGATCAAGCTCGTCGAGGTATCGAAGATTGGCGTGACGACTATAACGCTGGCGACCTCATTCTTCGCTTGGAAATAAGACGCCTATGGAGTATATCGATTCAACATCAACCCAGCGAAGCTTTGAAATGACGCATGCTTCCTGACATAAAAGTCGGCATCAAAACTGGGAGACGATCAAACTCCTTTGATGAGTATTTGACTATCGCACTAAACCACGGGGAAGTCCTTGCCACGAATTGATTTAATGTATGGAGGCAAATCTCTTACTGTTTCGTCACCCGTAGTGATAAACAGTTTGTCGTATCCAATTTTATTGAGCTGTTCGGCAACATTGAGGCCGTTGATACCATTTTGAAGGTGAAGATCTATATAGACAGGTGTCATTGGGGCAACATTGGCTGCCATAAAGTCATTTACATTCTCAAAAATACCGATTTTCTTTTGCAGATCGCAGGCGCATAACATCCACGACATCCGCATAAGCTCATCGTTGTCAATCAGAACCAAATCAAATGCTTGCTCCGGCCACGGCAAGGGCACATCAACATCAAGATAAAGTATCAAATTCTTCGGTACAATTCGGCAGCCAATGCGAGCACATCGTGCTTGAATGTCTTCATCTTCGAAATCATTGGTTACAAGAACAGAACGATAACTCAAATGGTTTTCTTCGATAAAAGCAAGTCCTTTCTGTCCGTTCGAGGAAATTTGATTATCGACCAAGAAGAAAGTATTGGAATCATTGAGTTGCCCTAGGAGGCTGTCGCACAGGTCGGAGAATTTCGCTTGTAGGCGGGCACCAAATTTTTGAGACCAAAGAGCGTGAATCGACTGATCATCATCTATTACGATTAGTTTGTGATTTTCGTTGAGAGGTATATTACCACAAAACCAGTTAGGACTTTCGGTTTTGGGAAGTACAAGGCGAATAGTTGTACCCTTTCCAAGTTCCGAAAGGACTTTGAAACTTCCACCGATGCTTTCAACTAGGGTTTTAGCATGATGGGCACCAAGGCCATTGCCTTTGATTTTACCTGAGGTCATTCCTCGTTGGCCAAACGTAGCAATTGCTTCGGGAGTCATTCCTTTCCCATTATCGGTAATTTCAATGGATATGGAACTATTTGGCGCGTTGGCTATCTTGATAACTACAACAGCGGCGTCTTGATCGCGTGCCTCAATGCCATTTTCAATCAGATTTGAAAAGGCACGCCCAAGTTCCGTGGAACTCGCTCCGACAAAGGCTTGGGCAGACGAGGGTTCAACTTCGAGTTCAATATTGGCAGCTCTATGCATGGCCCGCTTTTCCGCTACAATTTTCTCTGCTATAGACAGAACGAAAGAAATAACTACCTTCGGTTGTCGTTTCTCTTTGCGGTACTTGTCTAGTAAGCTGGAAGCAATCAAATTGATTCGACCGGCTGCTAACTCCAAGAGCTTCTTATGCTCGGTAGACAACCCTTCGCTTTCACGAGCTATTAGGTTAAGTAATGTCAAAGGGCTTCGAATATCATGGGCAACTTGGGCGGCCAACTCACCTTGGGCTGCGGCCACCTTCTTTTCTTGGAACTTCTCAACCAATTCTTGAACCTGATCTGCAACGGTCTGCACCTCGGCCACGGCAAAGGAGCCCAGCTTAGAACCCTTGTCGCCATCAAGAACAGGGCCAAGATGATCTTTCAACGCCAAAAGTGGCTGACGCAAATGGCGATCCACAAAAGCCAGCAACGACATCATCAAAACAAGAAATACGATCGAAATGCCACCGAACAAAACTGCCACAGAGAACATTATTCGTTGTCCGCCACGCAAATAGGCCATTGATCTCTGCTTGATCAGGTAGCCCATGGTTTCCCCAGGAAGCCCCACCTCTGTAGCAGTCAAAATCTGACTTTTGACGTAGCTAACACATGAGTAGGTTCGGCCAGTTTTAGGGCACGAAGTAATTGACGGAAGCGCCCCATCCGAAGCCGCCACGTACGAAATCTTTGTGAGTTCTTCAGATTCCTTGATTCGACTAAGCTGTAAATCTACAGAACCATATTCTTCCGCAACCAACAATCCAGGCAGTATTTGCTCGGCTTGTTTAACAGCCGTTGCAAGTAGCTTGTTGCCTTCAAAATCGAGAGCCTGTTTGAGAGAAAGATACTGATTGAATAAAAGAGCGGCCAAGATAAACAGGAAAGTAATTCCAAATGAAATCATGCTGTACCGCACTATCTGCGATCTTAGTGACTTTCCCTTCAATGTTAGCCCCCTATCACGCGTTCAACAACAAGTTGACCATTTTCAAGTTTCAATAACACGGCAGGCTTGTCCGGAGTACGACCGGAAACTGGATAGCTGATCTTACCAGTAACGCCATCAAAGGTTCGAATCTTTTCGACGGCTTCAAGTACGCCCTCACCAGTAAGTCTCTTGGCATTCATTAAAGCCTGAATCAGCAATTGGGCCGAATCATATGCCAAAACCGCGGTATCAACGGGAGCTTTGCCATATCGTTTCGTAAACTCATTAAAAAACGCTTTTGACTTAGGGGTATTCAGGTCACGATGCCAGTGGGATATTGTGTATGCGGTGAACCTTCGCCTACCCACAATTCGAAAGAAGAGGTCACCAGAATTGCCCCAGCCATCACCACCGAACCAAAATGCGGGTTTGATGCCTGCATCTAATAGACTCGCAATCAATGTGGCAGAGATTCGCTCGTAATTGGGGACAAATATCGCATCGATTTCCTTCTGTTTGAGCGGATTAATGATGTTCTCAAAACTGGTGTCTCTAGACAAAATGGTTTGGTCGAAAGTGATCTTTCCGCCAAGGGCCTCGAACCTTTCTTTGAAAGCGGTCCGAAGGCTCTGGCAATATGCACAATCTGCCACTGAAACAATGGCCACATTTTTAACTTCCTTATTCTTCCAAGCATAATCACCAAGGATTCTTCCCTGATAGCCATCATTAAAACAGGTGCGCCTTACAAACGGGCCAATCTCTTCAATCCGATCAGCTGTTCCGGTTGGGGTTAACATAAGCAATTTGTTTTTGTTAAGAATTGGTCCGGCAAGTAACACGTCCGACGAATAGATGTAGCCAATCACCGCAAGAACGTCGGATCTTACGACGTTGTTTGCGGTCTCAATGACCTTCAATTTATCATCACTATAATCAAATTCTTTAATTTGAACTTTGATGCCTTTGGACTTCAGACGCTCTTGATTTTCAGAGAATGCCATTTCAATCGCATTTCGAAAATAGTTGGCATACGGATTGGATGTGCTATCTGACATCGCACTGAAGTTAGCGGCGATTCCGATTTCTACCTTCCTTATTTGTGCCTGGGCCACACCGCTGATCAAGCTGATTCCCATGAAAACAAGTGAAAGCATTGCAATTACCGTTTGTTGGGAACTGTTTTGAAAACGATTTGTCACGGTTTCGCGAAATTCACCTTTTGCTGAAATTACACCCAATCTAGGGCGAATTAGGTCTGAAACCTTTGTTGCCTTCTGTTGAACAAAGATTTCACCATTAAAATCAGATGGTAGAAGCCCTATCGAAGTATCAAATGATTCGTTCGATCGTTCGGTAATGGCAACAGCAGAGGGCACGCCAGCAAGGCGTAAAGTCTCTAGGTTTTTCAATAGTGCTTCTTTACGTGACTCGTGCATTGAATCCACGCTGAGTTTTACAATACATCCGGTGGCAGACAATACTTTGAGTAAGCCATGACCGGGTTTAATCCAATCACCGCCGGTCTCAAGATAGACGCGCTCGCATCGCTGTGAGGCACTGGCAATGAGTTCTGATATTCTTGGATTCAGAGTGGGTTCACCACCGCGAATGGCGACAACTCCAACACTAGAGGGCCAAAGATGTTCCAATGTCGTCACTGTGAGATTTGAAACTCCATTGGATTGGGAATCTTCACTAACAATTACGTTGGGGGCATAACAACCACGGCAGGCTTTGTTGCAGGCGTTGGTGGCCTCAATGATCAGATCTGGTTCAAACTTCGAAGACGGACTCATTTCTTGTCCCACACAAGCGTCAGATGGTTACTAAAGAGAGTTCCCAAAATCAAAATAGTTCCCGCATAAAAAATCAAGGTTAGATGCTCACTCAGAAGGACAGCGCCAAATCCAAGAGCCACTGGGGTTTTTAAATACATTGCGATAGCGGCAGCGACTGGAGAAATGTGCTTTATCGACCAGTTCCACAGCAAAAACGCTCCAACTGAACAAACTACGCCCAGATAGGTGGACCATAGCCAAAAATCTGGACTTGATGGGATTCTGAAGCCTGTATTCGTCTGCTCAATGATGGCAACCGGCAACAATCCAATCGAACCGATCAAAAGCGAAAGGAAAGTTAGATTCAAGACAGTAAACCCTGGTTTTTCACGCGAGGGCGCGAGTAACCGCTTAGTCTGAATCACCGAAGCACCCAGACAAAAGGAAGCACCCACCGTTAGCATTAGGCCATGAAACCCAATCCCTGAAAATTCGACCTTATACTGCTCAAGAAGAATTGATATCGCCCCAACAAAACCTAATCCAATAACCGTAGCTTCTCGGGATCGTATTTCTTTTCGAAGTATCGACTCGATCATTAAAGTAAAAACTGGGGCTAAGAGCATAATCGCAGCACTTTGGCTTGAGGCTATATGCTTAAGCGCCGTCATTTGAAAAACGTAAAGCCCAGAGTAGCCCACCAAGCCCAAGCCAACAAGTGCCCTAAAGCGTGATTTAATCACTTGCAGTTGAAAGTTTGTCCTTCTTGCAACCGCAATTGATGTAAATAAGCCAACAGCAATTAGAAAGCGGATCAAAACTGCTGTTACAGGCGGGCATTGCGCCAAAACGACTTTTGAGGCCACAAATGTTGAGCCCCATATTAAATTGGCAATTATTGCCGTACAAATCGCAATGAATCCGATCTCGTTCTTCATTTTGTCACCTCTACAAACGGCTTAATGAGCAAAATCGTGTCAACCTGGCCATCGGGATAGCGAAAGGAGCCTATGGGTTGGTAGCCCAAGCTCACATACCAATTAAAAAGCCACTCAGTTTCTTTGACTGTTTCCAAAATCATTCCGGCATATCCTTGCAGATGCGCTATTTGCTCCGCCATATCGTAAAGTCCACGGCCAAGTCCCAAATTGGTGAGATCAGAGCGAACCGCGGTCCTCTTGAAAACAAGAAGTTTGCCCGAAGGCAGTGGCGGTACGGTCCCAATGGGGGTAAAGATAACAGCCGGATCGTTGCCTTCAAAAAATACTATTCCGCTGTTGGAACGGACCACTAAGCCACTATCCAAACTAAAAGTACCAACAATTTCACCTCGACTATCCACGGCTACATATCCTTTGCCTACGAGGTGGCTCGATGTTTGGGCATCCGTTTGAAACATGGGACTTAATCGAAGTCCTTGTTTAACCCAGATCTCGAAAGCCTCGTGAATCAACGCTGTAACGTCTGAGACATCAGCAGCATTTCCATCTCTTACCTGAAAGGTCTGCCCATTGCGACTTTCAATTAACGCTACAGTTTTTGGTTTTGATTGGATCATACTAAATAACTCCGCGCATCTCTTCATAGATGCATTAGAAACAGAAGCAACTAGGAAATCAGCAATAGCGGCATTACACTTATTCATCAAATTGCGCCTCCAAAGTCTTTCTCAATCGTACTACGGTCGATACCTATTCCGATAGGTTTGACCACTGAGTCCGTTTCTTCGCAACCACTTCGGAGCGAAGCGACGCAAGCTAGGTCCTCTTTCTCAATGTGGTCGTCCGATGTCAACTCGGATTCTCTGCCCCTGTAAGAAAGATCAACCTTGAGTTCGAGGTTGTAGCAGTTGTGCCGGGGTCGAACGCCTATTCCGTCGCCAAGCCTTCTCTTCTAGTAATAACTTCCACCGGCACGCAGGTCCGATCATTACGACACCTAAGTAAAAATTACAAAAATGGCACGTTCGACATTCAAATTGACTGAGTGAGCGCCTAAAGAATCATAGTATGGGCGCCATAATGAGTGCTTGTAGGGCAAGGTTTGAACAGTGCCGCTCATCTCGCCCTGGATCTTAGGAAGGAAAATCTATGCAAGGTCTACGAACCCATGTCGCGGGTACTGATGTCCACAAAGATATCTGGCAATCACCTCATTGATTGGCGATGCCATCAAGATCTTGAGGTCGTGCAGTACGAACGCAACACATTTATGGAAGACCGCATAGTGAGTGGCTAGGAATTGTTGAGATTGGGGACGTGTGATATTGCAATGGAGTCGACCAGAGTCTACTGGAATCCACTTTACAACGTATGGGTTTTCATCGGCATTCGGCTCACTGTGGGTCAGGTCGGTCCCATAAGAAGTGTACCGGAGCGCAAGATAGACATAAACGACAGTCAATGGATTGCGGAGCTTCACAGATTTGGTCTCATCAGATCTTAGTCCTAAGCTCCTCTAATAACTCTCTGAAGTAAGGCCTTTCAAGTTTTGATTTCTTGAAGACTATTTGAACTGGGCGAAATAACTTTGGCTTCAAATGCTGTATGCAACTCTTCTTAATTCCCAACGCTTCAGCCACACCAATAGGAATTAAGCCAACGCCATATCCAGCTTTGGATAGTTGGCCGATCGAAAAAAATGATTCTATCTCTCTGATCGGTGTCAAGTTTCTTCTTCTAATGTCGTTTTGTATAGACTTCCAGGTGGCAGAGGTCTTTTCAATCGACAAAATGTCTTTTGCATTGGCCTGAAATCTTCTAGGGCTATCAGCCACGAGCACCAGCTCTTCTGAAGTCAACGACTCAGATATGAGTGAGCGAGGATTGTGAATTTTGCCAGAGCAAAAGCCAAGATCATAGGTCCCAGCTTCAACTTTCTGTAAGACAAGTGGGCTTCTATGGCTATGATAATCCACATCTATCTTGAGATGACGAAAGATTCTTTCGAGTTTTGCTGCTCCCCAAGATGACAAGATAGATTCTGATACTCCTAGGATTACTTTCTTTTTGTCAGGCTCTCTTTTCTCACGAAGCGCCTCTCTCAACTCCACAAGCAGTGGGCCGAGCTTCTCGACCAGATTGAGGGCTTCAGATGTCAAGGAGACATTGCGACCAGACTTCTCGACCAGTTTAGTTCCATAATAATGTTCGATCGTTGCGATTCTTTTGCTCACAGCCGATTGTGAGATTCGTAGAACTGCACTGACTTTTGTCATAGTTCCTTGTTTACGCAGCTCCAGTAAAGTCTCAAGGTTCTCAATCATATAATTGAGTATATGGAATGTATTACATTCTGTCTATTCTCTTTTTTCATACATACAAAAGGGCGATAATTTAAAGGCGGAGGCAACTTATGGTCTGGATTGTATTGAGTGCTGTTTTATTGACGAGTTTCATATCAGGGATTCTCGGAATGGCAGGAGGTATCATTCTTATGGGAGGGCTAAGCTTAGTTCTTCCTATCACAAGCGCCATGATCTTACACGGTGTTACTCAAATGGCATCAAATGGGTTTCGGTCCTATCTACTAAGGGAGCATATCAAGTTTAGTGTCATACCAATCTACACTTTGGGCGCGCTGGTTGGGTTCGCTATTTTTTCAGCCAACAGCTTTATTCCTCCAAAGGACTTGGTTCTTGTCTCAGTTGGGCTTTCATCTTTTCTTGCCGTCCTAGTGCCGAAGTCAGTATCCATTGACATAATGAAGAATAAAAATTGCTTTACTTGCGGTATCTTGGTTACGGTGACACAGCTCTTTGCAGGAGCTTCAGGGCCGATCCTTGATGTCTTCTTTATTAAGAGTTCTCTAAATCGACATGAAGTCATTGCCACGAAAGCTATCACTCAATCAATCGCACATCTTGTCAAGCTCGTGTATTAGGGTCCGGGAACAAATAACTTAGCAATCAAATCCTAAACTGTCACATATTCCGAATGGGTTCTTATAATAGATCAAAAAAATATTCCGTTTTTACCAATGAAAACTAATGGTTTCATTTTCTAAATAATTATTTGCATAATGTTACAATTCGTCATATTATATTGTATTAGGAGGAACTGTAACATTATGAATTCGATAACATTTGATCCACAAAAGATTAAGAGACACCTTAAACGCTATAAAATTGCGACTATGGAGGAGCTGCAGTTAGTTTTGGGAACGAATGTAAGAATGACCGTTTTTAGAAAACTGCAGGAGTTAAAATGCCGTTCGAGTTATTCACATCGTGGTAAATATTACGCCTTAGAAGAAACTTTGGACTTCAATGAAAAGGGTCTATGGTCATTAAAATCTATTTGGTTTTCAATCCATGGAACATTAGTGAAAACAGTGCTAGCTTTTGTTGAGGACTCTATATCTGGCTATTCGGCGATAGAGCTTGAAGAGATGCTCCATGTTTCCTGCAGAGAAGTCCTTTTGGAATTGCATAAAGATAAAAAAGTTCAAAGAAGAAAGGTGTCTGGGATTTATGTCCACTTCTCTGTGAATAGGATGATCCAAAGTAAGCAGTTCGCGGTTAGACTTGCTCAGGAGGAGGAGCAAGGTCATAGACATGGGGAAGTTAGTGAGCATCTTTTGTCACATGAGTTAAAGGCAGCCATAGTTTTGTTTTCAAGTGTGCTAAATGAAAAACAAAGGCGACTTTACTCTGGTCTGGAATCTTTGAAAATAGGCACCGGTGGCGACCAGGCCGTGGCGACCCTATTGGGAATCAATAGTCACACTGTGGCTAAAGGAAGGGAGGAAATACTGAAGCATGATATTGAAATTGATCGAATACGCAGGTCCGGCGGAGGCCGAAAAAGTATTCAAAAAAAAGTCCTGAAATAATAAAGGAGATTGAGAAGCTTATGGAGGATGAGAAGGCAGGTGATCCGACGGGCGTAGGCTTAAGCTGGTTGCGAAGAACGCCTGATAAGATTGCTGCTGAACTTTCCGCCTTGGATATAGAGGTGACAGGTAAAACTGTGGGGAAAATTTTGAAACAAATGAAATTTTCTCTAAGGTCTAATAGTAAAAAAGTGTCCAATGGCGGGGAAAAATTAACTCCTTTGCAGCTGGCGGAACGAGATGAACAGTTTCAATATATTAAAAGACAACGACGTGAATTTGAAAAAAATGGTGATCCAATAATTAGCATTGATACGAAGAGTAAGGAACTGATAGGCAATTTCAAGAATCCAGGAACCAGATATAAGAAGGAGGCTGATTTAACAAATGATCATGACTTTGTCCATTACGGTGTTGGTCGAGCTATTCCTGGTGGGATTTATGATCGAGCGAGAAATGAAGGGTTTGTCTATGTTGGGCAATCGCTTTGGGACAAAAAAAGAAATGGGTTTGATTCGACAGAGACCGCAGAATTTGTAGCCGAAAACATTTACAAATGGTGGATGACTTACGGCCAGAGAAGATACCCGAAGGCCAGGAAACTATTGATTTTGGCAGATTCAGGAGGCGCCAATGGATATCGAAATAGAATGTGGAAATACAAACTACATGAACTTCTTTGCAATCGCTGCAATTTGGAGCTGGTCATAGCGCACTATCCGAGCGGGGCATCCAAGTGGAATCCGATTGAACATCGGCTTTTTTGTGAAATATCAAAAAACTGGAGGGGGGTACCCCTGAAAACATTCGAAACAGTTTTAAACTACATAAAAACGACAAAAACTAAAACAGGTTTAGTCGTCAAATCTCAACTCGTCATAAAAAAATACAAAAAAGGAATGAAGGTGAGCGCTCCATAAACCGGTGTAGCGAAGTTTTCAACACCGCGATAGTTTGACTCCATCAAACACATACCGAGGAGGTCAGCATGAAACTATCACCGA
>JACTMU010000088.1 GCA_014584465.1 Pseudomonadota bacterium | reverse complement strand
GTGCAATCACGAAAGAACGTTTTTTTTTTCATTTTATAAAACACGGTCCCCCCTTTGATCTTCTATTTCATGCTACACTTCAAACTGGAATCAACTTGGTGACCTAGGACTTCTTTACAGACTGAGAGTTCGCAGCTTTTCCCCGCGCACCCTTTAAAGCTAACATAAGAATGGGTGCATTTCAAATATCATCGTTGGACCTATCTCAAATTGAATCAGATCTTCTGCAGACTTCGCAGCTACTGGTTGAACCACTACTTTATCACTTATCGTAAAAATGGTGAGAACCCCACGGAGCCGACCTCGAGCGTGATTTTGTTGAGTTTGAAGGAAATCGCCTGCTGCCTGCATTTGATTGAGCTGTGGAAATTTTAACAAAGAAAGAGCGTAAAATGGTCTACTTCGACTTCTTGGACTACCTGTTATGTTTGAATATACGAAAACATCTGTCGGATTCAAGCAGAAGATGTTGAAATGGCTTTGGTTTTCTAGGCAAGTTCGATTCTACCAAAAATGGCCATAATCTGATATACTTTGTTTTAAGTCGGGAGCGTGAAATAA
This sequence comes from Pseudomonadota bacterium, assembly GCA_014584465.1. GTDB lineage: Bacteria > Bdellovibrionota > Bdellovibrionia > Bdellovibrionales > JACTMU01 > JACTMU01. The sequence goes on along the minus strand of JACTMU010000088.1, from coordinate 66,208 downwards.
GGAAGCCCACCACCCATGGGCAGGATCGACAGGCGCCGGGGCAACCGAACTCATGGATTGAGTCGTATGAGCGATACTTTAACGGCCTCTTGGTTAAGTGAAAGCCGGAAACACCAAGCGCAACGCCCGACGAATTGTGGGCTGGGTCCACAACGATAGGGTCACGTGAAAGTTATAAGTCTTTCGAAAGTGGAAGCAAAGTAGCGGTTAGACTCGGGCGGTTTTTTGGGCAAAACAATTTTTTGACAACAGGTAGTCTTCTGTCGCTGGTAGGACCGTAAAGTGAAACGCAGGACAAATACAGTGCGCTTTCAAAATGGATCGAAGTCAGTTACTCCAAGTAACAGTGAAAGTTCAAGTATCCTTTTCTATAGGTCCCGGACTCCGTTGGAGAAGTCTCTTTCCTTATTTGAAGTCTTGCACTTTGAACTGACTGCGATCCACCATCCGCATGGTATTCATATCCACCTTGACGAGACTTCAATGTGATCGAAACAATTGATTTACATTCGTAAGGATAGATGATGTACTCGCCTTTTAGAAAATAATCGTAGTCTTCATTATCGAATTTGATTGTTCCACTTTTTGTTCCTTTGGCAGACTCGACCTCCGAACCAGGAGGATATGCTTCCGAGATCAAGGTGATTGGCTCTACAGGAAATGGTGGCCTTGGAATTGGCGGAGGGCAGGAGTCTCCTCTGCAAGTTGAAACTTGAGTTGCAATAAAACAGCGCAACCTTTCAAAGCGAAAATCAGTACACGATTTGGTCTCCGCAAAGGCGCTGTCACCAAACAGAACTGCAAGTATCGATAAAAGATGTTTCATTTAATCCCCCTTTTTTGGATTTCAAAAGACAATGAACTGTCGCTACCAAAACGCGTGCCAGAAGTTCGGTGGAATTTCGCACCGTCTATTCCAGCACCTGAGAAAAGGATCAATCATAATTGATTGCACGTAAAGCTGGTGAATCAAGGCTTAAGCTTCCAATACGATGGTTTTTGTAATTTTCAAAAAGTTTGCGTACGGAAACGGGGAAAAATTGTCGTTTATAGCGACACAGTGTTGTGTGCCATATGAGCGGTGGAAATGGGTAGCCTTTGTATTCATGGCGATCGAGAATGAACTCCCTCCAACCTGAGGTTATCAGCGCTTCGGCAAACATTCTTCGTGCCAAATCCGCTTCAGAATTTGATATCCCGGTCCAGAACATTTGAGCGTTCTATGCACGCATGCCCTCCTTTCCGTTGCGTCCACCGAAAATCTCGGCGGCGGTCAAATCTCCGGAGACGTTGACCACAGTGCATCCCATGTCGATCAGTCGATCAACTCCTAGAATAAGACTGACCCCTTCAATGGGAATTCCAATCTTTGCAAGAACAGTCGCCAACACGCCCATGCCAACACCTGGGACACCCGGAGAGCCGATAGAACTTCCAATAGAGGTTGCGACCACAAACATAATCTCACCATAGGATAGATCTATCCCATAGATTTGACTTAGAAAAAGTACAGCTGATGTTTGCCAAATCGCTGTTCCAGCCATATTGACGGTAGCCCCAAGTGGCAAAAGAAATCGAGCGACCGTCGGTTCAATATCAAGATCTTCCTCTGCAGCCTTCATAGACACGGGCATGGTGGCCGCGCTGGAGGAGGTGGAAAAGGCTAGCAACATCGGAGTCCCAATGGCTTTGAAAAAATAGACGGGTGATCGACGGCGAACTGTTGCGATGACCACCGCGTAAAAGACAATAAAGATGGCAAATCCTAAAAAGGCGGTCAAAAGATAGAGAGTCATACTTTGCAGAGCCTTGAGCCCCGATCCATGAGCAACCTGGGCCATCATTCCAAAAACTGCGTAGGGGGCGAGTTTCATCGCCCACGATATCACGTTCATGCATATGCTTTGAACAATCTCAAAAAGGTCAAGAACAGACTTTGCCTGACTTCGCTCTAAGGACAAAACGGCTATTCCGCCAATCAAAGCAATCACAACCACGTCCAGCATGTCTCCACCCACGATGGATTCCAGGGGGTTAAGGGGTAAAAATTCAAGAAGAGAATCCACTCTAAATCCAAACACCCCATCCGCCACCCCTGAATCTCGAAGTTTTGCCCCAGTGAGATGAAGAGCCCGCCCTGGCTGAATGAGGGTGACAAGAGCAACTCCCAAAACTGCACCCAACGCCGTGTTAACAAAGACAAAGATTCCGAAGCGCAGACCCAGCTTTCGGATCTGATCCACGTTCGATGTAGACGCCAATCCTCGAATGATGCTTGCAAGTATGAGAGGTATAATAACCATTCGAATGAGACGTAGAAAAGCCTTGGCTGGCAATCCCAACCAGTTCATACCGGTGGTCACCTCGTTGGATCTCGAAGAGAGAAACTTGGCAAATGGCCCGGACTGAGAAAGTAAAAAACCGATTGCTATACCCAGCACCATTGCAAAAAGAATTTTGGCCCAAAGCTTCTTCTCGATCAGATCCATGATTTGATCAGACATATACTTGATTGAACGTGGATCCAGGTATGTAAGCGATGAAAAAGGGTCAAAAAGGCGCTTCATAGGCTATACGTCTCGATCAGCAGAAATTCATTAGGCCTCAATCTTTACTCCCATGCTTTACACGTTAAAGAATCGATTCCTAGGTTAAGCCTAAACTCTGTGCCGTACAACACGGAATTGGTGTGATCAAAAAAAACATGTCCTGCCATTAAAGAAGGTGATGATGCGTCTAGGGTATAAGTCGTTTTGATTTCTGTACACGCCAAATCGGAGAAGAGGTCTGAGACTCAAGTTTCATGATTTCCTCAATCATTTGTAAACGGTTCAGTTGATGGGAGCTCAACTTTGTATGGACTGGGCTTATTTTGCTATGTATTATGTCACTTCTAACTTAAAATATGTGATCTAAAAAATCGGAAAAGCAAAGCTCCAATACACGAACAATCTATTTGATGCACACAAATGTGGAATTCATATTGGCCTCATCATCTATTTCTTGGTCGATTGTGAATCCAGATTCATCTAAAACGTTTCGCCAAGTGTTCAATGAGAAGAGACCGTTCTTATGAAAGTCATGTTCTATTCTCAGTTGTCCATTTTTTCTGATTAGATAAATATAGGTAGTTTCGCAAACAGAATCTGACGGAAGTGGACGATAGTTGTTTTCAACTATGACAATATCCAGATCCTTCTGAGTGAGTTTCCAATGGTTTGTTCTATTTTGAACAAACGTCTCAATGGTCTTCTCCGCACAAACCAGCAATGCGCCTCCAGTTTTCAGATGTTGGTAGGCATTTCTGAAGACACTAAGAAGATCCTCCCTTGTACACATATAGGCAATTGAATCGTTTACAAATATAGCATCAAAAAGCTGATCAATTTTAAAATCTCTCATATCTGCCTTGATAAATCGACATTCAGGGTTCAATCTTTGAGCATTCTCTAGCATCTGCTCACTGAGGTCGATTCCTGTAACCTCAAATTCCTTCTTTAAGTAAAATGAATTCTTCCCGCCGCCGCAGCCGACATCAAGTATGGACTTGACTTCAATTCGAGCTGATTTTCTTATTCTTGAAATGTCAGCAACAGTTTTCTCCTGATAGTCTTCAACAGGTTCCCATAGGGGCCAAATCCATGCAAGGTCATCATACAGGCGATTTACCATGTGTCCGCTCCAAAGTTGATTCGTCCTACTATAAACCAAGGCTTGTCATATTTAAAGCTCGCAACGGTCCACATAGTTTTCTTTCGACAACGAGAGCAGTAACAATGGGTAAATCGTTGAAATGGTGGAGAAAGTTCAAACTCAATGGACCGACATAAACAAGAGCCTCTAATAGTTCCCTTTCGATGGTTCATAATCACCTCACTATGATTGAAGTTTCTACCCGATGTTCGTGAAGGCAATCAACATTAGATGACACAAAAGGTCGAGTAATCAGTTAAACAAACTTGCGATCAAAATAAAAATTTCGTCTAATAACCTAGGGGAAAGTGATCTGCTGCTAGACTTCTGTTGACATTAGCCAGAAAGCCCATCGATTTAGTGAGTCGCTAGTTAACCTTTAACGGAATTGACTGCACAGATTCTGTATCAGCCAATGCGTTCGAATCAAAGATGCCTGGATAATATCGATTGAAAAATTCTGATCCACTCTCAGGTCTAACGGACAAAAATTCCTTTAGCAAAGGGATAGCGAGCATAAGTGGAGCCAAAAGAGCCACGGTGGCGCCCATCACAAGAAGAGACTTATCTAGACCGATGAAGGCGATTAGATAACCAGCTGCTGCAACGCCGAGAGGAGAAATTCCGTTGCACATAAATCCCATAATCGAACCGATTCGAGCTCGGTAGCTGTCAGGCAAAGTGAGAGAGATCTGCGTTCCAAGGAGTATGTTTGCCCAGGAACTCCCAATGCCGATCCAAAACAGAACACTCAAAGGCAAGAGAACGTTTGGTACCCAGGGCAACAAACAAACGCCAACGCCGATCATTGCGATCGCTGCGACAAAGAAGAGATGGGGTCTAACCACTCGTTGAATCAATGTGATGGACATAGCTCCTACAATTGCCCCAAGGCCGATGCTGCTTTCGAGACCGCCCAAAAACCAAGCAGGCATTCCGCGTGCCTCTTTCGCGAGTACGGGCAAGACTATACCAAGTGGCGACAACGAGAGGTTCATCAGCATCGCGATCCCACAGATCCAAAACAGAACCGGCAATCGATACAAAATACTAAACCCATCTGTAAGCTCTCTTTGCCATTGCACAATTGGATGTGCTTTTGAAAGTGTCTCCTTACGATTGGGTTTAGTGTCTGCTCTAATAAGAGAGGAGAAAATCGTAGCTGCCAAATAGGAAATTGTGTCAATGAAGAATGCTCCAAAAACTCCAACTGTGGAGACAACAACACCACCCAATATACCACCGACGATGCTCGCAAAGGAATTGATCGCGTGCGTTTGCTGAGAGGCAACCTGAATCTTGTTACGTGGTACAATTTGAGGGACGATACCAGTTGCCACGGAATTGAACAAAGCAGATCCAACAGAGATGCAGGCAAAAACAGCAGTCAAGAGTGGCAGGTTGAAAAAATCGAAAAACACCATGCTTGCAAGGGCTCCAGTAAAGAAAAACCTCCATACATCTGCAATCACGATCAGGGTCTTACGGGAGAATCTATCCCCAAAGGGACCAAGTAGTGGCAGTAATACAATGCGAGTGACCATGGCTGGCGCGAGGACCGACGACATTGCAGCGGCAGATTCCGTCTTTTCCAATATCCACCAGGCCAGGGCAATATGACTGCACGAGTCTCCCAATAGAGATACGAGTTGACCAAATCTATAGTTCCAAAAATCACGGCCTAATGAGAAATCAAAGAGAGCAGAGAGGCGCATCGACTTTCTCATCTATGTTGTTCAGTTAAATCCGTAGTTGAAAGTGGGTGTCTGACCCGAACGGTCAACCATCGCCCAATGAAAGTGATCAGAGATGTAATCGTTGTAGAGGTAGAATATCCAATACTTTTCAACAGACTCTCGATTTTCGGGTTGAGCAACTGAATTGATGGTGATCAGTTCGAGCTCAGTGTCTGGGTCATTCCAAAGTTTTCGAGTTAGTTTTTCGGCAGCAGCCTTTCGATCCATCAACTCAGGTCTTTCGGTCCATGAAAGATACTTTGAGATTGTCAATGCCACAGGTGATTCTCGATCGGAACCATCAGTCATAAATGATGTAAGTGCCTGATCCAAAGCTTCAAGAAAACAGATTCCACCTTGTGATTGAGCCTCCTGCTTTTTTGCTTCGGATAATGAGATCGCCAAACGGGAGACCCGATTCAAATGATGCTTTCTCAAAAGTCCATTGACGGAATCAATTGAAATGTCTGGGCACTGTGCAAAAGCGTGAAGAGCAATAAGTTGAGAAAGCCCAAACAAACAAATCAATTTGCGAGCGGTTACCATCAAGGCCATGTAAATCATCCTCCATCGTTATTCTAAAAGGTCTTTCGATTCTTGATCTAAGTTATCTCTAAGTCTAAGTCCAATCTTAAGCCAGGCTCTGCCCACGTTTAATAACGTCTAGATCCGGGGTCAAGAATGATCTCTAAGATTGTAATAATTTCCTATAGATTGGATACCTCAAAATGAGGCTCCCTGGCGGTATTTGGGCGGTACTTGTTTGTTGTGGCAAACTGTGTTAGCCAGTGTTCGCAAAGTTATTGAAGTCCAGATCTGAAATAAGAAATGGGGACAAAAATCATCAAGGATATTGCCGGAGCAAAGCGCTCAGGAAGAACCGGAAGAAGCAAATCGCAGGTGATATCGGAGAGGTCTTTCTTCAATAACCCTTTCATTGGTGGTGGTTTTCATGGTTTTTAGGTCATTTCCAATTTCAGATCCGGGATGAAAGCAAGAGAAGGATAGATGCATTTTCAAATCGCTTTTTCTGTATTGGGTATTATAGCCAGTGTCTATTTGATTGGACTTCTTCTTCACAACCCGAGACGGGTGGTCATGATCGTCGAAATGGATGTCGATCTTGATAGATTGTGGAGCCAGATCACCAATATTGAAGATCAGATAAACTGGAGATCTGATTTGAAGGATGTAGATGTAGTTTTGTCTGATCGAGAATATAAAACGTTCATAGAGTTTCCTAAGTTTGGGCCCTCGATCACCTTCAAGGAAACTGTCAAACAATTAAACCAGAAATATCGAATAGAAATTGTTCCTACATCTGGATTTTCAGGATACTCTACAATTGACTTAGAGAAAATTAACGGAAAGGCTCAGGTTACATTTGTTGAATGTTCTTTTGTAGACGATCCACTTCGAAGAGTACTTTCCTATCTGCTTTACAGGCCTAAAAGGCGGATGAATGTGTACATCAATGATTTGATGACAGTTTTGAAAGGAGAATATGAAAACCGGGGAAATAAACCATGTAGCGTTGACTATAAAGAATCTCACATCAATCTTTGGCAACGAAGGCCGGATTCAAATGTTGAACATGACAGATACAGCGTCGGTCTTAATCATCTGGCATTTCACGTTTCGACTCGATCCGAGTTGAAGGACCTATTTGCATGGGCCAAGGAGAGCAACTGTGAGATATTGGATGAACCTGCAGATTATCCTGACTATGGTCATTGCTATCATGCCTTCTATTTGAAGGAGTTGAATGGGATTAAGATTGAGATCGCAACCCAAGAGACTGTGGAACCATATCCTGCGCCTCGGTCTTGGTAGGCTTCGTCAAATTAGGGGGATGGTTGATTTGGTAACCATAAGGATCTGTTTCGGCATCTCCATCCTGCGAGACTCATCTCATCGAGGAGGTCCCTTCTTTTGAGACTACCTAGGTTCTTTGTTTTATCTGTTTTCATTCACATGAGCATGGTGGGGTCTCTCTTCTTGGTTGAGAACGACCTGAAGGGGCGAGGAAGTGTAGAGACAAATATGCAGAGGAAAATGGTGACTATTGAGATAGAAGAGCATCCTAGAAAGGCTACGATAGATCCTCATCTTCATGGTCTACCGAAGATGAATGAGAGAAAGCAGATTGCGATCACGAAGAGCCTCCTGAAGCTACCGCCAGCTCGTTATGGCACTCATTCCTACACCTCCGACAGTTTGGGAAACTCCTCCTCTAGACGTCATTGGGGTTTCGGGCGTAGTGATTTTGATGCCATTGGGGACCACCTTCAATATAGGTCCATCGCAGAGGCCATCTCTACAAATCTTCACTATCCTGGGATTCTTGCCGGGCGCGAAATTGGTGGCGTTGTCAATGCCCGAATCGAGTTTAAAGATGGACGTTGCACGTTCGACGCGTCGGCCATCTCAAGCCTGCGTCCCGAGCTTCGGCTCTACATATTTTCTGTTCTTAAGACGGCTTGTCGACATCCGATTCAAGGATTTTCGAGAGCGAAAAAGGCAACGACCATGGATCTCTCGTTTTACTTCAACACCTTTAGCAGTGAACGTCAGGAACCTAAGATTGTAGGCAATGTGATCTTGTTTGAGTTGCCAGGGAGCCAGCAAAGAGCCACCTGGAAGCTTGGTCCATTCCAGGGGAGCTATTTTTTTCCAAATTGGATCTTCCTCAATCCTACCTGGATCAATGAAAATTGGGAGCGTTTGATCGAAAGTAAAGATCCCGCAAGTGAATACCTGCCCACGGAAGAGCAAAGTGAGCCTTGAGAGATGGGCGTTTGATTCTAGACCATTTTTGATTGAACCTGGGGATTTTAATGAACATGCATGTTGGTGATAAAGCAAGAAATACCTACAAATGGTGGAGCACAATCTTGGACGTCGAGCTCCAATCGTCGTTGCTTTTGCTCCAAATTCCTATCTATATGGCTCATGGAACTGCGGACACATCAGTTCCAGTGGAGAGTTCGGACCTTGTGGCTGAATCGTTTTTGCGAGAAAACAGGACGAATCTGGTCTACAAACGCTACGAAGGGCTTGAACATGATTGGACCGATTCGAGTGGCGAAAAGCACATGGAGGTTCTTCAGGATGCGATTGCTTGGACAATAGGGAATCTTCTAGCCCCAAATGAAAACTTCATGGAGATGGCCGATTGAGGTCTCATGTTTTATCTGCCAGGGTTGCAAGTTTGGTGGGACGGACCTTCGATTATAAGGTGAATTGTTTTTGTGTTTCGGAGTTTTTCTTTCGAGAGACTCAATTTCGTAAGACCAGTGCCGATCATCTATTGGATTTTGTTGCTGAGCACTTTGTGCAGGTCAAAGATGAAACTCCAATTTCCCTGGTCCTCGTCTGGAGCAGATCTTCGCTTGAGTTACCAATCGGAGAGATTGAGGTTCGAGTGTTGGCTGAGCGACCGCCGGGATTTCCTTTTGGTTTAGTTCTTGAGCATAGTTATGTTCAATTGGATCGAGATAAGGTTTTTCAGAAGGCCGACCCAGAGCCGGCCTCCGAGATCCAAATTGTTTCTATGCGGGAGGCAGTAGAACCATATTTGGATCTTGTTGGCTTTGAACAGACGAGGCATGTACCGAAATTTCAATTCTAGGTTGGATCCATCGATAAGGAATACCTAGAGGTTTAGATGAAAAATATTGGAGTTGACTGTGAAATCCATAATTTTGGCCATTGCTTGGAAGCGCTCTCCTTTTTTGTCAGTGACCCACAGTTCCGGCATTGGTTTTTTCTGCTTGAGCATCATCAAAACACAATTCAGCACTAACATGTTTAACGCCCCAATCGAAGAATTTCACCGTATCCGCAACCCTTCTGGCCGCATCAAATGAATCCAAGCCATTTGCCAGAGCACACTCTTCAGGAATGATTGCTTCCACGATTGCCAAATCGCCGTCGTCAAAAACCACTCGACCCTGGAGAGGCATCGAGCTTATTGTTTCGAGTAAAGCGATTAAATCAGATGCACTTCCCGAGTTTAAAGTCACAAAAGCGCCACTCTTGAGACAGGTGTCTGCCAAACTCATTTGAGTCACGATCACGATTGCCAAACTAGCTAATAGCTTCATGTTTCACCTCCAAATAAGGAGTTTACTTGCAAATCCTGAGATAGGTCATGTAGATTTTGAGAGTGATTTGATGTTTTGGGTTCTCTGAAGATCCTAAATGGATTTCGGATCGTTTGACCAGAAGAAGGGTGCCGGTTGCTCATATTCGAAGGAGCTTGGAACAGCTCGAAGCGATGGGCGCCATAGTTCGAAATCATGGCGAAATTGTCGCTAAAGATGTTATAGCAAAGCACTCGGTGGATTTGGCTTGCGTGTATCAAGTTGCTCTTCGGCGGTCCATTGAACATCTTGCCTTTTGCAAGGATGACAAGATGTCTTACTTTGATTCGTTTTGTCTTATTCTTTCTGAATCTGAATATGATCAAATCCAACAAGTTCTTGAGCGTACAAAAGAAAAGATCATTGGGATTGCTCGAAACAAAAGTGTCAAGAAATTTATTGCTTACTACAATTCCAATCTTTTCTTTGCTTCAAAGCCCCCAAAAACTCCTCTGATCTTTTGACGTCCCAGTTGGTTTGAAAAGAGACTTGCGAGTTGAACTAGAAAAGGAAATTCTCGGGTTGGCGAGACCATTCTGATTCGATAAGAGGTTTGAAGCTCTGGGCGGTCGCCATGTAGTAGTTCTTTCGATATTCATAAGGGAGTCGAAGAAATTTTTCTCGTTCAAAAAGAACGCCGCGCTCAAGGGTCGGATAGAGAGTTTCATAGGTTTTGACGCTGTTGTCTCCCATTCGTCGATAGATCGCGCGGCGCTCAATTTCTAAGGCACTGGTGTGCCCCATGGCCCCCAGAAGTTCACCAAATGCCGTGATGGTCTCATGGTGATAGTTTGCGACACGATCAGATTTGGAGGGGACATCCAGGCCGTCGCTAAGACGACGATCCGTTGTGGCGATTCCGGCCGGACATTTGTTGGAGTTGCATCTTAGGGCTTGGATGCAACCAAGAGCAAACATCATACCTCGAGCTGAGTTGACGAGATCCGCACCAAGTGAAAGTTTGGTGACAATGTGAAAACCTGTGAAGATCTTTCCGCTTGCAATGATTCGAATGTCCTCTTTGAGAGCCATTCCTTGAAGGGTGTCAGCTACGAAACTTAAGCCTTCATTCAACGGAGTTCCGACGGAATTGGCAAACTCAATCGGAGCAGCACCGGTGCCTCCTTCAGAGCCATCGACAGTGATGAAGTCGGGTTTGATCTTTGTTTGGACCATGGCTTTACAGAGAGCAAAGAATTCTGATCGATAGCCCACACAAAGTTTGATTCCAATGGGTTTTCCACCAGAGAGTTCACGCAATTTTTGAATGAACTCTAGGAGTTCAATGGGCGTAGAAAAGGCACTGTGGCTCGGGGGGGAGTGGACCGTTTGGCCGATCGTTACGTTACGGATCGAAGCGATCTCGGGAGTCACTTTGGCTCCAGGCAAGATTCCTCCATGGCCGGGCTTTGCGCCTTGAGAGAGTTTGATTTCAACCATCTTCACGACTTCAAGTTGAGATTTCTTTTGAAAGAGTTCTTCACTGAATCTTCCCTCTTGTGTGCGGCAACCAAAGTAGCCTGTCCCTATCTGCCAAACCACATCGCCACCCATCTCATGGTAGGGACTTAAGCCACCCTCGCCCGTGTTGTGATAAAAGCCTCCTTTTTTAGCGCCGAGGTTGAGGGCCATGATCGCATTTTTGCTAAGTGCGCCGTAACTCATTGCCGATACATTGAAGAGGCTTGCGGAATAGGGCCTCTTGCATTGCGGTCCACCGATCAGGACCCGAAAGCTGTTCTGGTCGGAGTGAATCGTGATCGGGCGTAAGGAGTGGTTCGTCCACTCGTGATAGTCCTGGTAAACATCTTCTTGAGTGCCAAACGGTACGGTTTGGATCTCCTTTTTTGCTCTTTGGTAGATGACGGAGCGATTGACCCTCGAAACGGGACGACCGCTGAGATCGGACTCAACAAAGTATTGTTGAATTTCAGGGCGAACAAACTCAAAGAGATATCTGAAGTGGCCGATGAATGGAAAGTTTCGCAGTATGGTGTGTTTTCGTTGAAAGGCGTCTCGGTAGCCAATCAAACAGATGGTTCCAACAACAAACCAGATCCAGGAGATGTTTGGCCAAATGTGAAGAAGGGCGTAGGTCGCTGCTATAAGAATAAAAGAGAGAATGAAAAAAGCCTGCCGCATACTCGGGTGTCCTAAAGCAAATCGATGTAGAAGCGAAAAGCTATACTTCCAAACGGTCCACTGAGATTCACAATTTTACTTGAACCATCCGTATTGGCGACAACATCACCTTTGCTGATCGGGCCAACAAATGTGGCGCCAGGTGCACTCGTGTAGGTCAGGTTTTCAATTTGGAGGTATCGATAGCCTACGTCGAGAAGAAAGGTCACATTGTCAGAAAAGATGGTTTCAAATCCTGTTGAGAACGTCCCCATATAGGCCGTCCCTTGCCCCTCTTCGCTGAAGGTTGTTTCGGTTGAAGCGGGAGTTGTGGCAGCTTGGCCAGCCGCAGTCAGTGTGTAGTGGTTTCCAAAGGTGGCACTGGCAGAGCCAAGACTGCCTCCCACGTAAGCCTTGAACTGGCTTGAAGCGTAGTAGGCATAGTCGATACCGATTTGAGGAATGAGCACAAGCATCGTGCTGTTGAGGGTGAAGAGCTCATTATTTGCAGCATCAGTGCCTGTGACGCCCTCAAGAGACTTGGGCCTTAAAGCCTCAATACCAGCTCGAAATGTGGTCGTTGAGAAGGTGAAGAGAAGACCAATTTCGCCAGAGAAAGTGTAGGTAACTCCGGCATCTGAGAACGTCGTCCCTGACCCGCTTGAGCCATCAAAGAGTTGAGTGCCGAGAGTTGAAAGGCCTGCAGATCCCCTAAGATAGGTGGCAACACTCTCCTTTTTGAAATCAAAGACACGTGATTGGACCTTCGCTGAACAAAAGAGTACGGAAAGGATTAATGGAAGGTAGAGGGGTATCTTTGGAAAGGCGTTCAATGAGACTCCTCGCTCCTAATGAGGTCGACAATGAGATACCCCTTGTTCTTGGGGGCGAAAACGGAAGCCTTCACATCCTCCTTGAGGGAGAGTGTGATGTGAGTGGAATGGTCCTCAGGAAAAGGAGAAAGGGTCGCCTGGGAAAAGAAGCGGGAATCTTTGAGGATCTTTGAGAGAGAATTCTGATCCAATCTAAAGGGGGTGGTCTGAGAAAAATCCATGATGATTCGATCCAACTCATTTTGAATCTGAATGTGATAATACCCAAGTGGTGATTCTTTCAGTGGGCGACCTCTTTCGTCTCCGAAACGGAGCAAAAGGCGCTCTTTATTCCCATTCTTGGAAAGTCGTCTTTTAACCTGAATGAGGGTCACTTTGGCCTCACTGGTTCCTCCAATGAAGGCTCCATCTTTTTGATAGTTCTTGTTCTTGAATGAACTTACGCGGATGGGTTCAATTGCACCCCAACTTGAATGAGTTCCAAGGGAGAGAATCAAAAGAGAGGCTCCCAAGGGTCCAAAAAACAGATTCTTCACAAATACCCCGCTTCCGTGCGTAGCCACTTAGATTCCGGCTAGATCCAAATTAGATAGTCCTTGTCTAGGATAACAGGAAACACTCGCGGGACCAACCACCCCCAGGGCTCGGGTCCAGGGTTCTTAACCCTATAAAAATTACAATCGTAGGAACAATATTTGTCTGCTGCAGTTCAGCGTGCTAGAGGATGACTCGAAGCAAGATGGTGGTGGCTCTCCGGTCGAGGCGGGGTTGGGCGGAGACGCTGCGAACGAGAACTGCAAAGGGGGATTGGTGATGAGGGCAAGGGGTCAGTCGACTTTATTTTCGGCTCTTTTGGGAATGGTATCGATCGTGTTGATCCAGTGTGGGGATGATCATGGCGGGAATGAAGAGGTCAATGTGAATCCAAACTATACATGTCTTCAGCAACCCGATGGTGAATGTGAAACCTTTCCTTACTATGACCAGTACAATGTCTATCGCTATCCAGACGTTCGAATTGGATACGCTCGCGAAAATCCCTATCAACGTTTTCGAGGAGGCTTTTGTTGCGGGGGTTATTCAAGAAGGCCCATCTATCACCCTCGATGGGGACTCATGTGCGTTGACGCGAGCGGTTGGCAGTATGGCCCATTTTACCACTGGAGATTTGAGATCAGTAGCCCTGGATCCCTCGGGGCCGGTTGCACTTGGGACCTTGGTCGAGCTTGCAACCCATCTGATCCTTACGCGTGTGCGAGCGGATATTGTCAAAAGACCGCACCAGGTTCAGTTGTAGGAGTTTGCACTCATCCCCACTGATTCGTAGGTCCATTGCAGCAAGAGGAGAGGTTGTCTCTGCAAAGGAGCACCTTCTCTATGGACGCGCAGCAGTTGATCTGCGGCCCTTTCCACTTTCCCTGAGCTCCACATCTGTGATAACAAATAGAGATGAAAAATATTCTTGAGCAACCCTCCGATTTAAGAGACGGGGCCATTCCATTTGGCTCATTTCATCATGACGATTTTGTTCCTGCACTGGAGCGAGCCATTGAAAGCGCCCGCGCAGAGCTCGCACGCATCAAAAGCGTTAAAGACCCCACTTTTGAAAACTCCGTTCGTGCTTTGGAGCTGGCAGGGCAAGGGGTGAGTCGAATCTCCTCAATCTACTTTGCGCTCTTCAATGCGGAAGCCGATGAGCCGCTTCAAGCGCTTGCACAGATCATATCTCCTAAGCTGTCGGAGTATTCCAACGACATACTGTTGGACCAAGAGCTCTTTCAAAAGATTAAAGCAGTTTACGATGCCAAAGAGACGTTGTCGTTGAATCAAGAAGAGAAGCAGCTCTTGATGGAGAGTTATGATCAATTCACTCAAAATGGGGCGCTCTTGAGTGATGAAGACAAAGAGAAGTTGAGAAAGATCGATCAGGAGCTTTCCAGCCTGGCTCCTCAATTTGCAGAAAATGTTCTTAAGTCTTCCAAAATTTTTGAACTGTGGATTGAGGACGTCGAAGATCTCAAGGGACTACCTGATTCGGTGATTGAGGCTGCTCGCGAAGCTGCACGATCGAAGGGGCGAGCAGAGAGTTGGCTCTTCTCCTTGGATGCGCCAAGTTTGGTGCCTTTCTTGCGTTACAGCGATCAGAGAGAGCTTCGGAAGAAGATGTGGATGGCCTACAATGGTCGAGCCTTTGGATCTGAGTACGACAATCAGGGGGTCATTCGACGCCAAGTTGAACTTCGCGATGCTCGAGCAAAGCTTTTAGGATGTACCAACCACTCTGAGGTGGTTCTTAGAAAACGTATGGCGCGTTCTCCAGAAGAGGTGTTCGAATTTCTCAATCGTTTGAAAGGTGCAGCTCGCTCGGCCGCAGTCCGAGACGTTGAAGAGGTGAGCGCCTTTGCAAAAACACTTTCTCATGCAGGCCCGATCGAACCTTGGGATTTCAACTATTATTCTGAAAAGCTTAAGGAGAGTCGTTATGGCTTTAATGAAGAGGATCTTCGTTCCTATTTTCAGTTGGAGAACATCATTGACGGGCTTTTCGAACATGGTCGTCGTCTTTTTCAGTTAGAGTTCAAAGAGGTGTCGGACCTTCCCGTTTACCATCCTTCTGTGAAGACAATTGAAGTGAAGTCGCAGGAGACGGGTCAATATCTAGGTCTTCTCTATTTGGATCTCTTCCCACGACCGACCAAAAAAGATGGTGCGTGGATGTGCACTCTTCGTGAGCAGGGATTGCATGGTTGTGAACTTAAGCGCCCTCATGTATCCATTGTATGTAACTTCTCTATGCCAACCTCCACTCGCCCCTCTCTGTTAACACATCGAGAAGTGGCGACCCTTTTTCATGAATTTGGCCACGCACTTCATGCCCTTCTTTCTCAGTGCACCTACCCATCTCTTTCAGGCGCAAACGTCTATTGGGATTTTGTGGAACTGCCATCTCAACTCATGGAGAATTGGACTAAGGAGAATGAGTCGCTGTCTCTTTTTGCTCGACATTTTGAGACGGGAAAAACCATTCCCTCGGATTTGATTGAAAAGATGAAGGCCAGCGAACGATTTCAATCGGGTTTTATGACCTTTCGCCAACTTCGATTTGCGGTGCTGGATATGGCGTGGCATACGGTGGCCCCTTCAAAGATTGGCGAGATTGATCGTTTTGAAAAAGAGACGACCCGCGAGTATGATCTTCTGCCCGTCATTGAGGGGACCAACACCTCGTGCTCGTTCAGCCACATCTTTGCAGGTGGTTATTCATCGGGCTATTACAGCTACAAGTGGGCAGAGGTCTTGGAGGCTGATGCCTTTGAGTGGTTTAAAGAAAAGGGGATCTTTGACCGTGAAGTCTCAAGTCGTTTCAAAAGAGAGATTCTTGAAAAGGGTGGAACAGAGCACCCCATGATTCTCTATAAAAATTTTCGAGGACGAGAGCCTAACCTTAATGGATTACTGAAGCGGGATGGACTTCTGCCTCCCACAAAACAAGATAGTTATCCATAAACAAGGGAGCTTCCATCATGAAAAAACGCGTGGGAATTGTCTATCGGAGTGAAACCCCTGCAGCGCTTCACGAAGCGCAGAGGCTTGCCCAGTGGCTTGCCACCAAGGGAATCGATTCCTATACGGATCATGAGCAACCACCTGTTTCTGGGGCCAAACAGATCAGCCGAGAAAGAAAGGAGCTCTCACTACTTGATCTTGTGGTCGTACTTGGGGGAGATGGAACCTATTTGAAAGCGGCCAGGCTTCTTCGAGGCCACCAGAAGCCCATCTTGGGCGTCAATCTGGGTTCGCTTGGTTTCTTGACGGAAACGCGCCTGGATGAACTTTATGATGTTATCTTGATGGCCTTAGAGGGAAAGATGGACACGCGCCCTCGATCGATGCTCTTGGCAACGGTTGTGGATCCCAAAAGCGGGCAACAAGAGGAGCAAATGGCACTCAATGACTTTGTCGTGGAGCGAGGCGCCAGCAGTCACCTCATCAAGATTGAGATCTCATTTGATGAAAAGTTGGTGTGTGACTTCTTTGCCGATGGAGTGATTGTGGCAACTCCCACGGGTTCTTCGGCTTACAATTTGGCAGCAGGAGGTCCTTTGCTCCACCCTGAAGTTCAGGCCATTGTCGTGACCCCCATCAGTCCACACAGCTTGACCTTGCGTCCGCTGGTCTTTCCGGACGATCGACGTTTGACTCTTCGATTAACTGCGCCTCAGCGAAGCGCGCAACTTGCTGTCGATGGACAAGTGGTCAAGGCACTTTGTGAAAGTCATGAGATCTTTATTGAAAAATCAAAGGAGTGTCACTTCATTTTACGCAAACACGGGCATAACTATTTTGAACTTTTGAGGGAAAAACTCAAGTTCGGTGAAAGAACTTAATTCGGAGAATGGTATGATCTTGGAGATAAGGATTTCACATTTTGCGATCATCGACGAACTTCATTTGACGCTTGGACCTGGTCTAAACATCTTTAGTGGCGAGACGGGAGCAGGTAAATCTCTAATGCTTCGAGCTCTGGGGCTTCTGATGGGGCACAAGCTCACTGCGGGCACAATCTCAAAGGGTGCAGTTGAAGCGACTGTGGAGGGGGTCTTTGATCTCACTCAACGAGAGGACATCAAACAAAAACTTCAGTCTCTTGGCATTGAGAGTGATGATGGGCAACTCATTGTGCGTCGATTCATTACCTCAGAGGGGAAAAGCCGTGTCTATATGAATGGCCACCCTGAGACAGTTACAAATCTACGAGGGGTTGTTTCGCCACTGATCGAGGTGACTGGTCAGGCGGAACCTCTCATTGAGATGACCGGTCAGCATGAGAGCAAAGACCTTCTCTCCAAGGCGACCCATCTTGACCTTTTGGATCGATTTGCGGGAGCGGCAAAAGAGCGCAAAGAGTACTCAGAGAAATATTCGAAGCTTAAGGAGATTTCAAAGAGAATTGAAGAGTTGACCCAAAAAGAGCTCACTCGCCATCAGCAACTGGACTATTTGATCTTTCAGCGTGACGAGATCAAATCTCTCGATTTGAAATCAGGTGACGATTTGCGTTTGGAGGAGGAGATTCGATCGCAGAAAGAGGGCGAACGATGGCTTCGATTCAGCCAAAAGATTCATCATATGTTTGATTCTGGTGATCGATCATTTCTTTCCACCATCGAGAAATTGATTCAGGAGGGTCACGCTCTTGCTAAAGAGAAGGAAGGGAATCGTAAGCTGATCCATCCGCTGGAACAGATACCACCACTCTGCGAAGAGTTGGTCTATGGTCTTAAGAGTCACTGTGATCGAATGGAAATTGATCCAGATCGCTTGGAGCAGCTGGAGAGCAAATTAAGTCAACTCAGAAAGATTCAGAAGAAGTTTGGATCCTCCGTAGATCAGATTTTGGATTCATTGAAGTTGATGGAAGAAGAGATCGACGAACTGGAGAACTGTGAGAGTCTCATGGTTCAGTTGAGGAGAGATCAGCAAGAGCTCACCCATGAACTTCGCACCTTAGGGGGACGTCTTCATCAGCTACGAACTCGTGGAGGCGAAGAACTTTCCAATCGAGTCAATGAAGAGCTTCGAGAACTCAACATGAAGGGGGTTGCATTTACGGTCATGGTCGAACAGGCGCCAGAACCTACCCCCACAGGGATGTCCACGGTCGAGTTTATGATTCAGCCACCTCATTCGAGCTCTTCGCTGCTACCGCTGGCAAAGTTTGCAAGCGGCGGTGAGCTGAGTCGCATTTTGCTTTCACTCAAACAGGTTGTGGGTCAAAGTCACCTGCCGCGCACCTTTCTTTTTGATGAAGTTGATGCGGGAGTCAGTGGAAAAACAGCTGAGAAGCTCGGTCGAAAACTCAGAAAGATTGCCAAAGAGGGGCAAGTCATCTGCGTCACCCATTTGCCTCAAGTGGCCTCCTTTGGGGATCTTCACTTTCTTATCGAAAAACAGACCAGCTCAGAACATGTAGAGGTGATCGTAAAGAAGATGACTCCTAAAGAACGCGTTCGTGAAATTGCGAGACTTATTTCTGGAGAAAAGGTCACTCAAACGAGTCTCGACCATGCAAAACATCTAATTGAAAGTGGGGTGGGTGTAAGCGTCTGATCGATTTTGTGGAATGCAGTGGTAGCCATATTTCTTGTTGTCACTTCTTCGAAAGAGAGAAAGTGAGGAAGATGCATTCTCTGCATTGATCATCAATCAGATTTACTATCAAATTCTCCACGAGAAGAATTCGTCCACTCCTGCTTCTTCGATCGGTTCAAATTCAGCGAAACAAACCGAACAGACGCAGTAGATCAGCCCCTATCTTAGGGTTCGATGCGACTTTGGACATTGCTGTTGCGATTCAGCCCCGGACCTCTCGGGTAAGAGCTTTGTGCAGGAGCATGAGATCGGTATTCATTTTGGAGAGTCGTTTGATCAAGGCTCGGGCAATGTTCTTGTAAATAGACAGGCCCCAGGAAGGAAATTTTTGAATGTACTCTTCGAATTTTTCTCGAGAGAGCAAAACGCAAGTGCAGGGAGAATCACATTGGATCGTGGCAGATCTGGCTTCACTTCCGATCAGGCCACCTTCGCCGATGCCAGGAAGATCTTTGCCCTTTACGGCTGCAACCTTAAAAAGGTCACCATCAGGAGTCTGCTTAAAAATACTGATGGAGCCTTCGACAAGTATGTAGAAGGCATCTCCCAACTCACCCTCGCGGCAAATGTAATCTCCAGTTTGGTAGGAAATTAGAGACATCTTCAGGGCCAACTCCTGAAGAGCCATCTCATTGTCTTGAATTCCAGAAAACAGGGCGACTCCTTGAAGCATACTCATGTAATCTGTGACGTGATCAGACTTAAGCAGCGCGGACATGACTCTTCCCTTGTGATTTTGTGCAGATGACGATCGCGAGGGATCCCTCTTTTAAAATGTAGTCATCAGGCGGAGAAAAGATAGGCTCATTGAATCTCATATTTTTGATCGCATGGAGATTTTCTACGAGTTGACCGACGTCGGGTGTTTGCTGGGCGCGTCGCAGAGCAAGCTCCTTGACGGAATGAATGTTCCCGGAGTTTTCAAGTATGCCTATAAGCGTGAAATCCGGTTGTTCTTGGCGGATGATTTCCTTAGCGTGTTCAAAACTTTGATTGAAACAAGTGTGAGGAATTTCGTGGGTTGTGAGGCAATGAGTTCCGTGGGGATCAAGGAGGCTCCTCACTATGTTGGGAATGCCCGTTCCATTTGAGGCCTTCGCCATGAGGAGTTGGCTGTAGTCCCGAGTGTAGACAATGTCATTGACATGAGCCAATTTGAGATATTGGTCCATGGTTGCGTCAAGAATTTCCGCAACTACGGGCACACCTCGTGCAATCGTGGCAAGAGTCATGGCAGTCATGACGGTCCGTGCGTCGGCCTCAGTGATCGAGGAGATCTTTCCTGTGGCATCTGGGGTCTTGTCTGCTAAGATCAAGATCTTACGAGCGCGCTGGGGTGCTGCTCTCTCTAAGGCCTCTTTTTGAAAAAAGTCACCCTTTACAATTTTCAGATGTTTTAGAAGAGGGTAGTCAAGAAGAGAAGAGAGCATCTCATCGGGAGCATTGTTGACGAGCACGATCTCTTCAGCTTTAAGGTCCAGATTGCTTTCTAGAATCTGAACTAGAAATTCATACATATTTGATTTCCAGCCGCAGACAATTAAGTGATGCGTTAAGAGTTGTTCGTTCACGAATCCCCTCCGGTCGTTAAGAGCCTTTTCTAAGAAATGAGATGAAATCTTGGCCGTCAGAATTCCAACGGATGCGACCCCAGCCACCATTAAGAGTATTGCAAAGAGACGTCCAAGAGGGGTCACGGGATAGCGATCCTCATAGCCAACAGTCAACAGTGTTACGATTCCCCACCAAAGGGAGTCGCTATAGCTCTTAATATTGGAAGTGGCGTCGGTCCGTTCTGCAATGTAGACAAATCCTGAGATGACCAAACATGAGGTTGTGACAAACGCAAAGACAAACCAAATGACATGGTTGACTACGCTGTTTGAAAATCGGGCTGAAAGAAATTGAAGAAATTTTCCCATTCTTTCTCTTTTCGAAAGAACTGGATCAAGAAATGAGTGGCCAAAGTCGAGTTTGAATGAAAATTGGCCCTAGGGTCAACGGTTGTTGGTCTAGCATTGAATTTCAGACCAGGATTTTGAAAAGAAGATCGAGGTGGTGCGACACCTTCTTTCGCCACTGCGCTAGAATCGACGATGCCTCTTGCTGTTACGGAAAAAGAGGGGTAAAGAGAGTCAAAGTCGATCTTTGTGCGCTGAAAATCAGTTGGTTTTCAGCTCGCAAAAAGATCGTTAAATGAAAACGAAAGAGGGGGGGTGTTTTATGAGATGGACTCTTTTTTGGGGGTTGACGGTACTCGTGGGGGCTTCAACGGCTGTGGGTCAAGCTTTGTCCTTTCAACTGCCCGAGGCTGGCAAATGCCCAACTTCCTCCGATCTCTTCGAACATCGGGAGTGGGTCGAGCATGATCAGTTTGATCAAGAGGTGTTCAGTGCCTATTGGGACCTTGCTCTTGAGAGTGTCTTTCCTGAGAATGTAGGGGTGATCACGAAGGATGGTTTTGATGAGGAGTATTGGTTTGGCCATGTCTCTAGGTCAACCCAGAGGCGTGAAGATTTTGAATCCAACCTCAATTGCTATGTTGTGGGGATTGTCGCGATTTATGTAGAGTCATGGCCCCCCTCTGTGGACCTCGTTGGCGAGGTTGTAAATGGTAGGGAACAGGAACTTCAGAAGTCGGGTGCCCTTCAATTGGCAGAGCTTCGTTGGTATGACTCTCGGGATGGTCATCGACATCGCTGGTTTGATATGGCGCTTTTGGATCGATTTGGTTGGGCTGGCAATGGGAGCCCCGTTCCACTTCCCGGACCCATCAACGCTCTCTATTGAGATTGAGTTGCCCTTGCTGTCGGCGCAGGAGCCCATAGCTTAGGTTTAAAGATGGGAGGACTGGAGTAACTTGGGTCTGGTGGTGCGTTGGTTCTCTTGGCTAGGGCTTTGGGCGGGCTCTCTGTTGGCGGCCTGCGCAACGCGAATTCATCAGACTTCGCTTCCTGCACAGGTTGAATGTCCCTCTGGGAGGGGGACCTATGTTTTGCCGTCCATCTATCCTCCACAATATCTTGTTTTAGGTTCTTTTGATCATCCATTGCAAAGCAAGATCATCAAAGAGATTTTGCTCACTTCACAAATCCTTAGCTCCAAGCCAGAAGTTGTGATGTTTGTGTCACCCTCTTCTTTGGACCTTGCGTACACACGATTTCAACAGTTCGCTCGTGGCATGGGTCTTAAAAAGATTAAATTTTTACCGGCAGCTTCAGAGGATGTAGGATGGATGCAAGACTACTTTGAGTCGGGGATCAAGCTTCCTGAAAGGCAACTGCAAATCTTTGAGATTCCGTATGATCGTCATGGCAATCAGGTAGCCCTGTCGACAGCACTTTACACCTTTGCTGATTTTATTTCAAAACCCCACTATTTTAAAATGGGAAGACTCGGTGATAACGGCGACTTTGGTGGGAACATTGAGGCTCTTTCAACCACCGTCGTGGCAGTTGGAGACAACATGAACCCCGTTTTTCGGGAGCAGTTGAGCAAACGGTTGAATCAAAAGATTGTAACGGTGAACACTTCATGGCTAGATCCTGGTCATGTGGATGAACTCTTCACGACTGTGCCCACCTACCTCTCATCTTCAAAGTGTGAAATGGCGATGCTTTACGCCTCGCCTCAGCGAGCCTTTGAACTTTTCGCAAAGACCACGCCTCGAAAAGGAGAGGCGATCGGGGTCCTTCAAATGATCTATGAGCAAAACGAGGATGACCGGGAGGATTTTCGAGAGTGTCTTCACCAGATTGATTGGACTCACTTGAAATCTGGATCACCTAAGTGCAGAGCTTTGATTGAGGCCAACATGGTTTATCAGAACCTCATTGATCATGATTTGAAGCGTCTCGAGCGTGAGCTCACAACCAATCAGGGCTGTACGCTCGTTCAGAAAAAACCGATTCCACTTCTCTTCTCACCGAGAAAAATCTCTCAAACCTATGGAACTCCCGAAGATCGTACGATTCCCATGAATCCAAATGCAGTCAATGGGATCTCTCTTGAAAGATTTTTCTTTCTTCCAGATCAGCCATTTGAACCGTTTCGCCATGAGATTGAGACGGTCATTTCTGATCTAGGACTAGAACCGAAATTCTTTGATATCTCTCATCTGCACGCCTTAAAGGGTGGGCTGCACTGTTCGACCAATATCATACGTTCATGTCCTTAGTGAGCGGTGCATCCAGAGTGGTGCACCCGCATTTCAATCAGCCATTCAATGAGATTTTCGTGCCAAGCACTATTGAGTGTCTGCGTGTGTCTGCAGTGCAATCGCATCCTCACTTAACCCCAGAGAAAGATAGTAATCGGCAAGATCCTTGGCGTTTTGTCTCTTTGAATCCAATATCTTTTGATAATAGTCGAGAAATCGAGAGAGATTCTTGCGATCGCCTTTTGCAGAAAAGAGAGAGATCAGTCTTTCGACGGTTTCTATGTCGGAAGGAACTTCTCGATAGTAAGCTTCAAGATAATTGCGAGCCAAATCAAAGTTGGCCTTTTCAAAATAGTAAAAACCTAGAGAACGGTTCAAATAGTTGCCGCACTCTTGAAGATATTGGTCTTTATTGGCAATGATCTTTGAGACAAGATTTGTCGAGTGTTCAACGCTTCCATTTTTAACATGTGCGACCACTTCATAACACTGAAGTGCCTTAGAGGTGTGGTTTCTATATTGTTCAATAAGAGCTAACGCCTCATGAGGGGGGCGAATGGACAACGTGGCCCCAATGAGAGAGACAAGAGTTTCCGAGGAGGGATCTGTGGACATGGCGCGAAGGTAGTTTTTGTAGCTGCAATCAAGTCGCTGTGACCTATAGCAGAGGTAGCCAAGATCTTTTGCGTATTCTGGACGATCTTGAGTGAGTGACTCATATTTCTTTAACAATCTGTAGAACTTGTAGTATCTCTCCTTATTGACTAAGGAGATTAAAGTTTCATAGTAGAAATCAATTGAGGGCTGATCTGAAAGAATTTGATCAAAACCACCACTGTAGTTTTCTCCGAAGAAGGATTGGGGCTTTTGAGATGGATCGGACTTTGTATAGAAGAGCCGACTCTGACGAACTTCAGCAAACGCATTTTCATCTGTATTGAGAGGAGCGCCTGTGGTAAGAGCTTCCACCTCGGTGCGACTGAGCGCGAAGTTGGCAAAAAGATCATGAACCGAATTGAGGGGTATTTCTGAAAGACGTCTTTTCATTTCGGGATCTTGAGTGAGTTTTTCGATCTTATCGATTTGAAACTCAATTGGTTGAAGACTTCCAATCATGATGAGCTCTTCATCTTTGTAATCCGTAAAGACGGCGCCGTGAGGGAAAACAGAAAAGAATGTCTTTAATATACTCTTGAGAATGGTTTGATCCATATTGTAAAGGTTGAGCCACTGAGAGAAAACTCCAGCTTCGGTGAGGTTTTCCTTTACAATTTCAAAGAAATCTCGAGTAAAAAGATTTGCCACACCCGATAACCAAGAGTGAGAGGGCTGAGAGACTACGATGTCATAGGGTCCATGCAGTTTTCCTGCAAGAACGTAGCGTGCATCTTCGATTTCAAGCGAGAGGTTGGGTCTTTTGAGAGTGGGATTCTGGCCGTGATAGACATACTGTGCAGCGTCGAGGATGCCCTCTTCAAGTTCCGCAACATAGACTCGATCGATCTGCATTGAAGTAAGAAAATCCACGGTGTAGCCACCGCCAAACCCGACGACAAAAGCCGAGGTGGGTGTTTTCTGACTGACAAAAGGAAGTAGACCCAAAAGAGCCTCATATTTGGGTAGGGTTCCGCTGGACACACGATAGTGAATCGATTCATTAAGGCCATTTGTTTTGAGTCGAAAGTAATCTTTATAGTTTTGTCCATCACCCGGATCGTGACTTAAGCTTATGATGGCACTCTTTCCTTCATAGATTTGAAGAAACTCTTCATAGTCCTTCGCATAATATTGGGTTACTTGAGAAAGTGAGAGATCTTGGCTCGTCGTTTGATAATAGGCCGACTTGATGACATTTTTAAAATCAATCGTTCCGACGCCCCAAATGATGCCAAAAAGAAGAATTGAGGCCGCATAACTTCCAAGTCGAATGCGTCTATTGGGTTCAAGTCTTAGCGTCAAAAGAACCAGCAGCATGAGGAGGGTCATGGCTCCAATCTTAACGGTAAGGTTAGAACCTAGCCAAGGGATCAGGATCAACCCGGAGAGAAAGGAGCCCAGAATGGATCCAAAGGTATTGATTGAGTAAGCCACACCCGTGGTGGCGGTCACATCCTTACGTTTTTCACTAAGAAGCGTTATTCCAAGCGGCAGTAGGGAGCCAAACAGAACGGTGGGAAGCAACAACAAGATCCCTGTGAGAATCGATTTCACAAGAAGAAGACTGATGGATTTGCCAACATAATAGCTAATGATCGAAGCTCCCAATGGGATCCAGTTCAGCAGAAAGCTTGAGGCAAGTGTGGCAACCACCGCCAAGCCCAAAAGAAGAAGAAAAAGGCGCTCTTTGTTCTGGATCTTTTCGATAAAGAAAGAGAGAAGCAGAGAACCGATGGCAATCCCTGATAAGAATAGTGCAAGTACCAAACCCAAACCGTAGATGTTTGTACCAAGAAATATGCCTAGATACTTTGTCCATACAACTTCGACCGCAATGGAGCTAAAGCCGCAGACGCCACAGGCCACCAGGAGAAGAGCCTCAGTGGTCAGATGTTTTGGATGAAACGAGCGCACACTCAATGAAGAAGCTCGGCGAGTTTGTAACTCGGGTTCTAAATCTTCTTTGTCTGAGAAGTTTTTGAGCGCATAACTCTTTCGAGTGGCGATTAAGGTTGCCACGCCAAAAATGAGAAGATTTGTGATCACAGTTGCATAGTTGGTTTTAAGCACGCCAAGGTAGGGAATCAGAAGAAAGCTTGTGAGAAGTGTCCCCAAAACTCCACCAAAGGTATTGAGGCTATAAAGGAGGCTGACGGTCTTCCCCGCAGAGCTCTCTTTGTTTGAGAGAATCTTGACCAAAATGGGTAGGGTGGCTCCCATTGCGACCGTTGGAAGAAGCAAAAAGAGGGAAACGAGCAAAAATTTTGCAGCAATTCCTAAAACTGAAAATGTTCCGCTCAGTGGTAAGAAGGTAAGAACAAGATGAAAATCAAAAAGTGGAAAATAGACAAGCAGGCCATAGAGACCAATGCCGCCTTCGATAAGTCCGTAGAACAGGAGAGGGTTTTTGATTCGGTGATGAAATCGTCCTGCGAAATAGCTGCCAAGACCAAGGCCAAAGAAGAAGATCGAAAGGACGAGGCTCATGGAAGTGGCGGTAGAACCCACACCCAACGAAAGCATGCGAATCCACAATGTCTCATAGACGAGACTGGTGGCTCCCGAAAAGAGAAAACACAATGCGATCAAAGCCTTCATAGTCCCCCCTATCTTTTGAAATGTGAAATCTGCCGCGCCACGTAAAACCCCCTCAAGCATGGGTCCAAAAGGGCAAGACAAAAATCCACCACTGGCCCACAGGGGAGCAAGAGTCATGCCGCGCAGATTGCCATGGCTTCGCATTGAAAGGGGAGCAGGTTGCATTTTGGGTGGAAGGACATGGCCATATTGACACCACAGAGCCAAGTTTGAACCCGAATCTGGGCTTGAAAAGATGACCTATTATTGTGTGATCGGCTGAAAAGCACCTGTGAGAGGGTCAAATTCAAAGATTGAGAGGTGGGCGACAAAATCTTCGTCAAAGGAGGAGGTGATCAGATCCAAGCGCTTGTTGTTGTTGATGTCGTCCAAAACAAGATTGGTTGCAATTCCATTGTAATGGAAATAGCCATCTCGACGATCTTCAAGCTCAATTCGTTCAATGAGCTGTGAGGAGCCACGCTCTTCTTGGTAGCGATAGATTTCAAGTAGGAGCCCCTCCTTGGTTTTCACTTTCACGACTGTGAGATTTTCTCCATTCCCCATGAGGTCGCCTGAAACCGTCGCAAGGACCTTTCGCGCATCTGCACGAAAGAGACTTCGCACGCGGTTGCGCAAATTGGGATCGAGAACTAAAAAGAGAGAGGTCACCATAATCAAGATGCCGAACAGGCTGAGGAGAACTTTTGAAAAATCCTTTCGAGCAGATTCTTCCTCCTTGAGATCCGAATGGGGGTCGACATTCAACATGAACTCATTATACAGAGTTCATGAAAGGTGGCCAATAAGTTCAGAGCAGGTTTCACGCCAGCCACACGGTAGTTTTTACACGGGTAGGGGCTCAAACTCGACAATGGTCGAAGAATGGCCTATACAGTGTCTCGCGCGTAACCTGCTTTCGAGCGAAATTCCTTAAGTTTTTTTGTACCGAGGCGGGCTGACGAAGGGCTAGCCAGAGATGCTAACTTGCGGATGTCATATCATTTTTGGGGGGACATAGAGTTATGGGGCTAATGTCAAATGGGAGAGAGGTCGGTTTTCAGGTTCTTTCGATCGCAACCCATGTTGCGGCTTTCACTGCGGTATCACTTGCATCCTATGGGCCACAAAAGGGAAATTTTGGACAAGATCAATTCGTACAAGTTGAATTTGAACCGTTGGCACTCAATTCAGCGGGCGGAGAACGGCAAGTGGTGAATCCAACTGTGGCACCCGAGCCGATTATGGTGCCCGCTAAGAAGTTGGTAAAGAGTCAAAAGAAAACTTTGGCACGTCCGACTCAACTCCCGAAGAAGTCGACCAAGGAGCAAAAAACCTCTGATCTTGCAAGTTCGATTGTGGAGGAGGTTTCTCCGACCAGTGTGGTGGTTGAGCCCCCTGCGGATCCTCAAGAGAAAGAGGTGAAAGAGGAGATTCAGACATGGGCGAAAGAAGAGGATCGCTCTGATGAGTTAGATGTGGACCAAGAGCTTGCAGTTTTAGAGGCTTCCTCCATTGAAGATGGTGAATTGGAGAGTCCAGGGATTGAGGATGATCCCGAGTCTGAAAAGTCGGCCTTGGCAGAAGAGAGTGAACGTCAGATTGAAGATGAGATTTCTAAACTGAACCAATCTGGAGATCCCAATCTTGCAGAAACGAGTGCCCAGAACAGTGTTGGGGGTTCGGCGGTTGCCAATCATGGCGGACACGGAAAAACAGAAGGTGGACTTCCACAGAAGTTGTCGTTGGGATATCCAGGGGGAATTAAAGATGGTGCTCTCTTGCTTGAAAAGAAGAGCATGAAGCCTCGGTACAATACGAGAGATCGATTGGCTCGCAGGGAGGGTTCGGTGACCTTTCACTACACCGTCACCGGGAACGGTCACGTTAGGGATATTGTCATCGTGGAATCATCCGGTCACCGCAGTCTGGATCGAGAGTCCTTCAAAGCCTTGAAAGAGACGGTCTACTTTCCCGGTCAAGGCGGGCGATGCAAGAAAACCTATCGTTGGTCTTTAAAGGGAGGGGTTCAAGAGATGCCCTCACGGCTTCGACAGGCCAAGCGATAAAATTTAAGGCCTAATCCTTGAAGAGTTCTGATGGCGAGCGTGTCGTTCCTTGAGTTCGAAGTTTCGCCTTGCGTTTTTTCCCTTTAGTTGTCTCGCGTCGTTTTCTTATTTTTCGAGTTTGGCGCGTCGGTGATGCCATAAGTCACTCCTTATCAGATCTGGGTTAGAAAGTTGACGGCTATCAAAAATGGAGCTTGAAGTCAACGAGGTGTTCAATGGCATAGGCCGGCGAGGGCTCCATCTGAATCCCATAATCGAAGCTAAGTCGGGGTCCATTCCACCCAGTCCCAACCGAGTAAAGCCACCGGTCGGTGTTGTGAACCCTTTGGACTCCAATTCGAAAGGGCCATTCTGCCATGGGCCAACTCTCAAATCCGGTCATGAAACGGCTTAGGACTTGGTCTCCCTGTCTCTCATGCGCCACATCAAATCGTCCACGAAAAAAGGAGTTGAACTGATAGAGCAGTCCCACGGTGGCTTCAGGGTTATGGGCAAACTCGTCATAGGTATCCATTTCGCCAAAGAGATTTTCAAGCCTAAGCCCTACGGAGACTCTGGGTTGCGGAGCAAAGAGAAATCCAAAGCCCATGTTGAAAAGATTCTTAGACTCCGATCCGCTTTGGCTTTGATTTACATTGATGACTTTAAATCCAAATGCAAGGCCGGCGCTCATGAATCGTCCAAAGGCGACCTCGATGAGCTTCTCTTCGATCGGCTCTGTGGAGGTCAAAGTTCTTAATTCGGAGTAACTGAGTGAGCCGGGGATGACATTGTCTGGTTTTCCGTCAACAAGAGTGAGTCCTCGTTGCGATCTCGCCGAACCCTCAGAAGCCTCATAGGCCGAGTAGTTTAAGCCCATGTAGTACTTTGAAATGTAGGGAAGGATGGCAGGATTGAGTCGACCACCTTCCAGAGGGTCCATGGATGCAACTCCCGCCCCTCCGAGTGCACTGGAGATTGGGCCAGCCTTTATAGAGCTGAGGCCCTCTTGAGAAAATACCTGAGCAAAGAACAGAGCTGCCAATATTCTTCCAAACTTAAGTCTGTGAGAGAAAGCGCAATATCCCATACCAAAAGCCTACTTCATCCATGAGTGTGGGGCAAGGATTGGTCCGGGTTTTATGCAGTTGCATTGGTGATCGTTTTGTATCATCGTAAAGTACGTAGTGCCAGCCGTTACCTAGTGCCAGACACTACCTAAGAAAGGTTTATTAAGGCAGCATGATTCGACAGTTTGCGGGATTTTTTTTCGTCCATTTTTTATTTCTTATAAGTGGTCATGGTGCTCAGATTCCAAAAGAGATCAGAGCTGTCTCTACAGTTCGTCATGGCGAGAGACTTAGGGATATATTCGATCACTTAAAAATCAACCCCGTATCTGCATCACAACTTCTGGAGCTTTATCGCCGTTCCAAGGAGGTTGGGATATTTCCTGGACAAAAGTACCGCTATGTTAAAAGCAAAACAGGATATCAGGAGATCAAGTTCTACAACTTCAGTTCTCAGCGACACCTGCAGTTTGCAATCCGAGGGAGCAAGGTGGATCTAGATATAAAACAGCAAGTGCTTCGAAGTGAGCTTGTGCGGCGGTCGGGAAATGTCCATGGTTCACTGATGAAATCCATTCAGGCCCTCTTTGGAGAGGATCCCTGGGTCGCCTATCGATTTATGGATGCCTTTGCCTTTGATGTGAAGTGGAAGCAGGACCTCAAGCGGGGATCAAAATATTTTTTAAGCATCGAAAAGAGGTTTGACGGTCCCGATTTCATAGCTTTTGGCGAAGTGATCGAAGCCTCATTGGAGGTTCATGATGAGCTCATCTCTCGAAAATTCTTGAGCTATCCAGACGGGGGAGGTGTCTTCGTAGGATCAGAGAATCGATACGGTCCACGAGAGCTCTTTGCTCCGGTTCACTACATTCATATCTCAAGTACATTTCAACCCCGACGGCTCCATCCCATTCGCGGACGACGGCGGCCCCATCTCGGGGTCGACTTTGAACTTCCCACAGGAGAGCCCGTAGTGGCTCCGCTGCAGGGAGTTGTCACAAAGATGGGGCGTAATCGCAGCTCTGGCAACTTTGTGGTGATTGATCATCAAGGTGGGCTGAGCACATCCTACGCTCATCTTAGCTTCATTGATCCCAACCTTCATGTAGGTCGAAGGATTTCGATTGGAACGAATTTAGGTAAAATTGGCTGCACAGGGTATTGTACCAATCCACATCTTCATTTTACCGTGAAGAAGGGGGGAGGGCACGTCGATCCGTTGAGAGTGCTCTTTCCATTTTCCTATCAGGTGGCTCAATGGCGACGGCAGGAGATGCAATCGAGTCTCCAGAAAGTGGACGTAGGTTTTCAGAACAACATCGCCAAATTCTTTGGACCTCTTTTGGGGAGCTTGACCGAAGCAAGGGAGACTCAAAAGAGAGAGTGATCTCTAAAGGCACAAGGATAACTTATGGTGAATTCGCCGAAATGAGGTTTCGCGCAAGCCACTCTCTAGTGCCAGGCACTCTCTAGCCCAAGGGTCTTACTCTTCGCGGTAGCAGACCGTGACAAAGTGGGGGCAGAGTTTAATTTTATTGTCCCAGCACTTGCTTGCATCATCAGGGATCTCCGAAGAGCCGGAAGTTCCACCATAAGGGCTGCAAGCGAGAGAACCTAGCGAATTTGACGTTGTGTCGGTGGCAGCATCGTAGGTTATATTGTACCCAACTTCAGTCCCCGAATTTGATGAGCCATAGCAGCTTTCGGTGCCCTCTTTGCGTACAATACAACGATGTTTCCAGTCGACGTACCAATCATCCACACTCAGAACATCGCGAACCCTCTTCTGCTCATCCGAGAGAGTGGCAGGGTCAGGGTTCGTTTTGCACCAATTTACGATGGCATCGCCATTGCATTTGGCTTTGATGTCTTCGAGTCGAACGATGATGTAAGGGTCAAAACACTTCCAGTTGCCTTGCGGTTTTTGGGTTTCGAGGTTGTACTCATCGACCGAAAACAGACTGCGTTTTGTTTGCTGTGAGTAACCCTTGGGTGTCACTAGGTTTAGATCAAAGCCAACTCCATAGGCCGTTTTAACTGCCTTATTGGAACCAGCGTCGGTTTCTCGATCAGAAGGTGTTCGGGGTAGAAGATCGTCACTGCTGCTGTAGAGGTAGCTTGTATAGGTTAGGGTCAATTGAGCGCCTTTGGAGATGTAGCTTCGAAGTCCATCGATTTCGGTCTCAGGATAGTCGGCAAAATTGAGAGAGCCTTTCAACTCATCCTTGTCTCCATCTGAGTTTGCGAATTCATACCCTCTCTCATCATCGTCCAGCGAGAAGAGCCAATCCACATAATCTGAGTCTGTGAGTTTTCCAAGAATTCGAGCAATCTTCTTGCCACCCTCACCTTCAGGCCCGTAGATCTCATCCAAATTGTCTTTGTTTCGTACGGCCAGCACCAGCTGAGCGTCTATATTGGTTGCATTTTCCGAATGGGAAAGAATCTCTTTTTTATCGCTTGTGGAGTAGATGTTGACATGATCAAGATAATCTTGCGTAAGCATGAGGCCAGAGCCCTGTGTTGCGGAAACCTTGAAAGTGAAAAAGCCGGACTGGTTGAGGCTCTTCATATTCGAACAGGACATATAAGCCAATCGATTGACCGTGACATCAAAGGCAAACGGAGAGCTGTCGGCGAGGCCCTCAAGCTTCTGATCATGTTGGACGACGGGAGGTGTGCAATTTTGGTGGCTGCTGATCAAAGCGAGAAATAGGACTCCTGCTAAGATTATGCGTTGTTTCATATCTCAATCTTAGCCACTTTCTCGTAAAAAGCAAAAGAGATTCTACTTGGTTCTCAGTATGAGACGGTGGCCCCAGGACTTTGTAGCTAGACTCTGCCGAGGCCCTACGTTATGTTTACCGAATGAAAATCGGGGACAAAGTAAAAAGGGCGGTCATTCCTGCAGCTGGGCTCGGGACTCGTTTCTTACCTGCAACAAAGTCGGTACCGAAAGAGATGTTGCCCATTGTGGATCGACCCATCCTCCTCTATGTGGTGGAAGAGGCGATTCGTGCGGGCATTGAAGATATTGTGATCATTGCCGGTCGTGGGAAAAATGAGATCGAAGATTTTTTTGATCACACCTATGAACTTGAAGACAAACTTGCCAAAGATGGCAAAGAGGATCTGCTGCGCCTCATCAGGCAGATCTCCGAAATGGTGAACATCATCAGTGTCCGTCAGAAGCAGCCCCTAGGTTTGGGTCATGCGGTCTATTGCAGCAGGGGGGTTGTGGGGGATTCGCCGTTTGCGGTTTTGCTGGGCGATGAGATCATGATGAGTGGCCCCAACGAAAAGAGCGTCACAGAACAGCTCGTAGAGATCTTTGCAGAGAAGATGGTTTCGACTGTGGCAGTGATGGAGGTGGATCTGCCAGAGGTTGTCAAATATGGCATCGTGGATGCAGTGGAGTGTGGCCATGGCCTTTTTAAGATTCGATCGGTTGTTGAAAAACCAACGGTGGACCAAGCGCCTTCGCAACTGGCTCTTCCGGGGCGCTATCTTTTTACTAGCAAGATCTTTGAATATTTGCGAGAGACGAAGCCAGGTCGAAACGGAGAGATTCAGTTGACCGACGCAATGACCGAACTTGCAAGGGGAGAGGGTCTTATGGGGACCACCTTTTCCGCCCAGAGATTTGATGCGGGAGATAAGTTCGGATACATTCAAGCAAACATCGAACTTGCACTCATGCATCCTGAAATTGGTCCTCGGGTTCATCAATATTTGACACAGCGGTTTTCAAAGGGGAGCTCTTGAATATGAGAAGTGTAAGATGGCTTCGATGGTTTGTCTTTGCTCTTGCTCTTGATGTTGGTTTGCCAGCCTTGGGTTATATTCCGAGCAGCACGACCATCTTCTCTCGTGTGGCCTCCAATCATGGTAAAGGAATCTACAAGATCTTACTTGAAACTCACTTTGAAGAGGAGGGAGTGGAGCTTGTCGCCTATGAGGAGTGGTTTGTGGAAGATGGCGATACTTTGGCTGTGACCATCCGTGGAGGCAAGGGTCTTGAGGATCTGTTTCAAAGGATCATCTACAAAGGTGGAAAGCGTTATCGAATCAATCCAAAGGGAGAGGTGAGTCGCGACTCCTACGCTGCGGGCTGGATCGAAGCGCTCTTTCATTTTCGAGGCATTGACGGGCTTACAAATCAACTCGTAAAGTTGAACATTCTGGCCAGCTCTTACCAAAAACATGAAAAGGCTCGACTTCATAACAACGCGTTTTCTTACATTCATGAACCGGGATTGACCTTGACCCGTCACGGTGGAGGAGTCTCTTATCAAATAAGGCGATCTCAGGATGGTGGTGGGCCTCTCCTTTTGATTGAACAGGACCAGTTTCACATTCGTAAGGTCCAACTCTCTGCTGATGAGATTTGGCTCGCAGAAAACTACACCCAATTTTCCAATGGTTTTTGGTTTCCGAAACTTAGAACCGTTCATTGGAAGCAGCGACAGGTGCGAATTTTGACACAGACAGTTCATTCCCTAAGTGGATCTAAGGCGATCCAATCAAAATGGGATCCAGAATCTTTAAAGGGAGAAAAGGAGTCTGAGACCTCAAACTCATTTGTTAGGGAGTTCTACTTGAGGTATCGATGAGCGACTCATTTTGGGAGGTTGCCGTTGATGCTCCTCTTTCTCAGGCATTCACTTACCGGGCAAACAAGACTCTTCCATCAGGGCTGCTTAAAAGAGGGATGTCCGTAAGAATTCCGTTTGGCAAACAGAAGAGAAACGGAGTCATTCTGGGGCCGAGTGTGGAGAGCTTGGATTATAACATCAGAGAGATCGACGAGGTTGAAGCGACTCGGCCCGATCTTCCTGAGAAATTTCTCTTATGGCTGGAGTGGCTGTCGGAGTACTATCTTCACCCGATTGGGCAGGTGATCTCCATGGCATTTCCACCGCTCTCACCTCAAAAAAGAGAGAGGAAGAGCAAAAGAGCTCCCATTGTTTCTGCCACAAAGGAGAGTGAGCATAAAGTGCTCAACCAGGATCAAAGAGATGTGTATGAAGCGATTCATTCCCATAGGGGTTTTGGTGTTCATCTCTTGTATGGTGTGACGGGTTCGGGAAAGACGGAAGTGTACTTAGAGCTACTGAAGTCCGTCCTTGAAGATGGGAAGCAAGCTCTGATTTTAGTTCCAGAGATTTCTCTTACGCCGCAATTGATTTCACGGTTTGCACGCCGTTTTGGAGCTCAGATCGCAGTGATCCACTCCCATTTGACCCCTCGTGAGAGAACCAATCAGTGGTGGTCCATTGTGAATGGAGAAAAGAGCATTCTCATTGGGGCACGATCAGCTCTGTTTTGTCCTATGAGTCGGCTCGGCATGATCGTCGTGGACGAGGAGCATGAGCCTAGCTTTAAGCAAGATGAATCACTTAAATATCATGGGCGTGACGCAGCCGTTGTGTTGGCTCAAAAATATGATTGTCCCATTGTTTTGGGTTCCGCAACTCCAAGTCTTGAATCCTGGTGGAATCATCTTAAGGGTCGTTATCGGCTTCATCAACTCTCAAAGAGAGCTCAAGGTCAGGATCTTCCATCCATTGAGGTTGTCGACTTAAGACATGAGCGTGAGAAACGAAAGACAAGCAAAGATGAAAACCCCTTTTGGATGAGCGCTGTGCTTCATGCGAAGATCGATGATCGAATTAAGAAGGGAGAACAGGTCGCGCTCTTTCTCAATCGGAGAGGAGTTGCTCAAACCGTTTTGTGCACATCGTGCGGGAGAACCTGCAGCTGTCCCAATTGTGCCGTGACTTTGACTTTGCACGGTCGCGCACACTTAGTTTGCCACTACTGTGATTATCATGAAAATCTCGGCGAGAGTTGCGCTCACTGCTCCGATGGAGATCTCAAGGTTCTGGGTATGGGAACGGAACTCTTGGAGAGTGATCTTGGAAAGATCTATCCTCGTGCTCGGATTGCACGAGCGGACCGAGATGAGATTCGAAACCGGGAGGATCTTGAAGAGCTCATTGAATCGATGGAAAAGGGTTCGATTGATATCCTTATTGGCACTCAGATGATTGCAAAGGGTTTGGATTTTCCGCGTTTGACTTTGGTAGGGCTTGTTCTTGCCGATGTTGGGTTCAATCTTCCAGACTTTAGGTCCAGTGAGCGGAGTTTTCAATTGATATCCCAGGTCAGTGGGCGGGCCGGGCGATCCCTTGGGGTTTCGCCCGGAGAAGTTGTGATCCAGACCTATAATCCTCATCATGAGAGCATTCGATTTGCTCAAAGCCATGACTACGTAGGATTTGCGCAGAATGAACTCAATTTGCGTTCTGATTTGGTCTATCCTCCCTATGGAAAATTGGCCTGCTTGCGCATTCATGGATTGGATCAACCAAGTGTGCGGCAAGCTGCAGAACACATTGCATCCAGAGCAAGAGCGCTGCAGGATCAATTTGAACCCTATCGATTGATCCAGGTTCTTGGTCCTGCTCAAGCTCCATTGGCCAAGATCCGAAATCGTCATCGGATGCAGATGTTGGTCAAATCGCCCTCTTCTTCGATCTTAAATCGATTTTGTAGACAACTTTTGAGTGGCAAGAGTGTGGTGATTCGTGGAGTAAAAGTTCAAATCGACATTGACCCAATCCATATGCTTTAATGAATCTAACTGGTTGAACCACCAGGATAGATCAAGAAGAGAACACGGAGCGTTCGAAAGGAGCATTCATCAGTTCGAAAGTTTGCCCCAAATGTGGGGGTACCGAATCAGATTTGCTCTCGATTGACCCAGGGATGAGATTGGGAATTCAGGAGGCAGAACCGGAGTGGGAAATTCCCGACGAAGTCTGCAATGGATGCTACAACGAGCTTATGAAGCTTGTATCTCATGGCGCCAAGTTGCGAGCAGAGAGGCAGGCCCGCGAGCACAACAAGGTTATGTTGTGGAAAAGTCGTGTCGAACTGATCAAACATGCTCGCAATTGTTTGACCCACAAATCTCTTTCTGAAGCCGCCATGGCCTATGAGAAGTATCTAAAGATCTTGGAGCTGGTCTTTGAAATCAAGGGCGAATTGACTCCCGAAGTCTTTAAGGATCGTGGCGCACAGAAGGAGCTGACCATCATCTCTTCAGTTTATTGGGATCTTGCTTGCATTTATGATTCGAGTCCACGCTACCATTCAAGGCAAGAAAAGGCGGTTGAACAGTTGATTCGATTTGCACCTTTGACTCCGATCTTTCCGGACATACTCAAAAAGGGGCAGATCTTATCAAAGACTGGGAAGAACAAACAACTATTTAAGAAATTTTTAAAGAAGGCTGGAATTCAAAGTGGAAGATGCTTTGTTGCAACTTCTGCATTTGAGGGTCGAATGACCCATGAGGTACAGTTTCTCTATCGATTTCGAGACACAGTGCTTAGGGGATCTCGGATGGGCCGAAGGATGATCGCCCTCTACTATAGGATTTCTCCCTATTTTGCACAGAAGTTGGATGCCCATTCCATATTCAAACCACTTGTAAGAGCCCTCTTGAAGGCAGTTGTGGTTCTACTCAAAGCATCTTTTCGCTTGCCTTAGGGTAAAGAGTTCGCGACTGTAGAGAAATGAGCGCACTAAGAGAAAATTTTGATGCTGTGGTTGTGGGAGGTGGCCTTGGAGGTCTTCTGGTTGCCAACTCATTGGATCAACGTGGTTGGCGCGTCCTTTTGGTGGAAGAGCGTGAAGAGCTTGGTGGGAAGTGCCGAGGGCAAGCTCTAGAATGGGGTCAGGCTGAGTTTGGGCTCAAGGTGATTCCCGATACAGAAGAGGTTCGAGGCAATCTTCTCTTTTTTGATTCACTGTTGGGTGGCAGAGCCGACCACTGTGGTGGCATTGAGGCTTCTCCCGTAACGTATGAAAATGGAAACTTTACCCCTTTTGTGGGTTTTGGTTCACTCTCTCCGCCCTTTGTAGAAGAGATCAGTTACTATTTGATGGAGCGTCGACTTGAATTTGCTGAGCCGTCAGCGTGGATTTCAGCGTTGAAACAGATTTTTACGGGAGTTGTGCTCCCAAAACATCGTGTGACCAATCTGTTGATGGATGAGAATCGCCTCAAGGGGGTCCTCATTAATGGTGTGAAGAGAGTCTTTGCGAAAGAGGTCATCTATTGCGGTTCTGCGAAAAATCTCTTGAGTCTTGTTCCTGATGAGTTCTTTGCGGCCAAGAATAGGCAAAAGGTTGCCAGA
Organism: Pseudomonadota bacterium; assembly: GCA_014584465.1. Lineage (GTDB taxonomy): Bacteria > Bdellovibrionota > Bdellovibrionia > Bdellovibrionales > JACTMU01 > JACTMU01. Next base: position 28,809 of record JACTMU010000088.1, on the reverse strand, counting down.
AACCGCCTCTGGGCGTCGTTGTCCCTGGATCTTTGGCATGCACGACCGATTTCAACTTCACGTTCCATTCATCTCCTTCGTAGTACCAAGGAGGCCGGAGAGGTTGCCGTTGGTCTTTTTAAAGCTCCGACGCCATACGACAAGGGAGACCTTCAAACTTCTCATTGGATCACTTGGATCGACGAGGAGTCTCTACTGGATGATGAGAACTCGGGGGCATCTCTCCGAGCAGTTCGTCGTCAACTTAAGCGCGCTTTCCCGGAGATCTTTGACAAGATCCTCTTTGAACGCATTCTGGTGACCAAAGAGAGTCATGGGTTGGTGGATTTAAAGCTTGAAGAGGGGGTAAGGTGGCCCGAGATTGAGAACTTTTGGGTTGGCTCCAGCCAGGTCAATTCTCAAAGAAACTTGGCGGGAGTGTTGGATCAAGCTCGGAAAGTTTTTACCTCACTGGTTGGGAGAACGAAGGAAAGCCCTTGCGTTGCTCCAGAAATCCATGCTAACTCTAGCCCTTCAATGACACACCCTCCAACATAGACTGGTCGTCCTACCGGTAGGAGGATGCTTCGAAATCCTATGGCCCAAGTTTCTTGGGAGACGGGATTCGAGGATGGGGGGGAGGATTAACCAGGAGGAAGCTTTTATGGCAAACATTACGATCAAGGAGATGCTTGACGCGGGTGTTCACTTCGGACATCAAACTCAGCGTTGGAATCCCAAAATGAAGTCCTATGTTTTTGGAGATCGTGGAGGCATCCACATCATCGATCTTCAAAAAACCATGGACCATGCAAAGAGTGCCTATGACTTTGTAAAGTCGGCCTCAGCCCATGGCAGAAAGATGATCTTTGTAGGGACAAAGAAACAGGCTTGTGAGGCAGTCCAAAACGCAGCGAAAAGTTGTGGACAATTTTTCGTGACCAAGCGTTGGTTGGGAGGAACTCTAACCAATTTTGTTACGATCAAGCAGAGCATAGATCGTCTTAAAAAGATTGATCAGATGAGAGAGAAGGGTGAGTTGGAGCTCTTTTCCAAGAAAGAGCGAGCAAAGATTGAACAGGACTACATGCGACTGGACGAGTATTTGAGTGGAATTCGAGAGATGCGTGAGCCTCCAGGGATCATGTTCGTGGTTGATGTGACGAAGGAGCATATTGCTGTTGCTGAAGCAAAACGGCTTCGCATACCTGTGATTGGGATCGTGGACACCAACAGTGACCCAGATCTGATAGATTTTCCAATTCCAGGAAACGATGACGCGATTCGATCCATCGGTCTTTTCACGACGATGATCGCCAATGCCTACAATGAGGGAGCCAAGGAGTGGGAGATTCGTTTGCGCGAGATCGAGGCTCAGGAGAAGAAAGAGGCTGATGCAGAGAGGAGCCGTAAGAAGGAGGCCTCTGCAGCACATGATGCTGGAGGTCCAGCTGTGGTTAAGGTGCAGAAGTCGCGAAGACTGGTTGCTGCAGGAACTGCAGAGGATCTGGAAATTATTCAAGAACTTGAGAGTGGCACCGAATCTGAAACTGAGACCACAGAAGTAGAGACGGGTGAATGATTTTGGGAGGATGTTATGGCAATTAGTGCTTCGATGGTAAAGGATTTGAGGGAGAAGACCAGCGCAGGTATGCTTGATTGCAAAAAGGCCCTTGAAGAGACCAATGGAGATTTTGAAAAGGCTGTGGAGTGGCTTCGCAAGAAGGGGCTCAGTCAGGCTGCAAAGAAGGCCGGTCGTGTTGCGGCAGAAGGTCTTGTGACCTCCTACATCCATGGAGAGGGACGAATCGGTGTGCTCGTGGAGGTGAACTCTGAGACCGATTTTGTTGCTCGAAATGAGAAGTTTCAAGAATTTGTGAAAGACATTGCGATGCACATTGCGGCAGCAGTCCCTTTGTGTGTTTCAACGGCGGACATTCCTGCAGAGTTGATTGAAAAAGAGAAGAACATCCTTGTGGCTCGCAACCGTGAAAGTGGAAAGAAGGAGGAGATGATCGAGAAGATCGTCTCGGGTCAAATTAAGAAGTGGGCCTCGGAGCAGGCGCTCTTGGAGCAGCCCTACGTTAAGAATCCAGACATGACGGTTGGAGAGTACCTCACGGCGACCATTGCCAAGATTGGTGAAAACATTGTGATACGTCGGTTTGTTCGTTTCGAATTGGGTGAGGGAATCGAGAAGAAGCAGGGCTCCTTTGCAGAAGAAGTTGCTCAACAGATAAAAGGTTGAGACCTTGTTGAAATATCGGAGAATTTTACTCAAATTGAGCGGAGAGGCCTTAGCAGGGACCAATGGGTACGGGATCAATCCTCAGGTGATTGAACAGATTGCCCAAGATGTTGGAGAGGCTTACAGCACCGGTGTTCAGATTGGAATTGTGATTGGAGGGGGCAACATCTTTCGTGGTGTTGCAGCCTCAGCGCAAGGAATGGATCGCGCCAGTTCCGACTATATGGGAATGCTTGCGACGGTGATCAATGCATTGGCCCTGCAGGATTCATTGGAGAAACGCCAGATTCATACTCGAGTTCAGACCGCCATTACAATGGCCGAGATCGCTGAACCTTACATTCGTCGAAAAGCGATTCGTCATCTTGAAAAGGGGCGGATTGTGATCTTCGCTGGTGGAACAGGAAATCCTTACTTTACGACCGATACGGCAGCAGCGTTGAGGGCTATGGAGATTGACGCTGATGTGATCATGAAGGCTACGAAGGTCGATGGGGTTTACGACAAAGACCCAATGGAGCACAAGGATGCCAAGAAGTATGAGAAGTTAAATTATATTGATGTCTTAAAACAGGGGTTGAAGATTATGGATTCAACTGCGATCAGCCTCTGTATGGATAATAAACTGCCGATCATTACCTTTAATCTTCAAAAACCTGGCAACATATTACGCGTCGTCAATGGCGAAGCCATTGGTACGATTGTCACGTAGGTTTTTTGGTGCCATAGGTTGACCGATCATTGGGAGGACTCAATATGTTGGATAAGGCATTCGAGCAAACTAAGAACCGAATGAATGGATCCGTTGAAACGATGGTCAATGAGCTCAAGAAGATTCGAACAGGGCGTGCGAATGTGTCCATGGTGGAGTCTGTAAAGGTGCCCTACTATGGGAACCTCAGTCCATTAACTCAAGTGGCTAAGGTTGTCTGCCCTGATGCCAAGTCCTTTGTCATTACTCCATGGGAGGCTCAACTTCTCAAGGAGATTGAACAGGCGATCATCAAAGCCGACGTTGGCATGACCCCAATGAACGATGGGAAAGTCATCCGACTCAAGCTTCCAGAGCTGACGGAGCAGAGGAGAAAGGACCTCGTTAAGGCTGTAAAAAAGGTTTTAGAAGATGGTCGAGTGTCGATTCGAATGGCAAGACGAGATGCCAACGATGAGGCTAAAAAGTTGCTCAAGGATAAGTCGATCAGTGAAGATGAAAATCGAATGTTTACCGATAAGATTCAAAAAATTACAGATGAATACATCGGCAAGATCGATCATATTGGGGTCGAAAAAGAAAAAGACATTATGACCATTTAGAGATTTCACGAGGATCCATTGAAAGCTCCAAAGCACTTAGCAATCATCATGGATGGAAATGGCCGTTGGGCTGAACAGCATGGGCGGCCTCGAGCCTATGGTCATCTTAAAGGAGCTCGTGTCGCCAAAAAGATCATCACTGCGTGTGTTGAGCAGCGAGTCTCCTACTTAACGCTCTTTGCCTTCAGCACAGAGAATTGGAGTCGCCCCTCGTCGGAAGTATCCTTTCTCATGGCACTTCTTGTTCGGTTTCTTAAAAGAGAGCTAGGTGCCCTGATTCGAAACAACATTCAATTTCGAACCATTGGAGAGATTGAGCGATTGCCGCAGGCAGCCCAGGAAATGGTTCGCTATGCCACAGAACGCACAAGGATGAACACGGGAATGCGACTGGTTTTTGCTCTAAACTATGGGGGAAGACAGGAGATCGTGGGCGCAGTGCAGAGGATCAGTCGACAAGTTGCGGAGGGCCAATTGCGCGTTGAGGAGATTGACGAGCGAATTGTCTCTGAAGCTCTTGAATCTTCTTTCTTGCCCGATCCTGATCTTATTGTACGTACAAGCGGTGAATGTCGAATTTCCAATTTTCTTTTGTGGCAGATGGCCTACAGCGAACTCTTTTTTACCTTCAAGTTTTGGCCAGAATTTTCCGTGGAAGACCTTCTATCTATTTTCAAATCTTTTTCAGAGCGGGAGCGTCGTTTTGGTTCTGTGTTGCTCCACAAAACCACTGCTGAAGAGCATTCGGTATGAACTCCTTAGGGATTCGAGTCATTTCAGCTGTTGTAGGGGTCTCGACTCTGGTCCTGCTCTACTGGTTTTGGCGTCAAGAAGGACTCATTGCAGTGTCCATCTTTGTCTCATTGGCCGCACTTAAAGAGTTTTCAAGAATGATCTATGATCCCCCGCAAAACATTCTAAGGTGGTACTTTTGCCTCTATGTGGCCCTCGTCTATATCTCTTTCATCTGGTTTGAACGGTATTTTATCATTGTGTTTGCGCTCTCTTCGAGCTTTATCTTTGCAACGTTGATGTTCACGATTCGTCAGGATGGGGATCTCACTCGAGTTTTTCATTTGCAGGCAAAGTCCATTTTGGGTTTCGTCTATTGTGGAGTGTTTCCAGCATTTGTCGTTAAGGTGCTCAGTGGTGAGTTTGGGAGCCAGTGGTTTGCAGTTCTATTGGTCAGTGTCTTTGGTGCAGATATTTGCGCCTACTTTGCAGGGATCTACTTCGGGAAGAACAAACTCTTCCCGTTGGTCTCACCCAAGAAGACGCGAGTGGGTGCAGTTGGAGGACTCGTTGGGGCGGTGTTTTTTGGGACGACCGCAGCGACGATCTTACAGCTCCCATATTCGCCTGTATCGATCGCGGCAATGACCTTTTGCCTAGGTCTCTTTGGGGAGTTGGGAGATCTATTTGAGTCGATGATCAAGCGTGCCGTGGGGGTGAAGGATTCAGGAACCATCATGCCAGGTCATGGTGGATTGTTGGATCGGGTGGACGGCATCTATTTTGCTGCACCTGTAGCGTACCTTTTTTCTCTGATCTTCTCATCCTAAGACCAGCCTGCCGCAGTAGGTTATTAAAAGGAAATAGTTCTACCACCCAAATGAACAATCGAAATAGAATGGAGATCTATGGAAATGATTTTTGAAATGCTGCATGGTGGTCTTTCGTCTGTAATTCCATTGGTGATCCTGCTTGGGCTCTTGATCTTTGTTCATGAATTGGGCCACTTCTTGGTGGCGAAATTTTTCGGAGTCCGTGTCGAAGTCTTCAGTCTGGGTTTTGGGAAGAAGCTTCTTCAATTCAAAAGGGGAGATACAGTCTATTGCATCTCGATGATTCCCCTTGGTGGCTATGTCAAGATGTATGGGGATGAGATTGGTGCTGATATCCCAGAGGAAGAGAAGCGCTACGCATTCACTCATAAGCCGGTTTCTCAGAGGTTTGCGGTTGTCTTAGCAGGACCGCTGATGAATTTTTTCTTTGCGCTTTTTCTCTTTATGGTCATTCCGCTTGTTGGGGAACAGGTCATTGCACCAAGGCTGGGTGACGTTGAAGGCGCCACCATGGCTTACGAGGCGGGCTTTCGATCGGGAGACCAAATTCTAAGTGTTAACGACAAATTGGTTGAAACTTATGAAGATTTTCATGGGTTCATTGAGACTCATAAGGGAAACGAGATTCAGGTCAAAGTTGCGCGAGAGAACTCGGGAGAAGAGGTTCTGGTTCGTGCCACGCCAAGTGAAAGTGTGAACGATGATGTGTTGCGTGGAGCTGAAGTGGTGGGTGATATTTCTGGTATCACCTATATCTCTCGATCCAGCATGATTGGGATCAGTGATCCAAAGAGTTTGGTTGGTTTGACGGGACTTCGAACGGGAGACCTCATTACGACCATTGGGGGAACGAAAGTTCAATACTGGAGAGAGCTTGTTCCACAGTTTTCGAACCACTTGGGAAGTGAGGAAGTGAGCCTTTCGATTGTACGCGAAATCATTGAAGATGGAAAGAGTCGCGAAGAGCCTATCTCAATGACGTTGAATCTTTCTTCCATTGGAGAAGAGTTTCGGGGCAGTGAGAAGTTGCTGGGAGAGTTGGGAATTGAAAACTATGATCTCTTTTTGGCCCAAGTGGTGAAGGATTCTGCGGCTGAAGCAGGAGGACTCAAGGAGGGGGATCGCATTGTTTCCGTAGGGCAAGTTGCGGTGAACGGTTGGCCCGAGGTTGTGAAGAAGATTGAGAATTATAAAAAGGGGGATCCACCTCTTAGTTTTGAGATTGTCCGAGGCGGTCAGCCGCTCACGGTTGAGGTTGTTCCTCGACTTTCTCGTGTCATGACTTCCAGAGGAGTTGAAGAGGATCGATTCATGATTGGGATTCAACGTCCTATCTATGAAGCCCCTCCCACCACGAAGCTGCATCGCACGGGAAGCCTACTTGATGCAGCTCGAAAGGGGATCGTTGAAACTCAGGAGATGACCTATCTGACCATTATGAGCTATGTGAGGCTCTTTCAAGCAAAGGTATCAGCCAAGAACATTGGGGGAGTCATCACGATTGGGCAGATGGCAAGTCAAACCTTCAAGATGGGTCTTTCTCCATTTTTGAAGATCATGGCGGTCATTTCCGTCAACCTCTTTATATTGAATCTCTTACCCGTACCAATCCTTGATGGCGGTCACCTTGTCTTTTATAGTATTGAAGTGCTGCGTGGAGCGCCTCTCAGCATGCGCAAGCTCGAGATTGCTCAGCAGATTGGTTTGATCCTCATTTTGGCGCTGATCGTTTTTACGATATTTAATGACTTTGCGCGGTTGCTTAACATTTCATGGTAGATGCAACTGCCACTGACCGTAGAACTTCTTTTGATCCACATCTCTACACTCTTTCCATTGAGACAGCGACATTGAATGGGTCGCTCTCCCTTTATGAAGGGGAGAAGGAACTTTTCACCAAGAGATGGGCCTATGAAGGGTGTCACAGTGATGAATTGACCAAGTTCATGGATTTGGTGGTGAACGAGGCGGGGATCTCATTTGCCGATCTGGGATTGATCGCGGTGGATTGGGGACCAGGGAGTTTTACGGGAATTCGGGTCGGGGTGAATGCGGCCCGAACTCTAGGATATCTTTTTCACCTTCCCATGATTGGGCTGAACTCTTTGGAAGTGATGGCACACTCTGTGAAGGAGCACGATCGATCCGTCGTCTGCCTGATGGATGCTCAGAGGAATGCATTTTATGGGACCTCCTATCGATGGCACTTGGATCAATGGAAGGAGATTCAAAAACCCCGACTTTGGTCAGGCAGTGAAGCCGTGGAGATTTCTGGTCCTCGTGCTCGAATTCGGATCGCAGATCGTGCCATTTATGAAATGGATTTGGCGGATCAACTATTGCAGGGCGGACATGAAATTGTAGGCCCAAACCCTCCTGATTCAAAGGCTCTTGCGGAACTTGCGATACAACTTTATCGTGAAGGGTGTTTTTTGGCGTGGGATAAGGTTCAACCGCTTTATATTCGCTCTTCAACAGCCGAAGAGAGAGCGGGAATATAACACTATGTCTTTAAAGTCGCTTTTGAATTTGGGTCCTTTGCAGAGGTCGAGGCGTCCTTTGATTTGGACGGTCGGTGGAGGCAAGGGGGGCGTTGGCAAGAGTCTCATCAGCTCAAGCCTAGGGATCTCTCTATCGAGATTGGGTTATCGGGTGATTCTCGTAGACCTTGATCTAGGGGCTGCGAATCTTCACACTTGTCTTGGAACCTTAAACCCACAGCTCTCTCTATCTGATTTTCTATCAGGGCGACAACCCGACTTAAGTCGCATTTGCACAGCGACCGAGTTTCCCAAATTGTCTTTGATCAGCGGGTGTCATGATGCTTTGGATATTTCAAGTCTATCGAGTGAACATCTTGCTCCCCTTATGGAGTCCATCAAGAAATTGTCTTCGGACATCGTGATCATTGATCTTGGTGCGGGAACTCATTTCACCACATTGGATTTTTTTCTCGATGCTGACCGCTCCATGGTCACCTTTACTCCTGAGCCCACGAGTCTTGAAAACGGTTATCGATTCATCAAAGCAGCCTTTTTTCGAAAGATGAAACACTTGGAGAAAAAATTTGATCTTGGGACTTTTATCAGTGAAGTGATGGATGAAAAAAATCGATATCAAATTCGAACCCCCTATGATCTCATTCAATACATCATCAGTCAAAAGCCCGAAATTGCTTCTCAGATCGTCGAAGAACTCAATCACATTCGCTTAGAGATCATCATGAATCAGACACGCTCGCTCAATGACATCGAACTAGGAAACTCGGTCTTGAGTGTTTGCAGGAAGTATTTTGGTCTCTCAGTTCATCTGTTGGGGCATCTTGATTATGATAATGCAGTATGGCAGGCAGTGCGCAAACGGAAACCTGTTCTTCTTGAGTTCCCACACAGTGTTATTTCTGGTCAATTTCTTCGAATATGTAAAAATCTAATTGATCACAAATCGAAACGAGCTGTGGTATGATTCCAAAGTGGTTCAAAGAGTGAATTCAGGAAGGTCAGGGTTTTTCAGCATGGATTGCGGGAAGTTTGAATGAAGAGTTTCGGGGAACGAAATTACTACAACATCTTAGAGATTGCTCCAACGGCCCAACCTCATGAAATTCGTCGGGCCTATGAAAAGGCCCGTGCGACCTATTCGGCAACCAGTGATGCACTCTATTCGATTTTTACAGCGGAAGAGGCGGGCGAACTTTTAAAGCTGGTGGAAGAAGCCTATGCGGTCCTTGGAAACGCTCAACTTCGAAAGGCCTATGACACTCAAGTTCTTACTCATGCGGAACCGGAACAAGCAACGAATCGTGGGTTTCATCATCCTCCGATTTCATCTTCAGCAGCTCCAAGTTTGGAGCCTGAGGAAATGGCTGTGGACGTATCTCATCTAGGGCACACTCCTATGGGGTCTTATCAAATTGACCCTGATTTTGAATCGGCCATTGCGCAACAAGATGTATTTGATGGGTCGTTTTTGCGTAAGGTTCGTGAATACAAAGAGGTGACGTTGTCCCACTTAAGTCAGGTGACCAGAATCAATATCTTTTATTTAAAGGCCATTGAAGAGAATGATTTTACCTCCCTACCTGCCCCAGTTTTTGTTCGTGGATTTATTGTCCAGATTGCAAAAGCGCTTAAGTTGGAACAGGAGCGTGTGGCAAAGTCCTATATGAAGTATTTTAAAGACTCCCTTGGAAAATAGTTTTCGGTTCATTTCCATCGAGATAACGGAAGGGATGGAGTGTTGTCGCCTCGACCAATTCCTCTTTCAGCAAGGAGTTCTCTCGACCCGCTCTCAGGCGTCAAAAATGATTGCGGGAGGTCATGTCACAATTTCAGGAAAACGTCTTAAACCTGCTTACATACCTCGATTGGGAGATGTGATTGAGATCAAGATTCCGTTGGAGCCCGTTGACCGACTGGTTCCATTTGAGTATCCTTTGGAGGTGATTTTTGAAGACGATGATCTTTTGGTTGTCAATAAACCCTCTGGTCTTGTTGTGCACCCGGCGGTTGGCCATCGAGGTGACACCCTGGTGAATGCTCTTGTTCATCGTACAACTCGACTCTCGCAGGGATATTCGAGCGATCGACCTGGAATTGTTCACCGGTTGGATCGAGATACCAGTGGTCTTTTGGTTGTGGCCCGAAATGATTATGCCCATTCGCAGCTTGGGCGCCAATTTATGAGGAGAAGCGTTCATCGAATCTATTGGGCCATTGTTTATGGAACGCTGAAGAAATCTGAGGGTTGCATCGAGAGCTTCATTGCTCGACATCCCCAGGATCGGAAACGTTTTTTTTCGCTCAAAGAAGATGAGGCGCGTGGCAAGAGGGCGGTAACCCATTATCGAGTGATCGCCACATGCTCTTCGGGTTTGTCACTCGTTCATCTTAAACTTGAAACAGGAAGAACTCATCAGATCCGGGTTCATCTCTCAGACATTGGGCATCCGATCGTGGGAGATCTCACTTATGGAAACACGAGTCGCATTTCACAAATCAAGTCGGTGTCGCTTAGAAAGATCATCTCTCAGCTTGACCGTTTTGCACTTCATGCGTCAGAGCTTGGATTTTCCCATCCGCGCAGTGAGCGTTGGATTCAATTCAAGGTAGATTGGCCAAAGAACTTGATGGAATTGGTTGAATATTGTGAATTTCAAAACTTTTCTCAAAAGGAGGTTCATTGGGACTTATTCGAGAATCCACAATAGGACGTGAGCGGTATTTTGAGAACATCCTCTGTTTTTTTGGTAACCATGAATCATCGAAAGAGTCCATTCAAATTCAATTTCCCCATTTCGATCTTAGACTTCTCAAACAAGTCCATGGAGATCGATTCCTAGAGTGTGCAAATGGTGAAATTGTGGAGGGAGATGGTCATTGGACGGTTCAAGAGGGTGTTGCCCTTGGGCTCATTACGGCAGACTGCATTCCTGTTTTTATCTGGTCTACGATGGATCCTGTCATTGCAGCTCTTCATGCAGGCTGGAGAGGAGTTGAGCAAGAACTGGTACCCAAGGCACTAAAATCACTCTTAGATTCGGGGCGCAGAGCGCATGATCTTCGTGTGGCCATTGGCCCGCACATCCGAGTTGAGAATTTCGAGATGGGTCGGGACGCAGCTGAGAATCTGATCAGAATTTCAGAGAAATACAAAGGTCAGGGAGAGGCGTTTCTTGATCACCCCCATCCGGAAAAGATCTATGTCAACTTAACAGAAATCCTCATAAGACAAATTGCCTCGTTTGATGTTTCTCCGGATCATATTGTAGTGGAGGAAGAAGATACGATGACCAATGAGAGGTACCACTCTTACCGAAGGGATGGGACCAAGGCAGGTCGTCAAATCAGCTTCATCACGAGAGCCAAGTGATGCGCCCTTCAAGTTGTCGTGATGCTTTGGGTGGAGAGTGATCAGGCCATCCAAGGACCAATGCACAAAGAAGCTGCAGGTCACCAGACTGATGTTCTTTCAGTTGATCCACTCCAAGAAAATGGTCAACTTCGGCAGTGATCTCGAGCGGGGCACCCATCGTGCAAGCCCCCAGACCCTCAACGAACGCCGCAAGGTTCATGTTCTCCACAGCCATATAGACGCTTCCAATGCTCGTCAAATATCGTTCGTCTGCACTGTTGAGGCTGTAGCAAAAGACAATGACTGGAGCATCTCCTAGAGTGAAAAAAAACCTTTCGGTAAACTCATAGAGTGAGGGTTTGAGACGCTCAACAAGCTTATCTTTTAGCCCCAACCAACTCTTCTGAGAGTATTTCAAGTAGGCGTCTCGTTTTTCTCCCTCGATGACGTAAAATCTCCAGTTCTGACGATTCTTGCCTGAAGGCGCTTGCATTCCAGCATGAAGAATCCTTTCCACAATCTCGCGTGAGACAGGATCTCTTTTGAACTTCCGAATGGATCTTCGCTGCTCCAAAAGTCCGTAAAACTGTTTCTTAAATGACTCGTCCATCATGGTACAGGAGACTACCAATTTTTTAGAGACACAGCAACAGAGACCTTCGTCAAGAACGGAGATAGTGGCTATACTCCTTTGGTGTTTTGTCCGATGAGTCCAATGTGCAAGGGTGCAACCAAACAGCCGTGATCTAAGACTGGACCATTGAGATGGGGTCCCCACGGCAGATGTTCTGTTCTATTGTACGAAGTGGATTTTCGATTGGTGCGCAGTGCAAAACTCGACCAAAGGAGATGACGGGATGTCTACACCAGCCAGAAAACTAGTGGAAAAGGCTCGAATCGGGGAGGTGTTGATTCAAATGGGCTTTCTTGGTGAGAAGGAGCTGGAAGCATCTCTCAAGGCGGCACGGGACAAGGGATTACGTTTGGGGCAATATCTCGTGGCGGAAGGCATCGTCAGCGAATATGATCTTGCAAAGGCCTTAGCACAACAGTTTGAAGTTAAGTTTGTGGATGCCAAATCGATACGTCCTACACCTGAAGCTCTTGAACAGATTCCCTACAAGGTTGCAAAAGAACACAAGATCTTACCCCTATCACTTCAAAATGGTGTTTTACAGCTCTTGGTGTTTGATCCTCTCAATACACTCAACATTGGCCATGTTCGAAGTTATCTGAAGTATGACTTTGAGATTCTTGTCAGTCCAGAAACCCATCTTGTGCAGGCGATCGATCAGGCATACTCCGCCGGAAATGTTCAGATTGAGAGTATGGTTCAGAACATCATCAAGAAGCGTCCTATTTTGACAAAAGAGCGCTTGCAGGGTGAAGGCGCAGAGCACAGTCAAAAGGAACCGGGATCGGTCGAGGCAGTCATCAACAAGCTCATTGAACAGGCTCTAACGATGCGTTCATCTGACATTCACGTAGAACCTGACGAAGATGTGCTTCGAATCAGGGAACGAATTGATGGAATACTTCAGGAACGCGGTCAGTTTCCTCTCGATATTCACCCAGCCATTGTTTCGCGTCTGAAGATCTTGGCCAACTTGGATATTGCCGAGAAAAGAAAATCACAAGATGGCCAGTTTCGCCACCAATTTGGATCCAAGGTTGTAGATTTTAGGGTATCTACGTTGCCCACCGTAAAGGGTGAAAAGGTTGTTCTAAGGATCTTAGACAAATCCAATCTCAAAGTTAACCTGGATGCATTAGACTTTACTTCATTGATGGCTAAAAATGTAAGGAAGATTCTTGGACAGCCTTATGGCATTTTTCTGGTCACAGGGCCTACAGGAAGTGGGAAGACGACCACAGTTTATTCGATGCTCAACTTTCTCAACACAATCGATCGCAACATCATCACGGTTGAAGATCCTGTCGAATACCGATTTCGTCTCATCAATCAAGTTCAAGTCAATCCAAAAATAGATTTTACATTTGCTTCGGCATTACGAACAATCCTCAGACAGGATCCTGATGTGATCATGATAGGAGAAATTCGAGATCGAGAGACCGCTGAAATTGCGGTTCGAGCGGCTCTGACGGGTCACTTGGTCATCAGTACGCTTCATACCAATGATGCGATCTCGTCGGTCACCCGATTGATCGACATGGGCATCGAGCCATTTCTTGTGTCATCCTCGCTTCAAGGCGTGCTTGCCCAACGACTCGTGCGGCGACTCTGTCCGGACTGTAAGGAGACTCATATTGCATCTCAAGAAGAGAGGCAAAGTCTTATTGGTCAAGAGCAAATCGTTGATTTTGAAGGAAAATATTACACTCCGAAAGGGTGTGAAAAGTGTTTCCAAACAGGCTTTGTGGGGCGATCAGCCATCTTTGAACTCTTTACACCCAACTCTGAGATCCGAGCTGCCATTGCTCAGAACAAGAACAGTGATGAACTTCATCCACTTGCCAGAAAGAGCGGTTACAGCACTATGTATGAGGATGGTATTCGAAAGGTGCGCAGTGGTGTGACCACCTTAGAAGAGGTCTTGCGAGTTACAGCATAAAGCTAAAAAATCAGATTTTTGTCAACTGTTTTGACAGTTGAGAGAGTTCACGATGGGTGCAAGCGATCCAATCTCATATTGATTCACTCAGATTCAATGAGTTTGAATTGGGTTCAGTTGATGGTGGCATGAGTCTTGTATTAGATGGAAGTACTGAACCTACCTGTTTTCTCTATTTCTATCAATCTAAGATGATCAATGAACATTTAGAACATGACCTCAAAATTCGTGGACTAGAGCTTATCTAAGCCATCGATTTTATTTCGCAAAGGGAGACTGGATTTATGAAAAATCTTTTAATGCTTTTGACTTTGACAATCGTCAATCTAACATTGGGTTCATCTGCATTGGCCACTTGCGAAACCGTTGAGATCTCTGAGGAGACTGAACGGATTTTGAAGCAACTTCCAAGAGAACACTTCATGATTTCAGAGGTCAATGACATCAAGATCTCCAGACCTGAAGAGGTTGATGGATTTGGATACATTGTTCAAGCCCGATTTGTGCAAGTCGATTTTGACAATGGCAAAGGGGAGAGGTCTTACAACAGAAACACTCAGATGATGTTTGATAAGAATTGCAATTTTCTTCCAAAGAATTCAGCTCCTCTGTATTAATGTTAATTAATATCTGAAGAGTCACTGAAGTTGTAACTGCACCATTTTGAATCACTTACGACTGATTTCGCGCAATTGAGAAAGGTGCATTCCAAATGACTATGATGTTTTGATCGATTGTTGTTTCATAGTGAGATCAAGTCTTGATTTTCATTGAAAGCACCATCATTCTTGATAGAATAGATTTTAATTAATAAGCGAAAAAAGGCGACGTGTAACGCATCAAAGAGTCATCGATAGAGTTCATCAAGATCGGAATCAAGCATCTGAGCGAGAAATGCAGACGCTAATTAATTCGTAAGGCACGTTTCTGATGGGAGAGTAAAAAATGAACGTATCGAGAGAAAGAACTTCACGAATACCCATAGAGTGGACGGGGGAAATCTTTGGACTCATCCTGATGATGTCTCCAATACTAACGTTGACCTCTTGTTCTATTCAAAATGAAATCAAATATCCGGAACCTGTCGTCGAAGGTATTTCCTTTGATGGTGTCAATCTCACATTTAGTGGAAAAAATCTCGAACATGTGAAAGAGGTGAAGATTCAAGGTTCTGATGCAAGATTTCAAATTCAAGTCCAAACTCCAGTAGAGTTAAGAGCTACTCTGGTTGATGCTGTCTCCTTAGTTGTTGGGGAGACCTACAACTTTCTTGTAGGTTCGGCCAATGCGACAACGAGTCCTACTCAGGTGACCATTGAGCTTCCTCAAATGGGTGCCGGTCACGGACAAATCATGAGGTACAATGCAAATCTAAAGAAATGGGTGGCTACGGATTTTGATGGATTGACTTATCTTGGAAGTTGGGACGCCTCTTCGAATTTGCCTGCACTTCGAGATGGAAGTTCCTATCTGGCAGACGAAGTTCCTTCACCTGGTGATTTCTATGTTGTGTCCAATGCAGGGAGCACATCCGTTGATGGAACGACTACGTGGTTGTCGGGTGATTGGATCATCTTTGGAACCAATGGCTGGGAGCGAGTTCAAAATGCAGGAGGTGTTACAAGTTTCAATGGACGAACTGGGGTTGTAGTGCCACAAGCAAATGATTATGAACTTAATGACATGTCAGATGTTGAGATCTCTGCAACACCAAGTGATGGGCAGGTCTTGAAATACCAAAGCGGGAAATGGGTGCCTGGAGCAGACAACACCGGTAGTGGCGGTGGTGGTGGGATAACTTCTCTAGGCGGTCAGACGGGATCGACTCAAACTCTTGCGGTTGGATCGTCCGGCACTGCTCCAGCATGGAGTTCTGCTGGTAACGCACACACGCTCAATATTCCTATGGCCAGCGGAGTTGGTGTCACGGGTGGTTTGATCAACCGAAGTGAATATGATTACTTCTACAATAAGTCCGACAGTGGACATTCCCATACGGCAGCCACAACTGGAGCTGATGGTTTTATGAGCGCAGCGGATAAGACGACACTCAATACAGTGTCGGGTTGGGGGAATCACGCTTCAGCAGGATATTTGACATCAGAATCGGACCCGCAGGTCGGAACGTTGACGGCCTCAAAGTGGTGTACAACAGATGGAACCAGCGTGAACTGTACGACCAATGCTCCAGTAACTTCGGAATCAGATCCGACCGTAACCGCTTCCGTTAAGGATGGTGTTGACGTCTCGGAACTTCTCAACGGCGTAGGCCTCTATCTGGCTTACAAACCCAACAATGCGGCTTGCTCCGAGGGACAACTTCTCTCATGGGACTCCATCAATGGCCGATGGGTTTGCGCCTCGGCTTCAGGTGTCGAGTCCGATCCTCAGGTCGGGACATTGACGGCATCGAAGTGGTGTACAACTGATGGAACGAGTGTGAACTGTACAAGCAATGCGCCGGTGACCACAGAGTCGGATCCTAAAGTGGGAACATTGACCGCATCGAAGTGGTGTACAAGTGACGGAAGTGCGGTGAATTGTGCGACCAATGCACCTGTGACTTCAGAGTCAGATCCAACAGTGACGGCATCGGTGAAAGACGGTGTCGATTTTTCAGAACTGCTCAACGGAGTAGGTCTTTACATGGGCTACAAACCCAACAATGCTGCATGTAGTGATGCCGACCTTCTTTCATGGGACAACACCAACAGCCGATGGATCTGTTCAACACCTGCCACTGAGAGTGATCCTCAGGTAGGCACATTGACAGCCACAAAGTGGTGTACCACTGATGGAACGAGTGTGAATTGTACAAGCAACGCACCTGTGACTTCAGAGTCGGATCCTAAAGTGGGAACATTGACAGCCACAAAGTGGTGTACAAGTGATGGAAGTACGGTGAGTTGTACGAGCAACGCACCAGTGACCACAGAGTCGGATCCTAAAGTGGGAACATTGACAGCCACAAAGTGGTGTACAAGTGATGGAAGTACGGTAAGTTGTACGAGCAACGCACCTGCAACTTCGATGGATACAGCCTATGATGGTGGATCTTCGGTGACGGTTGACACAACTGACGTCACTTTCAATCTTACCTCGACCAATGATTTTTTGATTCAAGACAACGGTTCCGAGACCTTTCGTGTTACTGATACGGGAACCATTGGTTTAGGTGTTGCGGCGCCCGTTTCTGCGCGGCTTGATGTCAGCGGAAATGCGCCAGGGTCTTCGGCAAGCACAGTTGCGCGCATGACCAGCGATGACACCAATGCTGGATGGCAGACAATTCTTCAGGTGGTCCACACCAAGAGTGATGGGAATGGTGTATCTGGACTTGGCGGCAAGATTGAGTTCATGTTGGAGAACAGTTCCGGAACGATCCAGGGTGATGTGGGTGTCATTGCCACTCAATGGACGACCGTGGACACTGAGTCTGAGATTGCTTTTTCTCACTATGCTGGAGGTACGAACACTCCAAGAATGCTCCTCAATGGCAACGGGATGACCTTGTGGGGTGATTTGACGATGGATGCAGCTGGAGGATACTTTCAGTACAAACCCAATGCGGTGGCTTGCGCCGAAGGTGAAACAATGTCTTGGGACAACACCAACGGTCGTTGGATCTGTTCGGGTCCCACGGCGGCAAGAGCTTATCGAAATACATCGACTCAAAGCATACCGAGTTTGACCTACACAAAGGTGCAACTCAATGCTGAGACTTTCGATTTAAAGTCTGAGTTTGATTCCACAACGAACTATCGTTATACAGCGACACAAGCAGGAATCTATAGGGTTTCAGCGGCAGCTAGAATACTCGCCCCAGCAGTAGGAGACGGCTTGGAGGTTGCAATTTATGTCAACGGAGCTATCCATTCGTCCGGAGTCAACAATACGGCATCAACAGCGTCGTCGAACACTTCAATGAGTGATCTTGTGCAATTGAGCGCGAACGACTACGTTGAAATGTATGTTCTTCATTCCAACGGAGCGGCCAAAAACTTAGACTTTGGATCGAACAAGACTTATTTTGCGATTGAAAAGATCAAGTAAGAAATTGCTGCTGTCTCAGGTCTCGACAGCAGCATGAAAATCGGCAGCTGATAAAACAGATTGGTCTAGGGTTTGTACCCGGACCAACCCTCCTTGAAGTCCCGTTGCCAGACAAGCTCAACCTCAGGGAGGACCTGAATTTTTCCGAACTGTTGGTCAAAGCCGACCATAGCGCGAATCCGGATCAGAAATCGTCGAAAAAACATCATCTCCTGGTCTTGATCGCCATTGGCGACTTCATCAGAGGAGGCCTCTCCGCCATTACCCGAAGAGTCATTGATGGCCTGAGAGATGGTTTCGATTTCGCCGCTTATAAAGTCACGCAGTTCAGGGATGATTTCGGCCTGTGCAAAGGAGAACCAACCCATAGAGAGCGCAAAGAGTGATGTGAGAAATAGATTTTTCATGATCTCATCTCCTTTATTGTAATTAGAAGCTCTTATTCACAAATTCAACTTGAGAGGCCACAAGCCCCGTGAGGGTCACAATGCCTAGATCACCACCCACAGAGAGATCAAAGTCGATCTTGATCTTGCTTACTCCCCACTTTGCATCTGAAACTTTGTGGGCCTGCTTTCCAAAAAAGCCCCCCATCTTTCCAGCGAAGATCAAACCTTTTCGAAACACTTTTCGATCGAGCTTGTAGACGATCTCATCGATGATCCCGTCTCCATTTCGATCCGAGCGGCTCACCTCGCTGCTGCCGCGATGAAGCGACATCATCTCATTTTGATTCAATTTTCCATCGGTAATCAAGTAGAGGGGTTCATCAGACGACAAAGAGTCGACCGTGGTTGGAGCAAAGTTCTTTGCGCCACGTTTGAAGTAGATGTGGCCTACGACCTTGGCTTCGCCCTTAACAACACCAAAATCACCGCCGACAGAGAGACCAAGGCCGATTCGAAACTGTTCCGCTTCGAATTTGGAACTCTCACTGTTGGAGATGGCGAGGGACTCAAGATCCAAGGTGAGACTTTGAATGAATGCAACCAGCTTTTCACTCTTTTTGACATGGGCGAGATCCCTGCCGCGGGAGGGAGAGGCGACCTTCTGTGCACGGTGCCACTCAAGTCGAACCCGAAGTTCTCCGCCAGCGGACATTCCTTGTGAAACCACCCCTGAAGCGCTCACTGAGAGATTCAGGCGGAATCTTGAAACATACCAAACGTTTCGTTGGCTGGCCATGACATCGTACATGGCCGACTGAAACTCCATGACGGAATCAAGGAGGTTTTTCTCCAAAGTCTCTCGATCTGAGATCCTTCCTGAGGCCATCAATCCATCCATCAAAGGGACAAGACCTTGTTGGATATCTTCCTTTTGCATATCGCTTGTAAGAGCGAAGGTGGATGCGTCCTGGCTAAAATCTGCCTGTTCATTGTGCCCGGTTGGAGCGAAAGCTCTTTGCTCCTTTTTGTCCCAGTAGACGGCCACCGCAGGAGATCCTTGAAAGGCCAGAATCCCAAGGAGCCCCTTTGCGGAGAGTCCGAGCTCGCCAATGACCGTCACCAGGCGCCATGGAACCCAATCCTTCGGTTTGTCCCCTTGGGAATCAGAGGTTCCCACGTTTGTCTTGGAGAGGTTGATATTCTCTAGGGACATTCTTTGCGATCGAAAAAGTTCCTCGATCCCTCGCTCCAATTGAAGCGCCTTCTCTTTTTCAAGTGCGTCAGGATCTTGGGGAGTGGGCTCATAGGGAAAGGGATCCGACAGTGGTGCAGTCGATGAGTCCGTGAGAAACCAGCTCTTAGGGAGATAGGGTTTGGTGGAGTCACTCTCTTGAGATGAAGCTCCAAGCGCAGCACCTAGAAACGAAGAATCTTCGGTCGGTCTGAGGTCACCACCCACGTTCGTATGACAACCTGTAAAAGAAAGCAACACGGTCGATAGAAGCAGAGCTAGAACTGTATGTAGATTTGTACGTAAACGAACTTTCATCATCTGTTCCTCTTAAGCTGAATTTGAATTAGGGTACAACGGGTTTGATTTGATTAGAAAAAGCTAGCTTCAATCGAGGAGTGGCACTCACCTTAACAAAGGGTCCCAGTCCCGCTTCGATTTTCACGCCAAGGCCCACAACGGCCGTGCGCAAAAACCACTCCTTCTTCTCGGATGAATTCTCAAGCGTAAGAAGGGTCGTCTCATTGACGGAATCCATCAATGATCCGAGAGATTGGCTCAACGTCTCCTTATTTACGAAAATCTCAAGAGGTTTTCCTCTTGAATCAAGCCCCAAAAGAGCTACGCCTGAGCGGTTGCCAAGACATCCAGTGAGGCTTAAGGCAAGCATCGATGTTGGTACGACGAGCTTAAGTTTCATAATCCCTCCATTTATTTTATTGTTGAATTGTGCAAAGATTGGGTCTTCTTCTCAAACATCAATTTTCATCGAACTCATCATCGGGTTTGTGTCGGACAATTCTACCCTCAACCATGTAGATGACATCTTCCGCAATGTTGGTCGCATAGTCGGCAATGCGTTCCAGATGGCGAGAAATGGAGAGGCAATTGACGTAGGCCTCAACCCACTCGGGACGCTTACGAATGGCCGCATAGACTCTTGTGTACATCTCACGGTTGAGTTGATCGACCAGATCATCTGCGTGACACACTTCGCTTGCAAGTTTAGAGTCCTGATGGATCAAAGACTCGAGAGATTGTTTGAGCATGGAGCGGCTTTTTTTATTCATCTCTTCAAAATCAAACGGAATGTCAATGGGTTCGTGTCGAGACAAAAAGAGAGAGCGCTCAGCGATATTGACTGCAATGTCTGCGATTCGCTCTAGATCATTATTGATCTTAAGGACTGCCACAAGAAAACGAAGATCCACAGCCACAGGCTGGTGGAGCGCTAAAATCTTCAAACACTCCTCTTCGACTTCAACTTCGTTAAGATCAATCAAATGATCTTTGTCAATGACCTCACGAGCTAAAACTTCATCGCGATTTCGTACAGATCGCACCGCCTTTTCCACACTCTCTTCCACAACGGAACTTAAGAGGAGGATCTTTTTTTTCAGTCGATCAAGTTCGGTCTCAAAATGTCGTCCCATAGTTTTATCCCATCCGTCCAGTGATGTACTCTTCTGTTTTCTTATTCTTAGGTTTCGTGAAAATGGCTTGAGTAGAACCAAATTCCACAAGTTTGCCCTCATAGAAAAAGGCGGTCTCTTTAGAAACTCGAGCGGCCTGTTGCATGTTGTGAGTCACAATGACGATCGTGTATTGAGTGGCAAGTTCATTGATGAGATCCTCAATTCTTGCCGTGGACCTAGGGTCTAAGGCAGAACAGGGCTCATCCATCAAGACGACCGAAGGACTCATGGCAATGGCTCGTGCAATGCACAGTCGCTGCTGTTGCCCGCCAGAGAGGTTCAGGGCGGAATCATTCAGTCGATCTTTAACTTCATCCCACAGACCCGCTTGCTTAAGCGACCTTTCCACAACTTCATCGCCATTTCCGTTGAGCATTCCATTGATCTTAAGTCCCCAAAGGATGTTCTTGGCTATGGATTTAGGGAAGGGATTTGGCTTTTGAAAGACCATCCCGATGCTACGGCGAATTTCTGTGGCGTCAATTCCGGAGGCGTAGATGTTTTTGCCGCGACAAAAGACTTCGCCTTCGGTCCGAACAGAGGGGTTGAAATCATTCATCCGATTGAGAGTTCTCAAGAAAGTGCTCTTTCCGCAACCCGAGGGCCCAATGATCGCTGTAACCTGATTGCGGCCCACATTCAGTGAGACGGAGTTCACAGCACAGGTCTTGCCATAATAGACCGAAAGATCCCTTGCCTCAAGGACGGGGGGGGCACTTTGTAGATCCACATTCATCATGGTCATAGTCGATACCTCTGAAATCGTTGTCGAACAATGACCGCTCCGAGATTCATAAGAAAGAGAACAGCCAGCAGAACCAAGATTGCAGCCCCTGCCAACCCATGAAACTCTTCGTTTGGGCGACTGGCCCAGCCAAAGATCTGCACAGGAAGGACCGTAAAGGGGTCCGATGGGGATTGAGGAAGAAAGGCGACATAACTGAGAGCGCCAATCATAATGAGTGGAGCACTCTCTCCAACCGCACGGGACATCGAAAGTATAAAGCCCGTCAAAATTCCGGGAAGTGCGGCCGGTAAAACCTGACCCACAATGACCTGCCAAGGCTTCGCTCCAAGAGCAAAGGCTGCAAGCCTCAGAGAGTCGGGGACTGCTCGAATCGCCTCTTTTGAGGCTATGATGATGGTTGGCATGATAAGAAGTGACATGGTGAGGCTTCCGCTCCAAAGACTCTGTTCAAGACCGAAAAAACGCACAAAGACGGTCAATCCCAGAAGGCCATAAACAATCGAGGGCATCCCTGCCAAATTCGATATATTCATTTCGATCAATGAGAAGAGACGATTCTTGGGTGCGTACTCCTCAAGATAGAGGGCTGAAGCAATTCCAATTGGAAAGGAGAAGATTGCCGTCAGGAGACTCAACCAAAGAGTTCCAAAAAGAGCCGACTTAATTCCGGCTTTACTAGGAAAACGAGAAGGAAACTGATTGAGAAAATCCAAACTCAACCAGTGAGCCCCCTCTCGGATCAGATGGAAGAGTAGAAGCGCCAAAACGAAAAGAGCCATCAAGGTGACACCACGGCAAAGCCAAACAAAGATCTTGTCTCGGCGTTTTCTGGCTTTCACACTTTTCAACATAAGATCACTACCCCACCTTTCGGTCAAAATAGGTCAACATATTTCCAGCAAAGTTCATCACCATCGTGATGGCAAAGAGCAGGAGTGCCACAACGAAACAAGTCTGATATTCGATTCCGCCTGCAGGAGTGTCACCGAGGCTAACCTGAACAATGTATGCGGTCATCGTTTGGATGCTCTCTAAAGGGTTAAAGGTCCATTTTGGGGTTGCACCAGCGGCCAACGTTACGGCCATCGTTTCACCAATGGCACGGGAAACTCCCAAAATCACCGCAGCTCCAATTCGAGATCGCGAAGCAGGAATGACAATGTCTGTGATCACCTCAAACGGGGTTGCTCCCACCGCATAGGCACCCTCCCGCAGTGAATTGGGAACAGCTCGAAAGGCATCATCCGTGAGAGAAGCCACCATCGGGAGGATCATAATGCCAACCACAATGGCCGCACTGAGTGCATTAAAAACTTGAATGTCGGGGAGGATCTCTTTCAATACGGGCGTGACGAATGTGAGCGCAAAATAGCCGTAAACAACGGTGGGTATTCCGGCCAATATCTCGAGGATCGGCTTAATGAGGGCTCGCAACTTGGACGATGCAAATTCGTTCAAATAGGTTGCAATCATGATTCCAGAGGGGACGGCAAGCAGCATGGCCCCAGCAACGATCATCATGGTCCCACTGACAAGTGGAAGGACCCCAAAGGATTTTGGTTCAATGAGAGGTTCCCATTGGGTTCCAAAGAGAAAATCCTTGAGAGGGATTTGTTGAAAAAAGGGCAAGGATTCACGGACCAAGAGAACAATCACTGTGGCAGTTGTAACGAGAGTGATCGAGAGAGCCATCATCAAAAAGAGACGAAAGCCACCCTCTATGATCCAGTTCAAAAGATCTCGACGATAGGACTCAATTTGACTTCGAACTTGAGTCACCTTTTGATGCCATAAGTTGTTCAATTCGGGCAAGATCCTCAACGTATCGACTCTCCGGTAGGGGAACATAGCCAACCTCTTTCGATAATTTTGCTGCATTTTTCAAGTAAAATCTTACAAACTCCAAGACTTCTGTTTTCTTCACGAGAGCGTCAATATTTGCGTAGATGTAGATCATTCGTGAGAGAGGTGCATAAGTGCCATTTCTAATGGTATCAAAGGTCGGAACTACGGCACTCCCCTTACTTGATCGAATGGGGACGGCTTTGACTTTGGTGCGATTGGCATCGTAGTAGGCAAATCCAATGTAGCCGAGTGAGTCGCGATCGCCCGAGATGCCGCGAATCAAGATGTTGTCGTCTTCACTCTTGGTAAAATCAGATCGGCTGGCTTGAGCCTTACCATTGATCTCCTCGGTAAAATAGTCAAAGGTCCCTGAATCCGTGCCAGGACCATAGAGCCGGATGGCTCTTTCGGGCCATGAAGGCCGAACATCCTTCCAGGTTTTCACAAGACTGCCTGGTTGCCAAATCTTCTTGAGCTCTTCGGTGGTAAGGTGATCGACCCATGTGTTGTCCTTATGAACCAGAATGGAGATCCCATCGTATGCAATCGGAAGTTCGACGAAACGAATGCCATTTTTCTTTGCAAGTTCCGTTTCACTGCCTTTGATCGCCCGAGAAGCATCGTTGATGTCGATTTCACCCGTGCAGAACTTCTTAAAACCTCCTCCGGTTCCCGAAACTCCGATCGTGGCTCTGACTCTCGGATGGCTCTTCCCAAACTCCTCAACGACCGCCTCGCTGATTGGAAAAACGGTGCTGGAGCCATCGATCTTCACACTGCCTTGAAGAGCAGCTTCGGCAACAGCCAGATTCCAGGAGGAGAAGAAAGATAGAATAGAGATTGTGAAAATCAGTAAATTTTGCCCCACGATTAAGACCTCCCTGACGTTTTGATCCACCTTCGATTTCAGATTCAAAATCTATGGGGGCAACATACAGGGGAAGTGTTAGAGAAAAATCAGTGCTCTGTTAGATCTTCGTGAGACCAATCCAAAATTCGCATCCCTGACCCGGGGTGCTTTTTACTCCGACAGAACCATGGTGGATATTTACGATGTGTTTCACGATGGCAAGTCCAAGTCCAGTGCCGCCGACCTCACGACTTCGGCCCGAATCGACGCGGTAGAAGCGCTCAAAAATGCGATTTTGATGCTCTTCAGGAATTCCAGGCCCCTGATCCCGCACGCTGAGGATCAACTCAGAGCCCTTCTGGGTGACAAAGATCTCGATGGTGCTCTCTTCTGGGCTGTACTTCACAGCATTATGGACGAGATTCACAAGTGCTTGCACAAAAAGTGTGCGATTGAGATGAGCCAGTAAATCTGGAGCACACTGCACCGACAGAGTCTGTCTCTTTTCCTGAGCGTGAGTTTGACAGAGTTCCACTGCATCTTGAATGAGTTGAGCGAGAGGTTCAGGAGATAACGCAATGGCTATGGGATCTTTCTCATCTTTTTCGATCTTTGAAAGCATCAAGAGGTCATCCACGATGGCGTCAAGTCGTTTTGCATGGTTGACGATGATCTTCAAGAACTCCTGATGGGTGGGGCCTCCCTCTTTGGCTCGTAGAAGGGTCTCCGCAAATCCTCGTATCGAGGTCAAAGGTGTCTTTAACTCATGAGAGACATTGGCGACAAACTCTTTGCGTCGGCGTTCAAACTCCTTCAAATCAGTGACATCATTGAGAACAATGACCACACCGGCATTGGAGTGGCCTTGATCAAAGAGGGGATTAACTTGAGCAGAAATCTGAAGAAGCTTGTCACCGGAGACAAATTCAAGCTCTTTTTTACTTCGTACTCCATTTTGAAGGACCTGATGAACAAGTCCATTGAGGTCACTGTTTCGAATGGCTTCATGCAGAGCCAGGCCCTTAAGGTTGCGACCTTTAGAATCTAGGAGGAGTTCGGCAGATCGATTCAGATGAGTGACTCTCTCATGAGAATCGATGGCGATCACCCCCTCTTTCATGCTCAAAAGAATGGCCTTCTGGATGTCACTCTGTTTGACCATCACATCTACTTGTCGAAGAAGATCAATGGCAATCTTGTTCATAAAACGACCAAGGTCATGAAACTCGCGGGGATCTTCTTCCTCAAAGCGCACACGTGAGGAAAAATCACCTCTAGAGATTTTCTGTGCATAACTCCGAAGTGACTCGATCGGCGCGCTGAGGCGATGAGAAAACTTCCAACTCATGAAGGCCACAAGACCTATGATCAACATGATCCAAATTAGAAGTTGAAGGGATAAGATGGGATCGTCATTGGTGGGCTGATCTGAAGGAGGGGTGCTTCGAACCACGCCAATGATCTCATCAAACGGTCCAACCACCGGGACGGCGAGATAGAGCCTCTTTTCTTGGGTTCCCTTTCCAAATCGAAAGGACTTTCCGACCACACCTTGGAGGGCTTGGGTGATCTCAGGACGATCAAGGTGGTTGTCCATTTCGCGGGGGCTTTCGAAACTGTCGGCAACCACCTCCCCATTGGGACGGACGACGGTGAGGCGAAACGGGACTGCAGCTCCAATTTCCTGGATTAGGGATTGGACCTGAATGTCATTTTTCTCTACAAGTGGTGCCGCGATCTCTCGTTGCACGAGATTGGCGATCCACTCCAGTTCGCTTTCACTCCTCTGGAATTGGAGCTTTTGAACAGAGATGGAGCTCAACGTGAGCGCGCCAGCGGTCGAGAGGGTTACCAGGAGAAGGATACGAAGAAAAAGCTTCCAAAAGAGACGACGGAACTTCATATCGACTCTTGAAAGCGGTAGCCTACGCCACGAATGGTTTCGATCTGGCACTTCGGACCCAGCTTACGGCGAAGTCCCACCATCTGAAAATCGATGGTTCTCTCCGTGACGGCATAATTTTTCCCATGAAGGGCATCCACTAACTGAGTTCGCGTGAAGACCCATCCGGGCCGTTGGGTGAGCACACGGAGTATTTGAAACTCCGAAAGGGTCAGCTCCACCGTCTCACCATCCACAGTGACTTGGTGACGGCTCAGATCCATGGTTAGATTCCCAACGGAGTAGATCTCCTCTTGAGACAAATGGGTGGGGAGATGTCGGCGTAGAACGGATTTGACCCGCGCCAAAAAAATCGCCGGACTGAAGGGTTTCGTAATATAATCATCTGCACCTGTCTCTAAACCTCGGACGACCTCCTCCTCAGAGCCTTTGGCGGTGACCATGATGATGGGTATATGTTGGGTCGACTCTGCACGACGGACGCGCCGACAGAACTCCAATCCACTCATCCCGGGTAACATAAGATCAAGAAGTATGAGATCAAAGGTTGAGGATTTAAGGCGTTCGAGCCCCTCTTCGGCGCTTGCAAACCACTCTGTGGTGTATCCTTCCGTGTGAAGGTTGTACTCCATCAGTTTTGCAATGTCCCGCTCATCTTCAATAAGTAGTAGACTGCCGCTCACAGAAAGAGTACCTCTTCACAGCGTTGTGGTTGCCGCCCCCATTTTGCCTTTGCAATTTGGGTCGGTTTTGCTCTAGCCAGCGATTAGGAGTTATGGGTTATCATAGCTTTTTTACCAATTCAGTTAGTTTCTGCTGAGGGAGATTGTCGGCATGCGTTATCTCCGGGGAGAGAATGAGAGATACTATCCGATCAGTCGATACTATCGGGAGCTCTTTGGAGAAAAGGTCTACAAGATTCCGGTCACGGTATCTTATCGATGTCCGCCGGTGGTCTCTGGAGCCCATCGATGCATCTACTGTGATCCATGGGGCTCAGCGGCTCGACCCGACTTGATGAGCCATCAGCTCCGAGATCAGATTGAGGTGCAACGGGAGATCATCGAGAGGAGGTTTCGGTCTAAGCGATTTCTCATCTATTTTCAAAGTTATACAAGCACTCTTCAATCGACTCAAAATCTGCGTGAAATTTTTGAAGAGGCACTCTCTATGGAGGGTGTGGTTGGTCTCATTGTGGGAACACGTCCAGACTGTCTGTCACAAGCTTTGGTTGCTCTTTTAGAGGAGTTTTCCAAGAGAACGTTTGTGGGCGTGGAATTGGGAGTTCAAACCCTCTTTGAGGATGACCTTAAATTTCTTCGGCGTGGACACGATGTCGCTTCAGCTCTTCGTGCCATTGAACAGGTCGGCGCAACGGGGATCAATCTTGGCGTTCATCTCATCTTGGGCCTTCCCAACGAAACTTATGAACGCCTGATTGAGATGGCTCAAAGAATTTCGATCTTGCCCATTCATAACGTAAAATTGCACCATCTTCATGTGATTCGTGGAACGCCTCTGGAAGAGTTGTATCGTTCTGGTGACTATGAGCCGATGACCCTCGAAGAGTATTCCAGACGTGTGATCCTTTTCTTGCGCCATCTCTCTTGCGACGTTGCAGTTCATCGACTTTCTGCAGTTGTGGCTCAATGGGACCAACTGGTCGCACCGGATTGGACGCGGCACCGATTGAAATCGCATCAATACATTGTGGATGATATGGTAAGACAAAACGCTCAACAAGGGGATTATCGATGTTGAAATTGGCAAATAGGGATTCATTATCACTACGTTATGTGAATGGAAGATTGTTACTTCTTGATCAAACCCTCCTTCCTCATGAGGAGAGGTGGCTCACTGTGGAATCGTTGGAGCAGATGGTGGAGTGCATTCAGGAGCTTCGTGTGCGGGGTGCCCCTTTGATTGGGGTTGCGGCCTCAATGATGTTGGCCCATCTCGCCCTAGAGGGGGCTTCATTCAGAGAGATTCTAGGAGCCGCTCTGAGGCTCAGAGAATCAAGACCGACTGCGGTCAACTTAATGAATGCGTTGGATCGAATGTTGGCTCAATTGAGCGAGGATCATTACCGAGAGCAACTCGTTGAGCGGGCGGGAGGACTCTTTGATGAGGATGTTCGTCTTTGCAAAGAGATGGCACGAAATGGGGCGCACCTCATTGAAGATGGTGACTCCATTCTTACCCATTGCAATACCGGTGGACTTGCAACAGTGGGAGTGGGAACCGCTCTTGGAGTCATCCGTGAAGCCCACGAGTCAGGAAAAAATATTCATGTCTACGTGGACGAGACACGTCCTTTGCTTCAGGGCGGACGTCTGACCACATGGGAGCTTGGTCAGCTCAAGATCCCCTACACGCTGATCAGCGACAACATGGCAGGGACTCTTATGAGAAAAAAGAGGATCGACAAGGTTTTTGTGGGAAGTGATCGTATTGCTCGAAATGGCGATTTCGCCAATAAGATTGGAACCTATTCGGTGGCGGTTTTGGCTCATCATCATCGAGTTCCATTTTATGTTGTGGCTCCCTTTACGACCGTGGATCTCAATTGTGCTTCAGGTGCTGAGATACCAATTGAAGAGCGCACGCCCCACGAGGTGCGAGGCGTGAGTGGAAGTTTTGGAAAATGTGTTTGGAGTCCATTGGATGCTCCAGTGTTCAATCCAGCCTTTGACGTGACCCCTGCCGAAATGCTTACAGCTTTAGTCTTGGACCGAGGGGTCTTTACGCCCGTCGAATGGTGCCAAGGAGTTTGGAATTAAGAG
>JACTMU010000030.1 GCA_014584465.1 Pseudomonadota bacterium | reverse complement strand
CTATGGTGAAGTTCAATGAATCTTGGTTGCATGCAAAGAAGTATAATCAACTAAAATTAAATTGCAACTATGTCCCCGAACTTATGCGCGGCTGTATATCTTTACAATCCCACAACGCAATCTTTCCGACTGATCCCAATTTCTGCTAAATTCGTCCGGTAGAATGGAGGCCCTCGATGATCGATCACATGATGGATTGCAAAAAAGCAGTCTCAGTTTGTTCGTAGGCTTGCTGGTTGGATCTCTCCTAGGAGCTCCTGCCACACTGGCAGATAGCCTTACTGAAGAGAGGGTGGCAAAGCGAAGTGGTGAAACCGAAATTGTGAAGTCCATTATGGGCGCACTGATCTATCTTGATGACACTCAAACTCGCTATGGACGCACTGAAGTGGATTGTGATCTGCACAACCCTGACCTTAATGACTTGGGACTCAATCGACATGCGTGTTCTCTACCAACGATCATTGATCCAGAGAAGACCCCCAACCTTGTGATCAACTACCAACCGCTTGGATACACTCACTCCTACACCTACCTTGGTGATTGGGCGAGTCGTGTCTCCTTTATGCCTGGAACCATCATAGGATCTCTTGGTGAACCTATTCGAGACTCAAATCTCTTTACGACCGCCTCAGTGGTCTTTCCGCTCTTCCTCCTCGATGACTCTCAACTTGATCCTAAGGATCAGATCATCTCTCAGATGAAAGATCTTGCTCTTAAGAACATTGAGTCCTTTAAACGCGAGTCGGCTTACAGCTTTTGGCCTCTCTTTCAAAATCGAACAGACCATCTTGGACGATCCTACAAAGTCAATGGGCCCATCAACATCGATCTTCGATTGATGACCCCAATGGCCGAACTAGCCGATCGATCTATAACCAAACCCTTTCGAGATCTGCTCTTTGGCGCATTCCCCTCCTTCTTTCTTGAATGGATTGTGCTTGTTCGAGAGCGCGACACCAATCCTACAGGAATTGATGCCTTTTTTAGCATCCCCAACGACGCCGACGACACATCTCTGGCCATTGCGGCAAACCACTTTTATCTTATCAATGAGGGATTGTGATCACTGCTACGAAGATTGTGATCTCTACCGAGATTGTGGTCTTCATGAATAAGGTACTGGCAATGTATAAAAAAATTGAATCAAATTGAGACACAATCAATCTTTAGCGTAAGCAAACTCGATCGCTGTGGGTATAGACAATCTCACTTCTGATCTTGTCCATTAAATGTTTTTAAAACTGTACAATCTGACACTAGCAAACATAACACTTTGTGCGCTAAACTAAAGTCATATTAATTTGAACGGCACTCGCCAGAATGTTTGCTGAAACGTTGAATGATTTAATAGATCTGAAGAAGAATCTTGGAGCAAGCGAGATCCTTCGAAAAGAAAGATTTGCAAAAAACCATAGGGGGGGGAATTATGCAAACAGAACTCATTGGCGAAACAAGTGAACAAGATAAGAAATTTGGGGATCAGCTCATCTGTGCCTCCCGTGAGGTTCTCATCATTGATGACGATATGGACGCCATTGTTCCTGTGGAGCTTGCGTTTCGTCGATTGGGTTGCAAGACCTCCTGCACGATCAGCACAGACGATGCTCGTCAGCGCATCTTAAAGGGCGATGTCGACATCATCGTCTTGGATTGGATGCTAGGAAAAGGAACCGGCGCAGATCTTGTCAACAAATGCTTTTTTGAGTTGTCCTCTCAAGGACAAAGAGAAAAGCCCATCACGGTCATCACCTACTCAGGACTTGCTCGCAGTGAACTTCCTTCTTGGGTAGGAAGAATCTTTGACCATAAAGCGCACTGGCAAAAGCCCATTCGGTACTCTGAGCTTGTCCACAAATCAGTTGAACTGCTCTCTGAACTCAATTTCTTAAATAAGTAGGGGCTGTCCTATCAGCCTCGATCAAACAGAGGTGGCTCCTCAAATTGCTGACCCAGATCATCAAAGAGTTCTCGCCCAAGTCGGATTCCACTGGGCTCTTTCACTTCGAGCGATACAGCCTGGGTGAGTTCTGGAAGTGAAAGTTTAATCCACAGTTTCGTTGGCCCAGGGTGACGAGAAAAGATCTCCTTGATGATCGGCAACCAAGATTGATTTTTTGCATCGATCGTGAGGGCAATTCTTTTGACATTGCCCAAACTCTTGTCAACCATTTTGACCGACTCAACGATCATCTTTCTCGGACCCTCTCCCTTTTCAACTTTGCCTTCCACAACGAGAGGACTCTCCGACCTGATCTCACCCTCCACCAGAGCGTAGAGATCTGGGAAAATCACGAGCTCCATGGACCCTGTCAGATCTTCAAGAGTCGCAAAGGCCATTCGAGTCCCCTTTTTTGTCAATATCTCTCGAAACTGTGCGATGATTCCAACGACCTTCACCCCGTTTCGAGGCTCATCCGATTGGGTCAATGATACCAACGTGGAGGCCCCCAACACATCGCCAATGAACTCAAGTCCTCTAAGAGGATGATCACTCAGATAAAAGCCTAAGACCTCCTTCTCGTAAGCAAGATAGGCCATCTTTCCCCAAGGTGAACACTCCTTAAGTTGAACAGGCTCCGTCTCCTCAATGAGTGAAAAGAGAGTGAACTGTCCTCGCTCTCGATCATGCTGTTTCTTTTCAGCTTCATCGAGAAAAAGGGCATATCCATTCATGAGCTGAGCGCGATGAAAACCAAATCCATCCAACGCACCTGATTTGATCAAACACTCAATCACCTTCTTATTCACTCGCCGAAGATCCACCTCCTCAAAGAAAGTGATCAAATCGGGAAATCCACCTTCAAATTTTGAACGAGCCTCCAAAATGGCGTCTACAGCCGCGCCACCCACACCCTTAACTGCTCCAAGACCAAAAAAGATTTTTGAACCCTCTACCGAAAACTTAAAAGCCGAACGGTTCAAATGAGGAGGCAAAACCTCAATACCGTGATGGGTTGCATCTTTTATGTACTTTACAACCTTATCTGTATCTTGCATCTCTGTACTCAGAAGGGCTGCAAAAAATTCCACCGGATAGTAGTGTTTAAGCCAGGCTGTTTGAGCCGCCAAAACACAGTAGGCTGCCGCATGCGCCTTATTGAAACCATACTTTGCGAACTCTTCCATCAAACTAAAGAGTTCCGCCGCACGATCTCGATCAAAACCCTGTTCCTGAGCTCCTTGAAGAAACCTTTCTCTCTGTTTGGCCATCTCTTCTGGAATCTTTTTCCCCATGGCCTTTCGCAAAATGTCGGCCTCTCCCAAAGAGTAGTTCGCAATCTTTGCTGCAATCATCTGAACCTGCTCTTGATAGACCACAATTCCATAGGTCTCGCTTAAAATCTCTTCAAGTTCTGCAAAGAGATACTCAACCGATTTGGTCCCATGCTTTCTTGCAGTGTACTCGGGGATCATCTCCATAGGACCCGGGCGGTAGAGTGCATTGATGGCGGTGATGTCCGAAAAGCAGGTCGGTTGGATCTTCTTGATCGTCTCCGTGATGCCTTCACTTTCAAACTGAAAGATGCCTGATGTATCCCCACGTGCAATGAGCTCGTAGATCTTGGGATCGGACAAAGGGATGTCCGCCGTCGTTAAAAAAACACCCCGGTTTCGATGGACTAAATCCAGTCCATTTTGAATGAACGTCAGGGTCTTAAGACCAAGAAAATCAAACTTAATCAAACCCATTTTCTCAGCGTGTTTCATGTCATATTGAATGACATTCTCACCTTCAATGCCACGATAAAGAGGCGCATGGTCCACGAGTCTTCCGTCAGCGATGATCACCCCAGCCGCATGAATCCCCGCATGCCGGACCATCCCCTCAATTCCTTGGGCAAGCTCCATCAAACGCGCGATCTGCGGGTCATCGTCCATGAGCTCTTGAAACCGAGGCTCCATCTCAAGCGCCTCTTTCAAGGTGATCCCAAGTTTTTCTGGAATGAGCTTGGCAATCACATCCACCTCAGAATAGGTCATCCCAAGCACTCGTCCAACATCTCGCACAGCTGCTCGAGCTTGAAGTTTTCCGTAGGTGATAATTTGAGAGACGCTCTCCTTTCCATACTTCTCAGTCACATAGTTGATGACCTCTCCACGTCGATCCTGGCAAAAGTCGATATCAAAATCGGGCATGCTCACACGCTCAGGATTGAGAAAGCGCTCAAAGATGAGCTTATGTGCAATGGGATCAAGATCGGTGATTTTCAGACTGTAAGCGACAAGGCTGGCGGCTCCTGAGCCTCGTCCTGGACCAACTGGGATTCCCTGAGACTTGGCCCAATTGATAAAGTCTTGGACAATTAAAAAATAGCCATTGAATCCCATTCGATCAATGACCCCCAGCTCAAACTCAAGACGATCCAAGTAGATCCCACGATCCTCAATTCGAGGGGCCTCTCCACGAAGTTCAAGCTCTCGAAAACGTTCTTCAAGACCCTTTAAGGCCATCTCTCGGATCACCTGATCGATCGTCTTGTGCTCCTCGACCGGAAAGGATGGAAGATGATAGATGACCTTTCCCTGTTCATCTTTAAACCTAAACTCAACGTTGCAACGCTCAGCGACCTCCAAAGTTCGTGTGCAAGCCTCTGGCCACTCAGAAAAGAGCGAGGCCATCTCCTGAGGTCCCTTAAGATAGAACTGATCACTTCCGAGCCGCCATCGCGTTTCATCATGAAGTGTCTTATTGGTTCCAATGCACACCAAAACTTCCTGAACCAGCTGATCTTTCTTGTCCAAATAGTGAACATCATTGGCAGCAATGAAAGGAACACCTGTGATGCGAGAGGCTTCAATAAGAAAAGGATTGAGCTCGTCCCATTCGCTCACATTGGTGCGATTGAGTTCGAGATAAAAGCGCTCAGGAAAGAGTTGACTCAAAGCTCTGATCTTTTCTAAAGCTCGATCGGGTCCCTCCCTTAAAAAGGAATCGGCCACCTCGCCCCGTATCCCCCCTGACAAAACAAGAATGTCATTGCTCTCCTCCCTTAAAACCTCATAATCAATTCGAGGCTTATAGTAGAAGCCCTCCTTGTACCCACGAGTCGAGAGCCTGCAGAGAGTTTGATAGCCTTTGAAGTTTTGAGCCAATAGGACCAGACGTCGGTTTCGTTCGCCGTCGGATTTCTCCAATCGACCCTTTGGAGCGATGTAGGCTTCAAAACCCAAAATGGGACGAACCCCTGCGTTCTTTGCTGCAAAATAGAATTCGACAGCCCCAAACATATTCCCATGGTCCGTCAGAGCCACGGCGGGCATGCCCAGAGCCGCCACACGCTCTACGAGCGGAACAATCTGACATGAAGCTTCAAGAAGGGAGTAGTGAGAATGGGTGTGAAGGTGCACGAAGGACATAACTGGCGCAAAGTCTCTCTCAAAATAGATCCAGGATCAACCACTTCTAACCTGGCATTGAAATTAGTGCCTAGATCTGAAATTCGAAATATCTCCATTTTTGGATCTGGGTTGGAATCTGCGTTCTAACGGAGATTTAGGAACCAAAGGATATGAAAGATTGTAAAAAACCAGATCAGGGCAATCATTCCCACAATCAGTGCAGAGACCTCAAGGTGACCTACACGGATCATAAAATCACGCACCTCATCAATGAGCCTCACCTTTTTGCGTCGTAAGCCTCTTGGTGCAAAATCATTGTTGTGCCACATCATGGGAATGCCGCCGCGCTCAAGAAACTCAATCCCCACCATGGCCGACGATCGGCCAGGCTTGATCCATCGAATCACACCACTTACTGTAAAGAGATCATCCCCCTTTCGTACCAACCGAAAGGTCACAGGCCCCTCAATCTCGGGACGGCTGTTCCAAGGAAGAACAACCCTGACCCCCCAAGGGCTAATGTCTCGAATTTGAACACCATCCTGTTGACACGAATTGACTTGAAAGCTCCAGTTCTTCGGCTGACGAAGCCAAAATCGCGGTCGAACCAGTTTTGGTTTTTGATACGCCTCATCCAACAAACTTGGCATCCCCCAAGGAATCCATAACTTCAAATATCGGACCAAAACAGGAAGGTCTAAAATCCATCTGAACCCAGAAAAGTGGACAGACACACGACAGTGACTGTCCGCTCAACAAGGGATGAGACAGCAGGAATCTCAAAATTGAACGAAAGGTCCAACGTTAAATGTACAAAATTGAGACAATGAGACGCTTTCAAAATACCCAATGCCTGGCGCGAAACCTAAATGCACCTTCGTCCAG
The DNA here is from genome assembly GCA_014584465.1 of Pseudomonadota bacterium. GTDB lineage: Bacteria > Bdellovibrionota > Bdellovibrionia > Bdellovibrionales > JACTMU01 > JACTMU01. Next base: position 8,079 of record JACTMU010000030.1, on the reverse strand, counting down.
TTCTGGTCATTCCTTTACTAGGATCTCTATGGAACAGTTCGGTTTTCCGATAAAGTAGGGTCATAAACCTGTAAGGAGGTATTTCTATGGCTCTCTTTGAGTGGAACGCAGGATACAGCGTACAAGTTCCGTCGATTGATGTTCAACACAAAAAACTCGTGGGAATGGTCAATGATCTCCACGATGCGCGGATTGCGGGCAAAGGCAATCAAGTGGTGGGAGAAATTCTTAAGGGCTTAATTGAATACACAAAGACTCACTTTGCATACGAAGAAAAACTTATGAGAGACATTGGCTTTCCTGATCTTGACAGCCATAAGAAACTGCATTCCGATCTCCTCAATCAAGTCAATGAGGTGTGGAAGAAGTTCGAGGTTGGTCAAAAGGCTCTTTCAGGGGAAGTCTTCGATTTTCTCAAGGATTGGCTGATCAACCACATTCAGGGTTCAGACATGAAATATGCACCCTACGCCAAAAAGAAGGGCGCCGCATAGCCAATACGAACGTCCAAAACTCCGATCCCACAGCTGTGTCAGAGCGTCGTGCCGCTGTTTTGCTATTGCAACCCCACTGCAACATGTGGTGTGAGTTTTGTGTGACCGAGGATCAGATTGAAAGCTTTCAGAGCGATGAAGCTCAAAAGCTCCTCGATGACCTCGTTCACAAGGGATACCAAACGGTCATCTTTGGAGGAGGAGAACCCTTTCTTTGGAAAGGGGATCTCCTTCAACTCTGTCAAGCAGCAAAGGATCGATCGCTCTTTGTGCAAATTGGAACCAATGCCATCCGATTGCCTTCCCAATTTGAGATGATCCCCTTCATTGATCGTTTTGTTCTGCCCCTTGAATCTATGGAAAGCGAAGTCCACAACCTTCTTCGAAAGGCCGCCTCCTCTCACCATACGACCATCCTTGAGGCTTTAAAAAAACTGAAGTCTGCGCAGCGATCAGCTACAATTTCGACCGTCGTCACCAAACAAAACGTCGATGGGCTTCATCGTTTGGCGCTATTTTTGGCGAACGAACATTCGGACCATCTCCATGCGTGGCACCTCTACCAATTTCTTCCAATTGGGCGAGGAGGATCTCAAGCTCAAGGTCTTCAGCTGAGTGAGGACGAATACCTTGCCGCAACTCAGGCGATTCAGCGCCTTTCGCTCCCCTTTAAGGTCTTTCGACGAACCAACATGTACGCGTCCAAAACCGTCTCCTTCTTCTGGAAAGAAAATGGAACAATTCTCTCCAATCCCGCTCACTACTAAATGAGTGAAAGGGCCTTGACCTGCACGAAGACGGGAAGACCCTCCCGCAGGCCCAAACGATCCACAGATTTTCGTGTGATCTTGGCCGCCCAGACCTCTCCTCCGACATCCACAGAGACAAGCGATTGGCCTATCTCACGATCCACAATCGAGCGCACCGTTCCTGGATGGACGTTCAAAATGCTGCTCGAAATGTCGTGGCTGAGAGCCACGCTCACATTGGAAGCGCTGATTGCGACTCGAACCTGTGAGACGAGGATCTCAGGGCCCGGCAAAAAAAGGGAACCTCCAGAAAAATGGAGTTCGTTCATTTCAAACTGTCGATCATAAGAGGCAAAGCTTGCGCGAACCAGAGTGACCACATCGTCGGTTTCACCACTTCGTAAAAACTCCTCTGGAGATCCAAGGGGCTTAACTCTTCCCTCCTCAAACAAAAACACCTGATCAGCAAGTCGAGCCACCTCTTTCGAGGAGTGGGTCACATAGATCATAGGGACCAATTTCTTTGAGACCACTCTCTCCAAATATCCCAAAATCTCAAAGCGACTCCCCTCATCAAGTGCAGACAGTGGCTCATCTAAAAGAAGAAGGCGAGGCTGCGCCAACAGAGCCCTGGCAATTCCTGCACGCTGCTTCTCCCCTCCTGAAAGCGAAAGGACCGATCGTTTCAAAAGATCACCCAAACCCAAAAGCCCCACGACCTCATCATAGGCGACGATGGGTCTGCGCCCCTGCGCCCGATTCAACGCGAACCTAAGGTTCCCCTCCACATTCAAATGGGGAAAGAGTCCCACCTCTTGAAACAGATAGCCTAAACCACGACGATGGGGCGAAAGAAACACTCCACTGCCACTCTTCATCCAGGGCTCTCCATCGATCGAGAGTTCTCCTTCAGCACTATTTTCAAGCCCCGAAATCACCCTTAACAGAGTGGTCTTGCCCGAACCAGAGAGACCCCAAAGGGCTGTAACCCCATGAAGATCGAGATCCAACTTGACCGACAATCCAAATGAATCTCCTCGTGTGACTCGAAAGTCCGCCTGCAGTCTCACAACCTCACCCTTTGCTTAAAGTAAAAGAGAAAGAGCGTGACCGCCGAAAAGATCAAAAGCCCGCCGGCAAGCAGGTGAGCCTTCGCATACTGCATCGATTCAACGTGATCATAGATTGCAATCGAAAGAACTTGAGTCTTACCAGGAATGTTCCCGCCCACCATCAAAACCACGCCAAACTCTCCTACGGTATGGGCAAAACCCAATGTGATGGCCGACAGAAAACCTCTCTTGGTTAGCGGGAGTATCAAGTTGATCATGCGATCCCAGCGAGAGGCTCCGAGCGTGGAGGCCACCTCCAAATAGAGTGGAGAGAGTCCCTCAAAGGCACTTTGAAGTGGTTGCACCACAAACGGAAGCGAATAGATCATCGAACCCAACACCAACCCCCAAAAGGAGAAGACCAAGAGAGGCAACTCCAAAGCACTCATCCACTGCCCTACCCATCCCTGGGGACCAAACAAGATCAAGAGATAGAAACCAAGTACGGTTGGGGGTAACACCAAAGGGAGAGCCACCACGGACTCCACCACCGTTTTCAAGAGACCTTTGGAGCGTGAGAGCCACCACGCCAATGGAGTTCCAAACAGAAGCAACAGGACGGTCGTGGTCAATGCAAGCTTCACGGTCAACGTGAAGGCCATGAGATCTTGATCACTCAACACTTTTATAACCACTCTCCCCAAGAATCATCTGACCACGAGGGGATCTGAGCAGATCTATGAGCGCGTAAGCTTCACGTTGAAAGGCACTGGTTGCGACAATGGCCCCGGCTTGACGGATCGGATTGTAAATGTTCTGAGGAACTTCCCAATAGTGAGAGCTAGGTTCATTCAAGAGTTGTGCGACCGAGACAAAGGCAATCTCAGCGGCTCCACTGCGGGCAAAGTGAAAAGTCTGGGCAACACTCTCCCCGCGAAGCACCTGCTTTTGGCTCTCCAACGAATTCCAAATCTGAAGCGTTTTAAGAATCTCCTGAGCTGCCACACCATAGGGAGCCGTGACGGGATTGGCAATGGCAACATATCGAACCTGTCCGCTTTTCAATCTTCGCTCAATTTCCACGGGACCACCCTTGATCGACGGCGCCCAAGCTGCAACTCTTCCTGTTGTGTAGACAAAGTGGCTTTCCCGCAACAACTTCCCCTGAGTTTCTAAGAGCTCGACATGCTTCTCATCGGCAGCCAAGAAGAGATCAAATGGCGCACCATTTTGAATTTGAGAGGCAAGCTTTCCTGTGGCTCCTGAGACCATCACCACCTCAAAGTCCCCACCCAACTCCCCAATGATCCTCTGCAATGCAGTCGTAAAATTGGATGCCACTGCCACGGTGATCTTCGTCCTTTGGACGGAAGCTGTGGATAGATCCGAAGGGGCCAGCCTCTCCTGAAGTTCAGGCTGGGGCGGTTGCGTGGTGCTCACCACCAACGATGCTCCCAAAAGCAACCCACCAAATAGAGTCAAGATCACAATAGAGAGATAGGAACTATTTTTTGCTCTTTGAATCACCTTGGATTCCTGTTGGGTGAATGACTCCACTGATCATCTCACGAATTTTGGATGCAATCTCAACCAGTGGCGTCCCAGGACCAAAAACGGCCTTCACACCATGATTCAGAAGCTCGCGGCCATCCTCCTCGGGGATGATCCCTCCCACAAAAAGGGGTATCGACGTCCCGTGTGCTCCCTGCAACTCCTCAATGCTTTTGACAAGCCCCAAGTGAGCCCCTGAGAGAATCGATAGACCAATTGCATCAACATCCTCTTGAAGAGCCGCTTGGACCACCATCTCAGGGGTCTGATGGAGTCCGGTGTAGATGACCTCAAATCCAGCATCACGCAGCCCTCGAGCGACCACCTTTGCTCCGCGATCATGGCCATCCAAGCCCACCTTAGCGATTAAGATTCGTGCTATTTTTTGCATTGACCCGAACCTACACCTGATTTTAAGTTGAGGCAATCACGAACGTTAGGGGGATTTTATGTCGAGCCATCTGCCGTTGACTCACTTTTCTGAAGATGAGGAGAGCTTCCGCACAGCGATTCGAACCTTCGCAGAGAGCGAAATCAGGCCTCGCGTTTCAAAGATGGATGGCGAGAAAAAGCTAGATCCAACCTTGATCCGACAGCTCTTTGAAATGGGCCTTATGGGAATCGAAACCCCCGAAAATTGGGGTGGCACCGGTGGTTCGTTCACTCTTGCCTGCTTGGCCGTCGAAGAGCTCGGACGTGTGGATGGTTCCGTCAGCGTCCTAGTCGATGTTCAGAACACCCTTGTCACCAATGCTCTGTTGAAGTGGGGAACTCCCGCGCAAAAGGAGACCTATTTGCCAAAATTGGCCTCTGAGTGGGTGGGAGCCTATGCTCTTTCTGAAAGCAGCAGTGGCTCAGACGCCTTTGCGCTTAAGCTTCGTGCAGAAGATAAGGGGAATCACTATCTCCTTAATGGCAACAAACTTTGGATCACAAGTGCCAACGAGGCCGAACTTTTCATAGTCTTTGCCAATGTCGACTTTAGCAAAGGCTACAAAGGAATCACAGGTTTTCTTGTAAAGCGTGGGACTCCTGGATTTACAATCGGGAAAAAAGAGGACAAGTTGGGAATTCGGGCAAGCTCCACATGTGAACTCCTCTTTGAGAATTGCGAAATTCCTAAGGATTCGGTCTTGGGACAAGTCGGCGTCGGGTACAAGATTGCCATTGAGACTCTCAATGAGGGGCGCATTGGTATTGGAGCCCAAATGCTGGGCATTGCGCAAGGCGCTTACGAAGCCTCCTTGAACTATATAAAGAGTCGAGAGCAATTTGGCCAATCCCTCAGCCAGTTCCAAGGGGTTCAGTTTCAGCTTGCAGAGATGAGAACTCAACTTGAAGCTTCACGGCTCATGGTTTACAACGCTGCCCGCAAAAAAGATTCCAAGATGAATTTCATTAAGGAGGCCGCAATGGCAAAGCTCTTTGCTTCACGGACCGCAGAGAAGATCGCCTCAATGGCCGTAGACCTCTTTGGTGGCAATGGCTTCACCGTCGAATACCCTGTGGAGAAATTTTTTAGGGACTCAAAGATCGGACAAATCTACGAAGGAACCTCCAACATGCAGCTTCAAACCATTGCAAAAATGGAGCTTTCTTAGTTGGTCGCAGTTGACCTGTGGATTGGGACCCTGGTAGTTTCCTGCACAAATTGAAAAATAGAATAAGAGTGAAGAACAGATAGAGAACAACAACCAGAAGGAGAGAAATTATGTTTAAGTTCATTTTGGCAACATCATTGACGCTGGCAACCACGATGGCCTTTGGAGCCGCAGAGCCTTGGAAAGCCGGTGATGCGGGTAAAGGTAAGGCAAAGGCCACAATGTGCGCCAGCTGCCACGGTCCTGATGGAAACAGTGCCAATCCTTTGTGGCCCAACCTTTGTGGCCAAAAAGATCAATACATCTACAAGCAACTCAATGCCTTTAAGGGTGGTGAGAGGAAAGACCCTCTTATGTCTCCCATGGCCACACCTCTTACAACTGAGGATATGCAAAATCTCGCCACTTACTACGCAGCAAACAAGTGTAAATAGATCTGTTGGTCCCCTCTCTCGGGAGGATCGTTTGCAAATGGAGCACCATGGATGCTCCATTTGCGTCGATTTCATTGGTCAGGGTTTGATTGAATGGCAAAGAAGGCTCGGCTCGATTTGCATGGGTTTAAGGTGGACGAAGTGGAAAGTGCTGTTGACGCATTTCTTCATCGTCACATTCAACTGGGAACAAAGAGAGTTCAAATCATGACGGGAAAGGGTAAGGGTCTTGTCAAATCTACCGTAATAAGTTATTTGAAAAAAGGTGGGTTCCCTTGGAAGTATGAGATGGATGCTCGTGGAAAGGTGAATGAGGGGGTTTTGGAGATCTTTCTGAACGATGGACACTGAAATTTGATGTGACGCTCCCTTTTTTGAATGAGTTCCACTTAACCGCGCTCAGTGTGAACCGCAATAGAAATGAGATTAAATTGAAAAGAATTTTTTGGATCGATTTAGAGATGACAGGCCTTGATGTTGAAAAGGAGGTCATCCTAGAAGTTGCAGCAATCATCACTGACCTTGATTTTCATGAACTTGACCACTACAGCGCAATTGTGAAGCAACCCCAACACTATCTCGACAACATGGATGCTTGGAACAAGACCCACCATGGTGAATCGGGACTCTTGAGCTTGATCCCTAATGGTGAGCCGCTCGAAAAAGTTGAATCCGACCTATTGAAGCTGGCCGATACCTATTTCCCCTCGAAGGAGCCTGTTGTTCTTGCCGGAAACTCGATTGCCACCGACCGAGCCTTCATCAATCGATATCTTAAGGAGTTCTCCTATCGTCTTCACTATCGAATGATTGACGTAAGTTCTTGGAAGGTCATCTTCTTAGAGAAGTATGGAAAGAAGTTCAAAAAGACCAATCAACACCGTGCCGTCAATGACATCAAGGAGAGTCTGCGCGAACTCAAATACTACCTCTCCTACATCAATCCTTCGGCTCCTGTTAAGTAGTGCCTGTCCGGTAATTCCCTAGATAGAGTTGAACCATTTCTGAACGTCCATAAAATTTTCACGTCAACAAGTCCCCCTCTCGTCTCTTCATTATTGAAAATATTAAGAAATCGTCGCTTTGCTTTGATAAAATGCGCATAAATTAGACAGATGGGCCCAATTTAGACACTCTAAATTCTTTCATGCACGGCATGGTTTATGCTCTTATTGGAAATTACGTCTAGATCTGTGATCCGTGGTTTCACAGGAGTAGTGTGCTGAAAATCACGTTGGTTCAAGTGGGCCGCACAATATGAAACAGAGGATCAAAAAGGCTCAAAGGAGTTTATGTTGGTTCATAAAATGAAGAGAAAACGATCTTTCGTTGTGGTATTCTCTACAATGTCCTCATTACTTCTACTCTTAACAACGTATCAGAACTGTGGAGGATCACTCACCACATTGAGTTCCGCAGACAGAACAAGCAGTTCTCTTTGCGAAGGAGAGTGCTCTTCGGTTGACGGCGTTGGTGACGAAACTTCTAGCCCTTCTGATGGTAATGAGAGAGGGGGAAATGAAAATGATCTGATTGAAGTTGCTGATGACTCACCCATTACCGATGACGACGAGGTTGTACCTCCCGAAGTACCCCCTCCTGGCGATGATGGCACTCAACCACCCTCTGCAAATCAGTAGCGGCAAGTTGCAAAAAGAACGAAGGCTCAGAAGACGGCGGGGATTGCCGGTGGTGAAGGATGGCAACAAACCCCCGGTATGACCTTTGCTCCATCCAATTCAAATATTGCATATCTTGTTTCCGACACAAATCAGGTATGGAGAACCACAAATGCAAATGCAGACCCTTACAGTGTAAAGTGGGAGAGGAAAGGAAACGGATTTTTTGCCAACGGAGGCTTTTCTATAGTTGTTGACCCAACAAACCCAGATATCGTTTATGTTGCCGGGAGCAAAATGGAAAGTCCGGATAACCATGTTGCCGAAGGTATTTTCAGAACGACAGATGGTGGCAATCATTGGACAAGGGTTAAGGATGCACATTTTCATATATATCAAGGGCGGGGAGGCATTCATTTTGCCTTTGTCGGCAACAGTATTTACGCTGCGCAGAGTGAAGGCGGACTCTTAAAATCAACTAATGGTGGAACGACGTGGGATTTGGTCCCTAAATCCGGAGGCGGGTATGTTCTGGATGCTCACGGCGGATTGTTTGATATAAAAGTGCATCCAACTGAT
>JACTMU010000022.1 GCA_014584465.1 Pseudomonadota bacterium | reverse complement strand
AGAGTGGATTGATCTCGCGCTTCTTATTGCTCAAACTGAACGGGAAGAAGCAAAAAAGAAAGCTTAAAAAATAGGCTGAGAACTCGGTACTCTCAAGTTTTCAATTTCACTCTTGGAATACTGATCCACTCACTACGCCTTAGTCCGGAGAGCTTTCATAAACTGATCGAGAGATTTCTTTTCTTCGTCAGTTAGAGATACAAACGATTCGGCCTTTGCGGCAAAGCGCGAGGCTTCTTGCCGAATATCGTCAGGAACTTCTTTTATAGCTCCGGCTAAGACATTTAACTTAGACTGTGGAATATCATAGAACTTACTAAGTTTGTGGAGAATGAGTGGTGCAGGTCTGTAGCTTGGATCGTTTTCAAGAGCTAAGATCACATCTCTATCGAGTTCCAGTTTTTTTGCCAAACCATCTACTGTCAGCTTTTTTAGTCTTCGTAACAAAGAGACAAATTTCTGAAAGGCAAAGTGCATTTCAGATCGCTCCGAATTTTGCTGTGGAACTGCTGCCAATCTCAATTTATGCCCAAGAGCTTTAGTTATTCTCTCTAGCATACTCAAAGAGTGTCCTTCATAGTCCGCATCTTCTAAGCGACTAATAACAGATTGGGTAGTTCCTACCAAATCGGCCAACTCTTTTTGATTAAGATCAGCTTCTGTCCGAAGTTGAAAAATCATTGTAGCAACACTGGAGTTGACTCTTTCAACTTCGAGTGAATCTTTGCGCTTTTCATCGTCCTTGATGTAGCGACGGCTAAGGATATCGACAGCTCTGCTTGTCTTTTTCTTATCCATATCACTACTCCTCATAAGTATGTTTAGCGGGATCTTTTGAGTATTTTTTCAAATTCTCAATCGCCCTATCAATTTCTTTTGGTGGCACCACATCTTCTTTTGTAAGCCCATGTGACAACACCGCCTTCTGCTGACAAAAAAAGTATAAAATCCTGTAGTTCACCTTAAAGTTTTTTACACGAAGCTCATAAATATCGTCTCGAAGATAGTCGGCCTCTGGTCTGCGCAACTCATGACCAAGCTCTTCAAGTCGTTCGATACGCACGATGAGTTTATCTTGAACCTTTTCAAGTTGGTCGTCCATCCAGACTAAAGCCGGAACGCTACCGTCTATATCTTTGAAGAAGACTACTTCGGTTTGCGGCATCTATGATTCTCCATATTCAATATCGCAAATTTGCTATAAAAAGTAAAGCAAATAATATCGCAAGTTTGCTATAATTCGCCGACAAGGCTATTGTGGCTCATTTTGAGATGAACCCGGTTAGAGTTCAATGGGACCAGCCACCCAGACTCAATCCAGACTTATGAAGCCCCACTTCAGGCACTTCTGGCACCCCACTGCTTCTGGGTTTCTCTCACAGAATTTAACGAGTTAGATCACTTTTTCTATTCTAATCCATCCAGACTTATCCAGACCAAATCCAGAATTTTTCCATCTAAAACAGCGAAGAATCATAAAACATCATGTGACGTCACCCCGGGCGGCCACCCAAAAGCGGCCAGTTGTGGCCGGGTCAAAACCGGCCAGCGATTTGAACTAGTTGTTTAAAATCAAAGCAGGACGTTAGTCTAATTCCTCATAGGAGGAATGAAAGGATGAACGTCTTGAATAAGCAAAAAATCAATGAAATCGAGATCTTACTGAAGGTAGGCTTGTCAGATCGCGCAATTGAGCGAAAATTAGGCATTCGACGCGAAACGGTCAGCAAATATGCCAAGATTCTTAATTCAAAAGCGGCCACTCCAGATCTGGTGGCCACCGGGAATGACACCAAAATAGGCCAAGCAGATGAACCCCAGCCACTGGTTCCAATTGAAGTAAATCTCGCAGATCCAAACAAGAAAATTCCAAAACATGCGATTTCGGCTTGTGAACCGCATCGAGAATGGATTGAGCAACAGGTTGCCATGGGCCGCAATGCCCAAGCCATTTTCCAGGATTTGGTGGAACAACATGGATTTGCAAATAAATACAATTCAGTGAAAAGATTTTGTCGCGGATTAAAAGCAAAAGATCCGAAGCGATTCGATGTTCTCGAGTTTCTACCGGGTGAAGAGGCCCAAGTTGATTATGGTCAAGGCGCTCTGACACTTTATAAGTCCGGCAAATATAAACGGCCGTATTTGTTTGTGATGACACTTAAATACTCGGGAAAATCCTTCCGTAAAGTTGTATGGCATACGAGCCAGGAAATATGGTCCAAACTTCACGAAGAAGCCTTCCACTCTTTTGGCGGCTGCACGCAATACGTGGTGTTAGACAACCTCAAAGAGGGAGTTATCAAACCCGACATTTATGAGCCGATTTTAAATCCTGTCTACGCCGCAATGCTGGCTCATTACAGAGTCATTGGTGAGCCTTGCCGAGTGCGAGATCCAGATCGAAAAGGCACCGTTGAAAATGCCATTCAGCACACGCAAAACACAGCACTGAAGGGACGAAAATTTGAAACCATTGAGGAGCAAAACCAATTTCTAGCAAAGTGGGAGACCAATTGGGCGGCACCCCGAATACATGGCCGTAAAAAACGACAGGTTTTAGAAATGTTCAATGAAGAAAAGCAGAGTTTAAAAGCCTTACCGTTAGAGGGTTTTCGGTATTTTAAGGTGGGCGATAGAACGGT
>JACTMU010000029.1 GCA_014584465.1 Pseudomonadota bacterium | reverse complement strand
GCATTTTGTGCAAATGCAAATTTAAGTATCAACAGGCTGAAAGGGGTGGGTCAATTTTAGCGAGAACAGGTGGGTCAATTTTACTGAGAGACAACGGTTGGGCTGTGAACTTGATTTTGTCAAGAAGGCTCTTGAAGATCTATCCCAGAGGCCCTAGAGAAATTTTTAAAGAAGCCCTGCATTTATGGATTCCGGTCAAAAAATCGTCAATTGAGTCTCAATTCAAAAAGTTCAGGTATTGCACAAAACATGCAACTGTTGTCAACCAACGTAAAATAGGTAACTTTTCCTCGACCCCGAGCATACTGAGGATGCTCCTTGGCCATCATGGCGAAAATCCCACGAGTCAGTGCCAACAATCTCTACAAGAGAGTAGAAGAGATAAATCTTATTTGAAATCTCGATTCCTGCGTTTGGCCAATGTTTCATTCGACCAGAGTCTTCTGCTTTCGTATTCTCCAAAAACGGTGCAATCCTATCTTGTCTCTTTTTGTATTGGATCCAAGATGAATCTGTAGGAACTTCAAAACCAACTGCCACACCACAACTATTAGAAACATCTCCTACAATCTGAAAATTACCTCTAGTCCACCATTTCCCAAAAAAGGTGTCTCCAAAAAACCATACTGACTTTCTTTCTTCAAGTGCAACTGAGTAGGCACCATCTTGACCAACAACACCTCCATCGTTCCCAGTTCTCGGGACTAAAGATCCAATCTTTCGAACATCAAATGCAACTTCACCACCTGAATGAAAGGAGATACAACCTCCACAAATCATGGTAAAGGTTAAGACAAATCCCCACCGGACAACATGCAATCTCATACGATGACCTTTGGTTCTTTGCTCTTTCATAAAACGATCCTCCTTGTCTTTGAACCACCGAAAAGATCTTCATATCTTCTCTTCCATCCACGACGTATTGCAGCAATTTCTTAGGTGCATTCTATGAACCTTTGCGATAAATTCCCTTATAGATTCTATGAATAGCTGATTTTGATGGTGAAACTCGAGTTGAGGCCTCTGATGAATATAATCTCTCTGGCTTCTGGAAATTATACCTAATTCTTACTCTGACCTCTAAAAAAGCATGGACGGATGGTTTGTAGGTCGATTTTTGCAGGCTCTTCTTAATTTGGCATTCAATATTGGAGAGGTGTTCAAATGACTCGATTTTTCAGGCACTATAAAAACAAACCCTACAAATATCTTGGAGAAGCCAAACACAGCGAAACTCTTGAAGATTTTGTGATCTATGAGACACTCTATAAGAATGAGTTGAGCACACTTTGGGTGCGACCTAAAGAAATGTTCTTTGAAGATGTGACCGTGGCGGGGCAGCAAATCCCAAGATTTGCCCCTGTAGTTTTTGAAATTCAGCGAATTGAGACTGTGACTCTCGAACAGAAAAATCGGATCGCTCCGCTCATTGTTGAAGTCTTCGGACAGGTCAAAAGTTCTAAATTTGATGCCATATTGAGAAATTACAACAATTTTCTCTTGCAATGCGCCCTAGAAGGCTCCCAATTGGTCGGATTTAAGATCGGCTACCAGCATGATGACGAGACATTCTACAGTTGGATGGGCGCGGTGTCACCTTCCTATCGAGGTCTTGGAATTGCCTCTTTGCTCATGAAAGACCAGCACGATTGGTGTCGAATGAAGGGTTTTAAAAGGATTCAAACTAAAACCCAAAATAGGTGGCGCGATATGATCGCTCTTAATCTTCGATATGGATTCCACATCGTCGGGGCCTATACCGATGGCAGCGGAAAGCCAAAACTGATCCTTGAAAAGGTCCTTAGTGAGTTTGAGCAATCCTCAAACAGGGTCACATTGGCATGATCTAAGAGAAATTATTAAAATGGAGTTGTGCCTATTCTTTTTTTTCGAAGAGAGTTCGGATATGAACCCCATGCTCGTAGAGACCCTCAAAGATCTTTTCACCTCTTTCGTTGAACTCAACCATCTGCCCATGAAATCGGCCCGCCTTAAATTCGATCATGAGCAGTAGATGACCCTTTAGACTCCAATGGCGACTTGGTCCGTCCAGCTTTCCGCTCTTCCATTGACTCTCAAAATTTGGGGATCCATTTTCAAACCAAAAATAGACTCTACCCTCTTTGATCCCTCCGATATAGTCTATTTCATACTCCCGGTTGCCATTGGCATGCCACCCCTTCCAGACGCCCTCTCTCTTTCCGTTCTGATATCTCCCCAAGGCTCGAATCTGACCTCCCGGATACCTCGACTCAAATGGACCATGAGAGATCCTCTCACCACGAAGATCCACAATCTCGCACCAACGTTCAGTCCCTCGATCAGAATGGGCCACCTGTTCTTGACTCTCTTCAAGACAGAGACGTGAAAGGGTCCCGCATCCACAAAATAGAAATAAAAGAAAGTAGAAAACACGGTTCATCACTAAGTTTCATCCCACCTAGTAATAAAATAGCATTCGTACCCACAGGGTCAATGCAAATGCCAAGCCGAAGTGTCGAGCCTACAGTCAAAACCCTTGATGTGCCCAACCTGAGGTTTGGAAAGTCTAAGATGAGGAGTCACCCGATCTTCTTGAATGATGATGTGGCACCGTGCAGGGCCACAAAGTGGACCATAGCAGAAATTATTTGGATTCCTTTTTTTGTAACTTCGTAACGATGGGTTTTGTTCACTTTTTTAATGATCCCATGTGTTTTAAGTATTTTTAGAAGACGA
>JACTMU010000083.1 GCA_014584465.1 Pseudomonadota bacterium | reverse complement strand
GACTTAAAACAATGTATAGCAAATTCTGGCCGTTTTTGGTAGAATCGAGCTTGCCTAAAAAACCTAAGTCATTTCAATATCTTCTGCGCGAAGGTGGAAGGTGTTGCTGTCATTTGAAACACAACAGGTAGTCTATTCTAGGGAATTCTCACGATTTTTCAAGACTGCAAAATCATTGTAATTTTTGGTATACTAGGAATTTTAGGAGCCACAGGTGGAAAAGGTCAACAAACACATTGAAAGATCGGACAATTCATTTGGCGGCGCTCTCTGGATGAGTCTAATTGGACATCGCCAAAATCGAATCACAGTCCTTTGATAGGCAGATCACTGCAGGCTTTGTGCCAACGATGACGCTCTTTGATGAAAACGTAGAGGTCTTTCCATCAGAGTCCAAATCTGTCAACCTGACCTCTTTCGATCCAAATACAGAAGACAGATCGATCGTAGTATCGGTATCTGCCAAGACAAAAGCAAAATCATAGGTGCTGCCAGATGCAACCCCGGTCGACGAATCTTTTAGTTGCGATTTAAGTATAAAAACGTTAGCGTCATTTACTTGAATATTTCGATCATACTCCGCATTACGAAAATACTTGGCAGCCAATTCGGAGTAAGGATACGCTGTGTAATCGACAGTGTCTTTCGAATAATTAAATGACGATACCCCCTGATTTTCTTCTTCCCAATTCAAAAAATCATCCCTCGCTTCAATGTAAGAAACGAATTTCGCAAGTCCTTTATCAATCAAGTTCTCTTTGATCCACGGAATGAGCTCCTCGATTGCTTTTCTGTTTTCAGAGTTCAAGCTCAGTTCATGTCCGTGAACACCCCAACCATAGCTCCAAATCTTCGTTCCCCTATTAGATAGAGCAAACATTTTTCGAGCGGCTAACGCCTGAAGCAATTCCGCCTGTTTTCTGGGGGCACGTCCATCTTGAAATATTCCAAAATGCAATTTGCTGTTTCCTATCACTTGGGACTGAGGAATCGCCACTACAGGACCAGACAAATCTTCGCAGATATTGCAGCTTCCAGGTCTGAAGATGTTGAAAGGAATGTGACCGAAATAGGCGGCTAACTCTTGCTCGGCGCCACCCTCTTTGATGGTGTATCCATATTCGGCCAGCATACTGTGCAATGCTGTAACTGTGCCGTGAGTGTCCGGAACGTGACTCATTGAGGCAGTGTTCACCTTGGAAATTTCTTTTGGATCTGTAAGGCCTAAGGCTCCTTTGATCACTGTTTCCACTTGATTTCTGTTGTCGTTCCAAACTTCCTCATTCTGACTGTCCGTGCTGGAGAATTCTGAGTACGATGGCCAATCGTGAACACCCTTTTTGTACTCACTGTGACTATGACTCCCAACAATTCCTCCACTTTCATACAGACGCTTGATCACTGGATAACACGCGCTTGCATCTTCTTCGCAGTATTCCATCCATTCTCCACCGCTTAAGAATGAGATCTTTACGTCGTATTGGTCTGCGTAGTCAAGTAACCACTCTGTATCTTTCAGCCATTTTTCATAGGCCTTTTTTCGATCGGTATCTGCATCGTCCTTTTGCGACATCGGGTCCATATGAAGATCGAACGTAATAAGAAGAGGAGGCTGGTCTATTTCAGTGGCATCCGTGGGATTCGTTTCCGTGGTAGTGCCTCGATCACTCACCCCTAGAGGTTGAGCACAGTTGTGATACAAAAACAAAAATGGGGTGAAAAGGAGCACAGAAAAATACAATTTGAAGTTGTTTTCCATTATCTTCATTTGACCTCACTTTCATCCAGCCCATCCGAGGACTTTTAGACATAGATAGGTGGAATATAAAATCTTAAAGCAAGATATGGACGTACTACGTCGACCCTCTAGGGAGCGGCGGGTTTCTCGCCTTTAGTTTAGGTTACAATGCATATAGTTATTCGGCAAATTCTTGATCAACTTGAGATGTGTTTACAAATATTTTGTAAGTCTTGAAAAACAGTGAGAATTACCAAAAATAGGCTCACTGACTCATTTTGAGACAGAGCTTAGTCCCCCTTTCGCGGTAAGTTGATTTGAATGCATGTTGGAGAAGAAAACGATTCAACAAAGAGATCGCCACTATGAGCCGCAATGATTTGAGTGCAGATGGCGAGACCCAGACCTGTTCCCCCTTGTGCGGATTTAGTAGAATGAAAGGGTTCAAATATGTGTTCTCTGATTTTGGGATCAATTCCAGGACCAGAATCTCGAATCTGTATCGTCACCTGGCTGGCAATTTCGTAATAGGATATGGCCACCCACCGCTCAGAAGACTCTGCGCACGCCTCAATTGCATTCTTTATTAGATTCACAAGGACTTGAATGATCTGAGTCCTCGCGGCCGAAAGGGTGATCTGGCTGTCTCCATTTAAAGCTAGAGTGACTTGACTCTTCAAGGCTTTTGATTCAGACAGTTGAATCGCCTCCTCAATTGCCTCTCTCAGAGGGAACCTTTCAAACTTCAGTGCTTGGGCCGATAGAGAAAGCTTTTTTAGACCGTCAATTACGTTGGCCATATAAGTTGTGGACGATTGGACTTTCTTGCAAAGTTTTTTTAAGGAATCAATGTCTGCATTCGGACCATCCAACTCGCGGTAAATGCAAGATGAAAGATTCATAGCCACGGTCAATGGATTGCTCACCTCATGCACAACCGAAGCTGCGAACCGCCCCAAGGTAGCGATTTTCGCATATTCCGAAAGGGATCTTACGAACGCCTGATTCATTTTTCGATAGATATTGACGAAGAGCCCGAGCATGACCAAAGTTCCCAATACTGAAAAACTTTGCGCCGTCTTTAAAAGAATATTAGAAAATGTACCCTTGATGAAGAAACCACCCGGATCTGTGACCATCCACAGCAACAGAAGAAGGCCCAGGATGCAAAAACAGATGATCAAAAACTTTTCTTTATGCGAAAAGAAAATTAGGGGAAAAAAAATGATCGGAATGAAAAACAGAAATAGGCAAGACGAAAGAGAGTAAATGTTTGAAAAGAAGAAGACAAGTGCCTGAGCCGTAAACAGATAGGTTGACCGCGTCCACAGTGGGAACTTTCGAGCTTTCCACGCACACATTAAAAAAATTGCAGTTCCCGGCAAAGGTATCCAGGCGATCTCTGGAAAACCCGAAAGAAAGTAGATTGGAGTAAACACAATCGTGAGCGCCGCAGACACCAGAGCAATTCTCTGAAAGAGGATCACCTCATTTTGTACAATAAAGATTTCAATGTCTGAAGTTTGATCAAAATCTTGTTTCGTGGTCGGATCAAAAAATGGGGAGATGACTTTTTTGAACAAACCAGCCAGATCCTTTTCTCAAAAAGTTCATCGCCTGAACGCAAGCAACGCTTAACTATTTGAAAGTACATGGAAAAATCATTGGCACGCAAAAGTGCGCCGTCCGTCATCTAAATCTTACATCCCCAACATATCCAGAGCAATCGACGATACAAACAAAATTGATCTACGATCCTTTGGTCTGGTCCGGTTCCGTTCACTTAGGCTCAACGTATGCGAATGCCAGATGGCTGCTTCTCGGCGCCAGACCGCCCTAGACCAAGCCCACACTCCTAGCCATGATTCGATCCATGAGGGACGATGGAAGCAGCCACTTGCACCAAAGAATGAAATAAGAGCGATAGGGCGTTACATACCGTGCCCGTGGATGAATTGAATGGATTGCCTTCTCAATGGCACGCGAAGTGTGCTCAGGGCCTACCGAGAGTCGGTTACTTAAGTTGAAAAGAGTTCGATTGACCTTCGACATATCACCAAACTCCGAATCTTGCTCATATCTTCGTGAGATGTCGTAGGATCTCTCTGAAAAACGAGTCTGGATCATACCAGGTTCAATCAATATGACTTTGATCCCAAGAGGAGCAAGCTCCATTCTCAAAGCGTCCGAAAGGGCCTCTACAGAGTACTTGGTGGCATGGTAGGCACCAAAGAGGGGAAAGGTCACCCTTCCACCTATGCTGCTGATGTTGATGATCCTTCCCTTTCTTCGACTTTGCATCAAGGGCAAAAAGAGCTGTGTCATTGCCATAAGCGAAAAGACGTTGGTCTCAAACTGAGCCCTTAAATCTTCCTCTGAGATCTCACTCACGGGACCATTGTGGCCAAACCCTGCATTGTTGACGAGGACATCAAGACCATACCCATCGGTACGCTTGATCACCCCTGAGAATAGAGCCTTGCGCGAAGTTGAATCATTAATGTCGCCCACCAAGGGAACAAAACTTGATGAAATTGCAGCCATCTCTTTTAGAGCGCCTTCATTTCGACCAACTCCAAATACGAGGTGCCCCTTTGTGGCCAGTTTCAGTGCCACATCCCTACCAATTCCAGAAGATGCTCCGGTGATCAAGATTCGATAGTTCATCGTTTGCTCCCATGTTCAAAATCGAAAATCGCATCCCTTGCGCAGCCCACAACCTGCTTCATCTGTCGCTCCAGATTTTTATCCGTGATCGCCATGTCCCAGTAGAACTTTAAAAATCCCAAGAGAACTCCAAAACAGATCGAAAGAAGAGTCTCATTGGGTAAGGTCTTAAGATTCATCCTCTCTTTGTGCTTCTTTAGAAATCGCAGTCCAAAGTCAACAACCCTTTGAGATACTTCCAAACTCTCCTCGGTCAGATAGGGTCCGTGGTGATGAAGTTCCATAAACCGATAGGCCACCGGATGGGCCACCCCAAACCGCAGGAAGGTCGTACAGTACTGATCAAAAAGCTCCTGCGGCGAAGAACCCCGCTTTTGATCCTCTTGAAGTTTTTCGAGAAGCACCTGCTTCCAGTGCTGATAGAGGTGGTTCACCAAAGCCTCTTTATTTTCAAAATAGATGTAAATCGTACCCGGCGCAACCAGAGCCTCTTTGGCAATATCATTCACTGAAGTTCCAAAAAAACCCCTCTGCTCAAAGAGATGAAGGGCCGATTCAAGGATCCTATTTCTCTTCTCGTCACTCTTTCGTATCATAGCCACTCCCTTCATTCAAAAATCAAGATGAATGAACGATCATTCATGCACTGGGAATCGCTGAGAAAGTCAATTTCAAAAACAAAGCCCCAATCCACTCAAAGGATCGAGGCTTGCTCAAGGTCCACATTAGGTCCAAATAGGGATTAGAGACCTGAACCATCTCCTGAAGCATAAGGAGAGTCGGTCATGTAAGGAACCTCTGATCGTGTTGTGTTGTTTGTGAACTGACTGAGAATACGCTTCACAAGGGCCTCAGGAAGTCGAACAGACTGACGAATGATCGTTTGACCTGCGACACTTACAAAGTGAACGGTCGCCATTGAGAAATCAAGAGTTTCACGCTTGATCCCATCAGCAAAGTCGATCGCAATGGCACCAACAAGAATTCCTCGTCCTGCAATTCGGGAAACAACTCCACTAGAGAGGAGCTCACTGGCTGTGACCTTTAGGATTGCAGACGCAGCTCTTGCGGTCTGAGAACTGACCTTCTGGACAAACATTGTGGGACGATTGATCAAACTCTCAGAGTGAGAAACACCAATGGCAAGAATCTCACCACCAATTTCGGCAAGACAAAATGGTGCGCGAACTGGATTTGAACCTAGAAGGCACTCTGGACTTTCAAGAACCTGTTCAAGAACTTCTGACGTCAGATCAAGAACGTCGATGCCCTCTTCTGCGATCAATTTGATCGTTTGACCTGCAAGCGACAGTTCAACTTCCTGCTGTTGATTAGGGTTTGCAAAGCTGGACAACCCAAAAACCAGTGTGGATAATAACAAAAGGCTTTTCATTTTTCGACTCCTTTAGAGGGTGAGAGGTACCGTTTTGTGCAATTGCACTTCACTTCAATTGGTTGATTTATATAGGCGAATGGAGCTTTTTTCCAATGCTTTGAATCTCATTGTAATAGTTCTACAGCTCGACCTAATTACGGCTTCTTGGAGTAAGTTTGCGGATATTGTTTCTCGAAATTGGAAAAGCTGCTCGGTGGTTGTCAAGAAGTTCGACACCCATAAGGGTTATTTCAAACTTCTGATTTTCGGCCTCAAGAGAAATCAAAACCAGGTCGATAGGAACATTAGGAGGGGCAGTGGCGAAACTGGAGAGGAAACAAAAAGATCTCTTTGCTCAGATTACTTTTTATGTAGAAAAATCTTCTGGTCTGATCCTCAACAAGAAGAGCTCCAATGAATACTTGATTCGACAATCCACAGATGGCAAAACCCTCCCCCTTTGCGTCGATCAACTCGACGAGGTCATCCCACGTCTTGATGGTGAGGGAAATCACTTTTTGCAGGTGAATTTCAGCACAGGGAAGAAAATCCTCATCACACAAAACCTCATCGGATTTCGCCCGGTCCCGATTGCTCAACTCGGCTCAGATTCAGAAAAACTTCCCAGAGTTGTCACAACGAAAGATCTTGTGAGCATCTACGAGGTGATTGAAGAGACTCTCTACGATCATGAGGAAGATCTTTACGAAGTTCATCTTCTCAAAGAGATCTACAAAGCTGTTTTAGCCGGTGCCGAAGCCGTAGGTTTTGATCTTTCCAATGAAAAGCAGTGGCTGACCTGTCTTAAGAGCACCCGCGGGATCGCAAGCGCTTAGCTCAAGCACTACCTAGAGTCCATCGCAGAAAATTCTGCGACACAACTTTACCGAACTGTGGTTTCGCAACTGCCAGGAACGGTCTCTTCCCCACGCCCTGATGGCTCATAATAGACCTGAGAGCGAATCTCTGAGGGAAGATAGTCCTGCTCAACCCAGCCGTTGGGTTCGTCATGAGGACACTTATATCCGATGCCAACTCCTTTGGCCTGAACCGCGGAGTGGCCTGCCGACCTCAGAGGAGCCGGTATGGGCAGATGCCCCCACCTCTTCACATCTTCCTTGGCCCGCAATAGCCCCAAATAAGAGCGATTGGATTTGGGTGCCCTCGCCAAATAGGTCACAACCTGAGCCAGTGTGATCCCGCATTCAGGCATCCCCAGCACCTCTACGGCTTGAAAGCCTGCCAATGCCACTGAGATTGCCTGGGGATCCGCATTCCCCACATCTTCGGAGGCAAGAATCAAGAGTCTTCTTGCCACAAAGAGGGGATCTTCCCCACCCTCCAGCATGCGCGCCAAATAGTAGAGACCGGCATTGGGGTCACTGCCTCGAATGCTCTTGATGAAAGCCGAGATGGTGTCGTAGTGAAGGTCTCCCGTCTGATCGTGAAAAAAGTGAGAAGTCCCCAAAAGCTCCTTCACCTGCTCTGGGGTCAGGGGCTCTGGGGTCAGGGGCCAATGGATCTCCAAAGGCAACTTCGAAGGTTCTGCGGGCCCGTTGGGAAAAACCCTCTCACGATGGCGGTGGATGAGACTTTCAACCACATTGAAGAGTCTTCGTCCATCACCATCACAACTCTCCAAAAGCAGGGAGATGGCTTCACTCGTAAGAATCTGCTCCTCCTTGATCCCCTTCTCGGCAAGAGCACGTTCGAGCAGTTTATGAAGATCCCCAACTGACAGCCGATCAAAGACAATCAATCGACAACGTGACAAAAGTGCTCCATTGAGCCGGTAGGAGGGATTCTCCGTTGTGGCACCAATGAGTGTCAGATCTCCGCGCTCCACGTAGGAGAGAAGCACGTCCTGTTGGGCACGATTGAGCCGATGAATCTCATCCACAAAGAGAACTGTGGATTGTGATCTCTCGATGCGACGACGCCGTCCCCTTTCACCCTCTTCGGCCAAGGCTTTGGCACCAACTTCAACTCCATTGACCTCGACAAAGAGCCGATCGCTTCGGCTGGAGAGCATCTTTGCAAAGGTGGTCTTACCGCATCCAGGCGGTCCCCACAAAATCAGGCTCGGCAAAAAGGGATGGTTGAGGTACCTGCTGAGCTCTTGATGAACGCGGCTCTGCCCAACAAAGTCACTCCACCTCTTTGGACGCATCCTCTCCCCCAGAGGCAGATGGCCTCTCGGATTGTGCTCATCGGCAAACTCAAAAAGATCCATTTGACCTCACTCTTTCTCTCGGGATTCTTATCTCTAAGAGACTCAACCTGCAACCTCGATTTCACTCTCTTCAGGTTGAAGATGGGAGAGACAAAGGGTAATCTGGCACCTAACCTAAGAGAGATTTATGGGACAAGAGATCCGCGTTTGCCAATTTAGTGCAGAAGATCACCACCAGTTCAAGTCACGACTGCGGGATGAGACCAAGATCCTGAAGCACTGGTTCGACCACCAAGAGTTTGACCCCTCCCTAGAGCCCTGTGTCGGACTCGAAGTGGAGGCATGGCTCGTCGACCACAATCGACTCCCCTTTCCGGGAAATGACCAGTTCTTGACTCAGGCCAACCATCCTCTTCTGGTTCATGAGCTCTCTCAATTTAATTTTGAGATCAATGTCGATCCAGTCCGTTTGGGTCCCGGTAGTTTTCACAACGTCCATCAGCAGTTGCGTCAGATTTGGCAACTCTGTCAAAAGAGCTCGCAAGAGATTCAAATGGCGCCCTTGCTCATTGGAATTCTCCCAACCCTTCGAGATGAGATGCTCTCACTCGATTACATGACCAAATCCAACCGATACCGCGCGCTGAACGAACAGCTCTTTGCTTTACGAAATGGGATCCCCCTTCGAATCGACATTAAGGGAAGAGATCACCTGAACCTCATCAAACATGACCTGATGCTTGAGGCTGCCGCCACCTCAGTGCAAGTTCACCTGCAGGTGCCACCTCACCAAGCCCAGAGGCACTACAATGCCTCACTGATCGCCTCAGCCCCTCTTGTGGCGCTGACAGCAAACTCTCCCTTTCTTTATGGCCACGAGCTCTGGGATGAGACGAGAATTCCGGTTTTTGAACAGGCCGTTCATGTGGCGAGCTTTCGCAACCTCTCAGGTGAAGATGTAGGCCGAGTCACCTTTGGCAACGGCTATGCTCGCCACTCCCTTTTGGAGCTTTTCCTGGAGAATCTCGATGGCTATCCGGTCATCCTTCCTCTGCTTTTTGAGGGTCCACAGAGCGCCCTTTCTCATCTGAAACTGCAAAATGGCACCATCTGGCGCTGGAATCGCCCCATCGTGGGACAGAGTGCAGACCTTCGACCCCACCTGCGGATTGAACATCGAGTTATGGCCTCTGGTCCTACACTCGTGGACATCATCGCCAATATGGTCTTCTGTGTGGGACTTGCTTACCACCTCGCCGAAAGCGAAATACCTCCCGAAGAGGTCATCCCTTTTTCTGTCTGCCGAGATAACTTTTACACCTGCGCGAAACATGGCTTGTCGGCCAAGATTCAATGGATGGATCAATCCTTTGATGTTCAAGATCTCCTTCTCAACCATCTGATCCCCAAGGCCAAGGAGGTTCTCATTGCAAAGGGTGTCGATCGAGATGAGGTGGAGTTTTATTTGATCGAGATTCTCCACCAACGGGCACTGAATGGTCAAAATGGAGCCAATTGGCAAAAGTATTTCATAGATTGCCACGGCAAAGATTTTCAAGGTCTTACGGAGCGCTACATGGAGCTCCAAATGCAAGGGGATCCTGTCCACACATGGAAGATTTGAAGCTGACACGATTTGAGGGTATGCCCTCCCACATTGAACATTGCACTCAAGCAAACATCCTCGATTATTTTCCTGGTCCGAGTCTGATTGAGATCCCTGCAGGGGGGGAGGATTGGCTTCTGGTCTCTGTGCTTCTTCACGGAAATGAGGTCGTAGGACTTGAAGTTCTTAAAAGACTCTCTGAGAGGCTCGCCCATCGAAAGCCACAAAGAAATCTCGCCCTCTTTGTGGGAAATGTTGAAGCCTGCTCCAAAGAAGTTCGACACCTTAAGGATCAGATGGACTTCAATCGACTCTGGGGGAGTGAGCCCTCAGACAAAGTGATGCCCTCCTTTGCCCGTGATCTTCTCCAATGGGCGAGCAGCCGTAAGATCTTTGCCTCGATCGACATCCACAACAACAGCGGTAGAAATCCCTTTTATGCATGCATCACGGAGGCATCTCAAGAGACCATCTATTTGGCCACCCTTTTTTCCCACATTCTGGTCTTTTTTCAAACTCCCAAGACGGTCTTCACTCGAGCCTTTTCACAATTTGGTCCCTCGGTGACCATAGAGTGCGGAGAGCCCCACAACCCACAAAGTGCAGATTATGCTTTGAACTTTGTTTGGGACATTCTGAATCTCTCCCATCTTGAGATTTCCCGTATGGACCATCAGAGCTATCAGTCCTACCACACCGTGGGTCGCATTCTGGTCCCTCGCGGGGTTCAATTTGAGTTTGAACCCTCCCGCGGTGAGCTCACCCTTCCCTCTGAGCTTGACCATCTCAACTTTTCTCCAATCCCCAAAGGGGGTTACTTTGCACAAGCTCTCTCCACAAAGAGATGTCTTCAAGTTTTCGATGAAGATCAGATCGATGTCACCGACCAATATTTTGAAGAGCGAAATGGCGGACTTTACCTCGTCCGAGAGGTCGTCCCCGCCATGCTCACACTCAATCGCGAAATCATCGCCTCAGACTGCCTTGGATATTTTATGGAACCCATACATTTGCTGGACTCCTCCCTTTCGTGAGACCAAGAAAATTCTGGTATCGCGTCTCTGTGCAGTGGGATCTGATCAGAGCATCATCGACAAGAACCCTAAGGGCACTCCTTCAAATCTGTGAGATACTCTTTCCAATTCTCAATAGCATAGAGGGGTGCCGCAACCAAGGAACACTCCACCTGTTGAATCCCATCCTTTGTGGATATCCCATAACAAGCCCTGCACCATGGCTTTGACCTGATGGCAAGATCAAATTTCATCGCAAGCTCTGGTTTTTTCTCATACACATATTGCCAAAGAGAGCGCATTTTTCCCTCACTGCCCGACTTGACTTCGATCGGATAGATCTTTGGACCTTTGGCAACCACAAAGTCCACTTCAGCTGCGTGGGCCCTCCCACCTCTTAACCAGTAATAGAGCTCTGGCATTTCAGTAGGCTCTCTAAAAAAAAGATGTTGCGCAACGAACTGCTCTGCGATCTTTCCCTTCGTCACCAACTCCTCTGGCTCAAGTCGAAGAAAGTCCTTCCATTCCAAGCCCATCTTGGCATTGTAGAGCCCTACGTCCAAGAAATAGAGTTTAAATACTCGAGAATCAGCACCTGATTTTAGCGGAAATCCTGAGCAGGAGTTGTGAAAAACAGGATAGACAACGTGGGCCTTTGAGAGCAGTCGAATGGCCTCACGAATTTTTTCTGAATGCGCCGAAGAGATATTTGAGAATTGAACCTTTTCTCCAATATGAGCTGGCGTATAATGAAAGACCTCTTCAACACGCTCCCCCTGCTTAAACATGGTGTATTTAGGAATATCTTCTTGGTACGTGTGAAGTAAAGAGATCTGAAGCTCTCGAATCTTCTTAAAATCTCGATCTGCTGAAAACTCTCTTACACACTCAGGCATTCCGCCCACAAAGTAGAACTCCTTTAAGAGTTCCATGGCTCTTTGATGAAGTGCCTCTGTGGGAGACTTCCGACTGTTGAGAGACTTGATCTGATCTAGAACAATCTCTTCGCCCTTAGCCTGCAGAAACTCGTAAAAGGTCATGGGGCCTAAGTGGTAAGATTCAACTCGCCCAACGGGCATCGAAAATTTGGCCCTCTCAAGAGCTACTTCGAGCAGCGAACCCGCCGCAATCAACACGATGTCAGGACGCTCTTCGAAAAAATATCGAAGGCGATTCAAAGACAATGGTTGAGCCTGGATCTCATCAAGAAAGAGAAGTGTTCGTACGCCTATCTTTTGTCCCGCAACTACTTCGATCTCTTCAATGACACGGTCTAACGAAAAGGACTCCTCATTTTCGATCTCCTTGATCTTGGTCTTTTCCAAATTGATCTCAATAAGTTCAAGCCCTTGCTCTTTACTAAAGAGCCTAACAAGAGTCGACTTACCCACTTGACGGGCACCTCTCAAAACCAATGGTTTTCGAAGAGACTTCTGGTACCAACCCCTGAGATCACTGAGAGCGGTGCGATGCATAGAGGACCTCCTTGGAACAACTTTCGACCATTTTAGCCGATTTATTCCAAAAATGGTACCAAATCCAGTCACATTTATCCAAAAACGGTGGCAAATTGATGGTGATGGACCGTAGATCTTGCAAAGAGCGACTCCCTCGGGACCACCAATGCCCGACCGTCAGTTGTTCGCCTCCCGCTCGATGATGCACTTAAGGGGATGCTTGTTTTGGCGTGAGAACTGGTTGACGAGATAGGCTTTCGACTCGGCGATCTCGAGCGTGTAGACACCTGCCGTGCCGGCCCCCTGATTGTGGACCTCCAGCATGATCTTTGTTGCCTCCTCCATGTTCTTACTAAAGAACTTCTGCAAAACCCTCACCACAAAATCCATCGGAGTAAAGTCATCATTCAGCAAGATCACTCGATAAAGAGAGGGGACCTTGACCTTGGGTCGCTCTTTGGTGACCACACCCGTCTCACGTCGAGGATCTCGAGTCTCGTCGTCCCTATCCTTGGCCATCTTTACACCTCTTGATCGCTCCATCCGCATCTGACATTTCGAAATGGAGATAAAATTCATCCACGATGCTGCCTTCTCTATGAGGCAGACGATCCCTACTATGCCAAATTTGAAGATCAAAGTCGATTCACTGCATGTCATTGACCTGCTGGCCATCTTCACGGATTCATATCATTACCAAGACCTTCTTCCTGCCAGGGAGAAGAGGACCCTCAGAGAAATGCACTCCAAGAGCATCACCATGCGAACGACGAAAGTCTTGAAACAAAGTCTTGAAGCTCACGGAATTCGTCAAACCCTTCGACACACACAACTTTTTTCGACATTTCATGGATCATAATGAGAATCAGATCAGAAAAAATTTCGCACCTCCAAAAAGTCGTGTTAGCCTTTTTATTGAGCACAACACTTCAATTGGCTCCGTATGTTTATTAACCCTAACGTAATCGTTTAAGAGGTGTCTTATGAATCCAACCAAACAAGTAAGAGTACGAACAGGAAATTCACGAGGTTTCTCGCTCGTCGAGTTGATGGTCGTCGTCGCCATCATCGGAATCCTATCCGCAATCGCAATCCCGAACTACCAGAGATTTCAGAGGAAAGCACGGCAATCTGAGGCAAAAGGCCTTCTTTCAGGAATATTTCTTGCTGAGCAGGCATACAATCAAGAATATGAGTGCTATACGCCTTTTATTGATCGAGCGGGATTTCGACCAGAAGGAGCTTTGATTTACCGAGCAGGATTTGGTAACACCGCTGAGAGCAATACGGGATGTTTGAGCGGGTACAATACCACGGGTGGTGGAGTCTATAAAGATACGGACGCATGGTGCGCGGTTGTTGGGGCACCATGTTCCAGGGCTTATGGCGCTACCACGCCAACAGTTGCAGCATGTGCCTATGACGTAACAAGTACCGCAGGGGCCGATACGTTCCGTGCGTGTGCAGCCGGCGAGCTCGGCGGAGCACAAGCAGCCGCCGCGGATGAATGGTCCATTGATCAAAACAAAACTTTAACTAATGTTGTAGTCGATCTATAAAGAAAATTTGCATGCAAAGACTCCACTTCTCAATGAAGTCAAAATAAATTGAAGAAGTGGGGTAGCCCTCAATATGAGTAAAACCAATTGGCAACGATATCTACCTGTCTCCATCCTTGGCTTTACCATGCTCTATTTCTTTTCTGATCTTAATCCTATTTTACCAAACGCAGATTCGAAACATTTGTTCTTTGTTCCACCAAGGTCGCTCTCCTATTTCACGTTCGGCCACCGAAACACGACGGCCGACGCTCTTTGGATTCGTGTGATTCAGGATATGCACCAGTGTACTTACCATGCCTCGAAGGACGAAAAATCGCCGTCAGTACCCTTACGCGTTTCCGAGCTCGGTGCGGAACGCATTGAGCGGGCGCCGTCGAAGTGTCATCTTGGGTGGGTCTACCACATGCTGGAGGCGATTACCGATCTTTCACCGAGGTTTCGATTGCCCTACCTCTCGGGGGGGACGGCACTGAGCATTCTGGTGGATGATCGCGAGGGAGCGGCGCGAATCTACGAGAAGGGACTCAAGATCTATCCAAACGACAGCCAGCTTGCGTATCGGGCGGCCTACCACTTTCTCTTTGAGGTTGGCGATGCCCGGCGGGGGGTGGAGCTTCTTGAGCAGGCGGGGCGCCTTGGTGCGCCTCAATGGGTCTTCTCACTGGCTGCAAAGATACGCACAAAGCTTGGGCAAGCCCTTGCGGCCAGGCAGATGCTCGTCGAGGCCATTGAAGAGGCTCCCGAAGGCCCCTTTGCGGAGCGCCTGAGGGAACGCCTTAAAGAGGTGGAAGCTCAAATCGAAGCAAACAAGTAATCCTCTATTCCTCAATGAAGAGTCAAACCCGAGTCCTTATGGGAAAAGGCGCTCAAGAGGTCACCTACGAACTCGTGAATGTCCCACTGTGGGCCGTTGAAAAGATAGAGTCCGTTCTAAAAATTATACGCTCCCTTTGGATTTTGACCAACTTCGAATGATCTCTTCCAACCCGTCCATGCGCCTGTTCATGGTGGCTTCAAATCTCTCCTGCCGTTCGTAGAGGCTTGCATAGCCGTCGAGCACAAAACGATTACGGTTGTTTTGCTCTTCCACCAACACACCAATTCGAAATATCTCTGAAAGCACCCGTTCAAACTTGGCATCCATCTCAGTAAATCGTGCATCAATGGCTCGAAATTGATCATCCATCTTATCGAATCGTGCCTCGATTCGCTCAAATCACTGGTCAATCTGTTCAAATCGACGATCGATACTCTTGAATCTCTGATCAGATTTTTTGAAACGAGCATCGAATCGAATGGCCATAGCCTTCACTTCAAATGCAACGGAGGCAATATCTGCTTTGAGCTCGTCTCGAACACCATTCAGCATTCCTACCGTAACAGGCAATTCCTCATCTCTTTTGGGCGACACACGACGACGCTTCAACGGTTCCGATTTGGCAGATCTTCCACGAGGCTTCTTGACAGCTCTCTTTTTGCTCTTTTGTTTCTCACTCTTGGCCACAAACCTCTCCCACTCTTTGTGTTGCCCCATCTTGCACAGGAATCTCAAGCAAGAGGTAAAACCGAGTCATCTTCTTTACCACAAACAAGAGATCTTCGTAAAAAGAATTAGCATCAAAAAAGAGTTGTTGCCCAGATCCTCAAATAGGAAACTGGGCGAGGTGATTTCATCGTCCATGGAAGTGAGGTTCAAGCAAGTCGCGAAGTCCTTGAGGACCTCGCGACAGCCCTTCTTTTGAGATACAAAGTCACAACCTACTTCTTGGAAGTTGCACTTCCCAAGTTGAGCGATGAGATGTCCATCAAGAAGAGACCCAAAGAGTGACTTCCTGCCGGTGAATTGCGGCTGGATGAGTAGGCAAGCCACTTTCCGTCAGGAGAGATGGCAGGAAACCCATCAAACGACGGACTGTTCGTAAGCTGCAACTCTTCGCCTGTTTCGATGTTTCGCAAAAAGATCTCATAGTTGTGTCCAGGAAGAAGTTTCACAAAGGCAACGTGCTTGCCATCTGGAGCGGGATAGGGGGCCCAATTCGTTCCTGGATCTGAAGTGAGTTGAGTGAGACTCTTTCCCTCTTTGTTGATTGTAAAGAGAGTCATGGGAAGACCGCCACCTCGACCTTGATCACTTCGTTTCCATGCGCGAAAGATGATAGTGTCATTGTCGGGCATAAAGAAAGAACCACCCTCTTGCCACTCAGGAGTAAAGGTGAGCTGACGCTCATCGGTTCCATCGGAATTCATGATCCAAAGATCCAACATCCCATCCATCTGTCGTGTGAAGAGAATGTGCTTTCCATCTGGAGAGACCGAAACCTCAGCATCATAGTAGGTATTGTTGGTCATGCGTTGAACGTTGTTGCCTTGGAGATCTGAGACATAAAGTTCAGATCCTTGAGGGTAATTGTCAGGATCTGAGTAGTCGCCGGGCCAACTTGGAAAGTCGCGGGTCGACGTCCATATGATCTTATCCCCAGCTGGAAAGTAAAAGGAGCAACCATCGGCCCCCCATCCGTTGATCTTTCTTACGTCACTTCCATCGGTCCGTGCCGTATAGACAAAGTAGGTCTCATCACTATTGAACTTTGCATTGAAGATGAGGCTTTGACTGTCGGGCGAAAAGTAAGCCTCTGCAGCAGGGGCCAAACCACTGATGGCCTTGCTTTCAAAGGGTTCATCTCCTCCTGAAAGATTTTGGGTTGCGATCAGCGCCATTAAGGCTAGATACTTCTTCATAAAAACTCCTCTCTTTGTGAAACAAGTTACCTTGTGGTGCAGACTCCTAAAAGCGCTTGAGCTGAACTTCTAGGATCCGCCCCAAACCAAATTTGAAACCCAATTTTAGAATCCAACGATCCGATTGAGTAGCTCGAAAATCGAAGTGTTAACCATGTAGCTAACACAAATTGATGAGATATTGTCTAGGAAACTTCGATCTTGACCTCTTGCGTAGATTCCGATAGTGACCTGCTGTTAACCGAGCTTCAACTCGAATTGGGTGGTGACCTTCATGGGTTTTAACCCATTTTTGATTTCAGATCGGGTGGAAGAGGGTCTCCTCTGGGAGATTTTTAGAACGTCGCCTTTTTGGTCGTCGGAGGATGATTTTGATGCAGATTTCAGAAGAGCAGATCCGAGAAGCCATCGTCTCACAACTTCAAAAGAAGTTTGTCGACAAACTGGATCGACATCCACAATACTCACTGCGCGCCCTTGCACGGGACATTGGCGTAAGTCCCCCTTTCTTAAGTCTCTGCTTTCGTGGCAAAAAGAGACTCCCTTTTGATTGTGCCATGAAGATTGCACGTGCACTCAGGATGACCAAATCTGAGGCTGACACACTGATCAAGACGCTCACCTTGCTTGAAATCAAAGGGGTCAAAGAGCGAGAGACCTTCATCACCCGAAACTTTCAGAGCGATTGGACGATTCTCCCTGAAAATCGCCAGTCGCTTCGAATACTTGAAAACTGGTATGACCTTGCCATATTGGAGTTGACGACCTGCCGACACTTTGAATCTTCCACTCAATGGATTGCCGAACGCTTGTCCATCACCCCTCGACAGGCCCGAGATGCCATTGACCGACTTATTGAGGGCGGATTTCTGAAGATCCATGGAAGCTCCTGGATCAAGTCGGAACAAAAGATGCAGATCCCAACGCTCAAGAGCCATGCAGAGGTTCGTGGGTTTCACTCCCAGATGATGGAGAAGGCCCAGCACGCGGTCCATCAGACACCTTTGACCATTGATTTTGAACGAAGGGATTTTTCAGGGGCAACCTTTGCCGCAGATCCAAAGAGAGTTCTTGAAGCAAAGAAGATGATCACCGAGTTTCGTCAAAAGCTTGCCGATTTTCTTATGGATGGCAATTGCACAGAGGTGTACCAACTCAACCTACAGCTCTTTCCGCTTACGAAGGTCGTAAGCTCTACTCGAGAAAGGACCAACCATGAAACCTAATCTTTTACGTAGAATTTCTGTTCGTAGAATTCCTGTTCGTAGGACTCATAGATGGAACCATGTAGGGCTTTGCTTTGGACCTCTTCCTCAATGGCTCTGTATAGGACTCTTTCTTCTTGCGTTCCATGTCCGGGGTGAGGTGATGTCTGCCGGTGGAACGGACGTGGGATCGGGCGGATTTGCAGTGATCAACACAGGTCCAGATTCCCATGGTGACGTTCAGCTCTATGACTTTTGGGAGTGGACCTCGCGCCTCTCAACGAAGATTGAGATGGGCCCCGGCCCCACCTATCAAGAACACCTCTCATATGTTCTGGATCGTTTGAAGCGGCTCGACCTTCCACTTGCACTCAAACTTCAAGAGAAGGTGAAGGAGCTGCTGCCCCGGATGGACAATTCTCTCCTGGACCGAGTGCGTTTTGCCGACCCTAAAGACTACACCAATTTGTTGGATCCACCTCCCCCCTACAAGAGAGAGAGTTTTGCACTTTTTGTAGCCTGGCCAGGTCCAGGGGAACTTAAATATATGTTCCGAAAAGAGATTTGGGATCAAGCTCCCGCAACCGTTCGCGCCGGAATCATTCTCCATGAACTTCTCTATGACGAAGCCGTCAAACGTGGCGAAAGGACCTCAGACTCAACACGAAGGTTCAATGCACTGATCTCCTCAGATCTCATGAACAACTTAAGCCCCGAGCAGTACTTCGACCATAAGTTTCGAGATGAACTTCTCTACTTTGAAAAGGCCGAGTACCATCTGCGAAGTTTTGGCCTTGAGTGGAAGAAGATCCTCTCCACGATCCGCGACCCTAAGACATTGACTCTCACCATGTCGGGGGCCCTACGAAGTCTTGTGATCATCATGGCCCAACCCACAGCCAACCCCAATATCTTCGTGAATCTTCGAGAACTCTCTGACTCCTTGATTTTCACCTACTCCGAGGGTCTCTACGCACCCCTCTTCGTCTTTCAACTTGTGGATCCTAAGATGGACAACATACCCGGCTGTCATCCCACACGTTGTCCCTCAATCGGTGAATATCTGATGTTGAATAAGAAGTGGCTGTCCCATAACCATTGGGACAAAGCCGTCGAACGGACGTTGGACAAAATTGGTTCCGCCAAGAGCAGATTTGTTCGACATCAGAAGTCCAATCTCAGACAAGCAGGTTCATCTTCAACCCTCTGAGAGGTTTCATGAAGACCCTATGGCAAACTTTTTCGGCTCTGCTCTCTGTGCGCAGAGGAGGCGGGCCGACGAAGGGCTAGCCAGAGGCGCTAACTCGAGGAGGCTCAACGAAGGTATAAGGAAAACTTATAGAAATCGGCAAAAATGGAATTACCGGAGAGCCCCTAGAGAGAGGTGGTCATAATGACCGAAGTTCCGATCGTATATTTGGAGTATTGATTGGTGTTGGAAGCGTTGTTTATGTAGCCCATCGTAAGAGAAGCTGCCACCCAATCGGCAAATTTCTTTGAAAAACCTGTCAGTAGAGAGCTGTTGCTGTCATTTCTGGGCGTCTCTTTGTCCGCATAGCTCTGCTGGTAAAGCCCTACTTTGACGAGCCAAGAGAGTTTCCACCACTCAATCGGTCGTAAATAGGTGACACCGAGGTCGAGCTTCGTATAGTTGGAGTTTTTTCCTGTTGCACTGTTCATAATGTAACCCAGATCGCCAATGATTCCCTGTTCTCGCTTTTTATCGAAAAAGTACATCTGACTGCTCTTCACCGTGTACTTCATCGCAGAGGCATCATCATTAGGGTCGGTCACCGACAAAAGAGAGTTGTCCTTTCGAATCTCAATGTCATAAACCGAAAACCAAAACTGAGTCATCACAAGCGTATTGGAAACGAGTGCGCCGAAAGAGTTTAAAATGGTTGTTGGACTCGCTCCCGCCACCGGATCGCCGCTTGTGGATTCAAAGAAGGGAGATGCTTTGAGTTGATAACCCTTCTCGCCAAGTGTGCCCTTAAAGATGTAGGGCATGCTGATCCCGGCCAAAGAGTAATCGGCCGTTCGCAGGGTGTCCACCACCTGGAAACTCGAATTTGTCGTTGAAGTCATTGCATAACTCAGGTTGGTGCTCCACTCATGCTGCTTCTCATAAATGGGCCGCCACTGCACCTGCCCCTGAAAGATGAGTTGAACTCCCGCCATATCGGAGGGTGAATCTTGTTGAACGTAGGCATCTGAGAAGAGAAGGACGTTGGAGTCGTAGTTGGTCCCAAACGTTCCCGTAAAGATCCACTGCTTCTCCTTGTTTTCAAGGTAGTAGAGAATTCGAGAGATGTGTTCAATGTACTCTTCTGCGCGCTCATCAAGCTTGGGATCCTCAGATGTGTCCAACACAAATTGAAAAGAGTCCTTTGCGGGTTCATAGCGATGCTCTTCAAACAAGATGATCCCTTCGTAAAATGCGGCCGAAGGGCTTAAGACCTTGTCCTGCGCATTTCGGACCTTCTGAAACGCCTTGAGTGCACGCTCTTTTTCCTTCAATTTATGAAAGTTCAATCCAAGATAGAAGTCTCTTTCGTTGGGATTGGCATCTCCGGCCATTTCAAGAACCACAACGGACTTGTTGAACTCATTGGTCTTGTACAAGGAGACTCCATACTGGTAGGAGTAGGTCGTATTGGATGGATCAAGTTCCACACTCTTTTCAAAAAGATCTCGCGCCTCAGTAAACTCTCCCTTTAAGTAGTGCCCCATGGCCTTCTCAGCCAACTCCCCGGCCTCTTTCTTTCTTCGCGCAAGTTCTGCCGCTTGAAGGCGCTCCTGCTCCTTCTTTCTTTCAAGCGCCTTTTGTCGCTCGACCTGCTCCATGCGAACCCGCTCCAGCTCCTGCATGGCCGCCTTTTTTGCCGCCTCTTTTCGTTCCGCCTCCTCTTTGGCCATTTGTGCAGCTCCCAAAAGATCCACAACGGGGTTGTCTTTTACCACCTTGGGCTCAGGAGAGGGATCAGACACCTGCTCACGGTAAGCTTTACGTGCAGCCCTTGCCTGCTCCTTGGTGTCATAGACATCCACGATGTGCACGCCCTCTTCCTTGCGATAGATGAAGACACGACTCTTGATCTTTTTCTCTTGAACCATCTTGATTGCCAACTCTAGACCCTTCTTATTCTGAAGCAGCTCTTGAGGTGGAATGTAGATCTGTGGTGAGATCTTCTTGAGTTCACCAGCTCCCATTGCAAATATTCCTGCGAAGGTTCCTGAATCGGGCCCCGTCTCCTCGAGTTCAATTGTGACCATGAAGTTGGAATTACGATCTTTTAAAACTGCCTTTGCACTTTCGATCTTTGTGCTGTCTCGATTTTGCGAGGGCAATCCATAGACAATTCGAACCGCACTGGATGTCGGAATGCCACGTGTTCTTCGAGACTTTTTACTCCCTCCACCGTGAGCACTTGACGAAATGGCCAACACCAGTGACACCACACCTACAACCCAAGCTGCCTGAAATTTCAACTCTCCCCCTCCGAATCAACCCCGTACGATCTCGCCCTGAAAATTTCCCCTATTATGGCTCTGGACAGAAATTATGCAACATTTTGCCTTGGTCTTTTCACCTGGATCTTCGTTGCTCCTTCTCCAGTTAGCGCCTCTAGCTAGCTGTTCGTCGTCGCGCCTCGATCCAGGTTAAAATCCGCGGCGGCAAAATGTTGCATAATTTCTGTCCAGAGCCATATGAGAGTTTACCGCAAACTCACACAAAGGGATCGGAGGATTCCGAAGAACCCGCTTTTCGACCAGGTGCCCGGTCATTGGACGCGGATGTTGAGATGCAGATTCACTTTCTGCCGCACGTCCACCGAAGGGGCGGGGACATCGGTGATCACCGTTGGGACTGTCGGAGGCGGTGGCGGAGGAAGATAGGTCATGTCGGTTCGAGGCAAAGCTCCTCCGGGCATGGTCGGTGCCACGCCGAGATCTTCCCCTGAGGTCATCGACGGTAGCGCAGGCATCATTCCCGGCCCCATTCCCTCACCAGGTCCAGGAGCTGCACCTGGTGCGCGGTTTCCACCACCCACTGAAGAGGGTTGGCGATCGCCTCGCGAAGATCCCTCGCCAGATTTCTTACCATCCCCTCCCTTGTTTCCGGAACTCTCGGCAGAAGCGGAGCTCTCCTTAGAACCACGACGCTCCTCTTTGGCACTGTCACCCTTACCCTTATCTTTTCCACCTTGGTCTTTATTTCCCTTATCTTTTCCACTCTCATTTTGTTTCTTTTCGCCTTTGTCTTTACTGTCCTTGCTCTTATCGCCTTCCTTTTCGCTCTTCTTGCCATCCTTGCTCTTGTCGCCTTCCTTCTCTTTCTCTTCACTCTTTCCTGATCCACTCTCATCGGACTTCTTGGAATCATCTTCGTCCGACGACTTATCAGAACTTAGGTTGCGATCACCGCCCTTGCCTGAAGCAGGCTCAGTGGCCGTCTCCGCATTGCTCTCCTTATCCATTGACGCCATTTGAGACTGTGGCACTGGCGCAGGACTTGAGGGGGGGGCACCCTGCTTCATCGAGGTCGATTGACCAGGCGCCACCATCACCGCATTGAGAATGGTGCCGTTCGGTCCTGGTTGCCCAACGCTCACACGACCTGAAAAGGTCACCACCTGAGAGGACTTGTTCGAACGATTGTAGCTGGTGAGAAAGTCGGTTCCACGAACTCCTGCAACAGCTGATGGGGTCTTCACTCGAAACTTGTTCTTCTCCTCATCGTACTTTTGATTGACCGAAGCTCTCACCTTTCCGTAGATGACGTTAAGAAGAACGCTCTTCTTGTTCTGTTCTGGTTTGTATTCGTAGTTCTCAATGGTGATTTTTGTTTCTGGTGATATGTTGAGTACGTTTTTATCGATCATCACGACCTTGGCCCTAGAGTCCTTTCCTGCTTCCACCGTGTCACTTGGAAAGACCTTGGTTCCAACCTTAGCGACCTCGCTCTTTCCCGTCTTTGAAGAGGTCACCGTGACAGACCCTTTGACCACCATAAATACGCCATGAACGGCTTCAGCGGCCCCAAGATGGTTGGTGGAAAATAAAATCGTAAAACCTAATGCGAATCGACTGACTGTGGCCGAAGCTGTCGAGATCGAACTTGTAAACATTCCTCTTCCTCCTAAACGTCCCGTTGTTGTTGATGAACTCCACCTACGTGTGGCATCAGAACTTCATCGGATGAATTGGCCAGCTTCTTTAGACTTTTGTCGTATTATCAATATGAACCGAGGTTCCATCTCAAAATGGGATGGCTGATGGGCGACGGCGAACTGCTACTGCTTTAAATTTCTAATGGTGATCTTGGTCTTCTTGGTGACCGGCTCTTGAATGGGCACCCCGTCTTCTTCTCTTAAGGAATATCCGACAAGTTTGGCCTGGCCAGTCAACTTGAAACCTCGATCCTTGGACTCATCATTGATCTGAATTCCACCACATTCAATAGGGCACTTGCTGGTCAGATCAGCGCCCGTTTCCAAGTACTTCGCACCGGAGTCCGCTCCAAGAATGCTCGCCAAAGTTCCATTGTCTCCTGAGACGAGCTCGCACGAATATTCACTTGAAAGAAATCCATTGGCTTTGAAGGTCAGCTGAACCAACACTGGGTAGAAGACACCTTCACCCTTCCAGGTGGTGTTCATCGACTCAAAATGGATCCTTGGGCCAGCAATGTCGTTGTCATAGCAAGATGTGGAGAGATCATCAAGGGTGCCTGGAATGATAAAGGACTCATTGGGAGTGATCCAAAAATCAAGACCCGAGTCATCGTCCTTGCCACAACTCCCAAGAGGCAACACAATTAAAAGAAGCAATTTGGTCGATAACAGAGATCGTTGACGTTTTCTCATTCCTGTCGCCCCTTCCATAGGACCACCTATTGAAAATGCAGCATCTGAGAACTGCCATTTGTCTTCTCTTCCCTGATCTGATCGGCACCCACCCGGCAATTCTCAAATTTTTTTAAGCCATCTCAAAATAGAACGGAGATAAATCAAAAAGGCAGTTGCCCTCTCAATTCACCTGCACTCCATCTTTTTCTTTGTTTCGCCGTTCGACTGCAAAATTGACCTCTCCGGCTCCAGCTTCCACCAACGTGTACATCACCTTCTTAATCACACTAAAGGTGATCTTTTTGTCGGCTTGAACTGTCACCTTTCTCCACTCTTCTTCATCACTGACGGCTCCTCGCTTGGCCTCCATAACCGCCGTACGAATCTTGCTTTGGATGCCCTTTGATGCCTTCGCCCGATCCATCTCAAAGGCCTTTTTCAAATAGTCGTGAAGTGGCCGAATCAGCCAATCCTCCTCACGCAGTTGAACCAGTCTTGCAATCTTCTTGTCATCCACAAGGATAAAATTGTCTGAGATTGAAACTATGTGAGCGGGCTTCAACTCCTTGACCGTTGTGGCCTTAGGAAGCTGAACGTCCTTTGGTATGTGAATCACCTGTCCCGTCACATTGTAGTTTTGAAGCAAAAAAACCACAAGCACAGTGAACATATCCACCATTGCCGTCAATGAAAGAACAGCCAAGACCTTTCGACTTGTTTTGAGCGACTTCTTGTGACGTCTATGGCGTTTGCCAGGAGCATAGATAGGCATCTACATACTCTCCCCGGGCGCCACTCCGATCTGAGGAAATCCCGCAGCCAACACCTGATCCATGCTACGAATCAGATCATCGTAGGGCAGTTCATCCAAAATCGTAATGATCGCATCGTCTTTGTCGGGAACTCTCTCCTTAATGCGTGAAAGCTCCTGAAGAAGACGTTGATCATCAAGCTCCTCTCCTTTTCTTGCAACAAGAAATGTCTCCGTGCCAAAGACCACAATATGCCCTTTCTTCACAACATCCACTCTTAAGACGATGTTGTCTTTGGGATCAATGTTTAATTCAGGATCACCTTCTCGCTTCTTGCCATAAATGGAACTTCCAATGGAGATCATAGAGACCTGTGTCCATACCGCTGTGATCAGCAAGAACGTAATACAAACACTCATCAGATCGATGAACGGTACAAGATTCAGCTCAACGTTTGCAGATCGCGAATCTCCATCATCAATTTGGGCCATTACACCTTCACCTTATCTCGATTGGCGACCACCATGTTCATCAAACTCATGCTGCTTTCCACCATGTCGTTCAAAGCCCGGCTCACGCGAATCTGAAAATAGCCATAAGCCACAATCGCAACGATCGCCACCATCAATCCAAATGCGGTGCAGTTCAGAGCTTCGGCAATACCTTGAGAAAGCTTGGCCGCCTTTTCTCCTGGATCGACTTTGCTGACCGCACCGAAGGAGTGAATCAAACCCACAATCGTTCCAAAGAGTCCCACAAGAGTGGCGACGTTTCCAAACACTGCCAAAAATCCTGTCCAACCTTCAATGCGTGGGGTCTCTTTCAACACGGCGGCATCCATGGCCACTTGGACCTCTTCGTCGGGACGCTTGTTCATGACCTGAACCAACCCTGCCTTCAACGTTGCCGTCAATGGTGTAAGTTTGCTATCACAAAAGGTGATGGCCTGTCGAATGTCGCCACGAATGATCATTCCAAAGAGATTGTCGACAAATGATGTCTTATCCACCGCCAGTTTGCTCAAGGACGAGAATCTCTCGGCAATCAACAAGAGGGTCAGAATTCCGACGGCCGCAATCACAAACATCGCAGGACCCCCGTCTTGAAAGGCCTTCACGACCCAGTTTACATTTTCAACATTTTGACTTACCGTTTGGACTGTCTCTTCCACGCCTCTTCCCCCTTTTAGCCCATCTCTATTTATTGGTCATAAACAAGAATGGATAAACAACCACAGCTTCCATATTAGCGGGAGGAGATGGAAAACGCCAGTTTTTCAAGCGATCCTCCATACACTTCTCCGCACCACTATGACCTAAGTTGGAGTTCTTCACTTTCACATCAACCACACGACCTTGGTCTCCAATCACCCACTCAAAAACAACTTTCCCCTGGAGATTGGACCTCCCCTTCAGTGCTCGAACGTAGCAGAATTGGAGCTCTTTCAAACGTTTGCGTACAACACGTCGAACCGCTTCACGATCGATGCTTCCTACAAAATCCTCTTCTTCACCACCAGCCTCAATCGTAACATTTTCCTTTGATCCTAAACCACCTCCAAGACCACTCCCCTCAAGCCCGAGGCCTCCACTTCCCTTGGTCTTGATGTCCGAGACTCCGACGGACGCAGTTCCAGTTCCACCCTTTCCCACATCCTTGATTCGATAACCTACATCACTTCCTGCTCGATCCTCTGCAAATCCGGCTTTCCCCGTCTTCGTATCCGAGAGGCCCACCAGATCCCCAGATCCGGTCGCAGATTTATCAATCTGACTTCGAATCCCCTTATTTCCCAATACACTCAGAAGTCCAAATTCACTGACATCTTTTTTCGGTGTGACAGCCGGTTTGTTGAAGCCCTCAGTCGTACTCGTCTTCTTGCTACCACCTTGTTTCATGGAACTGATGGTAGTCTTTTTTCCAGGCTTTGGTCTCATCTGACTTGCCATTCCTGGTTTCTGATTTTCAACCTTCGGCGCACTCTTTCCAGGCTTTGCATCTGGTTTGGGCTCTTCAGACTTCGCTGTGGGAGCTGCCTGCCGATCGCTCACTTCGACCCTCTGTTTGACGACATAGCGAGTTCGAGGTGGGTTCATTATAAACTTGGCAATCCGCTCAGGTTCATCCTCCTTCTCTTCCACATCAGGTGTATAAACCGAAACATAGAATCCCAGAATCAAGGAAAAAAGAAAGGCAATGACCACACTTGCAAGTTCGGATGGTGTGAAATCAAGAAGCGGAGCTGGGACCACACGGGGACAATCCGAAACAAATCTCACAAAGACCGAGATCATGTCCCAGTGGAGATCGATCCTCACCATCTCTCCCTGCCCGAGCTCCAAAGTGTAGTGAGATCCCGCTCGCCCTAGTTTGCCCATCCTTTCAAGATCCTGGAGCGAAGTTCGAACATCCCCCTCAAAGAAATCACCTCGCATCTCTGTGGTGAAGTAGACGAGCGCCCGATTGCCTAAGAGCTTGAGGAACGGACGACGGTTCTTTCCTCCTTCCACGGCTGGAAGAATGATATTGCAGCCTTCGTGAGACCCTATGGTGATGACTTTGTGGCCTGCAAAGTGACGGGATTCAATGACTCGCTCTCTCCATGCCACGATGACCTCAACCACAGGCCCCTTGCCGGGCTTAATCACCTTGTTCAGATCGTCAAATGCGCTCGGTGGGGCAAAGGTCCCGATCACCTTTCCCTTTTGAGTTGAAACTCCTTTCTCACCAACTTCTGCATCTCTCGTCACAGATTCTATATCTTTTGGAACAACAACCTTCGCAAGACCATCTTGAGTCAGTGATCCTGCTTTGGCCTCTTCAGCATCCTTCATTTTTTGTGATGACCTTTTCACACTGGCTGCATCCAGCTCCTCTGACAACGCAGCTGGCGGTGCCTTGGGTTTTGGAATGCCTACATGAAATAGAATTGAAAAGGGTCCAATATGAATCTCTTCGCCACTCTCAACCCTATCGTCCAATACGGTCTGCTCATTCTTTCTTGTGCCACTTTCGGAACCAAGATCGCAGAGAAAGTAACCTGTATCTCTTTCATCAATGACCGCATGGATCGGGGAGACCTCTTCTGCATCAAGGTGAACATCCACGGATTCAGATCGTCCAAACGAGATCTGATCTTTTTCAAACTGCTTTACGCCCACAAGCTGGCCGTCTCGATAGATTCTAAGAAAAACTGGTTTTTTCAATTCCCACTACCGCCTCGTTGAATATCCTCAGATGTCTTTTTCATTTCGCGAAGAAAATCTTTTCTTAGTCGAATAAGTCTTTTGAAGTTGAAATCTTCCCTCTCCATGATCGACATGATCTCTGGTTGAGCTGCATCGCCTGTCACCAATTCGTCTTCAAAATTCAAAGTTGCCGTTCTCTTCTCTGATGAGCTCTTTGATTTCTTTGGTTTTGTAGATGTTTGAGAAAAACCTACAGAAGGTCTTTGAAGAAGGATGATCAAGCCCAAACAAAGGAGGAAGCTTTTCTTATCTACAATCCCTATGACTTTAGACAATTTTTTCACTTCTTCTCCCTCATGGCTCGCAGTTTGCCCTCAAGCTCGTTCACGATCCCCAGCTGCTCCGCATTTGGCCCCAAAAACTTAATCCTTTTTATGATCTTCTCACCTTCTCGAGCATCTCTTAGATTCTCTACCAAAAGAGTGGCATAATTCAACAGGACTGGTATATTTTCTGACTGAGTCTCAACAAGTTTAGAATAGACATCTTTAGACATGGAGTAATCCCCAACTTTTCTAAGAGATACTGCAAAGTTGTTGGCCACATCCAGGTTGGAACTGTACTTTCGATAGGCTTTTCCCAAGTGAACTCGAGCTCGCTCAAAGTCCTGATGGTGAGCATAAAATGAGCCCAAATTCGCATGAGACTCACGGTGGTCAGCTTCTTGCCCCAGCGCCTTTTTCATCTCGTCAAGTGCCTGAACTCCCTCTCCTTCACCAAGTAGAATCAAAGCCAAGTTGTTATGAAGTCCCGAGCCCTCTTTGTTCCGCTCAAACGCACGACTTAGTATGAGTTTTGCCATCTTTGGACGACCCTTGATCCAATGGTGCATCGCCAATGCATTTAAAACAACAGGATCTTCTGGCTTTGCGCCAAGAAGTTCTCCTGCAAATTCCTCGACCTGATCATCTGATTTAGAACGAATGGCCTTGATCAATCGATCATATTCGTCCTTTCGAATCTCTCTAGGCTGAGGTCTCGAACTTTCATCGACCTCCTCAGATCCCTCCTTCGAGGAGACTTTGCTCTTTTCTCTGATGGGGCTCGTACTGCAGCCAAGAGCAGCGAAAAATAGAGTTAGAAACAGAAAATGGCCCATCCAAATTCGACTCATTCTAAACCCATCCAATCAATCACCCGTGAAAGGCTCGTGTAATCACCGTCGCCGTCATAAGCCTTGCTCTCATAACGGGCCAACTCTTTCTTGGCTATTGAAACCCATCGGGGATAGGCCTCAAGCTTTATGCTTTTTTCAATAGCACCCCTAAGATTTAGCAAAGCCTTATCCTTAAAGGGACTTGCCATCTGTTCAACTCCACTCTTGTACTTCTCCAGATCGGCACCTGAGATCCCACTCGGTAGAGGCGCCTGAACAATCACCTGATAGAGATGACTGTTGGAAAGCCCCGAGACCGCAAGAGATCCAACGATCCAATCTCCAACGTCATATCTTATGACCTCTGCAAGCTCCTTGTCGATTTGATCCGTCTGCGAAATTAGCTTCTTTAAAACTCGGGCCTGCTCTTGAGGATTTGAAGGCAGTCGGGTTCGTAGGATCTCTTGATAGGTCGGATAGATCAGCTGAAAGCGAGCCTGTGCCGCAAAAGGGGCCCCTGGACCCGTCCATGCTCCTTGACTTTTCTGAAACGAGACAGTCCTACGATACCAGTTGCCACTCTCAGCATAGTTCTTAAATCGTTCATAAATCTGTGCAATCTTCAGATGAATCTCTGTTGCCTTATCTCGATCAAACTTGCCTCCAAGATATCTTCGAAACTCTGCAATCGCTTGGTCATAGCTTTTCTGGGACAAGTAAGCCTCTCCCAAGTGCAAATGAGCCAGCGCTTTCTCTTCCGCAGTGGATTGATATCCTCCATACCTTGTAAAGGCTCGGATGGCTCTTTGAGGTTCTTCAATAGCCGCCCAAATGACCCCTGCGTTGAAGAGCATCTCCTTTGCCAATGGATCCTTTGAGTAATCCTTCACATAGAGTTCATATTGTTGAGCCGCCCTTATGTATTGTCCCGTCTTTTGATAAAGATGGCCAAGGAGTTGCCGACTCTTCTTTTTCACCTTCTCATCCTTTCCCTTAGAAAGTACGAGACTGTACATCGCGATTGCCTCTTTAGGTTGATGCGCCTTTTCGTAATTGACGCCCGCATTGAAGTACGCGCTCGCAACAAGAGAGGACTGATGATTCTTCTTTGCAAAGTCCTCATAGGTCTTCGCACTATCCAGATAGTTGTTTTTCTGCTCAAAACCTTGCGCGATTTTGAACCCAGACTTTTCGATGATCTCCTGAATGTAGGGTCCCATTTTGCTCTTGCGTATGGCTGGGATGGCTAGAAGCATCTGTCCAGATTCCTGAAGTTTCGCATAGTTTCCCTGCCGATTGTAGGTGTCCAAGATCAGATTGGCCGAATTTTCGGTCTGCTTGCTTTCTGGATATCTTCGAATCAGCTCGTGAAAGGCCTCAAGAGCGTCCTCATTGTGATTAAATGAGTAGTGCAATAGTCCAATCTGATAAAGAATTTCCGGTGCTCGTGGATTCTTTGGGAACTTGGACGTGTAGATTCCAGACACCTTAATGAACTTGCTGATGGAGGGATCAAATTCGACCCGCTCATCCTGATTCTTGACCCGTGCTTTGATCTCCTTCTCACTTGGGAAGGTCTGCTGGGTCGCCAACATTGCGTTGAGAAGGGACTTTTCAAAGTATTTGCTCTTTTCTACATTATCCACAATCCACAAATACTCTTCAGTCGCTCCTGCGTAATTTTTCATATCATAGAGCAACTCTCCATGAAAGAATCTCATCTCATCGATCACTTCAGATGCTGGAAATGTTTGAAGATAGAGCTCATACTCCTGATGAGTTCGACGCATGTCGGCCTCAATCTTAGAATTCTGTGCAGCCTTATGCATCTCTAAAATGTATCTACGAAAACTCTTCTCAAGATCGTCCTGCGCACTCATGACAAGATCTTTATTCCCACGATTCTCTCGTGCCCAGTCACTCTTTGGTCCAAAATCCTCAACCCAAATTTTAAGTTCGTTGCGAAAAACCTTAGACTTTCCAGTGACTGAAAAGACATTCACAATCTGCTTCTGGTACTCAAAGGCCTTTTCACCATTGGGATTCTTGTTGATCAAACCCTTAAAAAGAAAATGAGTCCCAGCTCGATTTCCCGAGTCAGAGTAGATGTAGGCAAGTTGCTCCATCATTTGAGGTGTCCGCTTCGATCCTACAAGCCCATCAAAATATTGTTCTGCATCTCGAAAGCGACCTGTCTCTGCATAAAAATGAACGAGGTCCTTAGAGGCTTCATTGACAAGTCGAATCTTCCGAACAGCACGTTCACTGTCCGAAGCCCCTTCAAATCGGATCACACCCTCGAGATTTTTAAGTGCAATTTCCTTCTTTCCACCCTTATAAGCACTCCATGCCAATTTGTACATGGCAAGCTGATAGAGACGCTCATGTTTGGCTCTCACGACCATTTCATAGTAACCGTAGGCCTTTCCCCACTCTTCCCGATCAAAATGGTATTCCCCCAAAGAAAATTGGCTCTCTTGAACGTACTCACTCTGTGGGTATCTTTTGGTAAGTTGAACGTAGTACTCTGAGCCCTTTTTTGCGTTCCCAAGCTCAAAGTGGGTGTATCCAAGAAAATAGAGCGCTTGATCCATCTTTCCACCTGTGGGAAAGTCTCTCATGTACCATTCATAAAGCTTGATCGCCTTGAGATAAAAGACCCTGGTAGGTTTCAGATCCAAATTGGGTTGCCTACGAGTCTTGCCGGTCTGATATCTTTCAAGCTCCTCGTCATAAGTTCGCTGAATTCGGGCCTCAAGTATCTTAGCTTTTTCTACGTACTGTTCAGCCAAACGAAGCCAAAGTTTGTCTCGATTTCGACTGCTCTTGAATTTCTTGATAAGTTCATAAGCTGCGGCAATTGCATCATCGACACTCTTTTCATACTCCGCCTCAGCGCTACCTCCTTCACTGGCGAGAACGGAAGACTTAGGTGGTTTGATCCGCAACAATTCCT
This sequence comes from Pseudomonadota bacterium, assembly GCA_014584465.1. Classification (GTDB taxonomy): domain Bacteria; phylum Bdellovibrionota; class Bdellovibrionia; order Bdellovibrionales; family JACTMU01; genus JACTMU01. Next base: position 82,204 of record JACTMU010000083.1, on the reverse strand, counting down.
GACTTCGTTTGCGCCTCTTCTCTGGCTCATTGTAGGAAGGAATTGCACTCTTGCCTTTTGTACTTTGCAGCTGTGATCCTGACGGTAGTTTCTTAATCGATTTGAGCAGATCTCCTATAGTCCGCTCATCTGCCGGCACTCTTGATTTTGCAAAGGAGCTGGTTGAAGCGATACCTATACAAAGAATTGCCACTGCTGAATCCGCCAGCCACTTAGTCACAACTTCGTTTTCCTACGTAGTGATGGTTTCCAATTTCGTCAAGCCAGTACTCCCCTTGAAAGGGCCAGTACTCATACCCGTTTTGAACATAGAAGCTTCGGTCCGTATGGTCGTCAATTCGACCTTCCTCAAGTCCCTTGCCAAGGATCTTTCTCTTGACCAGATTCTTACGACCATTGACCATCTCATAACGCAAAAAACCCACCTGCTCTTCAAGATCACGGAGCTCTCCCCGGACTTCAATAAGATGGTTGCGAATCATAGAGCCAATATGAAGTCGAGTATTCTTTATTCTTAGTTGAAGAGCCTTCTTTGCATAACGCCCTACGGTCGAGTTTTGCCAACTGGAATCCTGACTCTCAACTCTCTTAAGTTCCTCAATCAGCTTTTGAAGGTAGACATAACTTCTCGAGAAATCTCCCTCTTTTATAACGTAGCGAGCAATGTTGTAAGGAATTGCTCCTTTGACTTTTTCACTTTGGTTGGATTTTTTCTCCGCTGCCATGATCTTTTCAATGGCCTCCAGGTAGACTCGATGGTCTGAACCCTTGCCCGTCTCACTCATAAACAGGTTCACTCGTTTGAGCTGATTTGCGTAGGTGCTGTCGAAAATATTTAGAACCTTCTCCATTTCGTCATATTTACATATATAGAGATAGACGATCGCCCGTAGAATTAGAGACTCTGGAATGTAAAAATCATCGTAATAAGTTGAATGTAGGGAATTGAAGAGACTTAAGGCAGATCGAAACTTACCAGATCTAAAGAGTGCCCAACTCAACTCAAACAGAGCATCATGCCAGAGCTCTGTGTCCTTTGGCACTCTACGGTAGTACTCAACGGATTCACCCCACTTCTTTGCCTGATAGAAAACTCGGGCCTTTCCTAAAATTGCGGCCGTTCGATTGACATCGGTAGGAGCGAACTCAGATCGGGAATCGATCAGCTCATCAAACGCTTCCAAAGCGCCACTCGTATCTCCAAGTTCTGCAAGTCCCGACGCCTGCAAATACTTTGCCTTGGGAAAGTAGGTGCTCCCGGAAGGCACTCTTCGAAAATTGGCGATTGCACTTTTAAGTTTTGATACTTTCTCCTTTGAATTGTCTCCAGAAGATGAAAGCAGATAGGTCTCTCCAACACGAAAGTTGACCATGTCCCGCTTATTGGATGGAAAGTCCTCAACCTTGACCTTCTTCATGGCATAGTTCAAAAGCGTATCGTTATTGAGGTCATCGGCAATCATGGAAAGTCTTTCTAAGCTATTTTGGACATATTTTCGATCCCCCGATTTGATGACATCCACAAACTGGTAAGACGCCACTTGGTTCATTTTCATCTCAATCAAGACAAGGCCTAACATGTACCGAATCTGGGCACTCTTATCTCGAAGCCTTGGATCCCGGAGAATCTGATAAAGGGCACGAGAGGCTTCAGCGTACTTTTCATCTTTAGCCATCTGAAGAGCAGAATTGAGTCTCTCCTTGTAAGAGTTTCGTCGATCCTCTGACGAAGCAACCGATGGCCTGATGGTCGACCCTAGAAACACCACAGTAAGCAAAATTGAAATCCATTGTTGCATCAGCGATACTCCGCTTCAGGAAAGAAAAAACTCGTCCCAACTGTGACAAAGAGATTATTCTGAGTTCCCGTGGTTTTCTCTTCCTTAGAAGTTGTTCGAAAGATATTCCACGAGAGGTCCCATCTTAAAGCTAGCCATTTGCTCATTGCAAAGATTTGACCTGTGCCCAGATGCGCCGTTGGCGCCGAATCTCCAAGACTCGTAGGAGTAGAACCGAACCCGGCGGAGAAATAAAAGTCAAATGGAACAATGGTTTGGTCATCATAGGCAATCTTTCCGTAAAATGGAGACCACTTGAAATCCAGACCATAATAGCTGAGGGGCACAACCGCTGTTTCGGTCGCGATTTGCTTCTTCTCTCTTAAGTCCGTTGTGACTTGACGATCCATCGTTCCCCAAAGCACACCGATCAGCTCGATCCCCAAGAACTCCGTGAAATAGTATCCAAAGCGAAGGGACAATCCAAGGTCATGAAAAAAGGGATCATTGATGACGTACCCACCACCTGCCAGAAGCTCAAAACGATTGGTCTTTGGTAAAAATCTCCTCTGAATGACGATCACATCCTTAAACTCTTCTAGAAGAAGTTGAGTCGAGATTGGTTCATTCCTTTTGTTGGATCGATCTGCTGCTGTTGCGACTTGACTCACACAGGCAATGATGAGTAGTACAAACAGACCGACAATGACTCTCATAACTTCAATCCTCAATAGAAACTCGGAAACAGGTATACGAATCCAAATGTCAAAATCATCCCAAACGTCAAATGAGTATCAAATTCCGAAGCCGGAACAGATCCAGATTCGCTCTTTAAGTTTTTGGACAAATAGTCGGGTGCCATATAACTTAAAAGACGAAGATCCAGACGAGTGGAAAAATTTCTGGTCCAATATATAGACTCACCAATTCCCACGGAAACCACCGGGTAGAGTTTTTCTCCAATTGTGATTCCACCACCACCACCACTTGCAAATATGATAAGATTTGAGATCCAGTTCTTTGCCAGACTCATCTTCCCGTAGAAGAATTTCCTTTCATAGTCTAAAAGAAAGTAGTATTTGGGTTCCGGCGCCTTATAGAGGTCTAGGCGAGTGTCGTTCTTTTTTTGAAGTTGACTTGCATAATTTGAAAGCCCCGAGGTCCATGCGTGAAATGTGAAATGAATCGCTCTGAGCTCACTGAAGTGGTAGCTTGTCATCAAGCCAAAACTGGACTGACTGAAGAAGGCCTCATTCAGATTGAGTCCGGCATAAGCTCCAAGGTCAATTTTTCCCTCAGTCGTTACATTTCTTCGTTTGGTCGCTGTAGATCGATCAAAGACCGGAAGCACTGACTCACGCGCAAGCTCCTCATCCGTAAATGAGATCTCTTCTGCTTCCGCTATGATGGCGCCACCAACAATCGCGCACAGACTCAACAGAAAGACAATCCATTGCATGGGAGAACTCCTACCAACACTTTCGATCCTTAATGTACCAAATATCTTTTCTATTTCCTATGATATATGAAATATTATGATGGGACTGGACTTCTGTCGAGTCCCCGAATCTTTCTAGAACTCCTCTAACGCGAAAAAACAAAGAATGATTTTCTAGTACTCTCAACGAATGTTCGATACACTTTCATCTGATGTAATCTTCTATATGACACGAGGTTTTAATGAGTTATGTTCCCATTCGAGTAAGTACGTTGCGTGGAAACCAGAAGATCAGTTTTGACGTCTATGTTCAAGTGGCTGGCAAGCACATTCTCTATTTGCGAAGTGGTGACAGCTTTGAAGGAGCACGCCTTCAACGCCTGAAGAAGAAGAATTTGAAGAAGATGTACATTTTACAAAACTCCGAAGGAGCCTATCGAAACTACATGACTCAAAATATCTCTATGGCACTTGACAGGAACTCTGGCAAATCCATAGAGGATCGTTCGTCCATCATTCAAGGCGCTCAGCAAGCTTCCGCTGAGAGCTTGATGGAGTCACCCACGAGCCAAATGGCCTACTCATCCGCCAAAGAAGGAGTTGGCCATTTTGTCAACTTTCTTTTGACCGAAAATGAAGCCCTCAAGTCCTTGATGGACATGGACATGACCGATGAAAACTCAGTTGCTCAACATGGAGTAGCCGTGTCCACGACCGCAGTGGCATTGGCGACCAAACTGGGCTGGAAGGATCAGCAAGAACTCACGCTCGTAGCTCTTGGCGCTCTTGTTCACGACATCGGTCACGTGGAGATGGGTTATGATATCACTCAGGATCCTTCGAAACTCAGCGCCGAGGCACGACGAAGTTATGAAAAACATCCAATTGTGGGAGCCGATCTTGTGAAGTCTCTTCGACATTTTGATTCGACCGTCATCAACATCATTTTAGAACATGAAGAGATGATCAACGGCCAAGGCTTTCCTAATAAATTGACCGAAAAGAAACTTGATCCCTCATCGATGGTCGTTGCCGTCTGCAACACTCTGGACCGAATCGTCCGATACAATCAATTGAAGCCTGTCGATGCAGGGAAGAAACTTCTCATTGACATGATCGGACGATATCCACTGAATTACCTTCAAACTTTACAGAAGATCACGATCTCACCTGAACTTCTGTGAACTAAGTAGGGGCTGTCCGGTAATTCCATTTTTGCCGATTGGGCTAATCTTGCCCTCAAGACGCCATCAGATTTTTTTCATTCGATCCAGTACATCATACAGGGCCTTCAACATATCTGGATCGTACTTCTGCCCCAACTGATCCTTCATCTTGGTGAGCGCCTCGGTTGGTTTCATCGGAGGGCTGTAGGAGCGTCGCGTGGTCAAAGCATCATAGCAGTCCACCAACGCAATGATTCGAGCCATCGGATGGATATCGTGGCCTTTGAGGCCTCTTGGATATCCCGTACCGCAAAAGTGTTCATGATGCTCAAAGCAGCAAGCTTTGGCTTCATACCCAATCTGATACTCACTAAGGATCTTTAGGCCAAACACAGGATGCTGTTGCATCTCTACCCACTCCTTCTCATTCAGGGGACCGTTTTTACAAATGATGTCCACCGATACATTTCTCTTACCGATATCATGAAAAATTCCGCCCTGACCCAACTGTTGAAGCTCGGACTGCCCTAAACCTAGAACCATCCCTAGGCCCAATGCATAAACGCTCACGTCCACAGAGTGGTTGTAGGTGTAGAAGTCATGACTTGAAAGACCAATCAAGTCGGCGATGCTTTCAGGATCGTTCTTCATAAGTTCCACAAAGTATTCAATCGTCTGCTTTCCATCTTCAAGCGACTGACCAACATCGTGACTTTCAAAGAGCTCTTCAACAAGTGTCAGCGAACTCTCCCTCAAGATCTTTGCCTTTTCAGTTGAGCTCAGAGAATCACTGTTCATCTCGGTATGAATGAATGCCTTGTAGGCCTTTCTCTCTGATTCCAAGATATAGAATACGCCCGTATCCTTTTTGGTCAAAAGATCGAGTTTGTTCTGACTGATCTGATCGCCGGATCTCAAATAGAGCACATACTTCCCATTGATATAGACATAGAGATTGAACGTGATCGCCTGACCCGCCAGCAAACTGTTCACACTGATCTTGAAATAGCTCTCTTCGATCATGTTTTAAGTCTGCCATGCTTTGATTGACTCTCCAAGAAAAGATCGTTAGGAATGCAACTGTAGATTGCTCGAAGTGAAATCTGCCACAAGGCTTTTGCTCGAATCCTAGACCAATGGACAGTGCTTGTAATGAAACCCAACATGACTCATGTTGACAAAAATACTCCGATTCAATTTCTCAAGGGTGTTGGCCCAAAGGTGGCCCAAACTTTTCAAGATCGAGGTATCTATTGCATTGGAGATCTTCTTGAGTGGTATCCCCGCGCCTATGAAGATCGCCGTGCGGCCCGCAACATCTCTTCTCTCAAACCAGGCGAGACCGTAGCCTTGAGGGCCTACGTCTCTCATACAAGTTCGATCAAGATTCCTTCTACAGGAAACAGGATTCACAGGGTGATTCTGAAGGACTCTACCGGTGAAATCGAATGCCTTTTCTTTCGATTGCCTTACAAGAGCTATATGGAACGCTTCTTTCCCAATATGTTGGTCACGGCCGTTGGAAAAATCACCGAACATCGAGGACGGCCTTCCATGGTTCACCCGGAGATCCAAGATACCAAACTTCAATCTGACGATGAACTTACAGACCTGATTGTTCCCATTTACACGGAGGTAAAGGGGCTCAGCCGTCGTCGACTTCTCAGAATTTTTGAGCAAGCACTCAATCAGGGCGAGCTCATCCCTGAGACCCTACCGGCGAGGCTTCGAGAAAAGTACAAACTTGAAAATCTTTGGAAATCGATCCAATCGGTCCACTCTCCCCCTGAAGATGCAGGGTCGAATTTTCTCACCTTTCAATCGCAATATCATCGACGAATCATCTTTGAGGAGTTTCTGGCTATAGAGCTCCCACTTGCCCTGAGCACTCTTCAATTTCAAACCAGCCCTAGCCCTCAAATCTCAAGAAGGTCGAAATTGTTCGAGGCTCTCCTGAAAATCACCGGCTTCACCTTGACCGAGGATCAACATAAGGTCTTAGAGGAGATCCTCTCCGATCTCGATTCTCCTGGAGTTATGCACCGGTTGCTCCAAGGGGAGGTTGGATCTGGAAAGACCATTGTGGCTTTTTTGGCGGCTGCGGCTGCAGTCGACTCTGGCTACCAAGTTGCGATCATGGCCCCTACGGAGATCTTGGCGGAGCAGCACTATCAGTCGGCACTCAAATGGTTCTCGCCTTTAGGAGTTCAGGTCTTGATCCTTACAGGTCAATTTCAAGGCAGGGATCGGCTCGAACGTCTGAATCAGATCTCAACGGCAGCTTCAAAAGTCATCATTGGCACCCACTCTTTAATTCAACCCGATGTCTCTTTTGAAAGACTTGGCCTTGTCATCATCGACGAACAGCAGCGATTTGGGGTTGAGCAAAGAAAGGCCCTTCTTACCAAGGGATCACCTCCTCCTCATCTTCTTGTGATGAGCGCCACTCCCATTCCACGAACCTTGGCACTGACGCTCTTTGGAGATCTGAAACTCTCAACAATTTGCACCGTTCCAAAGGGACGTCTTCCCGTTTCAACCCACTTAGTTCCACCCACCAAGCGAGAAGACGCTTTCCAATTTCTTCGACAACAGATTCAGCAGGGCCGCCAAGCCTACATCATCTATCCATTGATTGATGATGAAGAACAAAGCACAAAGACTGCAGTCCACCATTATAAAACATGGACCGAAAAACTATCTCCTCTCTCTGTGGGCCTTCTGCATGGACAATTGAAATTTGAAGAGAAAAGTCGAGTGATCGATTCCTTTCGTAAAGGAGAAATTCAAGTTCTAGTAGCAACCACAGTCATTGAAGTCGGCATCGATGTGCCCAACGCCAACCTTATGATGATCGAACATTGTGAGCACTTCGGCCTCTCTCAACTTCATCAACTGCGGGGACGAGTGGGCCGCGGATCCCACAAGAGCTACTGTCTTCTTATGACCACCGAGAGAAGCTCTCCTGAATCTCTTCAACGCATGAACATCTTGGCTCGCACTCAGAACGGTTTTGAAATCGCTGAGGCCGATCTTGTGCTTCGTGGACCTGGGGAGTTTCTTGGAAGTCGTCAGAGTGGCCTTCCGCCCTTCAAGATGGCGGATTTGAGCCGAGACCGGCAGATCTTGGAGGAGGCCCGTTCCGCCGCCTTTGAACTCGCACGTGGAATCGATGGCCCAAATGGCCATAACAGAAAAGATGCCGCGCATAATTTCCTATGATATTATCTTATAGGTCCCATAATGACCACCACGATTTTCAAGAAAATGGCCGCAACCCCTCGGCTCGATATTTCAGAAAATGTAAGTAATTTGAGCTTTGTCACTCTCAAATCCAAACGACCAATAGCTGAAGCCCACATCGGAGCTGCTCTCCCGAGGCAAACCCTTTATGAAGACATGATCTCACAGATTCTATGAATTCCCCCCGAAAGGGCTTTGTATAGACAGCTCCTCCCTCATTCTTTATGATGCCTTCAAAACACACCATTGCAGGCCTGGGCTTGCACCAAATTGATGGGGGAACTCAAAGATGAGAAAAATGGGAAATTTAGGGATTCTAGCACTTTTGGGGGCAGTTTTCGGTCTGAACACAGCAACAGCCGGCACGGCTCTGCACTTTACCCGCAAGGCCTCCAAATTGGTTTCGGTCGAATCACTCGAAGATGATCATGAAGGTCGAATGGACCTCAATGCAGAACGATACTTCGTGGTCCAATATAAGAGTTCAGTGACAGAAACCGACAAAGAACTCTTAGCGTCCCAAGGAGTTAAACTCTTTCAGTACATTCCCGATGACGCCTTCATCGTGCGAGGGACACTTGGCTCGCTCAAAGCGTTGGCCAACGAGTCCACAATCCAACAGATTGTTCCCTACCTTCCAACTTGGAAGCTTAGCACCCACTTTGGGCCCATGAGTGTTTTCAATCACGATGTCCGTGTGAAATTTGTATTGAAAACATTTGAAAGAGAGGAGCTCGATCGGATTCTCTACACACTTCCAACCTCTGCGGTTGTCTCAGCGTCGGAGCAGTATTTGGTGGGTGAGCTCTCTAATGAAGAGATCCTTCATCTCTCACACAGAGAGGGTGTCCATTGGATTCAACCTTATGTCGAAATGAAGTTGGCCTATGAACCCATTGCACCCCTTGAGGAGAGACCTTCGGATGTCCCTCCCGCGGTGGTCAACGCATGCGATCAGTTGGTGGGCACAGAGAGCGGCACTCACGTTATGAACTTCGAAAGCGCCTGGAGTCGAGGTCTCAATGGCCGAGGGCAGATTGTTACGGTGGCCGACACGGGTCTTGATACAGGAGATCTCTCGACTCTTCACCCTGATTTCAAAAACACTGTTAAGGGGTACATCTTTGGTCTCTACGCAGAAGATTGGGCCGACAACATGGGACACGGAACTCATGTCAGTGGCTCAGTCCTTGGTAATGGGGCTGGTTGCGACGGAAAACTCAAGGGCGGCGCCTTTGAGGCTGGCCTGATTGCTCAAGGCATGTGGAGCCCTATGATGAACAACCTCACCGTTCCGACGAAACTTGCAGATCTTTTTTCTCCTGCCTATGAGGATGGCTCTCGCATTCATACAAACTCTTGGGGCTCTCCTATGAATCCCGGTGCTTACGACAACAGCGCAGCTCAAGTCGACCAATTCATGTGGGACCATCCTGATTTCCTCGTCCTATTTGCCGCTGGAAATTCAGGAGTTGACATGGATCAAGATGGCCGAATTGATTCTGGATCTCTTGGTACACCCAGCACCGCAAAGAACACTTTGACCGTGGGAGCATCGGAGAATTTACTTGCAACGGGCGGAATTCAGAAGAAACTGGGTGAACTACGCGAAGGTATGAAAAAATGGGGCGTTGAACCTCTTAAAAGCGACACTCTCTCCAACAATCCAAACGGCATTGCTGCCTTCAGCTCTCGTGGCCCGACAACCGATGGACGTATCAAACCTGATGTTGTAGCTCCAGGTACCAACATTGTAAGCAATGCCTCCCATATGCCAGATGCAGAACCATTGTGGGGCAAACTTAACGATGATTATGCCTATTCCGGCGGAACCTCGATGTCGACTCCACTTGTAGCTGGTGCGGCTGCCGTTGTAAGACAGTATCTTGTTGAAACACTGAGACTTACCCCCTCAGCCGCGCTCATCAAAGGCGTCCTTATGCAGACGGCCACCGACATCTATCCAGGACAATATGGCGAAGTGGGAAAGGAGGCTGGCCAAGAGATTCTTTCTCGACGACCGAACAATGACGAAGGATTTGGGCGAGTCAATGTGGAGAGTGCCACAAACCTTGGCAACCACCTGCTCATCGATGAGAAGAATGGAGTCAAACAGGGCGAGACTCTCACTTACACTGTCACCTCCTCGAGAGGGGTGAAAGCTCTTCTTATCTATACCGATGCACCGGCAGATCCCGGTGTCAACAAAGCTCTTGTGAACGATCTGGATCTTGAGATCACAGACCCAAGCGGACAAGTTCATAAGCTCAACGACACCGTCAACAACAGTGAATACATTGAAGTCTCTGGGAACCAACGCGGAACCTACACTCTTCATGTCAAGGGGACCAAAATTCCCCAAGGCAAAGAGGGATATCAGCCCTTTGCCCTTGTGGTAAGCCAGTAATTGACGATCCCATACACGCTGTCGCGAAAATTCCGTTCGCGACAACGACCGATTAACGCAATATGGTGTAAAATTTTTTCATGCTTTCCTCCTGGCCCTTGCGATTCATTGAGTTAGTGCACGAAAGGTGATATAAGGATGACGTTTCAAGTGGGAGATGCTGAGACAGACGGAGGGAGTATGTCATTTAAAGTGGGAGACAATGCGGTCTACCCGGGCCATGGCGTGGGAAAAGTCACTGCCATCGAGATAAAAGAGATCTTTGGCAAAAAGCAGACATTCTACTCGGTACAGATCCTCGATAATGGAATGAAGATCATGATTCCGCAGAACAACGTAGAATCTGTGGGATTGCGCCCAATCATTAGCAGGGACGAGGCCCAAGAGGTCATTGGGATCCTGAAGAAGACCGACGTACGAATCGACAATCAGACCTGGAATCGACGTTATCGTGAATATATGGAGAAGATCAAGACCGGCTCGGTTTTTGAGATTGCAGAAGTTTTGCGAGACCTCTTTCTTCTCAAAGTGGAAAAGGAGCTCAGCTTCGGTGAGAGAAAGATGCTCGACACGGCTCGAAATCTTCTTCTCAAGGAGCTCTCCCTTGCCACAAGCAAAGAGGTCCTTACTCAAGAAGATGAAATCCGGGCCATCTTCGGACTGTAACTTCGCCCTTTAAATTTGAGACTCTTTTTGGTACGATTTGAAGTTGCGCGCGTTGTGCGTGTTGCGTTTCAAAAATCAAAGGTGCTGCCAGAGCATAAAGCGCAGAGAAAATAGGCCGAGGCGTATCCCCAGTGATACGGTGAGGTCTATTTTTTCGAGCACTTCTGCTCTGGCGGCGGCTTTCATGGTTTTTAGCCCATTTCTAATTTCAGATCCGGGTTTCAAGGGGGGGAGTCTCTTCCATGTCAAACCAAAGCTCACCAACTTCGACGGTTCGTGTTCGATTTGCTCCAAGCCCAACCGGATATCTCCATGTCGGAGGAGCCCGAACCGCGCTTTACAACTTTTTGTTGGCTCGCGCCCTCAAAGGGGAGTTCATTCTCCGAATCGAAGATACGGATCAAGAGCGCAGCACCGAGGAGGCTTTAAGAAGTCAGATTGAGGACCTCGTTTGGTTGGGGCTCAAATGGGACGAGGGACCCGATCCAAAATCACTTAAAGACCTCGGATCTTTGGGGCCCTATCGTCAGAGCCAACGCCTTCCCATCTATCGCGAGTATGCCCACCGCCTCTTGAAGATGGGACGTGCCTATTACTGCTTTTGTACAGATGAGGATTTGAGAGTTAAACGTGAGCAGGCATTTGCAGACAAAGAGTCCTCTCAGTATGATGGCACTTGCCGTAAAATCGATCCTGATGAAGCCCTAAAGCGCAAACAAAATGGGGAAGCTGCTGTCGTTCGTTTCCGTGTGGAAGAGGGAAAAGAGTACTCTTTCCACGATCTGATCCGCGGGCCGGTCCACTTTCCTCCGGAGATGGTTGGTGACTTTGTTCTTCTTCGCTCGGACGGCATGCCTGTCTACAACTACTGCTGCACCCTGGATGATGCTCTCATGAAGGTCACCCATGTCCTTCGAGCCGAAGAGCATCTGAACAACACTTTACGACAACTTATGATCTATGAAGCTCTCTCCTTTCCCCCACCTCAGTTTGCCCACCTCTCAATTATTTTGGGGTCTGACCGAAAAAAACTCAGCAAACGCCAAGGCGCCACGAGCGTCCATGATTTTGCAGAGCGAGGATTTTTGCCCGAAGCGATCTTGAATTTTATTGCCCTCTTGGGATGGAGCTCTCCGCAAGGACAAGAAGTATTGTCTCTGAACGATCTGATTTCCCAATTCACGCTGGATCGGTTTCAGCCCTCTTCGGCGGTCTTTGATGAAGAGAAACTCACCTGGCTCAACGGAGTCCATATAAGAAATCTCACAGATGATGACCTTTGGGGCCGCCTTTCCCTCTTCTTGGATCGTGCCAAGATCGCTCTTCCCAAAGAACTTGAGTGGCGAAAGAAGATGATGGAGGCCTTTCGACCCAAACTTTCGACCCTCGCGGACATCGTATCTCTTGCCTCCCCCCTCGATGATTCGAAATTTCAACTTACTCCTGAGGGTAAAGAAGTCTTAAAGTGGCCTGACTCAAAGAAAGTCCTGACGACTTGGGTGGAACAGCTCAATTCAAAGGGGCCATGGATTGAAGAGGAGGAGTTTAAGGCGCTCCAGAAGGAGCTTCAAACCGCAACTCAAGTCAAGGGCAAGAACCTTTTTCAACCCCTTCGTGTGGCCGTCATTGGCGCACCTGAGGGAGCCGACCTTGCAAAGCTCATCCCCTTGATCCCGTCGCTTTCGTTGAAGATTCGTGCGGAAAATTGCCTCAACATGATTTGAACATGGAGGTTACTATGTCTCTTCAAATCTACAATACGATGTCTCAAAAGAAGGTCCCTTTTGAACCTCTCAAAAAAGGAGAGGTCTCTATGTATGTTTGTGGACCCACGGTCTACTCCTACATCCACATTGGAAATTTTCGCCCGATCATCTTCTTCAACGTGGTTGCCAACTGGTTGGAACATCTTGGTTATAAAGTGACCTATGCTCTCAACTACACCGACATTGATGATAAGATCATCGAAAGTTCAAAGAAAGAGGGGCTCACCTGTGAAGAGTTGACTCAAAAGTACATCGCCGCATTTGAAGAGGATTTCTCCAAACTCAAACTTAGACCCCACAACTACAACCCCAAAGTGACCGATCATTTGCCGCAAATCATCTCTTTGATCGAAAAGCTCATTAAGAATGAGAAGGCCTATGTGAACTCCACTGGGGATGTTCTCTACTCAGTGAAATCTTTGAAAGACTATGGCAAGCTCAGCCATAAGAATCTCGACGACTTAGAAATGGGCAGTCGTGTGGAGGTCGATGAAACCAAGAGGGATCCTTCTGACTTTGTGCTCTGGAAACAGGCTAAACCTGGTGAACCCAAGTGGGCCTCTCCGTGGGGTGACGGACGCCCCGGATGGCACATCGAGTGTTCTGCAATGGCCATGCACCTGTTAGGCGAAACGATCGACCTACACGGAGGTGGGATTGATCTGATCTTTCCTCACCATGAAAATGAGATTGCTCAAAGTGAAGGCGCCACTGGCAAGACTTACGTTCGCTACTGGATGCACAACAACTTCATCAATATGGGTGCCGTGAAGATGTCCAAATCGTTGGGCAATGTGCTGACAGGACACGCCTTCATCTCCAAATACAACAGTGAAATTCTCAAGTACATGATTCTAAGTAGCCACTACCGGAAGCCTCTGGATTTTTCACAAAACCAGATTGATCTTGCCATATCAGGACTTGCACGAATCTACTCTGCAATGGCACGGGCTGAAATGATCAAAGGCCACCATCCAACCTCTTCTCCCCACAAGGATGGAGATCAAAAACTTCAAGAGCATCAAGGTAGAGTTCGTTCTGCGTTCAATGATGATTTCAACACCGCCGAGGTGCTGGCCCACATTTTTGACACCGTTCGATACTTTAACCAGGTGGCCGGCCCTGATCAAAAGATCTCCTCTGAAGTTGTGGGGCTGTGTCACTCGTTCATTAAGTGGATGAGGGAGAATGGGAAGATTCTTGCCCTCTTTCAGGAACCAGCGACCGCATTCCTCATTGTACTTGACGACATGTTGCTGCAGCAAAAGGGCCTTGAGCGAAGCCAAATTGATGAGCTCGTAGCAAAACGAAGTGCTGCGAGAAAAGATCGTGATTTTGCGCGGGCTGATGAAATCCGTAATGATCTCCTCAAACAGGGCATTGAAATTCGTGACACTCCAAAAGGGACAACTTGGGAAGTTCAAAAATAGAAAAACCCCACAGTCAGTTTCGTCTGGTCACTCCTTTTGAACCCTCAGGGGATCAACCCAAGGCAATTGAAGACCTCCTTCGACACATCGAAGAGGGACAAAAGCATCAAGTTCTGCTTGGAGTTACGGGCTCTGGCAAGACCTTCACGATGGCCTGTCTGGTGGAAAAACTAAATCTCCCCACGCTGGTCCTAGCTCCAAATAAGACCCTGGCAGCCCAGCTCTATGCGGAGTTTAAGACCCTTTTCCCCTCAAATGCCGTCGAGTATTTTGTAAGCTACTATGACTACTATCAACCCGAAGCCTATCTCCCTGCAAGTGACACCTACATTGAAAAGGACTCTGCCATCAACGAACAGATCGATCGAATGAGACACTCTGCAACTCGTTCTCTCTTTGACCGTCGTGATGTGCTGATCGTCAGCAGTGTCTCTTGTCTCTATGGCCTCGGCAGTCCAGAGGCCTATGAAAACCTCATGATTCAAGTAGTGAACAACAGCGCCCTAGGACGAGACGCCTTTCTTCGCGAGTTGGTTCGAATTCAATACACTCGCAACGATGTCGATTTTCATCGAGGAACATTTCGTGCACGTGGCGATGTGGTTGAACTCTTTCCTCCCTATGAAGATGCCAGGGCACTTCGCATTGAGTTCTTTGGTGACTTCATAGATCGCCTCTCATGGGTCGATCCCTTAACCGGTGCCACGATCAAAGAGCTTGATCAGATTGCCATCTATCCGGGAAGTCATCACGTCAATACCGATGAACGCATGAAGGCGGGCATTGCCTCCATTCAAGAAGAACTTCGTGGCCGCCTGAAGGTTCTCAACGATGAGATCAAACACTTAGAAGCCCAACGTCTGGAGACTCGAACCTATTGTGACATCGAGATGCTCGAGGAGCTTGGATTCTGCCCCGGCATTGAGAACTACTCTCGCCACTTCACGGGGCGAAGAGCTGGGGAACCTCCACCGACCTTGCTTGAGTATTTCCCCCATGACTTTCTCACCATCATCGATGAGAGCCATGTGACGGTCCCACAGATCGGTGGCATGTACCGCGGAGATCAGAGTCGAAAGTCCACATTGGTCGAACATGGATTTCGACTTCCCTCTGCGTTGGACAATCGACCTTTAAGCTTTCGAGAGTTTGAATCGCTGCTGAATAAGGTCCTTTATGTCTCCGCCACACCCGGCGAATATGAACTGAACCGTAGCGGTGGACTCATCGTGGAGCAGATCATTCGCCCTACGGGTCTTCTCGACCCTGAGGTGGAAGTTCGCCCCGTTCGAGACCAGGTGAAGGACCTTTTGGTAGAAATTCGAAAACGTGTTCAATTGAAAGAACGAGTTTTGGTGACGACCCTCACAAAGAAGAGTGCCGAGGATCTGACGGAGTACTACCAGAGTCAAGACGTCAAGGTGAAGTATCTCCACAGTGACATCAAAACAGTTGAGCGCACCGAGATTTTGCGAGATCTTCGATTGGGAATCTTCGATGTTCTTGTTGGGATCAACTTGCTTCGCGAAGGACTCGACCTTCCAGAAGTGAGTCTTGTTGCCATCACGGATGCCGACAAAGAGGGTTTTTTGCGTTCTGAGCGCTCCTTGATTCAGACGATCGGTCGCGCCGCTCGAAACTCACAAGGTAGGGTGATCATGTACGCAGATGTGATGACCGCATCGATGCGTAAAGCCATTGAAGAGACCCAACGCCGACGAATCCTTCAAGAGGCCTACAATCAAGAGCATGGCATAACGCCCACAACGATCAAAAAGAGGGTCCAAGATGGTTTGGATGCCATCTACGAATATGACTACACGACGGTCCACATCCATCCGAAACAATCCATCGCAGAATTTGAACGAAAGTATGGCGATGACAAGAAATCCGTTCAAAAGGAGATTGCAAAACTTAAGAAAAAGATGAAAAAGGCCTCGGATCAGCTTGAGTTTGAAGAGGCCGCAAAACTCCGTGATGAGATCAAACGACTTGAGGTCTTCGAACTTGAGATATCCACAGCCCATGGAGCCGCTGATGGAAACCCCGATTGAAGATCTTAAGGCTCTGGTCAAAGGTTTTCCTAAAGTTCCTGGCGTCTATCTTATGAAGAACCGAGCCGACAAGATTCTCTATGTCGGTAAGGCAAAAAATCTCAAAGCGCGCGTGGGAAGCTACTTTCAACAGAACAACTCCTCTCACAGCGGAAAAACCTTGATCTTGGTCAAACAGATCTCCTCGGTTGAGTACATTGTCACCCAAACGGAAACGGAGGCTTTTCTACTTGAAGCCTCATTGATCAAACGCCATCGACCTAAATACAACATTCGACTGAAGGATGATAAGGCCTACCCCTACATTCGAATATCGGCTCAAGATCCCTTCCCCCGCGTCTATCTTTGTCGCAGAGTCGTGCGAGACGGATCTCTCTACTTTGGCCCCTACAGCAACGGACATCTGGTTCGACGAATCATCGATTTTCTCAATAAGACTTTTTCTCTTCGGGATTGCACCGACACCTATATGAAATCGCGAAAACGTCCCTGCATGACTCACCAGATTGGAAGATGTCCAGCTCCCTGCGTGGGCCTCGTGTCCGCTCAGGAGTATGGCCGTGAGGTTGCCCGAGCCAACCAATTCTTAAGAGGAAACAACCGAAAAGTCTCCGCCATTTTGACCAAGGAGATGAAACGAGCCGCATCTGAAGAGCGCTTTGAAGCTGCAGCTCAACTTCGAGACAGCCTTCAAGCCATCGAATCCATTTTGGAGCAACAATCCGTGGTCACGTCCAGTATGGATGTGGATCAAGATGTGATCAACTACTTTGGCGATGAACGAGGAACCGTGGTTGAAACCCTTCATATTCGAAAGGGCCGAGTCATCGGATCACGACCCCACTTTCTCCCTCAACTCAACACACAATCGGATCATGAGGAGATTCGAGAGTGGCTCACCTCGTTTGTGAATCAATACTATTATGACAATGTTGTGCCAGACGAAGTGCTTCTACCATTTGATATTGGTCGAGACCTGACTCTGCTTCTTTCTAAAGTGCTTAAGGAGCGCGCCGCCCATCCGAAGCGTTCCATCAGAGTCTACTTTCCGACAGATCACGAAGGTCACCAGCTTCTGGAACTGTGTGCTGCCAACGCAAACAACCATTTCAAGAGCCAAATGGAAAAGGTTGAGGGACGTCTTCGGGGTCTTGAGGAGATTCAGAGAAAACTTCATCTGGAATCTTTGCCAGTTCGCATTGAATGCTTTGACATTTCCCACTTCCAAGGGAAAGACACCGTCGCCAGTCGAGTCGTCTTTGAAGATGGAGTTCCAGCTAAAGATCACTATCGACGCTACAAGATTCGAAGCACCGAAGGCAAACCTGACGACTATCTCTCCATGAAGGAGGTTTTAGGACGACGCTTTCGCTCCTACACAGAACCCGTCCAGGGTGATGATCAAGAAAAGGAAATGAAACCAAACCTCGTCGTGGTCGATGGAGGAAAGGGACAACTTGCCGTGGCCGTTGAGATCTTTAAAGAGCTCGGCATCGACCAACTCATTCCACTTGTGGCTCTTGCGAAATCCAAAACCAAGAGCTCCTTCGAAGACGAATTGGTCGAAACTTCCGATGAGCGCTTTTATCTACCAGGACGCAAAGATCCCGTGATCTTTCGCCAAGGCTCTCATGCCTACCAGATTCTCATCACTCTTCGAAATGAGGCTCACCGATTTGCCATCAGTTACCACCGCACCCTTCGCGACAAAATCGGATAAGGAAGGTGCCAGGCGTATTTTTCGGATGCATCGCATCCGAAAAATACGCCTGGCACCAAAACTAGCGTTCTTTAAGTCGTCGCTTTGGATATTTTTTGAGTGGTTTTTTTTTCATCTTGGCCTGTTGGACGGAAGCAGGTTCTCGAACTGTTTTGACGATGGGAACCTTCCACTCGGTTCTCTTTGATTTCTCGGGGATAAAGGGTTCGATGGGAACCCCTTGGAAGCCATCGAGAACTTGAGGGGCAATGGGAAGTGCGGCCTCGTTCTCTAAAGAGAGCGCGGGCCCCTCGGCATTGGCCCCACGGACCATGAAAACAAGGGTTCCCACAATGAATAGGAAGCAGCTAGAGCGAAAGATCATTTTTCCTCCTCTTTAGAGACCGCAAAATTGATCTCTGACCACCCGGCACTGATCAGTGTGTTCATGACTCGTTTCACATAGATGATTGGAAGACTCTGGTCAGCTTGAATGTTGACCGCACCCCGAAATGGTTTCTCGGGATTGGTTCGCTCCTCAAGTTCACGGGCTCTGACAAGCATCTCCTTAAGTTTAGGAATCAGTTCATCTTGACGACCGATTCGCAGAGGATGATCGCCCACATATTGAGATTCAAAGAGAACCTCTCGGCTTGTGATGGAAACAAGCGGCAGACTTTTGAGAGTTACCCCATGCTCAGCTTTAGGCAGCTTCACATCGTGATTGATGAAGAAGACCTCACCCGTAGTCGAATAGTTCAGGATCAAGAAGATGACCAATGTTGAAAACATATCGATGAGAGAAGTCAGAGGAAGTTCGATGTCAAAAGATCGCTGCCCCGATTTTTGTCTTCGTTCACGTAAAAACTTAAGATCATGTTTTGATTTTACATGATAACCAGGGACATCGATCACTCTTGAAGAAGATCCTTTCAAATCATTCATTACTGAGTATTAACTCCTACGTCGGGCCATCCGCGAGCAACCAGTGTGTCAAAGACTTCAATCATCTGATAATAGGCAATCTGATTGTCCGTATTGAGAATCACATCCTCCTTAGATGGATACTTCTGTCTCCATTGATCCAGAATCTCTGCCACCCTCTGCAGATCGAGGATTCCTCCCTGAAGGTGCGAAAGTTGGACCATCTGAGCACCATCTGCCATCTCCACCCTTTCCGGGTAGATGGTCACATGAAGCTCAACCTTTTTGCTTTCCTCTTTAACACCCTCACCGCCGGTGACACTGGAGATGTCACTTGCAAATGAAAAGATCTGATTCCATGAGGCCGTCAACAGTAAGACCACGACCAACATGGCAAAGAGACCCATGAAGGGGGCGAGGTTGAGCTCGAAGTTGACATTCTTCTTAGCCATTGGAGACCTTCTCCAATTCGCTCTTGTGGGTTAGAATGAAATTGAGCGTCGAAACGCTTGTCTCATGAAGATCATCAATGACATTTTGAGCAAGAGCATTGAGATAACCATACGCTGCAAGAATCGGAACGGCCACAATCAGACCAAAGGCAGTGGTGTTCATTGCCTCGGCAATCGCATTGGAAAGAAGTGACGCCTTCTCTGCAGGGGCCACATGCGCCACAGCTGCAAATGCAGCGATCAATCCAGAGACAGTTCCAAGAAGTCCTAAGAGAGTCGAAACGTTGGCCACCGTGGCAAGTAGACCAATTCTTCGCTCCAGACGTGGCACCTCTCGCAAAGCAACGGCATCCATGGAGGTTTGGACCTCTTCGGAGCCTCCTCCATTCTTAGCAGCCGTCAAACCAGCCTTTACAATGTTGGTCAGAGGCCCAGGCGTCTTTGAAACAATGGCCAAGGCTTGGTCAAGCGATCCTTTGAGGATCGAAGATTTGAGTTTTCTTACTAAATCTCCTTTACTCACGTTCTTGGCCGTCCTCAACACAAAGAACCTTTCAATGACGATGGCAAGACCAATGGCAGAACAGAGCAGAATCGGCCACATAAAAAATCCGCCAGCTAGAAACATTTCACCTAAATTTTTCATCGTAAACTCCTTTTTCTACAATCTTCCAAATGGAAATCCAATGCGAGGCTCTGTGGTCTGACCATTTTGAGCCCTTGGAAATTCCATCTTTGAAAACACTTTCTTAATACAACCATTCAGTTGATCTGCCGCGCCCATTTCCGATTTGACCACACGAACGTGCTCGACTCGTCCCGACGGTTGAATCAACCACTCATACTCCAGGCGTCCTACTAAGTTTGGATCGGAAAGAAGGGCCATCTCATAGCACTGTTGAACATCGCCCAAGTACCGCTCCACAACTTCCATCACCTGGTTCTGCGTGAGTCCATCCTTTTTAAGAGATTTAAAGAGGCGCGGTGCCCCCACCACAGTGCCTGCCACTTGACGACCGCCCGATGAACCTTTAAGACCTTGAACGCCATAACCCTTTCCTGTGCCATACCCTTCACCGCCACCCGTGGTCACTTGAGTCAGGCCCCCCATTGGAAGAGTTCCTCCTTTGGACTTGATCAGACCGATGACACCTTGAGAGTCGAGACTCTTAAATCCACCCGCATTTGGATTCACATTGATCGCAAGTGGCTCAAGTCCAAGAGAGGCCGGTGTGGACAAGGCACCAAGTGCCCCAAGCACACTCAACTCCGAGGGCTCACGGCTCTTGGAACTTGGACGACCCCGAACATTGGCTGGCGAAACGGCCAGCCGTTTGGATTTAATCTGAACTGGATAGCGATTGATCTTATTTGAAACCTTTGTGGGCATGGCGACCTTTTTAACCGGTCGCTCCTTTGGGATGGTGATTCGCTTGGCAATCTCCCGCTCCTTCTTCTTAAATGGTTGCTTTGGGTGATTTTTAAGAAGTCGAGCAAATCTCTGCGGAACATGATCAAGTTTGGGCACATCCTCATGTGGAGCCGTAATCATCGTGATCAAGAGAAAGAGAACCAAAACTCCGTGGCCAATACCCGACCACAAGATCGTCTCTGTAAATTTGAGATCCGCAGCCGTAAGGGCACTCTCCTTCAGTGAGTCCACATGACTCAAATATCGAATTCGAATCTCCACACCATAGTGCAAGATGATTCGACAAAGTGAGTCCTTTCGCAATTGAAAATCGATTTTGGATTGATCATCGGCCATATCCGTAAACTCGGATATCGACACCGACGATCCTTGCGTCTCAACGAAACATTGAAAGAGTCTTGAAACCGAAAGATGAGCGAGCTCGTCATTGTAATTGCCGAGGACCATCTGACCGTGAATCGTGGGAAGATAAATCCCTGCACTTCCACACTCACTGCCCACCGAAATTTCATCTCCTCGGCGGATCACCCGTGATCCATAGCAACTTCCCCTCCAGTAGACTTGAACCTCAAGGTCATCGTTTTCCGTTTCCTTCTTAGGAAAGAGTGTGATCTTTTCAAGACCCAGAAGATCTCGCTTTTTCACAACATCTTTGCTTAATAGTTCGCCCTTTACTGTCATCCCATCATCCTAAGAGTCAAGTCGCCCGAATCCGCCGCATTCAGTTTCACTTCACATATCTATCGGCACGATCGGATTCAAAGATGATCGGACCAAGGGCCTGGTCTGCTTCTCAGTAGTGGTTCAAACGATGGTTCTAACCCCAATTCCTATTTCAGATCCGGGTTCGACTCCCTCATTCGGAAAATTCTGCAAAGCACACTGCAAAGAGATTGTAGAGGATAACTTAAGCAAATTCGCCGAAATGAGATTTTGCGCCAAGCCCTACCTAAGTGAGGCGGGGCTGCGAGATTGAAAATCCCGGGCAATGCGCGCAAGTCCAGACTGAGCGTCTCGATTGCCGCGATCCACCTTGAGGGCCTTTTTAAACCAGATGTAGCCCTGCTGTGGATCATGGATGGCAAGGGCGGTGGTGCCTCTCAAAGAGAGCGCTTTGCCGTTGTTTGGATTCATCTTGATCAGATGATCGAGGACCATCTGACTCATCAGATAGTCTTTGGAGTCATAGTAGTGTTGGGCTAGCTCAAGAAAGAGTTTCTCATTCTTAGGATCATTAAAAAGCTTTGCGCGTACAGATTCAATCCTACTGTTTTGAGCTTTTGCAAGAGAGCGATACTTAGGAAGTTGATCCTCAAAGGGTTTGGATCTCGCCAAACCCGATGTGCGACAACTTTGAACATAATCTGAAACGATCCCATGTCGTGTGGCCAAATCGATGCATCTTCTAAAATAGCCCTTGGCAAGAGTCTCATACTTTGCGATCTGCTTGCGGAGCTCTTGCTTGTAGACGTTTCGCATTTGACCTCTTAAGTTCTTTGGAACATCGGATTCCTTTAAGAAGTCCGCAAACTCCTTGTGAACACGACCAAGGCCATCGAGCGAAGCCACAACCCATTGCCCTTCGCCTGCTTGAGCTGAGCCATTTAGGGATTTGGTGATCTCCTCCAAAAGACGTCCTTTTTCCATCACGGCACGACTTTCGAGGCCACGCTTCATCCGGATACGATCATATCGCTCCATTTGACCCACAGCCAATAGGAACTGAGCATAGGCTCGGTCGGATTGTTCAGAAGGAGTGGTCGCAGTCCCTTCCGCCGATCGGCGAAGGGATCGCTCAGCAGCACGAAAACCACGAAGATGGTACTCTGCCATGGCCAACCAAAGGTCCCCAGTCACACCTCCCACTTTTTTTGAAGTGCGCGCCAAAGAGCTCCAATCCCTTGCCATATAGTCCATTCGAGCCACATCTTTCCATTTTCCCAATTGGAGGTAATCATGAGAGGCCATCTTGTACTGCCCCAAATGCTCCCTGATCTCCGCAGCTGATCCAAGGAGCTCGCTCTTGAGTGGATCACCCTTGTACCTCTCGCCAAAGAGCTCGAAGTAACCTGCGGCCCTTCGAAAATCAGCTGTAGTCAAAGCCGTTCGACCAAGGTCCAGAAGCACCTGTTTGGTACGATCTGAAGTCCTATGTTGAAGAACCATCTGTTCACCGACCTCATAGGCCTTCGGATCTCCACTCTGCTTGAGTTTCAGGAAGGCTTCGTAGGCAGCCTGTTCACTGAGTGGACTGCCCTTGTACTGTTTTGCAAACCGAAGTAGATGCGCAGAGTACTCCTCATCATCGTCCGTACTGCTCAATTGAATCTTCTTAAGCTCGATCTGTTGGATCATTTGAGAAACACTGATCCGTATCGAGCGGTCCCTGATGTTTCGATTGGCCAAGACGGATTTGGCCTCTTTCAACAAAGAATCGAAATCCTCCAACTGATGGTAAACGTCCAAGAGAAGGTTGACTCCGAGCGCGGTCTTTCGACTCCTTGGGTACTTTGCAATGTAGGACTTCAAAGTCGCAATCGCCACATCAAACTTTCGCTCATCATAGAAAGATTGAGCTATATTGAACTCAATGTCCGATACAGCCGGATCCTTTGGATAGATACTTATATAGAGTTTTCCAACATCGCGAAGACCCGATCGTGCCTGGCGAATCTCCAACCTGGATCGCTCATCTGGATCCTTCAAAGCCATGACATAGCTGTAGATCGATGAACGCAAGATGGGTTGCTTTTTTCTTATTGCCTCGATGTCCAGTGCACTTAACTCATAGTTGCGACCCGCCAAGGTCCACTCATTCATATGATAGTAAACTTCGGCAAGATTCAGTCGCATCTTGTGTGAGTACTTCGCATCTTCAAACTGATTCAAATAGGCCAAATAGTCGCGTTTTGCCCAATCATAATCCTCTTTCAAGTTTGTCTTTCGTGCCCTTTCATGAGATCTCGTCGCAACATCACGCGCAAAGATCTCTAGATCGTGAAAGGCCTTCTTTCTCTTTTCACGAAATCTCTCGTCAAACTCCATTCTGCCAAGAGTCTTGGTAACTTCTTCCACAAACCCGTGCAAGGGCCATCTTTTATTTGTATTCCTAACTGCAAGATAGAGTCTCTCGATCGCATCGACCCGTAATTCAACATCTGTTGCGACCCTCAAAAGCTCGAAGTAGACTTTGGTGGATTCAACAAATCTGCGCTTAAGATCAAGTCTCTGTCCTAATTTCATCAGGCTCGCCCGATAGCTCCCCAAATCAGGAGCCAAACTTCGAAAGTATTCAATCACCTCAATGCGCCCACCGCCCATCTGTGCGAGCCTCTTTTCACTCACTTCACTGTACGGCCACACCATGGAAACCAGAGCGTCACGTCGAACATCTCGATTTCGAATTTCATCCACGACGGACTTGCGATCGCCCTCCTGATAGGTTCGAAAGACCTCCTCAAAGGCACGAAGTGAATTTTCAAATTCTTTGCGATGGATGTAACACCATCCACGTCGTTCATGAGCAAATGCGGTAAAGACATTGGGGCTCCTCTTCACAATTCGATCGTAGATCTCGAGAGCTTGATTCACCCTTTTTTCGTGATCCAAAAGATAGTTTCCGAGAATCAGCTGACTCTCTTCCCAAAAAGGACTTTTGGGGAAATTCTGGCCAATTTGGCTCAATACTTGAGACATCTCTGGAAGTTGCCCAAGTTCCCGAAGCTCATGAGCCTTCAAAAACATCGCCTCGTCGACTCTCTCAAGGTTAGGAAATTTTTCGATGATCCCATTGTAGGTTTCAATGGCAAGATGTTTGGGCTTCAGCTCCGCAGAAAAATCAACCTCATCCTGGGCATCTTCACCTTTAGCTTCAAGGACCTTAATTTGATACAAATAACGACTTTGTTTTGAATAGAAATCTGCTAAGAGAAAGTGGAGATCTGGAAGAAATCGCGCATCTTTAACATCTCGAATCTTGGCTTTGGTCTCATCGATCCGACGCTCTATCTGTGCTAAATCGCGCTTGAGTTCTCCAACGTCCAAAAAGCCTTCGCTTTCTGCCACTCCCTGAGCCACCCCAACGATCAAGAGTGTGACCCACGTTAGACTCAAAAAGACTTTTCTCCAAAGCGGACAAAAAACTACTGACATCGGCTCTCCGTCAATACTCTATAACTTTCAATCTCATCCCACCAATGCTCCCCATTGATTGGCCAAAAGGTCTTATTGAAACTCAAATGAGGCACATCTTCTGAGTTGTACGCAAGGAGACTCCGATTGGCTCTTGAAACTCTGAGCTGATCCAAAGATGCAACATACTCCGTGAACATCACCTGTTCCAGGGAATCGAGAATGTCCTCTGCCACAAGCTGAACTTGTTCAGATGCTACAAACTTCACCCGTTTGACAACTTCAAGCTCCTTGCCATTCATCCGATCACGAAGACCTGTCAAAATGGGTTCGCTAAACTTCCATCTGCGACGCTCGTCTCGAATCTGGTGAACGTAGTTTGCCAACGGCTGATATTGCATGTGTTTTAATGCAGATCTCAAGATGATCGAATTCAGAGATAGATCCAGTCTTCGATCAATCTGTTCCATCGAGCTCTGAAACCTACTTCTAAACTCAGATGCAACGAGATTCACCTTTCGGTAGTGACACAATTCCTTATAGATCACCATCTCCAATAGATACGCCTCACTGGAAAGTGATGCTTCAAAGTAGGGTGACTTAAATGACTCAATAAGGCCTAGGGCCTCTGAATAGTTCTTGAGGTAGTATTGACTCCATGCCATTTCCAAGACCACTCGACCCTTTTCTCTAAGAGGAAGAACGAGTCCCTTGTAGAGCTCATAGGAGTTTTGAAACTCTCCCTTTTCAAATAGAAGCCGGGCCCGCTGCAACTTGGAAAGGTTCACAATCTTAAAAGGAACATCTCCTGCGCTCAGATCTTCAAATAGTGCTGTAGCTGCTTCCGAACGTCCTCGAGCCACCTCCCCAAGGGCCGTCAGGTATTTCCTCTGAAATGCCCAAAAACTATCATTTCGTACCCTACTGAACTCCTTTTCGGACCACTCGGAAAATCCAAGCCGAAGCTGTTGCATACCACGAAAGTAGCTGATCATCGATTGAATGTGGGGATGAACTTCGCCGAATTCACCTGCCGAGAGCAAATCCTCGATCTCCAAGTCATCGTAGTCGTGCTCCTGTATGATCTCATTGATCTCACTCAGGGCTGCCTCGCCAACCCTTGATCCAATCTGTTTTCGAGCGAGATCTATGCTCAATTGAAGAGCTGTTGCAGGAAAACCAAGATACCTTAGCGCCATCGCCACCGCAAGCTGACCCTCCCCAAACGCCAAGGTCTCCCCTTTGGGCCGTTCTTCGCCCCACCGCTCCACTCCGAGTTCCAATGCACTTGCAAAATCTTGTTGCTCGATCCGGTCTGCAACTCTTTTCCAAAAATTTTGCTCCAGAGGATCATATCGAAATGGCTCTGGTATGGGTGATTGAAAATCCATGGGGGAACCCTCAATTCTTCCGCCTTCAAGTTGAGGAATTTCTTTCGAGCGAACCCACAAAGAGACAAAAACTGCCAATATAGTTACAAGAACTCTCATGCTTTTACTCACCTAACAGATACGACATCCTGACTGGCAGGCGTTCGACCCAACTGAAAGGAAAACCCTAAATTGATCGCCAATATTCCATTCATTCCCGTTTCACCATCAAAATAGAGATGCTCTCGCACATCCAAGACCATTGAAGTTGTCGGACTCGTGAAATACCGAAACAGGGCCCCCACCGACACAAGTGGCTTCGGACCTGAGTGCTCATAATTGACGATACCACCGCCAAGTATGAAACTCGTCTCACCATGAATCACGTTCTGATTAAAGAAAAGGGACTTATTATAGATTGGTGTGTAGAGCATGTTGGTCGTAATGTAATACGTTGGATAGTCCAAAATCCCCGAAAATCCAACTCGTTCTACTTCCGCATTAAACTGTGATTGAAGATCATGCTTTAAATCTGTTTCTTGATTGAAGGCATAGTTTGCATTGACGATTTCCCATGCCAAGTAATCATTGAGATAGTAGGTATAGCCAATCCCTAGGGTTAACGACTTATTGAATGAGTCCACGGGCAGGTAGCCTCCACTCATTGTAATTCCACTTACAAAGTAGTGCTCGCGTCCCTGAACCGCCACAAGTTGTGGTAGATCGAATGCATCTTGATCATCCCGTAGTTCTTCGTCCGCATCGGCAACACACCAATTCAGCAAAAGTCCTAGGATCAGAGTCAACGATCTTTGATATCTCATCATTCACCTCTTTAAGAAGTCATCACCGTTGAAAAACAGTTCAACCTTGCCTATATTCTAGCCATTTTCTCGCCCTTCGTGTACCTCATTTGCGATTCTGGTCCTAGGACTCTGGACAAAGATTCGGCATCACTCCAGATGCGGATACATTGTGCCTGGCACTACATTTGTTTCGTCCTGAACCTACGTCCAGTTGTCCAATTCAAGGAGACATGATATTTATGAATGTATGTCTTCATCAGATCTGAAAAAAATGTTTGAACAGGCTTCAGAAGAGGTCCAGAAGCTGCCGAACCGGCCAGACAATGAGACCCTCCTAAAACTCTACTCCTATTTTAAACAAGGAAGCGTGGGAGATGTTGCAGGCAAAAGACCTGGCCTCACAAGCTTCAAGGATCGAGCAAAGTTTGATGCTTGGAGCAAGCTCAAAGGAGTTGCCAAGGAAACTGCGATGCAAGAGTACATCAATCTCGTCAAAGGACTGAAGGAATAGAGATCGGGCACTGTTCATTGACTTACAATAGTGATGATGAAATGATGATTTTATTCTGCTAACTCTAGTTTGATAAGGAAAGAAACATGGGCGTAAAGAAAATGAAAGACGTGAAAACACCTAAACGACAATCCGTACGATTCAGCCCTGACCCTGGCGCTTATGCTCAAATTGATGTCGAAGGCAATTGTCACGATGAGGACTTTGACCCCAGCATTGTCGCTCTTATCACTGATGAAGCTTACCGAGGATGTGGCCTGGTCATGCTTGAGACAGACCAGTTGAACATTGGTGACAAATGCTCGATTAAGGTGGGGCGAATTGGACCTATCCTTGCGGAAGTAAAGTGGAAGAAAGAGATCGATACCAGCATCGTTAAGATCGGATTTCAATTTCTGGAATAGTTTCTAGGCAATCTTTAATTTTAGATCCGGGTTCTAATTTTGAATCCGGGTTTTAGGCACTTTTTTGGATGGGCGCGATGATTTCAGACTCAGATTGCCTCAACTCCCTTCTCATCTGAAGTAGATTTTCAAGTTCAGACTTAAGAGTGATTCGAACGGACTCTTTGCCCGTTGCCTTGAGAAACTCATCAAGATCTGAAAACTGATAAAGAATGAATTTGATGCTCCGATCGATGAGTCTGTTGAGACGAGACTGTTTGGTCGCATTCAAAAGTTGTGCGCAAAGCACACGGTCCACAATCGGCTTTTCTACGACACCAAATGCTCCATAGCCAAGAGCCTCTAGAACGGCATCCTTACTCACAAAACCACTTACCAAGATCACGGGAACTTGAGGCAGCCTTTGATGAAGCTCTTTTAAAAGTTCCAGCCCAGACATGCCTGGCATCTTAATGTCAGACAAAACGACATCTGGTGGCGCTCTTCGAACCTCTTTGATCAACTCCTTTGGATCAAGAAATTTTTTGCCTTGATAACCCAACTCCGTGACAAGATCCCAAATGGTATCCAAAACCTCTTCATCATCATCTACGACATAGACTGTGCCCACGGGCAATGATGCCTTTTTGACCTCAACCGCACTCGCCTTGGGCTCGACTTTTTCTACAAAGAGTGGATTGATCAATTCAAAATCTACACTCTCACCATTAAGAAGTTTTCGTGTCGCATCAACTCCCTTAAGAAGATAATCGACTAAGGGCTTAGGAAAATGTCCTCCAGTACGACTTTGGTCCAGAAGGTTTTCTAAATGATGAACGGTCGACTGAAGCGAGTTAAGACCCAGCATTCCCGCACCACCCTTAATACTGTGAAAAGTGCGGAAAACTCTATTAAAGTTGCTCAAGAATTCATCCCCTCGATCGATCGCGAGAATGCTGAGCTCGGCCTCCTCAAGACTCTCTGAGGCCTCTTGTTTGAACTCTTCGATCAACTCTTCTTCCATCAAATCATCCCTATGTTTCAGCCGGTCTCTTCTCTTAGTACATATCGGAAGAAGCTATTGAGACTTTAAATCAACTTGCAATTTTACCTACTCCACAGCTATTCATAAACCCATCGAGATCCCACACCGCAATCGTCTCTTTTCCAACCAACACAGACCCTAAGATCCCTGGATCAGTAACTTCTTCATTGGTTGGCCCCTGGCTTGTGACAATGTCACAGATTTCTCTTACAAGAAGACCTAGACGTTTATCCCACCCACGAATGAGTATGAGTGAGTAGTAATCCGCCTGGTCCCATCCTTCTTGAAGGTCTCGGGCAGGATTGAGAACAGATATGGTCTCTCCACGCAGTCGAACGACTTGCTCCTTTCCAACCATTTCAATCTGATTCAGTCGAATCTCATAGAGGCGCTCCACAACACCTAAAGCAATCACTCTCTGCTCCCTATTCACATCCCGAATCAAAAGAAACTCTTCACTATCACGGTCGCCAATCATGTTGATCTCATCAACAAGATCGACCTCTTCAACTCTTCGGCTTGAAACATCCGATGATTTGGACAGACCCTCAGCAGAAAGTACCAGTGCGACCTGTTCACCAAAAAATGTTGCCCCGAGAAACTCTCCTCTCAATCCTTGAGTTGAACTGAGCGGCTTAAGCACAATCTCTTCACTGTCCAAAAAGGCATCGACTCGAACCACAAAGCATCCATTCTCGATTCGAAGAAGAACCAATTTGTCTTCCTGGTCTACGAGCCACTGATTTCCCTTTTCCAGATGAAACCACTCACGAAGCTCCAAGATCGGGACAAGTTCACCCTCCAACACATAGAATTCCTTATTGTCCACATTCCTCAAACTCTTTTCCCGTTCGTTTGCATCAAGACTGATGACCTTTAGAATTTCCTCTCGAGAGATGCAAAAGGTCTCTGTTCCTACACCTACAAATAGCCCCCACATGATCAATGCAGATCGCGGTTTCGGTAAGGTCAAAACGAAACGAGTGCCTCTACCTAGATCCGAAAATATGTCAATTCGACCCCCCAGCCTAAGCACCGATGTCTTCACCATGTCCATGCCAACACCGCGCCCAGATATTTCCGTCACTTTATCTGCTGTCGAAAATCCACTCTCAAAAATCATGGACAGAATTCGATTCTTGTTGAAGGAATCCAATTCAGATTGTGTGAACCCCAATCGTTCAATCGCTTTGGCCTTAACCTTATCGACATTGATCCCACCGCCATCATCAATGATTTCAATGACTATGTTTTCCCCTTGGTCCGCACATTGGATGATCAACAAACCCTCAGTGCTCTTGCCAGATTTCTTGCGAACCTCGGAACTTTCAATGCCATGATCGACACTGTTTCGCACCATGTGCACAAGAGAATTTGACAAAACATTTCCGATTGAAGTGTCGACCCGAATGTTCTCACCCTTCAGTACAAGTTTAACCTGTTTTCCGGATGCTCTAGAAGCATCCCTTACGACTCGGTTAAGTTGTCTCAATATCGTTTTCAGAGGAACCTTGCGTACCTCCTCGATTCGTTGCTGCATGATCGAACTGATCTTCTGCATCTCACCTATACTCGACGCGAGAAGCTCAATCTCCTTTGATTGACCATATTTTTGTTCCAACAACTGCACATGTTTCACAACAAAGCTGCGATTGACCGTCAACTCTCCACTCAGCTCCATGAATTCATCGAGAATCTGCGTGGAAACT
Organism: Pseudomonadota bacterium; assembly: GCA_014584465.1. Classification (GTDB taxonomy): domain Bacteria; phylum Bdellovibrionota; class Bdellovibrionia; order Bdellovibrionales; family JACTMU01; genus JACTMU01. The sequence continues at coordinate 51,794 of JACTMU010000083.1, read as the reverse complement.
CGAATCTCTTCTTCTTTTTCCGTAGCATCTGAAGACCCTTCAACCGCCTTTCCACCCTTTACATCGTCGAGCTTCCCATCACCCGCGGCCTCAAGACGAACTCGCTCCCAATCTACATCAAAAATCTTCTTCAAATGATTCCACGGTTCTGCCAATAACGAATAGTCAGTCACTTTGTCTACAAGCTTATTCAATATGTCATAACCTTGTAGCATTACAGATACAATAGACCTAACGACCACAAAGTGACCACTGCGAAATGGTGACACAAAATCCTCAAATGCATGACCAAAACCACGAACCGCATCTAGATCGAGACAAGAAGCCGTCCCTTTGAGGGTATGCAAAATTCTCATGATGTTTGCAAGAATCTCTGTTTTATTCAGTTCCGAATCTAAAGAGAGTATGTCAGCCTCAAGATCCTTAAGCATATCTTGAGAATCTTGCCAAAAACCTTTTTTCATCTCCAAATCATCACGAATCGCAACCATGCGATCCGTTGTCAAACGCTCCACAACAGGGCGGATGGACTCCAAGGTCTGAGGCTTCTCTAAAAAAGCAGAGATCTTCACGTCGATCCCCTCGAGAGCCTGAGCCTTTGTAAGGTAGGCAGTCAAAATGACAAATGGAATGTCTTGATAACGCGGCAACATGCTCCTGCGCAACTCGAGTCCATTCATTTCAGACATTCGAAAATCAGAGATTACTAAAACAAGACGATGATGCTCTTTTTCAATAATCTTTAGAGCTTCCCCGGGACTGGCCACGCAGATGGGCTCAAATCCCAAATCTGCCACTATAGATCTCCACATCTCCAGGTGTTCAGTCTCATCGTCCACCAGAAGCGTTGCAAACTTAAACGCGCTCATATTACCCTTTCTAGAAAATTCTATTTCTGAGTCTTCTTGTACGCGTTCTCAATCTTTTCCTTGAGGGTAGCAGCATTAAATGGTTTTACGACATAGTCTGTGACACCAGCCTGAATTGCGGCAACAAGATTGCTCTGCTCACTCTCCGCGGTCACCATGACAAAGGGAAGGTGTTTAAGCTTATCATCTGCCCGACAGGCCTTTAGGAGTTCAAGTCCGCTCATCCCAGGCATATTCCAATCGCTGATCACGAAATTAAATGGGGCCCCAGATTCCGAACCCTGTTTAAGTTTAGGAAGTGCCGTGTTTCCATCATCTGCCTCCTCAACATTTTTAAATCCAATCTCAGAAAGAACTTTTCGAACAATCTTTCTCATCGTTCCAAAGTCATCCACAATTAGAAATTTGGTTTCTGGCTGAAACATTTTGCACTCTCCTCTTAAATCACGTTTTAATCATTTAAACTTCTATGCTTCGACAGTAATCTCAACAAACAGATTTCCTCTGCTGATTTGAAATGGAACGACCAATGTTGCTCCGTTATGATAACTTGTAATCTTGTACGGCCCCATAATGATCGTGGGAATGGCCATCTCAAAACCATATCCCAACTTATTCAATGTAGTTTTGGCGTTCCCATAGATCATGTTGGTCAGTTCTCCTACGGCATCTGAAACCTCATCATTGAGATCCTCATGTTTCTCGCCCAACATGTTTTCAATGACTTCAAATGCAGCTCCCTTTTCAAAACTGATTGTGATCGTTCCCTTCATCGAACCCGCCAACATTCCGATCATTCCAGCCACATCACCTTTGCTCTGAAATTTCTCAACAACAGAAGGCTTTAGAAGCGTCACTTCGGTTCCCGCCATCTGAGTCAAAACTTCCTTAACTCCATCAACAAATGCATTAATGACCTTCTTGTCCAGTAGTGGATTTCCCTGTTTTTCACTCATTCGCTGCTCCATAATTCATAATGTGTTCCTTAAATCTATATGATACTTTTTGGAAAATGAAGATTAAAATCACCATTTGGTCCAAAGTTAGGATGTTTTCTTCAAATGGCTTAAACTCCCCTTCTTCCAAAAAATGGTACACTTCTCTTCTACTGAGGGAACAAACTTGGTCTCAACCGTCATGATGTTTTCGGCATTTCCAAGAATCACGCAACCACCCGGAGCAATAGCGTCGTAAAGCGAGTTCAAAATCTTCTCCTTATTTTGAACCGTCTGATAGATAAGAACATTCCTACAAAAAATGATATCATACCGCTCCCTCGGATAGATGTCTGAGAGGAGATTAAATGTCCCAAATTTTACGGCGTTACGGTAAGCATCTTTGATTTGCCACATCTTTTTTTCTTTCTGCTCAAAGTACTTCATCAGCATCTGAATTGAGAGCCCTCTTTGAACCTCGAGCTGATTGTACGTACCTGCCGCTGCCTTTGCGAGAATCCTCTGACTTAGGTCTGTTGCAAAGATCGAAATCCGTCCGCTGATCATATCGAACCCTGCCTCGCAGAGAGTCATTACGATGCTGTAGGGCTCTTGACCTCCGCTGCAGGCTGCGGACCAAATTGTCAAATTTGTCTTTGGTTCCACATACATCTGCCTGACTATGTTCACCAGAGCTTTGTAGGGAGATTGGTCTCGGAAAAAACTTGTTTCATTGTTGGTTGCAATGTCAATTAGGAGCTGATGCATCTGAGGAGTTACATTGGTTGCGTAGCCCTGATAGACTTTCTCGACGTCATCGAAACAAAAGTGATTTGCAAGTTCAGACAGTCGTGCATCCAATTGATAGTAATTTTGCTCAGGATAGTAGATCCCGGTGTGTCGAAAAACATAATCTGCAAAAAATTTGTAGATTTCAGGGCGAATGGCCATCTATCTACGCTCCAAGTGCAAGCTTGATTTTTCCATCAAGGATGTCTTCCGTGAATGGTTTGATAATGTACTCCACGACTCCGTACTCAAGCGCTCTTTGAATCTTCTCTGGTTCATCCTCTGTGGTCATCATCACCACAGGTGGGGCACTGATCTTGTCTTTCTTGATGGTCTCAAGAAAACCAATGCCGTCCAGCTCTGGCATGTTCCAATCCAAAAGCACGAGATCAAACTGACCGTCACACCTCTTGATCTTTTCGACTCCGTCACGTCCATCCACTGCAGTGTCACTTTGTATTCCAAGTTTTTCTAACATGGACACCACAAGGGCTCGGATGTACTTCGAATCGTCCACGATTAAGATCTTCATGCGACCTCCCTAATTTCGGAAAACATTGTAGCTATATCTTCAACAGGAAGAATTCCATCATAGAGCCCTGCTCTATAGACTGCACCTGGCATCCCCCAAACCGTCGAAGTGATCTCATCTTGTATAAGGATTGGGACCTCATATTTCTTTAAATCTCGACATCCACTACAGCCATCTTCGCCCATTCCAGTAAGAATGATCGCAAGCGATCGTTCTTTGAAGACTTTTGCAACGGATGAAAATAAAATGTCCACCGACGGCCGAACGAAGTTGACCCTCTCCCCTTTATTTAATGAAACGGTAGGGTTTAGGTCGGTCCCACCAATGGTCATGTGGTAGTCACCAGGAGCAATGTAACAAATTCCCTTTTCAATCGGCTCTTTGTCTTGCGCTTCCTTCACTTTGAAGGGTGCAATCTTATTCAGCGTTTGGGCCAACTGATCTGTGAAAATGGGAGGCATGTGTTGAACAATGACAATTGGAATCATGAAACCAGAAGGCATATTCCTACAAAATCTTGTTAAAGCCTCAGGACCTCCTGTGGAACTTCCAATGCAAACAATCTTTGGAGGAAAACGAAATAGTTTCTTCTTAGGCTTCTTTCGACCTACACGTTTTTCTTCATCGGAGATGAGACTTGCGCCCGATCTTCTTTGTTGAAATGCACGAACTCTTGGCAACAAGTGATTTCTGAGAGCCTCTACGGACCCCATCGTTGGACCTGACTCAAACGACTTTGGAATGAAATCATTGGCCCCTGCGAGCAACGCTTCCATTGTGATGGAAGCACCTGTTTGGGTGAGAGATGAAAATGTAAGGATGGAGGTCGTCTTATTGGTCTTTCGAAACTCCTTGATGAAGCTCAAACCACCCATGACAGGCATCTCCATGTCCACAATAACCAAATCGACGGAGATTTCAGAGAGTTTTTTTAGAGCAATCTCACCATTTGCAGCAGTTCCAACGACCTCTAAGTCAGATTCAGTTTCCAACGCTCGGGTCACGCCATTTCTATAGACTATCGAGTCATCTACGATAAATACTTTCATTCAGGCTCCATCACGACAACCAATCTATACTTAAGTGTCAAAATACTTTACGATCTTGTCCAAATCGAGAACTATCAAGAGTCGTCCATCGGTCTTATGAACTCCTGAGACATAGTCTCGTAAGGGTGAAACGAGTGTGTCCGGTGTAGGCTCGTAGCTGTCCATGGTCACGTTGATCACGTCTCTGATCTGATCCACAACCAGAGCAACAAGAGAGTCTCCTACGCGAGCAATTACATTCATAAACTCTACATTCTTACTCGCTGGAAGACCCAAAAGTGTTCGAAGACTCACGGCAGTTACAATTTGCCCTCTTAAGTTGATCAGGCCACAGACGCCCTCTTTAGATAGCGGAACCTTTGTGATCATTTGAGGTTTAATGACCTCCTGAACCTCCAAGACCGGTACGGCAAAGAGATCCTTACCTATTGTAAATCCACAGTACTGACGCGTCTCTGTTCCTTTGGACAATCCCTCGGTTTGGTGTGCTTCTAAACCCATAATCAGTTCACCTCCTACGATGCCTTCAGAAGAGTTCGGTTGACCGACGCGACAATCTCTTCTCGTTTGAATTTTTCTAGATAATCAACAAAGCCGAGCTTCTTTCCCATGGCTCGATCACTTTCCGAATAGCGACTTGTCAATGCAATCATCGGTAGCTTCTCAAATCTCTTGTCATCTTTGATCGACTTTGCAAGACCAAACCCATCAAGTTTTGGCATCTCAACATCTGTAAGAACAAGATCAACCTTTTCTTGATTCAGCATTGCAAGAGCCTCTTCTCCATCATGGGCAGCTAGAACTCCGTACCCCTGGCCTTCAAGTACATCAATACTCATTTTTCTAAATAGAGGGCTATCCTCCACCACCAATACGACCTTGTTCTTCGCTTTCACAACAAGATCCTTATCGATGACACTTTTTGAATCATCTGCCTCACAACAGTCAATGATCTTAAATGTATCGATTACTGTGACCGTACGCTCACCAACAAAGAGTGAACCCATGATTCCTTCTTGTTCTTTAACAAGAGCTTGAATTTCCATCTCGCTCGATGTAATGTCGCTAATTTCGTCCACAAGAAGTCCGAAGTAGTGATGATTTAGGTACAAAACCAAGAGAGGAACTCGGTCCCTTTCGAGATTCGTCTTTCCAATATGGAACTTTTCATTAAGATCAATCAGTGGCATGACATGACCTCGGTAGCGAAGAACCATTCGCCGACCCACATATTCAATCTGATCTCGCTTGATCTCCTCAAGGCGATTGATCAGACAAAGTGGTATACCATAGACACATCGATCCAAGAGTCGAAACAACAACAATTCCTGATAATCTTGCGCTTGCGTCTCTGTGACCACCTCGACATCTTCCTTGGACTGAGCAAGCTGAGACCAACTTGCTATACCTGTCGGATCTAAAATCAATGCAACTCGACCGTCTCCCATGATGGTTGCACCCGCATATATTGAAAGAGATTTTAGGAGCTTCAGTGGTTTCACGACAATCTCCTGAGTGTCTTCAATTGCATCGACAATCAGTCCAAAGACTCTACCATCAGCGTTCAGAACTAGGATGTTCAAACTTTGATCTGGTATCTCACTGTTTACGTGGGTGCGAACACCGTTTAAGATGTTCCTAAGACGAACAATCGGAACGAGTTCACCTCTCAGCCGAAAGAACTCAGCACCCTGAATCGATTCCAATTCACTCAATCTCTCGCCTTCTAAAAGGACAAGCTCAACCAAACTCACCTGCGGGATAGCAAAATATTCATTGTCATCACCTATAAGTAAAGCGGGTACAATTGCCAATGTCAGAGGTACTCTTAATTTAAAAGTCGTTCCATGGCCCTCTTTGGATGAGACATCCACGACACCACCGATTCGTTCAATGTTCGTTCGAACAACATCCATTCCCACTCCGCGGCCAGAGAGATTTGTTACCTTTTCGGCCGTGGAAAAGCCTGGTAGGAAGATCAGATCATTGATCTGCTTTTCGCTCATCTGACGCGCGCTTTCCGCACTGATAAGATTATTTTTAATGGCCTTGTTGAGAATCTTCTCCCTTTGCAATCCTCGTCCATCGTCCTGAATTTCAACCGTCACTTGCCCACCCTCATGATAGGCTCGAATACTGAGTAGACCCTCTTTTGACTTTCCAGACTTTTCTCGTTGATCTGGTGTTTCCAAACCATGATCAACGGCATTTCGAATGAGATGTGTTAATGGATCCTTGACGGCCTCAAGAAGTGTCTTATCTAGTTCCGTCTCCTTTCCTTCGATCCTTATATTTATACGTTTACCAGATTCCCGGGCCATATCCCTTACGATTCTTTCAAACTTGTTGAGAACAGCTCCGATGGGTTGCATGCGCGTGGTCATAATGTCTGTTTGAAGTTCAGAGGTGATCAGATTGAGCTGGCTTGCAAGTCGATTGAGTTCAGGGTTGTCAAATTTCGTCGCAAACTGAATGATCTGATTTCGATTCAAGACAAGTTCGCCCACAACATTCATCATCTTGTCTAACAAGTTCACATTTACACGCACCACAGAGTCCGAAACGCTCTTCTTTCTGTCAGGAGTGTCACTTTGATCTCCAGAACCTGCCTGTATCGACCCATCCTCTCCAAACTTCTCGGGCATTCCATCATCTTGGCCCTGGACCCCCCATTCTTTCTGGGCAGCAGGGGAAACTTCATGATTCACAACCGGCTCTCTTTCAGCTGGTTCAGGCGCATGAGTTGAAGATGAATCGACTCCTGAAATCTTGCCAATTGCAATGTCGTTGATTCGCTTCACCACATCTTCGACATTGGAGGCTCCCTCGCTAGATGTTGACTCAATGCTTGAAAGAATCAATCCAACCAGATCTGAGAAACTAAGAAGTGTGTCAATCACATCTGGCACAATCATCAGCTTCTTCTTTTTTATGAGCTCCAGAAGATTCTCTGCTGCATGCGTTAATTCCTGAAGCTTGGCAAAATGAAGAAAGCATGCTGCTCCCTTTAGTGTATGCACAGCTCGATAAATGGAATTAATAATCTCCTCATCTTGAGGGCTCTTCTCAAGCTTGGGGAGCAACTCTGTTATGGTTGAAAGTCCCTCAAAGGATTCCAATAGGAACTCTTTGAGTAACCCCGAATTGGCGCTCTCCTGTGACAAAATATACCCCACTTTTTGATATTAAACACAAAGGTCCCTTTAAGACCCTAAGGACCTACTTCTCAATCATATGGGACCAAACAACTTACTGCAATTCGTCCAACGTCCTAAATTGCCTTGAAAAACTATTAATATTTTCTAATACTTTCCTAGATTCTCGAAGTCGATTCGCCTAGACATATTCTTACCACAGTACGGAGATCCATCACAGAATGATCCTCGCATTAGCCAAAATGGCGTTTGAACTCCAAAAGAAATGCAGGGGTAAAGGATTTAAGAGATGATAACTCCTCAGCAATAATTTCCTTAAGCGCGACTTCACGATTGAGTCTCTTTTTTCCCATACGAAGAATGGTCTTCTGGTCAAAGGACCAACAAAATCCCAACAGTTGACTGGCTTTGCTAATCCCGCTACTGGACAACCCAGATGGAAATCCACTCCCGTCCGACTTTTCATGACACTTCATTACAATGTCTTTAATCTCGGGACTTACTGGAAGTTTCTGGCGCAGGATTACATCAAGACTCTTGAAGGGATATCTTCGATAATAGTCCAGTTCCTCGGCATTAAATTCATCAACCTGATTATGCCGTATCTTCTTAGTAACCTGAGGAGGTAAATAGATCAATCCAAGGTCACAAATGAGCGCTGCAAAGATCACATTCTCTATATCATGGTATCTCATTTTCATTCCAAAGTAGGCCACATAGGCCGCAATGGCTGTTGAACGCTCAAGAGAACCAAAGTCACCGATCACAGAGTTGTTGATCACATCCCACACATCACCAACACCAATCTTTCCCAGGCTTTCGGCTAAGTCCTTAACCATCGCATTACAATCTTCAAGAAGCTTTCGGCCAGCTTCGTAGGAGATGAACTGACTCGGATCAGTCAAAATGCCAACGAGATCGGTAAACTTCTTGTAAAATTCCATAAACTTTCCACGACAGGCTCTCAAAGCTCCCTCTTTGGTGCTGCTGTCACTGAATTTTGCAATATATCTCGAATAGTTTTCAAGATCCCCACGAAAAATATAGAACTCACCAATCTCTCTCATCTTTTGCAATTTAGAATCGGAGACAGTGCCACCTGATCGTACTATTCGGAGAAATTTGTTGCTCATCGGCATCAGGTGAAAGAGATCAAATGCAATGGGTACGCCCGGGATAAGATCTGATTCTTTAATGGGGACGTAGGTTGCTCTCAACACTTGTGTTGCAATAAATTCAAGCTTACTTGTTTCAAAGAAATCCTCAAGATTTGCCACGATGTCCAGACCTGATTTCCTCAAAAAAACCATATCATCTCGGGGCAGAGACTTATTCGTAATGGCAATGAGATAGGCTCCTGAGGTTTGTTGGGAGATCACTTGAGCCATTTCCAATGCTTGTTTTGAAAGCTCTTGCTTGTCGCTGCTATCTGCTAGCTGAAATAGGACCAGACGACACTCTGACTCTGACTCCATGAATTCATCAATGTTCTTCCATGTCTGAGCAGAGTAGTCAAACTCCATGCAGACATCCTGAATCCGACGGACCAACTTCTCCTCTGAAGAAAGAATTCCCATATCATATTGTCTTTTTGAATCAGAAGAACCCACTCCGAAGCCTTATTTAAATATTCCTTATTCACTTCCATTCTATAGTTTTTGATGGGACTTTGGCAACATTCAGACCCTCTCTTCAAGAGGATTTCCACCGAAGGACCATTCAAAGCCGCTCCCGCGCCTAAAGTCCAAACAGTGCGTGTCGTAGAATTTTTCGAATGGACTATAAATCAAAGTTGAATGATCTTTGAAGTGTCCGTATTTGGTCGTTCTTTCAGACCTCTTAAGGTCTCTTTTGTGCGAGACTGCTCGCGCACAGCTTCATTATAGCGCTTTGAAAGTCTCTTTTGACGACTTAAGCTCTTCGCCAATCTCTTTTTTTCACTCTTGATCTTTGCCTTGTTGGAAAGAACTTTCGATTCAACACCTCTTATTTTTCGAATCAGCTGTTCATTCTGTTGGTCTATGTGAGCCTGTCTTTTTTCAATCTGACCGATCTCCTTTTCAAGACGATCGAGAAGCTTTGCCAGCTTCTGATTGATCGCTGAGAGGCGGTCCAACCTCTTAAGCGTTTGTGCCCTTTGCGAGCGAACCTTTCCCAACTTCTTCTTAAGATCCCTCTTCTCACTCTGCAATTGGTGGATCTCTTTACTTATATTTTCTTCAGCATCTTGATCGGCAATGGACTCGATGTTTTCAACCTCCGATTCCACCGAAAACTCTTTGACTTCATCTGCTGCCTCCTCCACCGAGGATTGTGCTTGCATTGAACCTACGAAAAATAGAAAACAAATCAGATATCGCATTGGGCCCCCTTTTTTGGCTTCCGCTCTCCAAATGAGAACCATTACAAGAAGAGTGCCAATCTTTTTGACAACTGAAAAGCAAACTGCAATGAGATGAGACAACTATTTAAGAAATTCAATGACCATTTTTGTCATTCAAATGAGTTTTGATGACAACTTTGAGCTCTTTTCCCAGTCTCCGACGCCGTTTCAGTCCGTTGGCTCCGTATTCAAGCGGATGCCAAAATGATCAGAAAGGTAGGTGGACACGGGTTTTCCATCAATTTCCAGATGAATGGGCTGCTCCATCGACACTTTAGACCGAAACTCTTTGGCGCCCTGTAAATTTTTCACAAAGATATGATCGATCCTGACGTTGGTCTTCGACTTGGTCAAACTGTTGTCAGAACAAAAAGAGCAATTCACTCCGACAGAGACGTCGGAATCCAAGTAGCCGTGTTGGATGAACCTGTTGCAAGACTTCTCAAACTCAGCATCCAATCCTCGTCCCAAAAAACCACAATTGAAATCTCCCATCAAGAGCTGAGGACCACTGGCCCCGAAGGAGTCCATCTTAAGAATCAAAGCATCCGCCTGAGCGACATTTTCAAGTTCCCAGCTCTGGTGATGACCAGCGTAGGGCACATTTTTCAGATCGGCCGTGAGGTGAGTGCAACCAATGAAAATTTCTCTCTGCCCATCATGAACTTGAGCCAACAGAGCACCTCGATGAGTCGTTGTGGAAAGAGAGCGCATATCAAAACTCTCTTGCTTTGAAAATGGTACCTTGGACAAAAGCATCAGACCTGTTGAACCCTTATAGGCAAATCGTCCTGGTCGCGAAAATGGATTGAGCATTCGAAAAATACTGATCAAAGGTGACACTCCAACTTGAGCACTTAGAGTTTGAGAACACTCCTTGTGATTTGCTGCGAGCCATTTGAACTCATCTGCACACTGATTCAATGTGCAATCGGTAAAGTTGCTCCCGCTTTGACTTCGACATTTCGACCAAATGCAGCTCAGAATTCCCTGCTCACCAAACAGATCACTCCAATGGCATGCCGGCGAACTTGAGACAAAATCCTGCTCGATCAATCCATACGCTACATAGGGGTAACCCAACTCTTGAGCAAAATAGTCCTGATCCTCTTTGGACCAAACCTCCTGAAGACAAAGGAGATCAACTCCACTTTCTCTAAGGTGACGAACAAGTTCAACCCTGCGTTCACGTGCGAAATCAACATATCCATAGGCCAAACCCACATTGTAGGTCATCGCCTCAAAACCGAGAGCCGACGTACCTCCTAAGACCATCACTAAAATGGACAAGACTTGACTCAGTTTCAATCAATGACTGGGATAATGAGTGTTGAACCTGCAATCAATCGAGAGTGTTTTCGGATCTGATTTCTCTGAGTCAGGTTGATCAATGAGACACCAAATTTCTTTGCAATATGAATCAAAGTGTCGCCCCGACGAACCCGATACCGCTTTTCTTGATCAATCTCTTCCTGAGAAGCGACCCTCTCCCTTCGAGGAGCAGGTTCTTTAATCTTGGGCGAGCTGGACGAGGCTGCAACTCGCACCTCACCCTTGATTGGCACCTGCAACTGCTGCCCAATCCGTAGAACGGACCTTCGGCTTAAGTTGTTGAGACGGCAGAGCTCGGGGATCGTGGTCCTATACTTTCGAGCAATACCTCCAAGGTTGTCGCCACGGTGAACACGATAATAGAAAAAATCCTTCTCTAGCTCGGCAACCACTTTCCTATCAGACATGTAACACTTTTCGACCGCGACCTTTGAAACATCCTTCATTCCTTGTGGCACGCGCAACACAAGAGCCTTTCTCGCAATCGCTGGTGCAAAATTTCTAAGATAGGCCGGATTGAGTCGTTTGATTTCACTATAATCAACACCCAACTCCGTGGCTAAATCCTTGAGATTCACCGATTGATGCACTTCGATCTCATCAAATTCAAAAGCGGGCTGATAATCCAAATCTCGAAATCCATATTTGCCTGGATTTTGAGCAATCAATCTTGCCGCCAAATACTTGGGTACATAATTGATGGTCTCCTTAGGCAAGCTACGAGCTTTAGCCAAACTCCAAAAATCTCGCGTGTAATGTTTCATGATGACACGTTGAATTCGATTTTCTCCAGAGTTGTAGGCCGCGATCGCCAAATACCAATCACCAAAGACCGCATAAAGGGCTTTCAGATACTTTGCTGCGGCCTGAGTGGAAAGAATAGGATCTCGCCTCTCGTCGATAAATTGACCCATTTTCAACCCATACAGGCGACCCGTACCGGCAATGAACTGCCAATACCCAACAGCTCGAGCGCGACTCTGCGCTGCCGAGGCAAAACCAGATTCGATCAACGCCACATAGACAAGATCCGTCGGCAATCCTTCGCTTGCCAAGATCTCCTTCATGAGGGGTAAATAGCGTGTCGATCTCTCAAGATAACGAGTCATGTGGCCGCGCCCGCGTCCCTGATAGTAGGCAAGCCACTTCTCAACAAGGTCGTTCACTTCATGAGGTATCTCGGACTCCTTCGCACTCTTATCAAAATCGGGAACAACCCCTTCGGTTGACACAACAGGTTTCTCACCACTGGAACCATCCACCGAGGTCTCACTCTGTTTCTCACTAAGAGTTCTCTCTTCACCCGCATCCAAATGACTTCGCTGCAAATGTCCACATGCTGAAATCCAAAGCAGATGAAAAACAAGTAGTGTTCTCTTCACTTCTCCTCCTCATTAAGGGAACCAAGTTGCTCTCACTATTATTGTAGCCCACCTTCCGGCATCGATCAACCGTGTCAGAAAAATAAGGTTTGAATAGTTCATTGACACCCCACCTCCATCCTAACGCTTCATTCGTGATTTCTGGCCCAAAGAGCCACTGGGAGCTCGATCTGACCTTTCTCCAGAAGCTCATAGAGGATCCAATTTCGAAGCACGGCCTTTACATAAAAGCTCGTTTCGGACCAAGGAATCTCGTCCATCCATAGATCACTAAATCCAACTGTCGATTCCGACTCACGCGTCATCAACTCCTTTCGATTGGAACATTCATCAATCCAACGATTCATTCGGCCAATGCCTGAGTTGTAGGCAGCCAATGCAATTCCAAAATGGTTCTCATATTTCTTGAGCAGTTGAGACAAATAGTAGTTTCCAAAACGAATGTTGACATCAGGATCATAGAGCTGCTCATTGGAAAATGTCTTTTGACTTAGGTTTTGCGCAATCTCTTTGGCGGTTGAAGGTAAAATCTGCATCAAGCCAAGTGCTCCCATGGGACTGATCGCATCGATTTGATAACTGCTCTCCTGACGAATCACGGCTCGAATGGAGTTAGGCACCAAATTTCGACTCTTTGCGTACTTATCGATCAATTGATCAAATTCTCTAGGAAAACCAATCTTCAGATATTCTGACTTCGAAAAATCGATGCTTCGATCCCAGACCTCGTTCGACAATCGCAATGTTTCGGGATATGCAAATGCGACTCCCCAAATCTTAGCCAAAAAGAGTTTTCCAACATCACTTTGAGGAAAGGAGAGACTCCTGATCTCCTCACGTGATTCTTCAAACCATCCCGCTTCAACCAGCATCAAAAACCGTTCCCAACTGCGAAATTCCTCATCACTCATCCATTGAACCCACTCACGCTGACTCTTTGCAATCGTGCTGAACTGCATGGTGATCTTGCCTCCACCTTTGTCGGCAAGGGCACGCAAGCCATAGTAGGTCAGAGGATATCTCTTAAGAAGTCTCTCCATGTACTCCTGCTTTCGATCCGACTTCATCTTATCCAAACTTCGATAGAGCCAGTACAGAGTGGGATACTCCCACTTCTCGGACTGAGGGGTCACCAGAAGTTTTTCAAAATAGGAAGTGGCGGCAGAGTACTCGCCTCTTCTAAGTTGAATCACCCCAAGATCAAACAGGCTCTCAACAGCCTCTGGGGTTCCAGCATGCTTATCTACGATGATGTTGTTCGACTCCACCGCGATGCCCCACTCACCAAGGCAGTGAGCTGCCTGGGAGATCAACTTAAGGGGGGCTGTGGAACGAGGAGTTGTACCAAACTTTGGCAATGCCTTCTGTGCCAAATAGAGTGACTTCTTATAATAGCCTCTTTGATAGAGAACCTTTGCCCAATCATACAGGCGATCGGCATCGACCTTTTCCATCTGCAAAAGCATACGACTCTGTATAAACTCATACTCTTCGCTGTTTCTGCTGACCACGGTCAGCAGCACCTCTTTCATTCGATCTGCAGCCCATTGAGCTCGTCGACCTCCTGGAAAATCCAAGAGAAGCTTGACGCCATCTTCGACAACTGCGACAAAGTCTCCTGCTCTAAGTGACACGTTCATTCGAGTGACCAGGTCTCGCTCTGCTCGACTTGCCTCAAACTCCTCATTCCCCACCGGCACAGAACGCACTTGGGTGGATGTTTGGGGCTCAACCGCGATCCTCAGTGACTTCAACCTCTCTCGAAGTTCTCGTGAATCAACCTCCTGCAAACTTCTTCTAAAAAACGCCTCGGCGATGTCACCTTTTTGCTCCGCAAAGGCCAACTTTCCACCAAGTTCGAAAAAACGTGCTCGCTCTTCATTTGAGAACCAGCTGATCTTTTTCAGTAGATCATCAATGGCTCCCCAGGCCCTCGAACGATTCTCTCTCAAATCACTCTCTAGAAGCACCAACTTCGCTCCAACGTAGATCTTTTTCAGACTCTCCGAATAGGGACCAACCAAGAGCCATTCTGGATGATTCTCCACAGCTTTAAGCCTCAAACTCAGAAGATCTGAGGCGTTTGTACTGTTGCCGATCCGACGCTGAGCGCACCTTAGTTCCGTCTGCACCACCCATGGTTCTATGATCTTCGCCTTTCCTTTGATCTTCTCGATCTCCGAGAGGCAATCCTTATACCTCTCCTCCTTGAACGCACGCTTTGCAAGTGCCAACTCCCTTTGTGGTGACGCCTTCGGCACCTGACCACCAAACATCCAACGAGAGGGCTTAATCTCATGATCTAAGCTGAACTTCACCGAACGGATCTTTGCAAAACTCATGGATGGTTGAATTGAAAAAGAAAACGACAGAAAAAAGAACATCACTTTACAATTTAAATTTTTCCTCATTTACTTCAAATCCCCCAAAGATGTTTCTGAAAGTATCAAATCGACGGCTCTTAGCATTGTCCCTTCCAACTCCAAAATTCTCTTTTTCAAGATTCGCCGATCGCGAAATCCCTGGGTCGACACATCTGGTCCAAACCCCAAAGTGTAGAAAAATTCAAGCCCCGAGCCAATGGTCTGGCCAAGTTCTCTGCGAACACTTGGTGGCGAATGAAGAAAGAGCTTCGAGACCTCCAGATAACTCCCACCTGTAGAGGAGACATGACCCATGATTTCATAGATCAAGTTGACCCCCTTTGTGCCGACCGAGCGCCATTCCGATCGCTCCATTGCAGACAACATATCCTTTCGTGTCACTCGAATTCTTCGACAAAGTTCCCCCTTCTGATCCAGATCTTTAAGCACCACTTTGGCTCGAATCAGAAGTACGATCACCAGGACGAGATAAAAGGCAACCCAAAAGGGCCACCTCTGAGTCAAAGGTCTGCTCGAACTGAGGGGTTCGTAAAGTGCGGGTTCAAGATTGTATTCGACCGACTTCTCGGTCATTGAGTCGGACGGTACCTTGTCGTTTTGTTCCACCGGACTGGGTGCTCCAGTCACCGTCACTCGAAGAGGCTGACTCTCCTTTACAAAATAGCGCTCTCTTTGAGGGTCAAAGTAAGCCAAACGAATGACCGGAAGATCCATATTCCCACCTCTTTTGGGGATCAAATAGATCTGAAATTTCCGATAACTTGAAAAATCCTTGGAGTACTTCGATTCATCCTTCATCTCATAGAGCTCTATCCCGTCTGGCCACTCAATCTTGGGAAGATCGATCAACTTGGCATTCCCACGACCCTGAATGGTAACGGTCAGTAGAAAGGGTTGATCCACCTGGACTTCCTCAGCCTCCAAGGCTGTCTTCAGAGTAAAATCTCCGACTCCTCCGGAAAAGAATTCTGGCTTACCCTCTAAGGGAAGTGGACGAACCGTGACCTCAACGGGTCGACTTGAGCGAATCACATTTCGCAAATCTCCAAACAGTCCAAAATTTCCAAACGAAACCTTGCACTTTGCCTTAAAAGCATCAACCTCCAACCTCCCCTCTCTCATTGGAAACAACGCGTACTTTGCAATAAGTGCTTTACGATGAAGTGCCCCATTCACGATGGCCTGTTGAAATGTAAATTGTGTTGGCATCTCAATGTCTTCCTTCCAGAAGTCTTTGAGCTCTGGGTATTTGAGTGCATCAAACTCATGAAGGTTTCCTTGAGTGTAAAGATACCAACTTACAACCATCTCCTCAGCAACATAGACCTCTCTCTTTTCCATTTCGAGCGAGATGAAAAAGGGTTCGTTCTCAACGCCATCAGGTTGAAGCTGAAATGGTATGGGCGCCCTCTTCAATAGGTCCGCAAAGAGATCATCTTCAGAAGCATCACCAGATTCTTCTTTGCGTGGTTCCACGCCTCTTCGATTTTGACCTGCCACGACTGAGACTTCAAGAGAGGGGGTCTTGTACACCTTTGAATCCACCAAAACCTCGATGGGTCCCAAAGAGAACTTTCCGATCCTTTTGGGTCGCAGTTGAAAATGAAACTGCTGATTCCTTAAAACCGTAAAGCGTTGATCCAAAAAGAGGCTCTGAAGCTGAGACTCAGAACCAGTCTGAATCAAGTCGAACTCGGACTTCAATGGGACTCTTGGATCTTGAATTTGCGTCCCCTCCTCAGCTGCAACGGACACCGTCAATGTCAATGTCTCTGAAATGGAGATCTCGTTTCGATCGACCATCGCGTTGACGCTCACACGAGCTTGCGCCTCAACAACCCCCAAAAGCGTCACAAAGAGAACCATGACCCTATTCAGGCTAAGTGCTCCTGACAAAGTCCTACCAATCTTTGCCATTTGAACTCTCCTGTCCCTGATTCTTCGACTCCTCCTCTTTGGCCCGAACTCTCTTCTCCTGTCGATCCAACTCTTCAAAGATCTTTCGGACGTCGTCGGGTTTAAGATCATTCCCCTGATATTGGTTCGGAGGCGGATTCTCAACCGGTCCTTGGGGTTCACTCTGGGATCTGCCATCTCCGCCTCCCTGACCGCTTCCTCCCTTCAACAACAACTCTATGTTGGTCTTAACCTCCTGAGAATGGGGTCGAATGGCCAAAGCCATTTGGTAGGCCTGCAGTGCCTCATCAACCCTCTGCATGCGACCCAAAAGAAATCCCTGATTGAACCGCGCCGCAAATTTGATCTCATCACTCTGAGAAAGTTCGTCAGCCATTCGATACTCAGCCAAAGCTCGCTCAACCTCATCGCTCTTGTCATAAACGACTCCCAAGTTGAAGTGAATCTCAGACCGAAATGGATCTGGCTCGAGAGCTTTAAGAAAGCTCTCGTGAGCATCTGTGAGACGATCCTTTCTCAAGTTCTCAACGCCCTGATTGTTTGATCTCGTCTGAAGGATCTGCGCCCAACTCGTCTCCAGTTCAACCTCACGCTCTTGACTCCATACCTGAAATGAAAAAAGAGACCCTATCCAGAACAAGAGCACAAGAGTCCTGCTCGTCGGCCACGGCGAAAGTTCAGTTGTTTGTCTACCCACCTGGCGTCTATGCATGAGCGACCTCATAACGTCCTTGCCACGGACCCTCCTCTTTGCGTCTCTGACGTAAAAGCAAAGCTCCTAAAGCGCAGATCCATCCTGCAACAAGTGGGATCTGAAACCTTTCAGCATAAATCGTCACAAAGTCCCCCTCAATATCGGATTGATCCAATCCATTGATCTGTTCCCGCAAGGATGTGATCTGTGGACCGCCTGGGCTTGAAACATAAAAGGAGCCCTTCCCTTCTTGTGCCAGCTCCTCCAAAAAACCTACATTGACCTTGGACACCACTGTCTTTCCGGAAGAATCCTTCTTAAATCCTATCTGGACGTCTCCCTTTTCGCTCAACTGTGGAATCATTCCACCTTCCTCGGAGCCAAAAGCCAAGGTGTAGATGCCAATTCCTTGACCGGCAAGAGTGCGAGCTGCCTCAAGAGCCTTACTCTCATGATTTTCGCCGTCAGAGGCAATGAGGATCATTCGTGTGACCCGACTCTCCTCTGAGGTGGTGTCCACCCCGCCTCTCTCAAAGGCCTTCGAAGCCTCTTCCAAAACTCTTCTGAAATCCGTCCCTTGATTCATAACGGAATCAACCCCCAGGGAGTCGATGTACATCCGAATTGCCGAAGAGTCTTGAGTCAAGGGCGAAAGCAAAATCGCTGATCCTGCAAAAGCAATCAGGCCGATCCGATCCCCTGAAGAGAGATTGAGGAATCGATTCAATTCGATCTTCATTTGGGTCAATCGATCAGGACGCACATCTTGAGCCAACATGCTCTGAGAAACATCTGCGCAAATCACAATTTCAACTCCCTTTCTCTTAACCTCCTTCCTTCCATCTTCAACTTGGGGCTGAGCATAAGCCAAAAGAAAAAACAAAAGCGCTGCCCCTTCAAGGCTGATTCGCAAATAACCTCTCCCACGAGAGTAGGATGCCACCAAAAAAGAGGCGATCTTTGGTCCAAAGGCTTTATCAAAGCGACGAATCCACCGTCTTTGCATCCAAATCGATCCAAACATGATCACAGGCACAAGGACCAAGAGCCAAAGTGCCTCTGGATGTGCCCAATGGATGTTCATGGTCCCCTCCTCAAAACAAATTCCGAGAGCATCATCGAACCAACAAAAACTGTGATCGCCCAAACCAAATAGTCTCGAAAGAGTTCCACATACTTCGTCCACTGGCTGACATCGATCTTGCTCTTTTCCAACTGGTCAATCTCTTGAAAAAACCCCTCTAGATTTTTGGTCTTAATGGCACGATAATATCGACCGCCCGTCTGTTCAGCATACTGACCGAGCAGCTCCTCGTTGACCTTGCTATGAATGGGTTGATACGTTTTGACCATCCGACCCAACTGATCCTTCTGGTATCTTGGAAGTTGGGCTTGCCCATCCTTACCCACACCGATGGTGTAAATCCGAATGCCGTATCCAATGGCAATCTTCAATGCGGTCATGGGATCAATGGTTCCCGTATTGCTCTCTCCATCGGTCAAGAGTATCACCACACGACTCTTAGCAGTGGACTCTTTAAGTCGAGAAACTGCGTTGGCCATAGAAACACCAATGGCCGTTCCCATTTTGATGTTGCTGGATGTCTTGACCGTGGCCAAGTTGTGAAGAAGATTCTCATAATCCAGCGTCAGAGGAACTCTCGTATAGGATTCTCCAGAGAAGACAATAAGTCCAATTCGATCCGATCTTCTTCCTTCAATGAAACTCTTGATCGTAAGTTTGGCCGATTCCAAACGGTTCTCAGGAACCATGTCCTCGATCAACATACTATCAGAAACATCCAAAGCAATCACAATGTCCACACCTTCCACGTCACGAGACTCTTTGACATCCATTCTTTGTGGCCTCGCCAATGCCACGATTACAAACCCGAGTCCGATGATCTTAAAGATCAAAGGAATGTGGGCCAGATGAGATCTTAGACCTCGTCTACCCGCTTTTAGGTCTGCAACTGCGCTGACCTTAATGGTCACTCGATCCTTCTTCTTTCTTCTTAGAAAAAGCCAAACTGCAGACAACCCCAAAACAACAAACAAAAGAAAAAAAGATGGTTCACTCCACAAGGTCATATCGATTCAACTCGTCTCAATTTCCAAATGGACTCCGTCGTCCGTTGACAAATCTGAATGAGTTGCCCACAGTCATTCACCTGAAATTCACCCTTTTGATTGGCATAGTGTGCTTTTTCAATTTCACGAAAAAAAAGTTTCAAATCGTTCTTAACCCTACGATGAAGCTTTGGATCTTGCTTACGAATCTCTCCACTAATCTGTCGAGCGTTCCACTGAAGAGCTGGGATTTGAAGCTCCCTTACAAGAAAAAGTCGAAGAAGCTCATCAAGCTTCTTTACAAATGACTCAAGATGAGTCCCCTCCGTCAATGTTGCAGAAGTGCTGCGCTGAAGAGATCTCAACTCTTTGTGAAACTGTTCAAACGGAGAGAGAGCCGTTTGATGGGCTTTCAAACTTTCGATCAGTTGACGCCTTTGGAAAGCCCTTCGAAGTCGAAGGGAGATGATGGCCGCCAAGACCAGCGCCCCAATGCCCAGCACAACCCAGAGTGCCGTTGGTGCAGACAAGGTCATGGCCTCTCGAGGCGCATAGGGCTTTTGATCCTCTGCCTGAGAAAGAACACTTTCAATTGTGAACGCCGGCACCAAGAGATCCACACTCGACTCCTGGTCCGTCAACTGAACTTGATCTCTTGCATGCCCTCCCACCTCATAAGAAGTGACGACCATTTGTACCTCATTCAGATTCAAGGACTTGACCTCAATGATCTTTAGGAAATGGGGCCTCCCCTCAGGATTCTTGATCGTCAGTCGTGCCTGATCAAGCGAAGTCTCCTCACCTTGACAACTTAAAAGAAAGAGAGACCCGACGGTCCAACTGGGATCTCCTTGCATCTTGGTGACAGCACACTCCCAGCTTGGATAATTCATTTCTTTTGTCTCATCCGAAAAAATGAGAGAAGTGGGTCTACGACATCCTGGTTGGAAAGAACCTCAATTCGCTCCACATTGGTCTTTCGAAATTCACGATCTCTTACCCCTCTTCTTGAGACACAGCTCTTCTTGAATGACTCTTGAAAGGCGGCTGAGGAGGAATCGACAATGATGAGTTCTCCAGTTTCGGAGTCTTCACATTCAACCAACCCTATGTCAGGAAACTCAATCTCGGATTGATCTTGCACTACAACGGCTACCAAATCGTGTTTCCTCTCAACCATTCTCATTGCAGGGGAGAATCCTGAATCTAGAAAATCGCTAAAGATGAACACAGTCGATCTCTTCTTCAAGATTCCAAGTAGGTATTGTAACGCAACAGAAATATTGGTCTTCCGACTTTTTGGCTGATAGTAGTAGAGATCACGAAGGATTCGATGAATGTGTCCTCGACCTTTTTTGGGCGGCACAAAATGCTCCACCTGATCTGAAAAGAGAAGAAGACCGACATGATCCCCATTCTTAACTGCTCCAAGACTTAACAGGGCAGCCAAGTGATTCAGTGCCTCGCCTTTGAAAAGCGCTCCTGAACCAAAGTCGATGGATCCACTCACATCGACGGCAAGAATGAGGGTCAACTCACGCTCTTCATCAAACTTCTTTATGTAGGGCTTTCCGGTGCGAGCAGAAAGTGTCCAAGAAATGGCCCTAACGTCATCACCATGAACATATTCACGAAACTCAGAAAAGACCATCCCCTGACCTTTAAAGGCCGAATGGTACTCTCCCAAAAGAACATGGTTGACCAATTTGCGAGTGTTGATCTCAAGAAGTTTCACTTTCTTGAGAATTTCCACCGGAATTGTGGGACGAACAAGATGGGATTTTCGCAATCGGTCGTGGTTCATCGTCTACGAAATCTCTGTACGTGAAAGAATTTCCTTGATGATATCCTCGCTTTTAACCTCTTCGGCTTCTGCCTCATAGGTGAGAATCAATCGGTGCCTTAGGACATTAAATGCCACAGCCTTGATGTCCTCCGACGTCACAAAGGCCCTCTGCTTCACAAAGGCGTGAGCCTTGGCCGATCGGATCAATGAAATCGTGGCTCTAGGAGAAGCTCCGACCTGAATTAAGTTCTTAAGGTGACCCAATCCATGTTGATCAGGTTCACGAGTCGACATCACAAGTTCCACAACATAATTGCGAATCTTATCATCGACGTAGATTTGATCAATAACCTCTCGAATTCGGCCTATGTCCTCCCTTTGGATGATCGGGCTTATCGTCGGAAGATGATCCACAGACATTTTATTAAGAATCTCAAGCTCCTCGGATTTGGAAGGATACTCCACGAGAATCTTAAACATAAAGCGATCCATCTGAGCCTCAGGCAGCGGGTAGGTCCCCTCCTGCTCAAGCGGGTTCTGGGTTGCCAGAACCAAAAAAGGCTGCTCAAGACGATAGCTCTCATCCCCAATGGTCACCTGCCTCTCTGCCATCGCCTCAAGCAGTGCACTCTGCACCTTTGCCGGGGCACGATTGATCTCATCGGCCAAAACGATGTTGGTAAAGATTGGGCCCTTCTTGGCTATAAAGTCCCCTGTTTTTTGGTTGAAAATCATCGTTCCAATGAGATCTGATGGAAGCAGGTCTGGCGTAAATTGAATCCGTTGAAATCCTATGGAGATGACCTTGGCCACCGTTGAGATGGTAAGAGTCTTGGCCAAACCGGGGACTCCCTCAAGTAAAACGTGACCCCCCGTAAAAAGACCCAAAAGAATGCCTTCAACCATCTCCCGTTGCCCAACGATGATCTTTCCAACCTCATCAAATATCCTTTTAATGAGATCAAAGTCCCTCTTCAATGCATTGCTCGGGGGAACATATACCTCTTGCACAATGAAAACCCTCCCAGATGAAAAATCGACCTATTCTATCTTCCCTTTGTCGATCCAAATCGAGCAAACGAATTCCGATCTTATGCCCTGCCGCACAACGTGGCCCCATTGTCATTTTGCCTTGAAGGCCCCATAATGGGTTCGTATGTGTCTTCCCAGTTCACTGCGAATTTGGCTATTTTTAGCGACTTTATCCATCGCGATCATCTTTGGAGCTCACAGTGTATTTGGGCGAGAGGGCACTCTTTGGAGCTTCGTCTTCGTTCTGATTCTCAACACCGTTGTCTATTTTTGGTCCGATCGACATCTTCTGAGAACTCTTGAGGCGGTCGAGCTTGAGGGACGTGATGCATGGGGACTGTTGGAGATGCGAAATCGTCTCCATAAGAAGGCAGGAACGCCACCTCCAAGTATTTTTGTTATAGACTTACCAATTCCAACTTCATTGGCATTAGGACGAAACAGTTACCATGGCTCGATTGTCTTTTCTCGAGCACTTTTTGAGGTCCTAAATCGTGATGAGGTTTTTGCAGTCCTGGCTCACGAGATGGCTAGGGTCAAGCGACTTGAAACTCTGGCAACGACTGTGATCACAACCTATGGACTCTGGCTAATGACATTGGCGAGTTGGGTCGACTGGGCGATCACGCTGGGACTCATGAAAAGGCGCTCCCAGAGGTTTCTCTTTTCCTGGCTCGCCTCGATGCTCTCTCTGATTCTGATTCGTCTCGTTGTGAGCTCAAAGAGCTATTATGAAACCGATGAGATGGCTTCAAGTTGGCTCTCTGATCCTCGTATCCTTGCCCAAGCTCTTTGGAAGCTCAACTCCTATGCTGAAACGACGAGCACTCGAATTCAACCCATTCTTGCACATCTGTTCATTGTGAACCCATTGCCGCCCCATCTCAGGCAGATGCAGCTATTTCAGATTCAGCCGTCCACGGATCGTCGGATCCGAAACCTTACCGGGGCCTTCCCCATTTAGAAGGGAGAAATAACTATGAGCGCTCAGAAACAAGACAAATTTGAAGCCTCGTTTTCCACCCTCGTTCTCTCCATAGGCTCCTCTGCCATGATGTCCATGGGCCTTGCCGCAAACCCCTCAGACGGCCGCATAGAAAAGAACCTGCCAATGGCTCGGTTCAACATCGATCTTCTGGAGGTTCTTAAAGCTAAGACCAAAGGCAACCTAACCACAGAAGAGGAGAAATTTCTCAACAACCTGATCAGCGATCTCAAAATGAAATACCTCCAAAGCACCTCTCCTGGCGCGAAACAGCCTTAGACTCCAAAGGAGACTCGATGAAGGTCGGGTGATCCTCCCCCCATTGTGTTTGACGAAGGACGTCTTAGTAGTGCTTGGCGCGAAGCACAAGACGGCGCCATTTTCGACATGGTGGCCTAAAGTTTTTTCAAAACTGGCCGAAAGGATAGGAACAACTGCACGTCACAGGGAGGTATGTATGTTTCGATCCCAACTGATCATCATGGTTTTGTCGCTGGCATCAATCATCCTGCTCTATCAAAACTGTAGCTACTTCTGAGATTGATCGTTGGCGCATGCCATCGTCGCTGTCACGAAAGATCCTTTCGCGACGGCGACGTAACATTTTTCAGCGCTGTCGGACAGATTGACCGGCACTGCAAATTGAAACGGATCGTGTATCAAAATGATATGGCTTCAAAGAGTGCGCCTCATTCGAAACCTTCTCTATGGACTTTTTCTGGCCAACTTGACGGTTCTGGTCGTTGGTGGAGTGAGCGTGTATGACTATTTTTCTTCCCGTCATGAACTTGAGAATCAAATTCAGACCAATCTCGTTTCACTGAGTTCCGATCACCCGCCTTCGGATGATCAACGAAGATGGATCGTTTCAGAGATTCAACAACAGAAATCCAAGATTCAAAAAATCGAAAATCAGATGATTCTCGCCTCGGCTCTCATCTTCATTTTTGGAATTGCATTTCCGTGGGCGATCTTTCGGCTGCTCATCTCCGCCCTACAACGAGCAAAGAGAGAGGTGGAAATTCAAGTCACGAACTGGATTCGAGAGTGGAGCGAAACCCAATCACGATTTGGCGGAGAGCCCTTTAGAAATGTCCAATTTTGGCTTCAGATGGCCCTTCTCACCGGTGAATCCTTGTTGCCAATCTGGAAACACCCTATGGCCCCTTACCTAAGTGAGGTGCTCCAAATATTTCGACAAGAGCTCAAAAAATCGTCCCCTGCCGCAAAAGATCAGATCCCAACCAACAAAGCAGCCTAAGGCCCGTCGCCTCCTCGAACGTGTCCGTTCACAAAAGTTCTTGGGCTTGAGCTTTTCATTAACATCTTAGGTCATTTGACACTTTTCACGAGATTTCCTTCAATTTAACAAAGTTACGCCTGGCATAAAAATTGGATATCAAAAGATTAGAAATCAAGTTTGGCTTCCTTCAGGGCACCTCGCTGGCGCACTGAAATGAGAAAGGATCAACCATGACATGTAACCATCTGCTCTTCTTCGTTGCAGCTTTGACTTCAACCCTTTTGACCGGATGTCAAGAGTACACATTTTCAGAGATTCCTTCAGAGAAGATCGAAGCTCCAACAAATGTCTCTCCCGATACAGATCCGATGAATCCCGACGAACCCTCAACACCTGTGACATCTCTGCCTTCGGATCCTGAGGACCTTGATCCGGATGATCCAAACTATCCGGTCCAACCTGAAGAACCCAGTCAACCCAGTGAACCTATTGTCATTGAACCATCCGAACCGCCACCGGTCACAGAAATACCAATGCCACCACCACCAGCTCCTGTTGAGCCTGTCCCTCCACTAGAGCCTCCTTTCGAAACACCCTCAGAACCACCCGTTGTGGTCGTTCCAGAACCAACTCCCCCACAAGAGGAACTTCCACCGGAAGTGCCCGGCGAAGAGGAGCTCCCTCCCCACGATCGGTTGCTGTGCAACATCTTGATTGATCAAACAGGGCTCTACTTTGGAAGTACCCGAAAGTATGTAGCCATCACCGGACTTACAGAATGCGCCTACAACCGTTTCCATCAGATCGAAGGACCCTGTGATGACCATGCACAAGTGACCATTCTTCAACCAAGTGAGATCGATGGAATTTACAACGAGGACATTCAAGACCGGCGTCGAGGAGTCACCATCATTCCTCAACAGGAGCACAGCCACTTCCTCTGCTTTTCGATCAAAGGCCGTCGCTTCGTGCTTGGAGCCGGAAACAAAAAGATCATCTTCGTGGGTCGGTAGCCCAAAGCCCGGCCGAGTCCAGGAGTGATGAAATTTCATGTCAAAGAGATGGCAGGAACTGTATCCTATTTAGAGTATGGATGACATTATCATTCGCCTTCAACCCAATCAAGTTCTCTATAAGAAAGATGATCCCTCTCAAGCACTCTACATCATAAAGCGTGGCAAGGTCGCGATGGTGGAAACACCAGACCTTGAACACTCTCCTCACCTTGCACAACTTGAAACGGGTCAGATCATTGGAGATCTTGCATTCTTCGACTCCCATCCAAGGAGCTCCTCAGCTGTGGCGATCACCGAATGTGAAATCATGGGCATTCCCTACGCTCTTGTGCGAAGAGACTTTGAACTCCTCAAACCTTGGTTCAAATCGATGCTCACCACCTTAGCCCTTCAAGTGCGAAGGCTCGTACAAGAAAATCGTTCACTGAGAATGATCCTTGAGAGTTCTACAACCTCCTCAATTGGTGAAATGCTTCGCTACCTAAGTGCGCTTGACTATGCCTTTCGACAGTATGGTGTCCGTGAAGGAGTCCTTCTCAAAATTTCGCTCAATGATCTGCACCGTACTGTGGTTCATGTCTTTTCTCTTTCCACTCTTCGACTTAGAAGCATCATGGAAGCTCTAAGTGAAACGCCCTATTTTTCTTGGGATCAGAAGCAAAATCTCTTCTTAACTCTCAACGATCAGATGCTTAAAGGTCTCACTCGATTTATGACCGACCACATTGAATACGGCAATGACTCTCTCTTACGACCAACGATCTCTGATCTTCACCATTTGCAATGTCTCAATGAGTGGATCAATCACCTTGAGGACACTCAGCGAGGCATTCATATCTCCTATGAAGGTGGCCAGAAGTTGAACATCGATCTTCTTTCGAAAAAAGGTGTCGATGGCATAGAGCAATCCGATGAAGATCACAGTTATCAACTTGATCGAGAAAGATTAACACATCTCGAATGGTATTTCGAGATGTTGATCCACCTCAACACCCTCTTCTGTCAGCATTCCCACTCCTCTGGCAACGATTCTCATGACAACATCCCCCATGGAAGCTGAGGCTCTTCGCCACTTTCAATCGCTCCTGAAGATCGACACCACCAACCCACCCGGCCGTGAAATCTATGCAATCCAATACCTTTCAGAGATCCTCAATGGAGTTGGCATTCCGCCCTTCATTCAAGAGACGGCTCCAGAACGCGGCAACCTGGTCGCACGCCTTAAAGGCAATGGTGACGGCAAACCCCTTTTGATCTCAAGCCACGTGGATGTGGTCCCTGCTGAATCGAGTCAATGGGAGTATGATCCATTCTCTGCTGAAGTTCACAATGGCTACATCTATGGTCGTGGAGCTGTGGATATGAAAAACTTCACCGCATTTTGTTTGGCGGTGATGGTTCAGGCCAAACAGGAGAAGTGGCCTCTCAAACGAGATCTGATCATGTCTGCCGTTTCCGACGAGGAGCGTGGTGGAAACTTTGGCATGCTCAGACTTGTTCAAGATCATCCTGAAAAGATTCAAGCCGAATATGCTCTTGGTGAAACGGGAGGATACACAGCCTACATTCAGGGTCACCCCTTTTATCCCATTCAGGTTGGCGAAAAGGGGGTCTTCTGGGTTTTGGCTCGCCTGAAGGGTCAACCTGGCCATGGGAGTTTTCCGACCTCACACAATGTCCACTGGACCGTTGCGGACTTTCTCAAAAAACTTCACCTTGGTGCCCTCCCCTATCATCGCACAAAGAGTTTCGACGCCTTTTCAAGCGCCGTTTCAGCGCGATTGGGTGGATTCAAGGGAGTTCCATTTAAACTCATCAATTCACCGCTCGGTCCCTATCTTCTCAAACGCAAAGTACTGCATGACCACTCTCACAAAGCCGCTCTTCTTCTTGCCATGATCACCAACACCGTAAATCCTACGGGCATTCAATCCGGGAAGGCCCACAATGTGGTCCCCTCCATCGCAGAGCTCAAACTGGACTGCCGAATCATTCCTGGCCTCTCACATGAACTCGTCATCGATGAGATCAGAGGGGTCACGGGATACAATCTAGATTATGAGATCATCGGTCGCAGTTATGGCCATGAAACGCCAATGAACACTCCTCTTTTTGATCTTATAAAGAAGAAAATCGGAGAGTATGAACCACAAGCCACACCACTTCCTGTGCTCACGACTGGGTATACAGATGCCGGTCATCTGCAAAAGCTTGGGATCCAATGTTACGGATTTACCCCCCTCAAACTCGCTCCACAAGATGACTTCTCTCTCCTCTACCACGGTCACAATGAGAGAGTTCCCGTTGAGGGTTTTCTATGGGGCTATCGTATCTTCTCTGATCTTATCAAAGAGTTCTGCTGTTCCTAGCACAGTTTAGCATTTAGCCCCTCGTCGGCCCACCTCGTTATAAGAAAAACTTATCAAAATCGATCAAAAAGCGAATTACCGGACAGCCCCTATATAGTGTTGCTCTTCTCCGATAGCATAGAGTGGGAGGCTATGCAGAGTAAACGAAAAGAAAATCGGATGTTCTGCTTTTGTAGAAGAAGTAGGCCGTTTGAAACGAACGTGCTCACGGAAATATTCTCGCCACTGAAGATCATAACGAAGAGCATGCTGCGTTTCTTCTTCACGTTCACTCATGAATTGCAGCAGCGACTTGATACTTCCACTACTCCCTGATTTAACTTCAATAGGCCAGATGGATCTATGAGATTCCATGACGAAGTCCACTTCCGCTTTTTGAGTTCCTTTGTCTCTTAACCAGTAGTAGGTGGCTGGTCGCATCATTTGAAACTGATGCAAAAATAGGTGTTGAGCTACAAATTGCTCAGCCATATGGCCTTTAGTGAGAAGATCCTCATAGGTCATCCCACTTAAGTCAGACCACGGGACCTCCATCGAACAATTATATAACCCAACATCAAGCAGATAGAGCTTGAAAAGAGAACGGTCTTCTGTCTGTTTAAGCGGAAGGCCAGAAGCATTCGTATGAAAGACCTTTTGCAAGACGAATATGCTTTCTAAGAGATCAATGGCCTCTTTGACATAAGTCGACTTTGCTTCAGAATAGTTTTTATAGATGACTTTTCTACCCGTCTGGCTCGGCAAACGGTTAAGCACCTCATGGAGAACGTCAGAAAGCTTACCTCCAGCATATCTTTCAATGTCATCGTAGTAAGACTGTAGAACTCGCCGTTGCACCGATCTTGCCCGCAGATACTGCCCCTCGGATTCGACAAACTCGTGAACAGCTTCAGGCATTCCTCCGACGAAAAAGAAGTCTGTAAGATGGTTAACTAGTTTTTGATGTACGGATGGACTAATGGGATTTTCGTGATGGTTCGAGAGCTGCCCTATCAGTTTTACTAGCTTTTCTTCCCCTCGCGCTAAGAGAAATTCTTTAAAGATCATAGGACCTAAGAAAAGGTACTCTAATCGTCCAACCGGCACCTTCAATTTTGATGTGCGCAGTTTGGCTTCTAGGAGACTTCCTGCGACAACAACAGGAATCTCAGGTTTCTTCTCCCAAAAAAAGCGTAATCGGTTAAGCGCCTGAAGACTTTCTTGGATCTCATCAATAAAAAGAATAGTGTTGGGACTCAGATCTTTATTAGTTAAAGCAAGAATTTCATTGAGACAGCGCTGAACATCAAAGTTGGGCCTGGAAAACTCATGAATTTGAACCTCTTCGAGGTTCACTTCAATGAGGTCAAGATTTTGCTCCTTGCAAAACAATCGAACCAACGCAGTTTTCCCAACTTGCCGTGCTCCTCGTATCACCAGTGGTTTTCTGGTTGAATCGTGAAACCAGTTTTCCAACGCCTTGAGTGCAAATCTATAAAGCATGCCCCCTCCAAGTTGTCAGCCCGCCACCTTAACGTGGGCAGATTTATGGCCTGTTTTCCATCAATATTTCCATATTTATGCCTTATTTTCAAGATATTATACTAAATATACGACCTGTTATCCTTGTTTTAGGCAAGAATAGACTCCCTGTTGTGTTTCAAAAAACACCAACACCTTCCACCTTCGCGCAGAAGATATTGAAATGACTTAGGTTTTTAGGCAAGTTCGATCCTGCCAAAAGTGAAAAAAATTTGCCATACTTTGTTTCAAGTGCAAATCGTCTGCATTTCAAACTGTAGTTTTGAATACGGCTACAAAAAATCTCTGGCTATTCCCATATAAGTAGGATAAGATTAATTAAGAATTATTCTTATCCTTAGGAGGATAGATATGCCAGCTTTAAAAACGATAACCATCTCCTTGCCGGTCGCCATGGGTAAAGAAATTGAAAAATTAGCCAAAGAAGAACATAGAACCATCAGTGAGCTGATTCGAGAAGCATTTCGCCAATATCAGGCTCAAAGAAATTTGCGCACTTTGGCTTCAGAGGGTCGCAGCGCTGCGAAGAAAAAGAAGCTCACAACCAAAAACTTCGGGGGACCTTTTGAGGAGTAAGTCACAACATGCAGAAAATCACAGCTTGCCTTGACTCCAATATCTACGTCTCTGCCATCGCTTTCGGTGGGAAACCATTGAAAGTCGTCGAGCGTGCCATTAACCGTGATTTTCTTTTGGTCGCGAGCACCCACATTCTTCAAGAAGTTCACCGAAATTTGATTGGAAAACTCGGCCTCAACAAAAAGCGCGTGAATCAGTTCTTGGTCGACATCACTGAAATCTCTTCCGTGTTTGTTCCCAGTGGCAAGGCCTGCTTCATTCAGCACGAGGGGGACAATCTTATCCTCGAATTGGCGTTAATGGGTGGGTGTGATGTGCTTGTGACCGGAGACAAAAAACATTTGCTGCCGCTGAAGACCTTCCAAGGCGTTGTTATCGAACCACCATCCAGCTTTTTGCTAAGACTGGATTCTCTTCAGCCCGTTTAGACTATCGGCTACTTGTTCAAAGGGGTAAAAAGGCAAGTAACGACACTATCCCCATAAATAGACTCCCTGTTGTGTTTCAAAGAACACCAGCCCCTTCCACCTTCGCGCAGAAGATATTGAAATAACTCAGGTTTTTTAGGCAAGTTCGATCCTGCCAAAAGTGGAAAAAATTTGCTATACTTTGTTTCAAGTCGAGATCGTGAATTAAGGAGGCCCACCACCCATGTGCAGGATCGTCAATTGCTGGGGAAACCGAACTCAAGAATTGAATGGTATGAACGATACCCCTAGAAAGTCGTAAGTCTTTTGTAGGTGAAAGCAAAGTAGCGGTTGGACTCGGACGGTTTTTTGGGCAAAATATTTTTTTGATAACAGGTAATCACTTTTAGCCCACTAATTCTTCTGAAGAGCCTTATTCCCATAATATTTGATTTGGGGCTGAGGCCGAGGTAGAGCCTCCACGATTTCGGATCGATAGTGTCGACGAAATTTTACATAATCTTTGATCTGAGTCTCTTGTCGACCGATCACTTTAAGACGTCCGTCTCCATGAAGTTCCCCCTTGATCTTCACGTCATCAAGATCCATCTTTTGGGTCGACCAACCCACATCCACAAAGAAAACGATCAAACTTACTATGAAATATCGAAACATTTTCAACCTCCTTGTCTATCGAAAATCGGGCACAATGTACTCATTGAGTTTTCGAACATCGACTCGATGATTCTTGTTGTCGTCACCATATTTGGCTTTTTCAAATGTGTAGAAGTAGGCCCCTTTGGAGAGCTGATCCCCATCAGGCACCGCAATGTAGTAGGTGAGTATCACATTCTCGTTCTCACCGTGAACAAGGTTCTCATTCTCACTGACCTGGTTCAAAGTGACTGCCTTAGTGGGATAGATCGCCAAGTGCTCCTGAGAAAAGTTATAACAGTAGGTCGACCTATCACTCAAGCCCCTTTCGAAAAGATAGGGATCATAGTTGTCTTCACCCCACTTGTGAGATTTGTCACGAGGGTTCATGTGTTTGGCGAGAACGTTCTCAATTCTCACATCGGTCCCGTCAAGGGTTCGATCAATGTTGCTGTAGTCCACCGAAGAGCTTCGATAACCTAATGTAAAAAACTCCATCACGTCGATAAAGCCGTCGCCGTCCGAGTCTGGATTTTGAGAATCTGCGAAGATCGCATCCGAAAACCAGTTCGTGCCCGGCAGGCTGTTTGCATTTTGGTCAAATAAAACAAACTCCTCGCACTCATTGAGAAGATCGCCATCAAGATCACTCTTGCTCTTTGTACAGTCCAAAGTTTCGCCACTGTCGGTTTTCAAGAAGAACTGAAGTGTAAAGAGATCCGAGTAGTTTTTTGAAAATGAGTTTCTTTGAATCGGGTCAAAGAGTTTTCCTTCAAGACCTCGTTTCTTGATCAATTCGAGCATCTTGGAATCATCATTGTAACCTTCTTCATCCCGATCGCAGATTCCATCGGCGTCGGAATCGCTGTCAATGGTGCCATCCTCACAAAATCCCGAATTCAAATTGACGCTCACAAATCTCCTGATCTTCCATGGCATGGTGTAGCGCCCCACCTTGACCTCTTCAAACTCAATTCTTTGAGCCGTTCCAAGGTCTGTGAACTTGCCTCCACCTGCTTCTGACATGTAGCGAAGTCCATCCGCAGCTTGGCCATCATAACCACCACCATTGTAGTAGTAGTAGGTGCTAAGAAAAACCGACTCCTTCTTCTGATTTACAAGATTCCTCACGGCGCTTAGGTAGCGATCATCGGGACTGTCGTAAACATAGTCTTCTTCACATCCCTTTTCTTCTGCGTTCGGTGTCGAGGGTCTTCCATCAGAAAGAAAGAAGACATTGTAGATCACATTTTGATCAGGATTTAACTCCATATCTCTTGCAATCGCCGTACGCGCAAGTTCCAATGCCTCAACATAGGGAGTGCAGCCGGTGTCCTCATCGGCTGGGTTGTTGTCGCGGTTCCACAACCTGGCAATCGCACCCTTCATCTCATCCACCCCTACGAAACGAGGATTGAGTTCGGACCCATCGTTGGTGTAGGCTCTCGCCTGCACTGGATCGAAACCAAATGTAATGAGGCCCCACCTGTAAAAATCGAGATTGTCGATGTTTGAAATCTCCTCAAAGAAGGCCTCGATGCTCCCGGCTCTTCTTTGGTAGTCAGGATCACTGCCCGTTCCACCCATTTGGTTGCTACCTGATTTGTCCACAACAAAGAGAACCTTCCGATAAAACTCCTCCGAAGTTGGGGGCTGGACACAAAACTCAACATCCAAATCTTTGTTCTCACTGGGAATGTTGCGAGAGAGACGAACGGGAGTGCAGTTCTGATAAACCAAAAGCGTGAGAAGAATTCCGCCGAGAATCATTGCCAATGTCCATCGAGCTATCATAAAGTCCCCCCACAAGACTCATTGCCGCTGAAATCCAGACCGTCGCAGCGGCAGCTTGCAAAACCATCCACAGGCAGAGTTTATAGAAGAGATATCGGTCTCTTTCTCCTTAGGCTAAAGAGTGTCTGACTTGAATTCGTTTCGACCATGAACCAAAAGCAGCGTTTGCACCTGGATCCTAGATCTAGATCTAGATCTAGGGCTAGAGTTCAAACCCCACCAGAACTCCGGTCATTTGCGAATGGTTCTTGGGTTCAGTGAAAACCACCTCCCCTACTTCAGGGTCACTCCCCACATCTTTTTCTGAATCTTCCACCTTCCAAAAGCGATAGTAGGGAGAGATCAGAAGTTGTCCAAAGGAGAGTTTTCGACGCAAGTCAAAGCTCAATTGAAAGCCACTCCCGGAGGATTGATGATTCTCCACGGTACCAAACATGTAGCTCTTTGCCATTCCACCCAAAAAGAGATCATATTCTAAGGTGGCACCCCATTGCCACTCTCGCCGAAGTTTGGTCTCCAACACGACCCCCATGGGAAGATAGATGTAGGAGATCTCCCGCAGATAGGCCCCCGTCCCGTAAGGAAGATCTTTGAGAAACCGGTAGGCAAGTCCACCGTAGGGCTTTACTCGATAGGGACCATTCCCCACTGAAAAACCTCTTCCTACAGTAGCTCGAAGATCGGTGATCAGATCATCTCCATGGGTCTGATGAGGTATTGGTTGAGCATTTGGATCTTCAACGGAGACCAGCGATCCCTCATATTGAATTCTTCCACTCTGATATTCAAGGCCAATCTGAAGAGCGAGATCGGATCTACTTAGAAGTTCCTTGGTCCATTGAACCTCAAAACCGTAGAGCAGTCCCGATTCCGACATCACATCGGGTTCAAAATAGGAGAACTGCGAAGTGTGCAGGCGAATCGACCAGCTTCGATCAAAGCTCTCCTTTGAAAGTCTGTAACGACTTGTCGATTGAGCATTTTCGACCACCTTTGAGTTCGAAAGTGAGCTAAAAAGAGTTAGAATCAAAAACGAGAAGAAAAATCTCACTTTGGCCCATCCTGAGAAACGTAGTAGATGCTCCCTGTAGAATCCTTTCGGACGTTGAGTGCCTTTAGAAGATACCCCTGCATCTCCATAATGGTCAGAGACTTCCTGACACCTTGGCCGTCAAAGTGCTTGGGAGGCTTAAGATATGAAGCTGCCACACCCGTTGAAATGCTGTTGTAACCCGTCCAAACTGTCTCCCCAATGGACCACGCCGTCAATGGAAGGAGCACGAAAGTGTAGGCTGTTCCAAACCAACCTGCGGCCTTTTGGGCTATCCTCACAAAGCGTTTCGCAACTGATCTGACAGTCATCCACGTCAAAAGGCCAGTCCCTGCCGTCGAAAATCCCATCTTTGCAGCGGCAGTGATCCAACCCTCCTTTGGAATATTTAAGATGGTCGAGAGCAAATATCCTTTGGGACTTCCCAGAAACTCACAGATCTCCGTCTCATCCCACCTCTGACAAATCTTGTAGGTCACAACACCCGTCTGCTCGACAATGGCGACTTTGATGTACTCGTCGATCATTTTGGATGGGGTCAAGTCGATCTTCTTGATCTTCTTAAAATCTCCCAGTTTGACCAAAGAACTTTCGTAGATGACTTCACAACCCTTCCGCACCATAAAATCCGCCATGTTCTTACAAGTGTGAATGGAGGCCCTTACACTCTGTGTGGCTTCAATCCTTTCAAATCTCAAAAAGCGTAGACGGTACCCTGCCAGCGGCAGATCAATCCGTCTCTCACGCTCAAGCCTTTGATGGATCGAGCTGATCAATTGAGGGTCGGAATCCTCCACTGCAAAACACTTTCGCATCACAAATCTTCTAAGGTGAACGGCCCCGGCGTCACAATATTGCACGGACTCGGCACCCTTTTTTCTCTTAAAGAGAATCAATTTCGGTGGACTGTACTTTGAGTGCACTTTAAGAGTTCCAAAATCTCTTTGCTCAAAGAGGTCCTTCTCTCTATAACCACCTTGCACTCCGATCTCTTGACAATCTTGGTCTCCATCTTGGCAGTAATAGACTCGGACACTCTTTTTTCTCTCACGAAAAAACGAGATGGTCCGCCGACTTCCATCTTGAAACTCATATCCCTTTTGGGCATAGACTTTTCTCGGAGGAAGTATCTCTTCTTGAAGATACCCCGAGGAACTCCCAACCTCCGCACATCCATTGGCCCCGCACATGCGAAGTCGAATGCGGGAATCCTGCTTCACCACCTCCAACACCTCACCTGTGAGGATCTCATCAAATCGAATCAACCCAACTTTCCCACGCCCATATTCGCTGATTTCAGAACGGCTGAGCTCAGCACCTCGATCCTCGGAGGAAGTCTGGTTTTCTGATCCATCTCCAGAACCCCCCTCCACTGCTGTAGGGGGTGCATAGATTACAGAGATCAGATCCGCATCCTTATCTGAGGCCTTAAGGTGAATGGTTGCCTTTGGATGGGAGAGAACCAGTCCACCCTCCTGTTGAGTCATTTGAGTCAGATCTTCAATGGTGTAGCCCTCAATCCTGCCAAGCGCTGTTTGGCACCCATTGAGGCTGTAGGGATTCTCGGTCTCCTCACACAGAGAAAAGGTAAATCGATTTTGATAGTTTCGAAAGAGACGAATCAAAAAGGGAGATCGCTTGTAGACAAAGAGCTGATTGACCACAGAGTCTCTTGAACTCTCAACATGAACACTCTCTCGATTTTCGGCCTCCGAAGCCCAGACCACCACCTCCCACGCTCCTGTAAGCGATCCAAGAGAGAGGAGAAAGCAAAGAGTCCAGCTACTCATAGCGTGGATTTCCATTAGGATCGATCGCCAAAGTCCCGGTCATGCCTCTCACGGTCTCCGCATCGGGAATGAGTGTGACAACTTTTTTGAAATATTTGACCAGAATCGATTCGGGAAGAATGAACTTGAAATCAAAACGAAGATCATACTTTTTGCCGTCCCCAGGTTCAACCCCAAGAAGCGCAAATCGGTTGCGCCCAACCAACTTATGAGAGTCGTCCATAAGAGCACCTACTCGAAGGTAAAGGTTGTGATGCCCCCACAATTTGAGATCAGGAAAGGCCACCGCGGGCGACAATGCAACCCCATGAAACTCTTCCGGTCGGACCATAGCACCCCAAATGGCACCCAACGACAATGTAACACCCGGGCTCCCGGTAGAATCATTTGTTGGTTTGATCTCCTTTCCCACTTGAGGTCCCAACCATCCCGTGATCGTCCAGCGCATTCTCCAACCCTCTTGGATCTCATCCCCATCCACCGCCTCAAGAATCTTTTCCACATCTTCTTCGGTGGCATTGGCCTCACGGCCCTCTTCCAGACCTAAAGAAACAAAATCTTTGCCATTTTCAAGCTGCTTCGCACTCGGCAAGAGGCTCTTGCGCAAATCCTCAGAGAGCTTGTACTTTGGGATGTAGGTCACATGATATCCCATCACAATCACACCAAAGTCCATGGCAACCCCAAGATATTTGCCAGCTCCGAATCTTTTTCCAAAAGAGATAAAACCCATAAGTGCACGCGGAATGGGAGAGACACCTTTGCTCATATTTCCTGGAGAGAGTGCGAATTTCTCTAAGATCCCCATGCCATAGGAGTCCTTGCCCGTCAGCATCTCGATGGCTTGATCAAAGACACCCTGACTGTTTCGAGCTGCAAGTAGAGTTTCCCGTGTAATGACGGACGGGAGCTTTCCACTATGATGAACCTCCTCCAGCTTGGATTCAATGAGACTCACCAAGATCTTCATGGCCCCCTTCTGCCGCTCCCCGCGCAAGCGCCCAATGGGGGTCCAGATCTGAATATGAAGATCATCCTCTACAATTTGAAAGTCACCCGCCCCTCTTGCATCATCTCCCATGAGACTTAGAATAAGGACCGCGCAAGCCATCAACCCTCGTCCCCAACCAGATCTTACCAATCCACTGCAAACTTGAATCGCCATCTCAACCTCATTTTCTTGTAGCAAACATCCTGCTCAGAGATCCATGGTCAGTTCCCCAAGGAACCCCAAGATTCTCCATTTCTCTCCATAAACTTCGTGAGTGATTTAGCAAGATCAATGCCGTAGATTTGAGTGATCCCCATGGTCTACCTTGACCCCCAAACCAAAATGAGGGCATCGCGGCCACACCTTTCCGCCGTCGTTGTGGAGTTCCTCAAAGATTGATCGAAAATTGTTTGTGGAGATGCTCCAATTTGCGAAGAGGTGTCTACAAGTTGGACACTCTGTCGAGGCAAATCGTACCCCTGGTCAAAAACTCTCCAGTGA
Source organism: Pseudomonadota bacterium (assembly GCA_014584465.1). Taxonomy (GTDB): domain Bacteria; phylum Bdellovibrionota; class Bdellovibrionia; order Bdellovibrionales; family JACTMU01; genus JACTMU01. The sequence continues at coordinate 14,584 of JACTMU010000083.1, read as the reverse complement.
ACGTATCTCTACAGATAGAGTCCATTCACCTTCACCTACCACCCTTACGGTTGTTTTGAAAAGATACTCTTATCTGAGACCGGTGGAGCCAAAACCACCTGCCCCTCGCTCCGTAAAGGTCAACGTCTCCACCTCTGTAATTTGCACCTGGTAGATGGGACACAAAACAAGCTGAGCAATGCGATCTTGATCCTCGACTCTTACGATCTCGTCACCCAGATTGATCACAAGGATCTTAACTTCACCACGATAGTCCGAGTCAATGGTCCCTGGAGTGTTGAGCAATGTGACCCCACTTCGCAGGGCCCAACCACTCCGAGGGCGCGCCTGAAGCTCAAAGCCATTAGGGACTTCAAAAATCATCCCGGTTGGCACTAGAGTACGTTGACCAGGTTGAAGCACTATGGGTTCTGCACCTCCCAGTTGAGCTCGCACATCAAACCCACTGGCTCCATGGCTCTGATAGGATGGGAGATCCCCACGATAGTGGGAAAGTTTCTGAACTTTAACTGAAATCGATCTGTCGAATCCAAGATTTTGTCTTTGGCTCATCCACATCTCCTAGCAAAAAAAGACCTACTTGATCGAGTTTAAGATATTCATGAAGATACTCATGAAGTGACTCCAAAGTGACCGCATCAATCTCTTGAATCACCTCATCCACCGACCGGTACCGGCCAATCACCATCTCATTGACGGCAAGAGAGTTCATTCGGTTCTCGATGTCTTCAGAGCCAATCAAGATCTGTCCTTTGACCTGATTTCGATAGAGATTCAGCTCGGAACGCTTCACACCCTTGGTCTTCAGCTTGCGCAGCTCTCGGCCCACAGACTCGACCACGGGTTTTAAATATTCCTGGCCGGTCCCAATGTAAACCATTGAGAGTCCCAAATCTGTAAAGGCATTGAGAAAACTGCTCACCGAATAGGCCCATCCACGACGCTCACGAATCACTTGGTAGAGACGTGAAGTCATCCCACCACCCAGAAGTGTATTGACAATGTAGCTCTCAAAACGATGAGGCCCTTTAAAGCTCACACTGGGAAAACCAAAGAGAAGATGAACCTGCTCTGAAGGTCTATGGAGAACGCTCCGGACCATCTGATAACTAGACTTCGATCTCTTCATCGAAGGTCTCGGAGATCCATTGAGTCCGCCGCGAGCAAAGTCCGCAGCTCGCTTCTCAATGAAAGAGACGACCTCGTCGTGATCAATGTCTCCGACCACCGTAATGATCAGTCGAGAAGCCCGATAGTGACTGCGATAATAGTCACACAAGACTTTTCGATTCATCTTCAAGAGAGTCTTTTCACTTCCTAAGATGGGTTGCCCCAAGGATCCCTGAAGTGCCTCTTTAAGATATAGATCAAAAATGTACTCCTCAAGTTGGTCGGCCGCCATTTGCATCTCTTGATGGACAACCTTTCGCTCGGTCTCTAAATCATCTTTTTTGAAGATCGCATGCGTTGATAGATCAAAGAGTACATCCAGGCTGAGCCAAAGATCTTTCTTGAGGGTCAAAGTGTGAAAGCAGGTGTGCTCACGAGAGGTGAATGCGTTGATCTCACCACCCACAGCCTCGAGACTTCGAGTGATCTCAAGGGCTGATCTCTTTTTGGTCCCCTTAAAGACCATGTGTTCTAAGAAGTGGGTGATCCCATTCAACGCTTGGGGCTCATGACGAGAGCCCACATCAAACCAAAATCCAACCACCACGGATCTTGACCAAGGGTGGCGTTCTGTAATGACACGAACTCCCTGTCGGGTCGTACTCTTTTGCGCGACTTCCCAATGGCTCTCGGACTTAGCCAAGAAGCGCTTTCCTTGAGAGCTTGATCCGTCCGGCTCGATCCACATCGAGAATCTTCACCTCAACTTGATCTCCCTCTTTCAAAAAATCAGAAACAGCTCGCACTCGCTCGTTGGCAATCTCCGAAATGTGAAGCAGACCTTGAGTGTTGGGAAGAATTTCAACAAAAGCTCCAAAATCCATGATCTTTACGACCTTCCCCATATAGGTCTGCCCGACCTCGGGTTCTGCACAGATTGCCTCAATCATCGCAATTGCTTTCTTCGTCGCCTCGGGGTCGACGGACGCAATATGGATGGTGCCATCATCTTCGATGTCCACCTTAACGCCAGTCTCTTCAATGATCCCACGAATCACTTTTCCACCGGCCCCGATCACCATTCGAACCTTTTCAGATTTCACTTTGATTGAGACAATTCGCGGAGCAAACTCAGAGATCTCGCCACGAGCCTGTTTGAGCACCTTCTCCATTTCATTGAGAATGTGATTTCGTCCCACTTTGGCCTGAGAAAGGGCACGTTCCATCACATCAAAGCTGATGCTGTCGATCTTAATGTCCATCTGAAGCGCTGTGATTCCTTTTCGAGATCCAGCGACCTTGAAATCCATATCGCCGAGATGATCCTCGTCTCCTAAAATGTCCGTCAGTATCGCAATGTCGTTGGATTCCTTGATCAATCCCATGGCAATGCCCGCAACATTGTCGATCACAGGCACCCCTGCATCAAGCAGTGCCAAGAGACCGCTGCACACAGTTCCCATTGAACTCGATCCATTGGACTCCAACACCTCACTCACCACGCGAACAGTGTAGGGAAAATCCTCATGACGAGGAATCACGGCTTTAAGCGCACGCTCGGCCAAGAACCCATGCCCAATTTCACGGCGAGATTGGCCCCCCAGACGCCCAACCTCTCCCACACAGTAGGGTGGGAAGTTGTAGTGGAGCATAAACTTCTTCTTGTAGGTCCCTTCAAGTGAATCGATCATCTTCTCATCGTCCGAAGTTCCCAAGGTCACAGTGCCTAAAACCTGAGTCTCCCCACGGGTAAAGAGCGCGGATCCATGAGCCCGGGGCAACATCGCAACTTCACATGAAATTGGCCGAACCTCATCGAGTTTTCGTCCGTCAATCCTTGAGGATTTCAATATCGCCTCTCGTGCCAAACGATACTTGAGATCTCCGATCAAAATACCAAGATCTTTCTTTCTTTGAAGTGTCTCTTGATCGTTGGATCCCTCTCCAAACTTCTCCTGTGCCTCACGCGAAATCTCACTGTAGGAGTTGTATCGGCTCTGCTTTTCTCGAATCTTAAGGGCATCTCGCAAACGAGGCTCCAAGAAGGAGCGCACCTGTGACGCAAAGTCTGCATTGACTTGATAAGGAGCAAAATCTCTCTTCGCCCTGTTCCCAGTCTTTTCCCTTAACTCATCTTGAAGATCAAAGAGAGGGGCCAAACTCTCATGAGCAATCTTGAGCGCCTCCAAAGCCTCTTCTTCGGAGATGAATTGACACTCCCCTTCGACCATCAAAATCCCATTGCGTGTCCCCGCAACAGTGATCAAAACAGTGGTGCTCTCTATTTGCGATTTTGATGGATTTAAAACCCAATTTCCGTCAACTCTTCCTACAACCACCGATGCCGTTGGTCCATTGAACGGGATGTCACTCATGTGAACGGCCGCCGATGCACCTAGGCTTGCCAGCGTCTCTAGAGGGAAGTTTCCGTCGGAGCTCAACACCGTTGCCACGATTTGTGTTTCACAACGATAGCCCTCTGGAAAGCAGGGGCGAATCGGGCGATCGATCATTCGCGCCGTCAATGTGGCAAGATCCGAAGGGCGTCCTTCACGCTTAAGATAACCTCCGGGGATCTTTCCAGTTGAGTAAAATTTCTCTGAGTATTCCACAGTGAGTGGAAAAAAATCGACTGACGACTCATTCTTAGACGAAACCACCGTGACCAATACAATATTGCTTCCGCAGCTTGCCAGCACAGAACCGTCGGCCTGTTTTGCAAGTCTACCACTTTCAAGGACAACCTCGCGTTCTCCTACTGTTGTCTTAACTACTACTTTCATTATTTCTCCTAGTCCATTACAGTCAACCGCACCCTTTGGGGACCACGGTTCTTAACACATCCTCATTTTGCTTACTTGCGAATCTCTAGATCTAAAATCAACTTCTGATACTTCTTGGTGTCGACTCGGTGGAGATAATCCAACAACTTTCTTCGTCGACCCACCATTCGCGCAAGCCCTCTTCTTCCATGATGATCCTTCTTATGATCCTTAAAGTGCTCCGTCAGGGACTTGATTCTATGGGTAAGAAGAGCCACTTGAACCTCTGGACTTCCCGTATCCAGTTCGGATCTACGAAATTTTTTCAAAATCGCTACTTTTTCCTCTTTTTCATCTTTCAACATTTGCCATTACCTCCTTAAAGACCCCTTTCATAACGTCTGGCATTCGTTATCAGGAGTTATGTTTATACAAAAACTCTCTGCACATGAAGTGCACTTCCTTCACGAAACGTCAAAAGTGAAAGCAGTTTTCCGGATGAACCACTGAACACTCTCACTCCAAAGTCTCTTTGAGCATTCTCTCTTCTCCAAATATGAACTTTCTGTGCCAAAGGCTTAGGAATCAGACCGTTGGACATCAATTCCTCTTCCCGTCCAAAGATTTGAAAGCTCTTCCAGTGCGGAAGGGCCTCTGCCAAAGAGATGATCCCTGGATGCCCTTTCTCAACACCCATCTCGCGAAGATCCTCCAAAGTCAGAGCCTCTTCCACAGAAAAAGGTTCAATACGAAGTCGCCGAAGTTCTTCGACCATCGCCCCAACCTGGAGAAGCTCTCCCAAACGGTGAGCCCATGCCCTCACATAGCTACCCTTCTCACAACCCATTTCCAATTCAATCCAATCGGGGCCCACCTTCAAAACTTGAAGATCAAAAAAAGACATTGTTCTCAATGGTGGAGTCACTTGGATCTCTCGACGTGCAAGATCATAGAGTTTCTTTCCATTCACCTTCACCGCCGAATAGAGTGGAACAGGAAGTTCCAAGTTCCCCTGCAATTTGGAGAGTGCATCTTCAAAATCAGAAGATGATAGTGATACACCCTCAACCTGACGAAGAATCTTTCCGTCAGAATCCAGAGTGTCGGTTTCAACTCCCATCTTAATCTTCATTCGATACTTCTTAACTCCAGCTACGATAAAATCAGAGAGCTTCGTAGCTTGCCCCACCATCAACACCAAGAGCCCGGTTGCAAGAGGATCTAAAGTCCCTGCATGTCCAATCGATCTGATGCCGAGGATCCTTCGCGCCTCTTTCACGACATCGTGACTTGTGCAACCCCGTGGTTTATCTATCAGCAACAATCCTTCAAAGGACATCTAAAGCTCCCTACGAACTGAATCTTTGACGTAAGCTTCGATGGTATCGCCTACCTTAAGATCATTGAAGTTTTCAATCCCGACACCGCACTCGTAGCCCGTTGCAACCTCTTTGGCATCATCCTTAAATCGCTTCAAACTTCCAACCTTGCCCTCATAGACCACTCGCCCATCTCGTACCAGGCGCAAAAGCGCATCTCGAGTGATCTTGCCATCCACAACAAAACAGCCTGCAATCATTCCAATTTTGGGCACCATGAAGGTATCGCGAACCTCAACCCGGCCAAGGACGCGCTCCACAATCTCTGGGTCAAGAAGTCCTGAAAGCAACTTCTTCACCTCATCACTGAGTTCGTAGATGATGGAGTAGGTACGAATATCAACCCCTTTTTGCTTGGCCGCTGCGGCTGCCTCTCCATCTGGTCTTACATGAAATCCTATAACCATACCACCGGCCGCACTGGCAAGCATCACGTCGGATTCACTAATCCCGCCCACAGCGGAGTGAATGACCTTGACCCTCACTTCATCGGTCGAAAGCTTATCAAGCATTCCAATGATGGCCTCATTGCTCCCTGCCACATCCGACTTAAGAACAACACGAAGCTCTTTCGCTCCCGCGCCACCTACTTTACTCAATAAGGATTCAATCGAGCGATCAGGGCCCGAGCTCTCCTTCTTGGCCGCATATTCGGCCTCTCGCTTCGCACGAATTTCCTGCGCAATCGCTTCAGTTCGACATACGTCAAATCGATCTCCCGCCTCGGGAGTATCTTCAAGTCCTAAAACTTCAATCGGAGTCCCAGGACCTGCCTCCTTCATGGTTCGTCCATGATCATTTTGAAGGTTCCTCACCTTTCCAGCTGTTCGACCCGCCACAATGATCTGACCCACCTTCAAAGTTCCATCTTGCACAAGAAGCGTGGCCACGTTACCTCGACCCTTATCCCTTCGACTCTCAATCACAACACCCGTTGCAGATCGCAATGGATTGGCCTTAAGCTCCAACATCTCAGAAACAAGAAGAACATTCTCCAAAAGCTCTTGAATCCCATCCTTCTTTTTGGCAGAGACGGGACAAAAGACGGTCGTTCCACCCCACTCCTCAGGAATCAACTCATATTCAGTCAACTGCTGTTTGATTCGCTCTGGATTGGCTCCAGGTTTGTCAATTTTGTTGATCGCGACCACAATTGGAGCACCTGCGGACTTTGCGTGATTGATGGCTTCGACGGTCTGAGGCATAACACCATCATCTGCCGCCACGACAAGAATCACCACATCTGTGACGTGAGCACCTCGTGCCCGCATTGCCGTAAAGGCTGCGTGTCCTGGAGTGTCAATGAAAGTCACAACATGACCCAATTCTGTGGTCACATTGTAGGCTCCAATGTGCTGCGTGATCCCACCAGCCTCTCCTTCCACCACATCAGAGGTCCGAATCGCATCGAGCAGAGTCGTCTTACCATGATCCACGTGACCCATAACTGTTACAACCGGCGGACGAGAGACCAATTCTGCCTCTAAATTACCGAAAGCTGTCTCCGTGATCAAATCCTCCACCGTGCGATGAACATTGACAGCCTCAAAACCAAACTCGGGAGCCAAGATCGCCACTGTATCAAAATCCATATCGGTATTGATGTTGGCCATCACTCCATTTGCCATTAATTTCTTAATAATCTCAGTGGACTTAACCCCCATCTCTTGCGCGAGGTCCCCAACCAAAATGCGATCGTGAATCTTCAAGACCCGTTTGGAGGCCTTTGGAGTTGTGATCTGAGTTTGTCTGCTCTCTCGATTGAGTCCAACCTTCTTCTTCTTAGGTTGAAAAACCATCTCCCGCTTACGGTATTCTGTGACATTAAACTCTACAGTCTCCTGCTCTTTCACCTGCCCCGCGTGTGGTGCTCCACTTTCTTGAGGAGCTCCTCGTCGTCGAGCAACTTTTTCATCTCCGCGCCGAGCCTTCTCAGCAGGCGCCTCAAAAAAGGAGGGCTCAGATGCCACAAATCCCGTACGAAGCGTACGAGCTCCACCTCCCACACGAGGAGGTCTCGGTCCAGAAAAAGAGGTTGCTCCACCACCATGTGGTGCACCCTCAGGTGGGCGCTCCTTTACACGACTCAAATCCATCCGACCCACAATGTTCTGTCTCTTTTGTCGAACGCTTGCAAGAGTGGGAGGCATTCCAGGCGCCGGAGATTCAACGGGCGGGGGTTCGCCACCCTGACTTGAAGCGATCTCACCCTCCGGAAACTCCTGGGATCTCCCCTCCTGACCTTCTTCCAATGGAGCCCCTTGATGCGCCTCCTGAGCAACATCCTCACCCTGGCCCTCAAACTCCTCATCCCTTTTCTTCAGCGTTGCCCCAGTCGCCTTCACGGCCTCATGCATCTCAAGCACAACCTTGTCAATGGCTCGTCTACGAATGACTGTCGGTTTGGAGCCATCGCCCTCTTCAATAGGAGGAGCAGCCGCTCTCTTTGAAACCACTTTACGGACCTTTGAATCACTCCGCTCAGATGCTTCCTCGACACCAGAAGCTGAAACCGCAGGCTGTGCCTCAGCGCCCTCTTCAACTGGCTTTGCAGCATCAGCTTGAGAAACTTTCTTCTTGGCAACCTTGGTCGCCTTCTTAGCCACTTTCTTGGCAGATTTCGTGGCCTTCTCACCTGCCGCTGCCTTTGGAGCCACCTTCTTCTTTGTCACCTTTTTCTTGGCACTCTTTGGCTTCTCATCATCGAGCTTCTGCTGAATGGTCTCCAGCACTTCCGGCTCCAAAGTGGCCATGTGATTTTTCACAGGAAGGCCCCACTCCCTGATCTTATCCATCAGGGCCAGTGTCTCCATTCCAATCTCTTTTGCGTACTCAAATACCGTTGGATTTCCCATCACTCTTTACTGTCCTCACCATCCCCACTCTCTTCCATAGCTTCTCGGGATGACTCTTGTTTGAGTTGTGCAAGCTCTTCCCGCAACCTTTGATCTGCTTGCATTTTAGCATCTGATTTGGTTTCAACAGCAACTGCAACTTCAGGAGCTGTCGGAACGGGCAAACCTTCATCTTCATATTTCTTGAGCAAGGCCTTCGCATCTGAATTCAATTTCCCTGCCTTCTCGGGGGCATCATAACCAGGAATGGCCATAATATCTTCAATAGGGGACTCCGCCAAAGCTTGAAATGATCCAAAACCTGATTGAAAAATATTTTGTGCCATCGTATCGCTCATATCGGGTATCAACTTGAGATTGAAAATTGCCTCCGCCGTACGAGCCGCAGACTTCGACTCCGACAAGATATCGATTTTCCAACCCGTAAGCCGGGCGGCAAGCCTCACGTTTTGCCCCTTCTTACCAATTGCAAGAGAGAGCTGTTGATCCGGCACAACCACCTCCATCTCATGATCCTCATCATTTACAAAGACCTTTGAGATCTCTGCAGGAGCAAGTGCATTGCAAACAAATCGAGTCGGTTCCTCTTCCCAGTTCACAATATCGATCTTCTCTCCCTTAAGCTCTTGCACGATGTTCTGAACTCGGCTCCCCTTCATACCCACGCAGGCCCCAACGGGATCCACAGAAGGATCCTTGCTGATCACTGCAATTTTTGCTCTTTGACCGGGCTCCCTCGCAGCTGCCTTTAACTCCACGATGCCATCATAAATCTCAGGAACTTCCATTTCAAAAAGTCGAATCAAATATCCCTTATCAGCCCGAGACATGATGATCTGAGGACCTCGGGTCGTTTGACGTACATCTGCAATGTATCCCTGCACTCGATCACCTGGTTTGAAGTTCTCCCCAGGGATCTGCTCTCGCATGGGAATGTAGGCCTCCGTTCGACCTAAATCCACCACAATGGCTCCCCGCTCAATTCGTCGAACAATCCCAGAGGCAACATCCCCTTTACGCTGTTCAAACTCACTGTAAATGATATCACGCTCCGCATCTCGCACCCTTTGAGTGATGATCTGTTTGGCTGTCTGGGCAGCAATTCTTCCCAATTCTCCTGCGTCAAGACGAATCCCAATGGAATCCCCCAACTGCGCCTCTGGATCCAATTTGCGAGCCTCCTCAAGAGGAATCTCAACTTCATCATCAATAAATTCTTCAGCGGTTACCACTTCCATAAACTGAAAAAGCTCCACTTCCCCGTTTTCTTCATTGTACTGAGCCTCAATGTCTCTGTAAGTTCCATACTTCTTTCTAGCCGCCAGCAACATTCCCTGAACCACGGCATCGACTATGATATTTCGATCGATCCCTTTGTCTTTACCTACTTGCTCAATCATCCGATTCAAATCTGAGAAGACATTGTCTGCCGCCATAACCACCTCATACTCCTTCTAGTCGTTGCCACAAAAACAAGTTTCGCAACAACTACTTATCAAAATCAAAAAGAACTTGTGCTTTTTCAATATTCTCAAGAGCAATCGTCAAAACTCCACCATTAAAATCCAGTTCAATCCGATCACCCAAATGCCTCAACAACTTTCCTTCAAACTTTTTGCGAAGATCTGTCTCCCCACCGAGAGAGCTTTTCAACTTCAAAAAAATCATTTGCCCCTCAGCCTTCTCAAAGTGCCAAGGTTTACTCAATCGTCTCTCTAAACCGGGACTCGATACCTCAAGATGATAGCGTCCACCTGGCACCAAATCTTCCACGTCAAGAAGAAGACTAAGTCCTCTTGAGATGTTTGCACAATCATCAATCGAAACGCCCTTTTCCTCACGATCCACAAACACTTTGAGCTCACGCCCCTTAAAATCAACATCGTAAAGATAACAACCCTCTCGTTGAGCGACCTCTTGGGCTAGTGCCTCAACTCTGCGAACAAAATCTGCCTTACCTCGTTTTTCCGTTCCGATGGACCCGTCTCCGTCAGTTCACCCTTGTGAGCAATACCAAGCAATTCATAATAAAGTGTTGAAGGTATAAAAAAAGGGCCTTTTGGGCCCACTTGCCTGAGAGGTATACCAAAAGATCCCCCCTGCATCAACACTATAACTAAACAATTCTATCCCGTAGGAGTCACAACTGGATTCAGTGGTCCGTCGACCTCAAGAAAATGAGTGCCGATCGCCCCCGCTGACGACTCCGACAACCAGCGTCGTGCTCCGCGACACAGTAAACTGAAACAGCCTATTCCGCATCCAACGCAAAAAAGGAGTACAAAAGGGCATCGCCACCATCTTTGTAGTAGGAATTTCTCTTACCCACTCTCACAAAGCCAATGGACTCGTAGAACCCACAACCTGCGATGTTGCGGACGTGAACTTCAACCCAGACCTCCATTCCCGGAGGAAGGCCTTCTTTCCATGCTTCAAAGAGCCTCCTCATAACGCCTTGTCGACGAACGGTCGGTGAGGTCACCAAAAGTTCGACCTCCCATACGGTCCCACGTCGACCCAAAATAAAGGCCTGCAGACGTTCCTCAATGAAATAGCCTAGAGAATCACCCAAAGAGACCATCTTCTTGATGGAGTTGAGCGACCAACTCTCTCCCACAAAGGAGTTAACGCTTCGCTCCAAGTTCCAGAGTTCAAAGGCCTCGTTGCAATGATCCACTCCTAGTTCTCGAATCAAACTCCCTCCTGGGCGACTTGCTGGCTCAGTCCATCTCAAGACTTCTACCCATCTTCGATTCAACTTCTAAAAAAAGGAAAAAAGTAGATCGAAGAGGCCTCACTCTGATTTTGTATTTTGGTACTGATAGAGATTCTGTGCCTGATACTTCTTCTTGAGAAACTGAAACCAATCGTTCAAACGCTTTTCTGCCTGAGATCGCTGCAAGAAAGTCTTAATATACGGCTTAAATTTCTCAAACGACATCTCACCAAACTTCTCTTGATTTCGCTTATAGTAGGCCATGGCCTCTTGATCCGTGATTGGGACCGCAACGGACTCACTCTTAAACTGAACAAACTTCTTAGCACGAAGCTTTCTTTCGAGCGCAGCACAGAGTCGCTCACGACTCACCTCAAGGGCAAGCCATTCGCTGAAGCCCGAGAGCCTCTGACGAACCCTTTCGCACTCAGATTCCAGCTCCTTCTTTCCCACAGCCGATACCGAAAATGCCTCAGCTTCAAGAAAGACCATCCACTCTAAAAGTAAAGAGGTGACCTTGGTCTCAAATCCAGGCTGACCGGCCACGAGAGACCGATGCTCCTCTGACTGCCTTTTTAAAAAGGTAAAATCGATCCAATCGTGAATGATCACATCGCGAGTTGTGACAACTTCACTGCCCACCTGGCCGGCAAGTTGCGATAGGAGCTGAAAATTTCGATCTTCCGAAGATGCCCCGCAGATCCAACAGAGAAGAGTGGTTAAAAACAGTAGGCTACGCCAAGCATGGCCTGAATCAACTAACGACATGGTCAACTACATTGACACAACTTTGAAAGATAGTGAATAGAAAAAAAGTCGATCCTCGACCTTTCGTTGCCTTCCGTAGTGCCAGTCCCAAACAGGTCCCAATCACACACAAAATAGAAAGAGACCCATCAAAAGATAGGTCTCTCGGCTTCCCAAAAGAACTGCGAACTAAAAGAGAAATTGCCCTGATACAGTGAATGAGTACCGGTTCTGCTCCTCGATCAATGAACCCTTCGGTGGATTTACGATTGATACAGGTCTTTGCGCTTGGATGCGATTGTAAAAGTTCATAAAGTATCTAAGATCAACACCCAACGAAAAGCCCTCGGTCATCATGATGTCCACTCCAGCAAGAGCTCCGAAATCGAAAGCGTGAGAAGATTTGACCTCAGCAACTTGGGCCGGATTGAAGTACTGGCCATAGCCATAGGACCTCTGAGGATACTTTATTCTCTCATACTTTCGGTGAACATAGGCCAATGCACCTCCGACATAGGGACGTACAGTGCCCTGAAGAATCTGATACTTTAAAGCTCCTTCGACATTGTATTGATTGAGCTCTTGAAAAACTCCCGTGCGATTGTAGGTTGGATAGTAATAGAGTGGCCATGCAAAATCGGTTCGCTCAATATCATAGCTCGAGTAGACAAAAGCGGCTTCTGCGATGACACGCTCACGGACCTCCGAACCAAACCCAATACCCACGGAGTAATTGCCTCGGATGTTTCGCACATTCTCATACTCAGAAAGACCCACAATGGCGTGAAGGTAGCTCTTTTTCTCTTTCTTCTCGAGATTCTCTTCGGCCCGAATCTCCTCAACCATCTCGCGAATGTCCTCCTTCACCACGGCAGGAGGTGGCTCTGCAGGAGGAGCCATCATTGGCGCAGGTTGGACCACCACAGGTGGTGGAGCCGCTTCCTCTTTTTGGAATAGCTGGCTCGCCTTCTCGGCTCTTTTTCGCTCCTCTTCCATCCGTGTCGCCTCAAGTCGCTCCACAATTCTACGCTCGGTCTCAATCTCCATATTTTGACGATCTCGACGCAAACGATCTGCCTGAGACTCCCCAAGAGGCGACGCCTCAATGTTTTGAGTCGGTTGAATAACCGCGTTGGACGAATTCATACTTTGCGGAACTTCAACCTTAACAGACTGCTGTTGAATGACAGAGCCCGAACTTGATTGATTCACCTTGTTCGGCACTTCTGAGGCAGCTGTGGGTGCAGGGCCCTGATAGGCATCGTACACCTGATTAAACTCCTCGTCGACTTCCATTTCCAATGGCTCATTCCCCTCCTCTTGTGCATAACCGATGCTCAAGAGCCCTATGAGGCAGCCAACAATCAGTATGGCGCGTTTCATGATCACTCCCAATTCCCTTCATGTTAAAAATCATAGTGCTACGTGCTGTAGCAATCAAAACCCAAGCAAATCTCATGCCGCTTGATTTGAATTCCTACGCCCTTCGAATGCTCAATAAAATCTAAGTATTTTCAATGATTTACAGAGATCCCAGGGAAGCCCTCACTGGGCAGTTTCCTCAACCACCATGAAATTCCTACAATCCCCATGAAATCTTTTCATGGCTTTCTCTTGAATTTTCGGTCAAAATCCTTCATCTATTTCCAATTAAAAGAGCATTGCCGCAAACGCTCGTTTCGTGGCAATGAAAAGCTAGTTTTTTCGAGCTTGCCCTTGTGGCGGAATCGGTAGACGCAGTGGATTCAAAAGAAGAAGAATTATTTCGACTTCTTTTGTAGACGGTTGATAAGATTGGATTTTGAAACGAATTGGTAAAAGAAATTTGGGTGTATCGTTACCAATCGAAAAAATGGACTTAACACCCTGATATTAAAGAATTTATTGAATTGAAAAAGAACGAATTGGTAAAAACTGACGATCAATACACTTGCCTCCCTGGCGAAACTGGTAGACGCGCGGGATTCAAAATATTAAATATCCTGCTCGTGGAGGCCACTAAGGATTTGAAACGATTGAATTTTGAAGGAGAATTGGAACACACTTTTTGAAAAATCGATTATCAATTAAAAAAGTGAGCTAAATATTAAACATGATTCGGAAAAAGTTACAGAACATAGATGAATTGGAACACAATCATGCGGCATCGGGAGCCTAGATGCCAACCGTTTTTACCAAAAATGGTTTCCGATTCTTTTTTTATTCTGAAGAGGGAAATGAGCCAATCCATATTCATGTGGCCTATGGCGATGCCCTTGCAAAGTTCTGGGTCAGACCGGAAGTTTTGTTGGCTAGTAATATTGGGCTTAAATCTCAAGAAATTAAAAGAGCCAAAAAGCTTGTTAACGAAAACCTTTCTTTGATTGAGGAAAAATGGAATGAGTTCGACATTAGAAGAAAAAACCTTTAAGTTTGTTGCAATGGAGATTAGCTTTGATGAGGATAGCTTTAACATTCACCTCGCTGACGGAAGAGTTCTATCTGTGCCTTATGAGTTAGTCCCTAGCCTTTCGCGTGCAACAAAAGAGCAACGAGAAAATGTTCAACTTTTAGGAATGGGAACAGGTATTCACTGGCCTGATATAGATGAAGACCTGAGTGTAGAGGGTCTTGTTTTAGGAAAGAAGATAGTTGACTGGCAGAAACCAGTCGCAGGTTAAAAAATTAAAATGACTCGGGAAAAGTTACAGAACATAGATGAATTGGAACACAATCATCAAAACACAAATGCCTCTGTGGCGGAATTGGTAGACGCGCTGGATTCAAAATCCAGTTCCCGCAAGGGAGTGGGAGTTCGATTCTCCCCGGAGGCACCACTTATTTTCAACTCGTAACATTTGATCAACTCGGAAATCCTGATCCAGGCGGCAAAACCTATATTCAACAACTGATGAAATTAAGTGGAAAACGACTTTCAAACAGATGTCCCGTCATCCGGGACGTTTACTTGCCCAATCTCACCTAATACCTGCCAAAGTTACCTGCCAAAGTAGAAATTGTGTTGGACCCAGAGTA
>JACTMU010000061.1 GCA_014584465.1 Pseudomonadota bacterium | reverse complement strand
CCCTTCCCATCCCAGACTGGCTCTTCAGCGTGGACGGAAGGCAGGAGGATTAGCGTGAGAGCTGGGGTGAGGACGAGGGATAGGGTGAAGGTGAGGCGCAAGAGTAGGGTTGGCATTGGTCAAATCTCCTTTTTATAGCTGGATGGGTGAAATTCCAGGTGAGATGACTTCCAGTAGGTTATTGAATGTGCTTGCAACTTCCTGGGCCACAATAGGGCCCGACTTGCTCTCGATATCTTTCATATCGCCCTTGTCGTCGTAGATGATCTTGATCGTACCGACTCCTGGGCGCGTGACCACCGAGGGCTTACCGAACTGTCCCTCGTACTCGATCTTCACAACCTTTTTGGATTGATCCTTGATGATCGTGATTCGGTCTTTTTCATCATATTTGATCCAAGCCATCTGCCCATCGGTGTTTCGGGCCTTGATGATATTGCCACGTTTGTCGTAGACAAAATCGGTGCGTCGTTTCTTTACGATCTTCTTTTGAGCTCCATAAAAAAAGGTCTTTACGCTCGAAACATGGCCCTCATCACCCTTGTACTCGTAGATTGAGTAGCGATCATTCTCATATTTAGCTTTAAGAGCGCCGTTGGGATAATAGGCATACTTCAAAGTGGATCCATCCTTCTTGACGTAGAGCGGATCTCCAAGATCAGGGTGAAAGACCATCTCGGTCTCCTTGTCGTCCACGACGAACCGGACTCGATCAAGATATTTTCCACGCCCATCTTTTCTGGTTTTGTGCCAAAATTCATAACGGCTCTTTGCGGTCACCTTTCCTTTGCATGTCTTGACGACGCTCGACCAGTAGTGATCCTTGGGTTCATCTTCAGACATCTGATAGTCATATTTTTCGATGCACCCCTTTCGATCCTGAAAACTCATCACCCAATCTTTCTTTTCATTGTAAGTTAAGACCTTAAAGGTTTTGTCAGGATAGATGACCTTCGTCATGTTGTGCAAAAGATCATAGCTGTAGGTGAAAGTGTTTCCCCAGCCATTGACCACCTCTGTTAAGTCATTGTTGGTAAACTTATAGGTCGCCTTTGAACCATTGTTGCCTTCAAGCAATTTCACCTTGCGATTGGGGTAGTATTTGACGAGGACCTTCTTTCCAAAATTGTCGACAATCTCTACGATGAGATTGTCTGAACGGTTGAACTGAAGGTAATTTCCTCCCTTATCATACATTCCCACCATAAGGCCATTTTCGGAGTACTTGTGATATGTTCCATCCTCGAAGTATCGATAAAAGAACCGATTCTTCTTTTCAAACCGATCCAATCGTGCACCTTCGGCATAGTAGATGGCCCCCTCCTTGACAGGTCGGTCCATCTTATAGGTACGTGCATGTTGGGCTCTTAAAGCCTCGTTGGTCATGAGCTCTTCTTGAAACTTTGCAATCTCTTCGCTCGTTTTCTTTGGATTTTCACTTTTGTGTTTGGTAACAATCTGACTTACAGTCTCCTTGACTTGGTCAAATGAGAAATCGCGTGGCTTAAATATCAGGGCAAGTCCTCCCCCACATTCAACAAGTTCAATGTTTCCCTCAGCGGTAAACTCAAGCTTGCTCTCAAACGTTGTGCACCAACCAAAGCCAAACATCCCATCAAAGAGGGATCGGCTGTTGTAAGTTCTTCGAATTGAAAACTCAATTCCATTAGATGGAAGCGTCAGATCAATCCATGTATGACTGTAGTTGGCGTTTCTCATGTCAACCATTGCCATAGATTTCAATGGCCCAACAATGAGAAATAGAAAAAAGACGATTTGAAACAACGTGCGTGCCTTCATACTTCTATTGTAACAACCTTTTTAATCATAATTCCACCAATTATTTGCAAACTCACCATAGTGATGAGCATGAACAGACCCATCGTTGTACTCAACAAAGGGCTAACATAGTTAGGATCAAAGACCAGGAAGATCAGGAAAATCACAATAGGAACAAGCGTGATGATGATCCCTTGAGTGATTCCTTGAGTGGTCAGAGCCTCAATCTTCTTCTGAATCTTTTGACGCTCACGTATTGTTTCAGAGATCGTGGCAAAGGTTTCTGCCATGTTGCCGCCCGTCTCTTTCAAAATGTTGATGGCCGTGACAAACATTTGAACATCGGCCTTGGGAATACGCTCACCAAGATGGTTCAAGGCCTCCTCAATGCTTAAGCCAAGGCGCACTTGCGAAAGAACAAGACCAAACTCCTGACGAATGGGGTTTCCCATACCCTCAATCACCCGCTCCATAGACTGAGGAATGCTCAAGCCGCTCTTGACTCCATTGCACATCACGGTCAGTCCATCCACCATCTGATCCACAAAGTTCTTGCATCGACGCTCAAAAAGAGAGTTTACAACGTATCCAGGAATCGACCAGCCAATGATGGTGATGACAACTCCGAGGAAAGTTCCAACAATCACCTTCGGCCAAAAGAGAGCAAAGACAAGTGCACCAAATCCAAAACTCAAAGCCAACATAGCTCCAGTGATCTGACGATGGTTGATCTCCACAAACATTGCATCAAGACGCTTGATCACCTCTTCTCTCTGTCCAAGACTCTTCTTCTTGAGCCAACCCACAATCCGATCAGCCCAAAGATAAGACAATATGAAGACACAAACGCCTACAATAGGAAATGTCACCCACTCCTGACCCAAAATTTCGTTCATCCTGCTTGACCTCCTCCTCCACCACCACTACCAGTTTTTTTCATTGGCGTTCCCACAGGGCGCCCCCCCGGTCTTAAAGCGCCTGCGCGACCTCGCGCATCTTCCTTTTCTCCCTCCGTCGAGAAGAGATTTCGAGGAATGATGACACCCTTTTGTTCAAACTTCTCAATGAATGCAGGGATGAGACCTGTAGGCTGGAAGATTCCCATCACCTTTCGATTCTTATCAAATCCTGTCTCTTTGAAACGAAAGATCTCTTGAAGCGTGATCGCCTCCCCTTGCATTCCAACGACCTCGGTGAGACTTGCAATCTTTCTTGTTCCATCGGAGAGTCGCGATATCTGAACCATGAGGTCCACAGCACCTGCAATTTGTTCACGAATGGCCTTGGTCGGAAGATCCATCCCCGCCATAAGACATAATGTTTCAAGACGCGCCACTGCTTCGCGCGGATTGTTGGCATGTACGGTCGTCATGGATCCATCGTGGCCGGTGTTCATGGCAGAAAGCATGTCCAACGCAGAACCATCACGGCACTCTCCCACCACGATCCGGTCGGGTCTCATTCTCAAGGCATTTCGAATGAGATCGCGAATGGTGATGGAGCCAGTCCCCTCGATGTTTGCAGGCCTTGTTTCAAGACGCACCACATGTTCCTGCTTCAACTGAAGTTCCGCCGCATCTTCAACGGTGATGATGCGCTCATTGGTAGGGATAAATCCTGAAAGCACATTGAGTAGAGTTGTTTTACCTGTTCCTGTTCCACCCGATATGATCACATTGAGACCATTTTCTACACAGATCTTGAGAAAATCCATCATCGACTTTGTTGCTGAACCCCATTTTATATAGTGCTCAGAAGTGATCGGATCCTTTGCAAATTTTCGAATGGTAAGTGCGGGACCATCAATGGAGAGAGGTTCGATGACGGCGTTGACTCGACTTCCATCTGCAACTCCCCCTTTGATCCGCGCATCCACATAAGGGGTCTTCTCATCGATTCTTCTTCCGAGAGGGGTGACAATTCTCTCGATCACCACACGAAGCTGCGCATTGGAGGTGAAGGTGACATTGGAAAGAATCAACTTCCCGTTGCGCTCCACAAAGATCTTATCACAGCCATTGACCATGATCTCACTGATGGAGGGATCTGCTAAGAGATCCTGTATTGGACCAAGAGCAAGAGCCTCGTCCATCACCTCTTTGATGATCCGCGATCGTTCAGCTCGCACCATTCCAGGAGCCAGTTTGTCGGTGATCTGCGCAATGGCCTGCTGAGTCTTTTGAGCAAGTGCCGCCTCTTTCGCTGGATCACCCTTGGTGTCCGCGATCCCCTTCTTCAGATCCAATGCCACGATCAACTCTGTGTGAATGCGTGTCTTGAGATGGTTTCGCGGATCAATCCTCTTCTCTGACGAGGATCCATCTGATGAAATGTTGGGCATTGCCACCCCATCTGTGCCTCCAGAAAGATTGGCACCACTTTTTTGGGGTCGAACCAACGACTTGAGCCTTTGAAGAAGTCCACCTGTCAATTGACGAGTCATCTCAAAATAGGCGGCGGAAAGAGGAGAGTTGGGTTGAGAGTGCACAAAGGGAGTGGAACGTTGAAGCGCTGAAAGCGCTGTATTTTCATCTTGTGGGAGCAAACCAATCACGGGTCGCCTCAACATTTGAGAGACCATCTGTGGAGAAAGCGCACCTCCCTTGGCCATGTTGAGCACAAGATGAAACATCTCTCCTGGAAAAGTCGCTGTGAGAAGTTGAGACAAAGCCCGATGGGTCTGATTGACCGCCAATATCTCGGGGGTGGTGACCACCAAAGCAACGCTGGCCTGTTCAAGAAATGAGACTTGAAGCGGCCCAAGGTCTGAACCGAGATCTGCAACTATGAATCGATAAAATGGGGTCAAACTCTCAATTCGTTTTTTGCCCAGATCGGGAGCTGTGGTAAGACGTTCATCAGCACTGCGAACAGCTGCGATAAAATGGACACCTGAGGCATGAACGGAAACAAGTGTGGGAATTGTTGAGCTGTTGACCATCCCTGTGTAGGTTGCGATCTCACCAAAGGATTTCTGAGGTCTGACACCGAGAATGACGTTTTGATCCCCACAGCTCTGGGAATCCAAGTCCAGAAGAAGAACAGAGCTCTTCATCTCAGTTCGAAGCGCCATGGCAAGGTTTGCAGAGACGACGCTCTTACCAACTCCGCCCTTACCACCGATAACTGCAATGAGGTGACATTGAGGATGACTCATCCCTCACCTATCGGATTTTGAGACACTTTTCAAAAGGGGTACAGGCACTAAATGGCGCAAAATGGGTCAAAAGACGAAGTTCCAAGCTATCCCGACGGGAGGGGCAGTCCGTTCTGAATCGAACAGACGGTATCTCAATCTGAGACAAAATCTTATAGAAATAGAGAAAACCTGTGGTGATTCGTAGATTTACGTAAAGAAACCTCGACCAACGTCCGATGGGTACTGATCAATAGATGGTCATTGCCACGAGAATGACCCAAAAGAAAGAGAGGGACGTTTTGAGGAATTACTGTATTTTACTGCTTGCATCTATTTTCGTTTTCGCCTGCGGACGCAAAGAAGAACAGACCAGCCAGATCGTGCTGCGCTTTGATCCTCATGGCAAGGTGTCGGCTCTCAGTGCCACGAGCAAAATCAATTTTGTGGGACTCAACGTCTCCGGCCAAGATATGAACCGCATTGTCTGCACCTGGCAGGAAGATCGAGATCGATCGACCTCCAGCGGTCCATGTGGTCTGATGATGAACGCTCAAGGCTATTTTGAAGCGCAGATTGAGTTTGATGGAAGCAGCTCAGATAGACTCATTCAAGTTCTTTTGGTCTCGGAAGATGAGCTTCAAGGTGGGATGGAGTTCAGCTACGGTGAAGTCAAAAAGACACTTACCGGTGGAAGCCAAAACGTTGATCTGATCATATCCTCTGTAGGTACAAACACCTCTCATGAGGGAGGCGTCCATGGAAGATATACTTATGGTGGTGTTAATTTTACCGGTGAAGTTGCTCTCTCCTACACTCCCAAAGGGCGAACCGCCGCAGAAGCCATGGAGATCTTCACCCTCGACGTCTTTGCTGGATGGTTTCATATCTATCTTTTCGACAACATTGATTTGACCTACACAATCAAGAGTTCTAACTCAAGCCTCAACGGAAAGGTCCTCTTTGGTGGGCCCATCAATTTTGCCTCGAGCCCATTTGCCAATACCCAAAACATTCTTAAGGTTACCTCGCCAGAGCGATACGAGAGCTACAACAATGATGGCATCTATGATCGAAAGAGAGTTCAAGAGACCCAAATCATTGGAATGTGGAGCGACAACCAACCTCTAGGCAAAGTCTGTTACAGCTCAAGTACCTACAACATGGAATACAGCTTTATTGATGCTGCAATGACCTCTCCCCTCATTTGGCCATCATCCTACACCATCGAAACCTCTCTGCCCACCTGCTCTGGTGCGTCGCTCACAACACCCGTCACCTCGGACATGCTCGCTCTCACAGGTGAAATGATGAGACATGGCGGTGACTCCCTCTTTTTTGATGGCCCCTTTATGGCGTTTCAACCCTCTGATGCCAATTACTATTCTGGACCCACAACTCTCTACATCAATGGAAATAGCACAGAAAGCACCCTTCAACTTCAGTGGCGCTACCTCCCTGACGTTTCCACCACAATGGACGGTGTGAGCCTCTTCTATACGACGAACTTTGACAGCAGCACGGGCGATGATGGCGGCGGAGGGCCCGAAGGGGTCGACTGTCGAGATCATCGCGATGATCCCAGTTATCAAGAGGTCGTGATTCCTCAAGGCCAAGAGTCTTACACACTCTCAGGAATCTCTTCGAGCTTGTGGTATTCAACCAAGATCTACATCTGTCCACGCCGCCTTTCTGGCACCTACAAAGATGGTCAAAATCCCTATCATAAGGTGGCTCTAAGATCTCACTGCATCGGTGGTTGTGATACCAGTGGAGGTGGGGGCGGAAGCGACCCCGCAAATGACCCCGGCACTCCATCTGCAACTCTCACCCTCAGTGGAATTTCTGGAATTGGAGCCGATCTGGATATCACAACAGACAACCACTTTACAGGCGCTGTAGCCTCTCAACCCAAGATCATTTGGTATGCCTCGCTCAGTGGTTATACGCTAGGTCGTTATGAAGTCGAAATCTTCGATACGGCCTCACCAACACAAAATTTAGTTTGCGCTGTAGAAACGACCACGATGAGTTACATTGTGATGTCGAGCACATGTGGATCCAATCTCAATACGGGATCTGATTATGAGATCAAAGTCACCGCTTTTGATACCAGCGACACGGTCATCACCTCAGAGAGACTCCTCTTCACTCGCTCACTCCCCCCAGACACTCCAGCGTTCCCATCGTCATCTTCGCTCATCACGTGTGGCAAATGGGGAACAGCGCCTAACGAATACATTAAGTTGACGATTCCAATCTCTACAGGAGCCAACACCGCCTCCTACAGCCTCGCTGCGTCCTGGAGTGGAAACGATGGCACAAACACCTTGTCGGGAACCGATGGAACTACGGCAAGTGCCACAGGCCAAGAGACCAGCATCGTTCTATCAACTGGAATTCCTACTACGGACTATTGGACCTATACAATTGATTTCACGCTCAACGCCATCGACTCCTATGGAACATACTCCTCCGATCTGGCAATCTCCTACAGTATCTCCTTAGGCCCCAGCGGATATTGTTATCTATCTGGACCTCTTTGACCTGTGCTGAAAGGCACATGCTCCTATTTGGCGAAATGAATTGACGTAGTAAAAAAAATCGCTGCGCAATCGCCACTATGTAGGGGCTCTGCCTCAGAAACTTTTTTCCTTTATCGGGACCCAGATCGAACCAAACTGGCCTTCAACTGCTCAACTCGTTCAAGAGACAACTTAGTAATTTTTGCAATGAGCTGCAACTGGCTTCCTTCCCTCAACATCAAGAGTGCATGGCTCTACGAAGTCCAGGGTTTGCGACTCAACATGAGACGACTTTTCCAAAAATATTTGTCCTATGCAGATTTTTCTTGCCATAATTTTCATCCCGTTAGTTTACTAAATTTCCCTCTTGGGGTGTCCACTAAAACGGTGGAGGGTCAAACTTGCTGAGAGCCATAGCACGAACGATTGATTACATCGCCGTTTTAAGACGATCTTTTATTTCTGTGTGCAGCTTTACGCCCAAAGCATCGAGAACCTTTTGAATCTTGTCCGCCGAAGCACCGTGATATTCATTGCGCTCGTCGCGTGACACTTGTGATTCTTTAATGCCAAGTTTTTCAGCAAGGTCTTTTTGCTTAACGCCTTTAAAAATTCTTAACGCGACAAGCATGTGACCAATGCCATTTAAATTTTCAAGTGGCTCGAACTGACCACGCATCAGCCTTTCGTATTCTTCAACCTCTTCTTGAAGTTGTAATGCGAAGGTTGCAAGCGGATCAATCGCCAGTTGAACTTGCTGTTTGCTCATTCCTGCCTTTTTCAACTTCATTTGGTGTGCTTCGATGGCTTGAAATTCTTTTTCAAGACGAGCCTTCGCTTCTCGATATTCATTCTCTGTTTTAATCATAATCGCCTCCTACTGTATGACCTGAATAATCCCTTTAGGGGTAAAATCATGTCTTGACTGCCTAAACGCCGACGGAAAAGTTAAGTCGTTTCCGTGTTTATCTTTAATTCCAGTGAGTTGATCTAAGTGCGGGAATAGCTCAACTCGATAAATCCACCACATTGGCAATTGCGCTTTACTAAACTCTGGATATTTCTTACGCGAATGTGGGTCCCAATTCCAAACTTTGCGTGGGTCCAAATTGTTTAACTGCGAAACAAGACTTTGAAGTTTTGTAAGACCCGCTACGTCCATCGCCAGATGTGGGTCAAAATATCCGTCGATGTCGTTCGGGTGATCTTTGTCTTCAACAAATGAACCGTCCAAAAAGACATCTTGAATACCGACTTGAAACAACTGATTCACCAAAACTTCAGCCCTTGCAACCAACTCAAGCCGCCAGTCCTTATCCCAAGTGGATGATGTGCCATCGCCCAGTATGAGAATACTTTTACGAATATCCGCGAAATTCGCGGCGTAGGTACCTGGGTCTAAAACGCCGTTTGAGTTAAATGCCTTGGGTATAGCCATATCCACATGTCCTCATCAGTTAAATTAACAAATATGTCATGTTAACGCAAGAAATATTAAAAAATAGGTCTCAAATGCAATGTACGTGGATTTGAAGTCTCAATATGAAAGCCGGGCGAAAGTTGAGCCGTGCAATTCGTCAGGACATTTTAGCACAAATGAGACGAATATTCGTGAGCGCTCCATAGTTCCTGTGCGATTACGACAGTTGGAGTATTGAAGTGCTGGGGTTATAACTTTGGAGGAAGAATTAGAGAGGGTACTCAAACGAATCGGAGTTCTCCGGTGGTCATAGATGGATCAACCACCTACAGTTCAGTGGGGGCCGTTTGTGATGCTACCTGTGCAATTACTGCAGCAGGATCTCTGAAATGTTGGGGACTTCATGATCATGGGCAGCTTGCAAATGGTTCTATCATGAGGATTCCCCTCTTGGTTGAATAAAATTAATCCTGAACTTGGATCCGCTCAACATGCACTTCTCGATGCGAAGAGCTCGCTCAGAACCATTGTTGGTGTAGTGCAGTTTTGGGTCGGTAAGATATTGGGTGAGCTCTTCAATTGGAGGTCTTTGTGGGGGAGATTGGTTGTCGAAAGATCCCCTTGAAAAACAAGCCTCTTCAATCGAGGATTGCGCCATTCAAGAAGTTTGCTCAAAAAAGATTGCCAACACTTCCCGTGTGAGTCCTGAAAAACCGTATCGTACTACTACCTCTCCATCTGCCACGCTCACCATCAGCGGAATTTCGGGCATTGGAGCCGATCTGGATGCAACAACAGACAACCATTTTACAGGCTCTGTAGGTTCTCAGCCTAAGATCATTTGGTATGCCTCCTACAGTGGCTATACGCTGGGTCGCTATGAAGTTGAAATCTTCGATACGACCTCACCAACACAAAATTTAGTTTGCGCTGTAGAAACGACCACGATGAGTTACATTGTGATGTCGAGCACATGTGGATCCAATCTCAATACGGGGTCTGATTATGAGATCAAAGTCACCGCTTTTGATACCAGCGACACGGTCATCACCTCAGAGAGACTCCTCTTCACTCCCCCCAGGGCGAAATGAATTGACGTAGTAAAAAAATCGCTGCGCAATCGCCACTATGTAGTGGCCCTGCCTCGGAAACTTTTTTTCCTTTATTGGGACCCAGATCGAACCAAACTGGCCTTCAACTGCTCAACTCGTTCAAGAGGTAACTTAGTATACTTTGCAATAAGCTGCAATTCGCTTCCTTCCTTTAACATCAATAGTGCGACCTCTTCGCGTCCCCTCTCAATTCCTTCTACCAAGCCCACTTCACGTCCCTTCTCAATGCCCTTCTCAATGCCCTTCTCAAGACCTCGTTTTTCTGCCTCGAGAAGCTCTAGATTCTGACTCAGTTGCCAACGAATGTGGGCATCGTACTCCTCGCGAGTCTTCCTATCTGCCGACATGTGGGTCAACTTGTCATAAACCTTCTGGGTCATCGGGTTCTTATCTATGATTGTACGCATATCATCCTCCGTTAACTCTTCACAGTGAGCAAAAAGGTAGATCCATGTCTCTAAATTATTCTTAAGCTCACTTGGCTTCTTCTGTATCGGAAACTTCTTAAGCTCTACAAAACTGAAATCAACCAGGTCGGTCAACTGAATGGTTGGGTCTTCTGTGTTAAGCAAAAGAAAGTGAGAAAGGTAATTGGCGTGCGTTGGGAAAATATCAAAATCAAGAAAATTGACCGAATAGCAACGCTCCAAAAAACCATAGCCTTGACCTGATTCGATCTGCCTGGCAAAAGCTTGGGCCCAATAAAAGACGGCGCGCTTAATGAAACTTCGCTGGGGGAAGGCCTGCATCTCAACAAGAAACTGAACCCCCTTCTTATTGATCGCCCGAATATCAAGATAAGAGGTCTTCGAATTGCCATGATCCTTGGTGATCTCGGGGTTCAGTACGGTGAGTTCGGTGATCATCTCATCGGGAGGAAAATCCAAAACGCCATTCAAAAGATCTGCCAGGAGCTCACTGTCTTGAGCAAAAATCCGCTTAAAGACAAAATCAGTTGAGAGCTTAAGAAGTGGTCTCTGCGGTTTATTTAGGTTCTTCATCTCAAATCAAGGCCCCTCACCCACCCATTCGTACACTGAGCACCGTACGCTCTCGTACTCCGAGAGTCTCTCCTATTGAGAGAGCTCGAAAAACCCTACCACGGTTGAGAGACAAAGTCCAACCATTGAAAAATCTACACTGGAGCTTTTACATCCATCTGAAGCCCATGAATCTGCACCTGCCTTTCTCTACGTGATCTGTAGGTGATCTGGATGACTCTACGAAGTCCAGGGTCTGCGACTCAACATGAGACGACTTTTCCAAAAATATTTGTCCTATGCAGATTTTTTTTGTCCTTTCTCAAGATGATTCACAACCTCGCTTAAGTTTCTCTCTCAAAATGTCGTTAAGTTACGCATAATGTAGAAACCAAGGTCCATGAGTCGTGAGCCATGAACGCACATCTCAAACACGAGGCATGTATGTCGATAGGGGAGGTCACGTTATGTTGAAGAGAGTATCCATGAGAACGCAGAAAGATCCGATCGAGTCGGAATCCGTAGGTGAAACCATAAATCTCGATCAGACGATCGTTCCATCGAAGCATCTCCATGGCAAGTGCATTTTCTCAAATTCTTCCACTCTTCTTACTGCTCCTCACCCTACTTCCCGCATGCACCATTGAAAGCAATTCCACCCGTCAGGGCTCCATCGGAGCGCCTCCTCAAATTGCACATGCCACCATTGAAAATCATCAGCTGATCGTCAAGGGGACCTCGCTTCAAGGTGTCACTTCAATCTCTATCGAAGGCATCGATCAGACATTCCAGATCAGCTCTCAAACAGATTCTGAGATCCAAGCCATTGTGACCGAGACCCTTCGTCTTGTGGCAGGAGAGAGCTATCAAGTGGTTGTAAAAAACGCTGTGGCTCAATCTGTGGCTCCCATCACACTCATCCTGGATTCGTTGGGGGCTCGTGATGGACAGGTGCTTAAGTTCAATGCCACCACCCAAGAGTGGGAGCCTGGTGATCTCGATGGACTCACCTTTAAAGGAAGCTGGGATGCCTCGATCAACAATCCCGAACTTGAAAACGGGGGTGCTGGCACAAATCCCCATCCTGGTGACTACTACATCGTGAATGTGGCAGGAAGCACCTACCTGGATGGCGTTGAGTCCTGGGCCAAGGGGGATTGGGTCGTTTATCGAAGTGATGGCACCTGGACAAAAATCATCAATAGCGGAGGAGTCACAAGCTTCAAAGGCCGCACAGGGGCCATCACCCCTCAAGGTGGTGATTACAAGCTCTCTGAGCTTGGGGATGTGAACCTCTCTGGGCGCACCACCAACTCCGTTCTTAAGTGGGATGGGTCGCAGTGGGTGATGGGGTCTGACAACACCATGGGGTCCACAGGGGTGATCACCGGAACAGACTCCTCAGGGGGCGATGTGATCTTTCACAGTGGCACATCTTCCTCTTCAACTGAGGAGATGCGTTTGACCTCATCTGGGCTAGGGATAGGCACTCCAACTCCCAACAGTCGACTTACCGTTGAAGGTGATATGACCCTGGATCAACTGAACTCAAGCCCCACAGGAACGGCAGGCTATGGATCAATCTACGCCAAAACCGATGGCAAACTCTACTTTCGCGATGGGGTAGGAACGGAGTTTGATCTCACCTCCACCTCAGATCCCACAAAGCTTCCCCTATCTGGTGGAACACTCACTGGAAGTCTCAACATGAATGGCAACAACATCTTAGGTGCAGGGCATATTACGCTGAGTCCTGGAACTACGATCAATCTTGGGACTTACGACAATGCTGCCGAAACAGCACTGGTATCACTACCTCTAACTTCTGCAGACAAAGGAAAGACTTGGTTTAACACCACAACCAATGAGATTCGCTATTGGGATGGAACCACCGCAAAGACCTTAGGTGTTGCAGGCGCAGGGCTTCAAAGTTTAGCTGGACAATCCGGAAACACTCAACTTCTCGAAACAGGCTCAACAGGCACCGCACCCAACTGGGTCTCAGACTCCGACACCCACACTCTCCACATTCCCATGGCAAGTGGCGCAGGAGTCACGGGCGGACTTCTTTCAAAGACAGACTACGATGCATTCTCTGGCAAGGTGAACCGCAGTGGAGACACAATGTCCGGCAACCTTGATATGAACTCCAATACGATCACAAACCTTGGTGCCCCAAACTCGCTCACAGGATCAGGAGCCTTAAACTTTGCATCAGGTGGAGTTGGCACGGACGTAACCTTAACCCCAAGCACAGGTGGCTCAGTGGTTCTTGAAGGTGGCCTTGTGATTCCTGATGCTGGGACACCAAGTGCCGGAAAAGTCTTGATGGCCACTGATGGTACAGGGCTTGCGATGTGGCAAACGCCGACCGCCAGTGCTCCGCCCACATCCGGCACCTCGCTTCTTAAGGGCAATGGTTCAGGAGGTTTTGCAAGTGCTGTTTCAGGGACAGACTACTTGCCTGCCACGGGTGGCACATCGATCACCACTTTAGGTACGATCGCCACAGGAACGTGGAATGCAAGCACGATTGGCATTGGATTTGGTGGTACAGGCGCAACCACACAAGCAGGAGCCGCCAACGCCATACTTCCCAGCCAAACTTCTGAGAGTGGGAAATTCTTAACTACCAACGGAACCAATGTTTCATGGAGCACGATCCCAACGGAGACCGATCCCCAAGTGAATACGTTAACCCAAGACAAGTGGTGTAAAGCCAACGCCTCCAACCAGATCGACTGCACCAGCGATGCCCCATCAAGCGGTGCCTTCACTGCAGGCAGCGGTGTTGCCTACTACACCGGCGGCAACGTCGGCGTGGGGACCAGTACGCCAGGAGACCCCCTGAGCGTTATCAATTCAGAATCTGGCGTCCAATCCGCAACTACAGCGAGTTTCTTTGCTCCAAATACGACCGGAAGCCAACAAGTCCAGCTGCATTTTGGCGTTGCCGGGCAAGCTGGTAAAAGTGGGACGTTGCAATACATGGGTCTCTCAGATACTTCAAACTCGTATATCGATCTGAGAAACATGGGCGACTCCACAGGGCTCGTCATCAAAAAGGGCGGAAATGTCGGAATCGGAACTGCAACACCGAAAGTCTCTCTTGAAGTGGCGGGAGTTGTCAAATTTGGGTCAACTACAACGTGCAATTCTGATTCAGAAGGATCCATTCGGTACAATTCAAATTTTAAAGTTTTTGAAGGGTGCAATGGTACGGTATGGGGGAGATTGGACGGCATTGGAGTATTTCCACAAATGACAGCAAATAATTTGCCATCAGGATTCTTAGTAGCGTATTCATGTGCTGACTCTCCCCATCCAGGATATAAGGCCTTTGATAGAGATTCGTCTACAATGTGGAGTGCTGGTGGATCTTGCGGATCTGTAACTACTGGCTACATAACTTTGGATATAGGAATATCCTCTAGGTTTGCTGGTTATTCCATTCAAGCTCGAGGTGATGTCCCATCTACAGCTCCTAAATCGTGGACCCTCAAAGGGAGCAATGACAATACAAATTGGGAGACTTTAGATTCACAAAGCAATTTTACAAATTGGGCAAATACGGGAAATTTGTCTACGGGGAATGTAAATAACTTTAATTTGATATATTCATCTTTATACAGATACTATAAACTTGATATCACTGCGAACAATGGACATGGTACGGAGATGGATATTGTCGAAGTATTGATGTGGTGAGCTGAACTAAACGAGCTGCACTCGTGACGACCCATATTGAAGATTTGTGGCTACACAGAGCGCGTGCTGTTCAAGAAAGTTAAATTCTCTAATTCAGAGAACGGAACTTCGCTTCGCTCACGATTTTCTAGACCCAAGCCCTGTAATGATCGAAGTGCAGTGTGAATTCACTTAAACTTGAGAACTTGAACTCATTGGCACGGATTCAAAATGGCTCACGTTTACCGGATGGATTCGTTGCATCGATCGTCAACCTCATTCAGTCTTACTCCACAAATCAGTGTCACAATCACTTGAGCCATTTTGAATCCGTGCCAGCACGAAATCCTGTGGCTATCTGACAAGTCGTGTGATCGTGGTAAACACTATACTGACAATTGGATCCTCGCTTAGCTCGCAATTTCCAGAACTGGAGTTC
>JACTMU010000082.1 GCA_014584465.1 Pseudomonadota bacterium | reverse complement strand
AAGCACTATGCACAGGTCAGACAGAGGCTTAATGCCGCGTAATGGACCACAGGAAATGGTTCTATGAATTTAGGAAACTTTTCGCGCAAGATTCAAGAAGAACCAGTTCTTGAAGAGTCTGATGATCCATGAGGTGGGCTTCATCGAGGATGAGGCAGGTGATTTTCCCCTGGTGCTCAAAGAGTTCGCGGATGCATTTTTGAATTTGATCAAAGAGGGTGGACTTGTGCATCTTCGGTGGCAACTTTAAGAGGGCACTGATTTGTCGGTAGAGCTCCGATCTTGAGACTGTGGCGTGAGGCGTGTAGCAATGAAGGTACGTTTGTGGGTTGAGGGAGTCGACGAAGGATCTGAGCAGAGTGGTTTTGCCTGATCCAGGTTCCCCCGTAAGAAGAAAGATCCCACGATGTTGCTTCATATAGGCTAGACGCGAAGAAGTTTCACGGATGTCATAGCTTTCAAAGATCTGTTGAGGTTTGATGTCTTTGGGAAAGGGAGACTTGCGAAGGCCAAAGTAGGGTTCCATCATTTCGACACCCCCTGCAAAGAAATGTGTGGATCTCTTTTGCCAGGACGATACTCTTTGGCGTTGGCATAGGCATCCAGAAGAGTCAGCTTCATGTAGATGTCAATTTCCACTATGAGCATGCCTTTCGCATCGATTCGTCCGGGCGCCCCAAAGAAGCCAGGCAAGTGACCTGTTTTGGTGTCGTTACAAAATACTGTCAAGAGGAGAACCTAGAATGGTGCGAGAGAGAGAACGAAGTATGTGCATCTTTAACAGCGATCCCTTTGATCCTATTCATGGATGGACCCCAATCTCCCTAATAGATGGCATTCCAACTTTTGATGAGTCAGGTTTTACGCCTCTTGTAGGCCCCATCATGGATGAGAATGGACAAGAGCGAGGCCTGTTTCGTCTCGATTGCCAGTATCGTGGATTTTATTGGTAGATGAAGAGCGCTGAGACTCCTACCTGCCACAACAAAGGGCGACCTGTTGTCTTTGACTATGAGGCTCCCGTCGACTTTCTCTCAATGAGCTCTTGGCCACGCCTCAGCGAGAGGTCGTACCAGAGGATGCTGCTGTGATCACGACCAATGAGATCCCTAATGAGAAGATCAGATTATTTCATCGAAAGGCCCTTCAAATTGCCCAGCGTGGTCTTTCAACTTTCCCAGTAGATCGAAGGAAAGCCTCTACAGTCTTGATCTCCGTCGACAAGGCACACATTGCCGAACTGAGAGAGCTCATGGATTCTTTTCAAAATCAGCTTTTGGATTTCATCGAACGCCACCCCAATGGCCAAGATTCACTTGTTCAGGTTGTTGTTCACCTGACACCTATAGGAGATCGCTCGCAATGAGATGGATCATGAACCTACTCGTTCTCTGTTTTAGCATGTTTACGCCTTTTCCAAATCCACAGAGCCACGCATCGGGGTCTGTCATTGGAAATGGAGGAGACCCGATATTTGAGTACCTGGAGGTAGCCCGTGCTGCTATGGTCGAGACGATCAAGATCATTGTGAACAATCCGCAGAAGCTTGAGGCTTTTTGCGTGTTGGATGGACTGACTGACGGCGAGATCGACTTCTGCCGCAACTTTTTTTCTGCTGTGGCTAAGGGGATCAAAAGATTCCT
Organism: Pseudomonadota bacterium; assembly: GCA_014584465.1. GTDB lineage: Bacteria > Bdellovibrionota > Bdellovibrionia > Bdellovibrionales > JACTMU01 > JACTMU01. The sequence continues at coordinate 71,739 of JACTMU010000082.1, read as the reverse complement.
TTGGTTTTACGAGATGAGCGACTCTATGTGATCGGGCCCGATGGAAAACCGATGCGTGTGGTTGCAAGGGCTGAGGGGAGAATCGGCTTCTCGTTTGGCATTCTTGATAATTTTGATTGTAGCTACACATTGGAAGGAATCCCTGAGTATGTCTTCAATGCGTTTCTTCAAGCCATCGTCTCTTTTTGGCAGAGGATCTCATGTCGTATGAGACGAGCATTGGTAAAAATCCTGGGGATTACTATTTTGGGGCTGTCCGGTAATTCCATCCTACAGACTCATGATGGGAACGATAGTGAAATGCCAGTCAACCATTTCACTGGTTTTGGGAAGAGACCCGTAGGAATTGATCGATGGTTTGACTGACGTAAGAAATCTTGGTGGCATCTTCACCACGACATTCGCTGTTCAGGCACCGAACGCGATCGGCGACAATTGCCTTTGGAGTCCCAAGCAAAATCTGTTTCTCCTCTCATTTGGACCGTTAAGCTCTTAGAGAATGAGTTTGCGGAGCTCTTGGCGGGAGTAGGCGTAATCAGCGTAGATCATGGTGTTTGTGATGCTTCGATGGCCAAGGGCCACTTGAACCAGACGAAGATCCTTGGTCTTTTCATAGAGGTTCATCGCGAAGGTGTGGCGAAGGCAGTGAAACTTTTTAGGAACGGGCCGGTAGGTGGCCCAGATGTCACGAAGCCGGTTGTAGGTGATCGGAAAGAGTTCGTTTCCATCAAGGGTGGTCAAATACCGCTCAAGATGCGAAAAGAGGCGGGGAGGCAGTGGGATCTCACGATCGTTGCTTCCCTTAAGACCCCGAATGAACAGAGTCTGGTCGAAGCCATTGACATCGTTTTGCACCAAATTTAGAAGCTCCTGGGCTCGTGCCCCAGTTCGCAGCGCCAGGTGGAGCATCAAGGCATTTCGAAGGTCGCTGTTTAAAAAATGATTCAGGATCTCCTCGAGGCGTTCGCGTTCGGGAGGGAGCAAGTATTTGTTTTTATTCAGTGAATATCGTTGGGCCGCCACAACCTCATCGTTGGGCATTCTAAAGTGGATGTCACTCCCAAGCATCAACGCATCAAGTTATTTTCATCTGGATATGCTATGCTGCATCATTCTGACTTACAAAAAGTAATTGAGAGTAGGTCTCAATACGCTATGCATCATTCATGACGATGCACCGAGCTAACCGCGGCAGGACCTCAAATTATCATCATTTAAACAAGTAATGTCAATATGTTAGCTATGTGACTTATATCTAAAAGGCACACTCCAATTTGAAATGACCCACATCCGACCTAGGGGTGTCAGTGTGGTCCCCTATTGCCATGTTCAACCAGTTCCTGAAGAAGTCTGGAAAACTCAATGACTTGTGAAATACATCTATATATATTGCATAAAACAACAAATATATTGTGAAATACATCAGACCAGGGGAGCATGCTTATGGAACTAGGTGGCGAAACAAGGGGTGAAGGGGCTGAAGGAGAGATTCAGGGAGTAGGTCGTTTGCACCATTCAGCTAGCCCTCAGGAGGGGGCTCTGCAGCGGTCTAAAACTTCGTTACGGATGAAGTATGAGGCAGAGGTTAAAGTCACACGAAAACAGATTGGAGACCTCGAATCGGTTCGCCAGAAGCTTGGCCTATCTCAAAGAAAGATGGCGCAACTTCTGTGGGTGGATCCTTCGGCGTGGCATCGATGGACCCGAGGAGGTGGGGACGCACCCCCGCACATCTATAGGGCTTTGCAATGGTATCTGGCCCTGAATGAAAAGTGGCCTGAATCCACACCCTCATTTTGGCTTGGGGCCGTGGTGCGCAACCATGTTCAGGAACGGCCTTCGAACTCTGCTGCCGAGCAGATGGAGGCCTTGAAAAGGGAGCAAGAAGGTTTGCGCGAGGAGATCGACAGGCTCAGGAGTGCCTTGAATGCACCCAAGCAGAAACTGCAAGTTGTTCTCCCATTGTGGGGGAAGATCCTATTTCTGGTTCAGTTGGGGCTGTCTGCTGGTGCCCTATGGCTCTGGCTAAGTTCTAAGCTGGCCGTATAAATATTTCAAAGGAGGGCCACTCTGGTGCGGTCATCTTGAAAAAGGAGGATTTCTCGTTTATAACCTTGGTCAAGTAATTTGGTTTAGTGTGCCCGTAACAGTGCATCTACTACTTCCTCTTAAAGGGAACTTTTTATGAAAAAACAGAAGCAGAAAATCAATGAATTCTTTAGACAAAAGAGAATTGAGGCGAACCTTACGCAAAAAAATATTGCGGACCATTTTGAACTTGGATCGACTCAATTTGTCTCCAATTGGGAGCGTGGGCTCTGTTTGCCACCCAACAACTATCTTCCTGACCTGTGCAAGCTCTACAAAATGAGTAAGAATGAGGTGATTCAGGCGATCATTGGGCACCGTGAAGAGGAACTTCAAGCGTTGTTTGTGGCAAAGGCAAAAAAGCTCATTTCGTGATTTTCTTGAATGAATTCCCCAGCTCAGATTATGTGGGAGGTTCTCACCTGCGCAAGTTGTTGGGGCGATATCTGAGTCGACTGCGCACAGAACGAGGGTGGTCTGTTGCCGATGTTGCAAAAATGGCTGGTCTTACTTTGGTTCAGATTCAGAAGATTGAGAGCGGTCAGAGTAAGATCTCTGCAGATTGTTGGGAGATTCTGTGTGAAATTTTTGATTTTTGCCAGGCTGACATAGAAAATCTTGTTAAGGTTTCAACCGTCTTTAGGATCATTGAGATTGATGAGGCTCTTTGTGAACATGAGTGATCTTGAAGCCCGACCGAGTTCGAAACGCGGCCGTAAACAAGGGCCGGTCCGCAAGAGTACGCCAGATGTCACGTTGAGGCGATTTATTTCAGACGTTGGTTTGCCTCTGAGGCATGCAGCTCTTCTTATGGAGGCCACGCCATCTGCTGTTTTGCAATGGTGGTCAAGGGGAAGTGGCGATCTCCTTCAACTTGGGAATAAGGAGTTGTCCAACCTATGTAAGAATCTCAACATCTCGGAAGATTCTTTGGTTGAGGGGAGTTTTGATCGCTCATTTGTTCGGCGTCGTATTCACGAGGGGCCCACCACACTTCCCGATCACTACTCGATGAGGCCAGGCAGCCACGTTCGCTCATCTGCTCACATCATAAAGTACCTTACTTTGACCCGCGGACAGGATTTTTGTGATCGTATTTTAAGTCAACTCAACGTTTCACCTTTGATTTACGAGGATTTGGATCGCACCATCAATCTCAAATTCTTTGTTGATATATTGAATCTACTTCCTAAGAAGGGTCTTGACACTCTCGAGATGAAATCTCTACCCGGTCTGCTCTTCTTGTCGCTTATGGAGACTCCATTGGGATCTGAATTTGGAAGGGTGAGCTCCTACTATGATTGCTATCTTGTGTTGGCAAAAAACATCCATCTTTTTGACGCAAACTTCATTTATGAGTCGGATGTTGACAGCAAATCCTATCGTTTGGTTGCCGATCTGCCCTACGATCTCTATCGTGCCCAGGGTCTTGAGTTAGGTGAGCTCAATTCACTCTTCGCCTATCGGGAAAGATTGCCAGCGTGGTTTGCCTACCTAAGTGGTTTGGCTCCAGTTACCCCCAAAGTCAGTTACGAATTTAAGTCTGATGTATTTCGAGCAGTCTATGAGATCTCCTTTCCAAATCTGCGACTCATGCACCGAAATCATACTTGGAAATAGCCCATTTTTAATATTAGATCCGGGTTTAAGCAGCCAGTTTGAATGGACTTGTGTCTGAGTCATCTCTAAAGTGCCTTTGAGCCGTTTCGGCAATGGTCCCGTTGCTGGCGGGCTCAGGTCCCAAATCCATCAAGTCTACAAAGAGTTCCTCATGCTCCCGGTAAACATTGGCCAGATAGGAGTAATTGAACTCTTCGATCAAGACGAGCAAATGAGGATCTGCGACAGTGGGATGAACAAAGTGTCCATCTCTTTCAAATCTTCCGATGTTTTCGAGCCATCTTGAAGCTTTGTAGCGTTCGTTGGTACAACCGGCAATGTGAGAAAATCCATTTCTTAGGACATGCAGGCAAACCATCGTGTATCCAAGGTCACTCAACCGGAGTCCTGAGTTCTTTTTTGAGTAATGGACGTCGACGAACCATGAATTGCAGTCCACAAGATTGGCATGGGAGTGGCGATAGTCCTCATACATCTTTTTACATCGATCGTTTGTATGGGGAATGAGCTCCTGAAGCGGTGTCTTCAACTTGTGGAGTCGAGCCCTTTCTTCAAAGGTCGTTCTTATAGCAAAGACGAGCTTTGGGTAGTGAACGTTTGCAGTATCATAAATGAGATAGTGAGTTCCGATCATGTCATGCTTGTCCATGACGACATAGTCAGGGTCCGTTCTCTCAAAGTTGATCTGTTTCGTGATGATCACATCGCTCAGAGTTCTTTGGGCATCGAGGTTGTTGATCTGTTTCTTAGGGTAGTCAAGAATGACCAAGCGTAACGTTCCCATATAGGCTCCTTACCATTTGAAAGAGAAAATGTTCTGACAAACTGATCGGAGCATTTCTGGAAAACTAAACAGAATGCATATTATAATTAAATATTATTTACTAAGGGTGCAATCAGCTTGTCTCAATTGCTTGAGTGGTTGCAAAATTAAGGGGTTGAAAGAGGGTTCGTTGTTTTGCCGTCGTTATGGCAATTCGAAATGATAGATGGATGTCCAGGCAGAGGAGGAAGATCCGCGTTCTGACCTCATGCGCCAGTACATGCGTCCTGGGGGGAAAGGTTTGTTCAAGGTGAATCGGGTCGACGTCGAGCGTTCTGAGTGGAAGACCACTTTAAACTGAGCGTCGAGTGAAAATTGGAGTTGATAGAGCTGGGCTTGTGGCACGGGATTCCATTGGAAGATGATGGGAGTCGGCGAACCATCCATTGAAGCGATGATCTCAGTTCCAGAAGTGGGAACAAGAACTTTTGGGATGTTCAAAGTGACTCTTTGCTCAAGCAAAAATGAAAATGACCTTGAAAAGGGGCTGATGATCTCACCTAGGGAATTGGTGACAGCCACTCTTGCGTAGTAGGTTCCAGGATTGCTCAACTTAAGCGAAGCAACATTTCTCTGAACCTTCTCTTTTGCTATGATGGGCGCAAATCGATCATTCGAACTCACCTCCAGAAGGTAGTAAGGGGCCGAAAGGACCTCATTCCATTGAATGTGAGAGACTTCCAAAGAGGAGTCCTCTCGCAAAGGTTGACTGTGATGGGTCGGCGCCGGGAAGAAGAGCTCGAGTGTCCCGAGCGTGCTCCACGGACTTGAGATCCCTTTCGCATCCACCGCAAGGACCCTCCAATAGAAAGTGCCAGGAGTGGGATCGTCCCAGGTGACACTTTGAGAATCACTTTTGAGCGAGGCAACTAGGTGAGAGGAATGAAAGGATCTGTTTCGAGCAATCTCCACCTTATAGCTCTTGGCATTGTCGACGGGAGTCCAGGTCAATACCGGCAATTGCCGTTTGCTTTTAAGCTCACTTGCGATCTCTCTTTCTTGGACCTTGCGATTAAGATTAATTGAGATTTCACGAGCCGCCTGGATCAGCTTTGGAGATGATAGGGTTACATTGTGGTTTGTGGAAGTCGCACTATTTGCAACAGCTCCTGCATCTGGCGTTTCTTGATTTCCGACCTTAAAAGAGCGGCCGGGACTCCAATCCATAGATAGAAACTCTGGTGAAGTGATCTTAACCCTCCAGAAGTAACTTCCGGGGTTCATACGTCTCTTCAGTTCGGATTCACCTGTCTTCTCATCAAGAACAACTTCACTAAATTTCGCATCCCGCGCGACTTGAATCTGATACTGAGTTGCAGTTGGTTTGGTCTTCCACTGAAAGTGGGTTTCCAGTCGGCCATGAGCATCGGTCGAACCTAATATCTCCTCCATTTCCTTGGGTTCGAGGGCTTTGGGTGGAGAAACATAGGCAATTCGAAAGTGGCCTACATCATGAATTGGATTCGAGATTGACGGATCTGTGGGCGTGACTCTCCAAAAATACTCTCCTTCATCAAGTCTATGATCAAGCTTAAAAGGGGACTTTGCATTTGAGAATGAATAAGCCTTTCTGCTAAAGTTGCGATCCAGAGATATTTCGATATCGAGTGAACCAAGTTCTTCATTGGCGCCCCACACAAGCTGAATCTCGTTATGGTGGTGATTCCAAAAGACTTCACCTTGGATAGGGTATTGAAGTTGAACTCTCGCCTTTTCTGAAGATGGAGTTCGAAAGAGCTTGGCCATCTCGGGTCCCTTAAGGAACCATCCAAGTCCTCCGAGCGCTGCAATGAGCGTGAGCCCAGCAGCAAGTTTTTTCATTGAAGAGGAACGTTGGAGAGATTTGCTTCCAGAGGTTGTCGGATTTCGAACCTCCTTCAAGGTGACTCTTGGGCCATCTCCAAGTGAAGGGGAGCGAAGTGCGACGGCCCCAACCTTTGGAGCATCCTTTCCTTCAATCAGGGCGATGAGATCGGCCAGAACATCGTCCGCTTTCGTGTAGCGCTGAGAGGGATCAGGGCACGACATCCTTAAGATAAGATCCATGACGGGCTCAGGAAGTCGACTCTTCTCGGTCGCAGAAAAAGCGATTTCTCTGGTGCGCACGTTCTTTAGAATCTCAATCTTACTTTTCCCATGATAGGCGGGGCGAGCGGTGAGCATCTCGTAGAAAATGAGGCCGCATGCCCAGATGTCCGATTGTGGCCCTGGGGGATCGCCAACCGTGACTTCGGGAGCCATGTATCGTGGTGAACCAATAAATTCTCCGACTGCGGTAAGATCAGGGCCGTCACTGCTCATCAGTTTTGCGATGCCAAGATCCACAATCTTGACCTTTCCGTCATGACATTGAATGACGTTGCCGGGCTTCAGATCTCGATGGATGATTCCAGCGTCATGAAGTGCCTTTACACCTGATAACATCTGACGAAAAACAGGCAGAGCCGCCTCAACTGAGAACTTTCCATTCTCTTGAATGACTTCAAGTAGAGACTTTCCATCGACAAACTCCATTGCCATGTATTCCACACCATTTGAGTTTCCGAGGCTATAAACGGTAACGACATTGGGATGGATGATTTTTGCAAGCACTCGACCTTCTGAGTGAAATCTCTGAATGAACTCACTGTCGCTCGAGATGGAGCTGGAGATCACCTTGAGAGCCACGGGTCTGTGCAGTGAGGGTTCGTAGGCTCTATAGACCTCTCCCATTCCACCCTGACCTAGTGGGGATACAATTTCATAAGGGCCAACGACGTCGTTGGGTTTTAGGCGAAAGAGTCTACTCATCCAATGTCACTCTCAATTCTTGGTTGAAAGCTCTATCGGGAGAAGTTGTATGGAGATCAAGCGACCAAAGTCCTGCGAGAGCAGTAACTTGCCTTTGGTCCCTATCGATCAAAAGGCGAATGCTCAGACAGCCCCTAAGAACGTCAAGACTTGATCAATCTCTCAATCCAGCCGAAAGAGAACCATGATCATCGAGACGGCAACACAGAAAGTCAAAGGTGCGTTAGGTCATCTAACCTGGATCTTCTTGTCCGTCTTGATGCACCCAAGAGCTGTGGTTGCAGCGGAACAGGTGAAGATCAAATGGTATCAACCTCAGATCGTCGGTGATCCTGAAAGAGGGGCCGTCCATGTGATGCTCTCTGGAGAAACAGCGCCGCGTGCCGGTCTTGCGGTCAAAATAGATCAAATTCTTCAACTCAAGGGTGGACAGAAATCCCAGCAAAATGTCCAAAAGCTCATTCAAAGTTGCAAGGTCTATCGAACTACGGACGCATCCTCGGAAGTTCTGGAGACCCTCCCTAAAGGGGGAACCCTTTGGGTTGAGATGGAGACCTCCGAATGGGGAAAAGTGCAACGTGAATCAGGAGTCGGTTACATTTCGAAAGAATGCCTTTCTCCGCAAAGCGCAGATGGAGGCGCCGAGGAACGTCGTGCAAGAAAACGCCTCCTGCGAACCAAATCCGACGAAGAGGGCTATTTTGAACTTCAACTGCGTCTGCCTCTGGGAGTCTCTCAGATTCCCGTGCAGATCTACAAAACAAGGCAGCAGAGACGGATTCTGCAAATCCTTCTTGAGGTACGAAGTGACGGAGTAAAAATAAATGCAAAGGTTCACAAGAATCTCAAGCTTGAGCGAGAAACCTCAATCCGATACTGGATTGAAGGGGGGGTGGGTTACACCTCTCAAAAAATCGATCACGAACAAGGCGGAAAAGGAGCTCTCAGCGTTGGTTTAGCGGCTCTTCCATCCATTTCCATTCGAGGAGGATTGCACAAAGGAAGGTGGGGAGGAGCTTTTCAATACACCACAATGCCTGGTCAACCTAAAGAGGCTCAGACGAACGGCGAGGTTGCGGCATCCAATAACTATGCCTGGCAAATGGTCGCCCTGAATGGGAGCTTTCTTTTCAAAGAGAAACTACTCTTTTCTAAGGACCAGTGGTTTGGAACGCTAGGTCTTCAGCAACACAATCTTCCATTTGTCGATCTCTCATCCTCTGGGTCTGCAACATTTTTGACTCCTTCGCTCATGGCTCTCGCGCTTGGTGTCTCAGTGCAGTCGCCCTTTGCGACTCGATGGTCGTGTGAATTAGGATTGAGTTATCTCTATCCAGTTTCATCAAGTGGAAGCTCGGGAGTCTCCTTTTCGGTTCAACCCAAATTGAGCTATGAACTGAGCGGTTTTGCCTACTTTCTTTTGAACCGTCAGATGAGAATGGGTGGAGGGATCCTTCGTCAAACTCACTCCCACAACTTTGACTCAACAGATTCGTCGGGTCAATCCTCTTCAGGGACACAGTCATTGACCTTTTACGATTTGGCTTTTCGTTTTCGTTACGACTTTTAACCCGGGGTTGAAAGTCGATGTTCAATCCAGAAAGAGGTCACTCCTCAGCGCACATTTTGAGTCCACCGCATATTGAGAAAAATCGTCAACGCCATTGAGTTTTAAGACATCTTCATCGATAAAAAAGTTGCCGGTGTGAAACTCGGGCGAAGTCAAAATCATGTGAGCCGCATCGGACATGATCTCTGGAGTTCGCCCGTAACGTCCATCAACGCCGACGATGTTCATCGCAGCGGTCGCAATGATCGTCTTTGGCCAAAGCGCATTGATTGCAATTCGACTCTCCTTGAACTCTTCCGACATGCCAAGGACACACATCGACATGCCGTATTTCGACATTGTGTAGGCACAAAAATTCTTAAACCAAGCTGGATTGAGATTGAGAGGTGGAGAAAGTGTCAAGATATGGGGGCGATCCGATTTTTTTAGATGTGGTAGGCAGGCCTGAGAGGTTAGAAAGGTGGCACGCACATTGATTTGGTGCATAAGATCAAACTTCTTAGCAGGAGTATCCAGAGTTCCACTCAATGAAATCGCACTGGCATTGTTGACCAGCATATCGATCCCACCAAACTGCTTAACCCCTTTTTCAACAGCTTCGTAAATCTCTTCCTCAAACCGTACATCCACCTTAAGAGGCAAAGCTCGGCCGCCCGCAGACTCTATACTCTTTGCAACCGAATAGATGGTCCCTGGGAGCTTGGGATGGGGTTCCGTCGTCTTTGCGGCGACAATGATGTTTGCGCCATCCCTTGCCGCACGAAGGGCAATGGCCTCACCAATTCCCCGACTGCCGCCTGTAATGAACATCGTTTTGCCCTTCAAACTACCCTGACGATCCATCGGTAAACTCCTTCAAAGGTGAACCACAACGGCTCCTGATCTCTTCTGCAATCACTGTCTGGTGGAGACACTAGGTGCAATTCCTCGATTTAGCAAGCAGGAGCGACGCTTGGCATTGTGAGTTTTTCCTTGCACTCATGAGTCGCCATTTCTAAACTCGCTACAATTCTATTCGACAGGGCTTAATCTTAGGAGGTTGTCAGTTCATGATATTTGATCGAATTAAGGCCCATGGTGATCACGAAGAGATTGTATTCTGTTATAGTAAAGAGACAGGATTGAGAGCAATTATTGCCATTCACAACACCGCCCTTGGACCGGCACTGGGCGGGACCCGAATGTGGCCGTATGAAAGCGAGGAAGCGGCCCTGATTGATGTTCTTCGTCTGTCCAAAGGGATGACCTACAAAGCGGCCGCAGCGGGCCTTAACCTAGGCGGCGGAAAGGCCGTGATCATTGGAGATCCTAAGAAGGACAAGTCGGAGGCGCTCTTTCGTGCCTTTGGAATCTACGTCAACTCCCTGAACGGAAAGTACATCACCGCCGAAGATGTCGGAACATCTGTGCACGACATGGAGCATGTCTACATGGAGACTCCATGGGTAACTGGAATTCCCAAAGGGTATGGCGGTTCGGGTGATCCAAGTCCCTATACGGCCCACGGGGTTTTGATGGGGATGAAGGCCGCTGTGAAGGAGCGTTTGGGTTTGGATTCGCTTTCTGGCCTGCGTGTTGCCGTCCAAGGATTGGGGAACGTGGGTTCTCATCTGGTAAAGTATCTTGCAAAGGAGAAGGCACTCATTAAGATTGCAGATTTGGATCGTGATCGCTGTCGTAGGCTTTCTGAGGAGCATGGGTGTGAGATCGTAGCAGCAGATCAAATCGTGACCTCTGATTGTGATGTCTTGGCTCCTTGTGCTCTTGGTGCGATCATCAATGATGATACTGTGGATAAGTTAAAGTGTTCGGTCATAGCGGGCGGAGCCAACAACCAGCTTGCTGAGCCCCGACATGGTGATATTCTTAAGGAGCGAAACATTCTTTACACCCCAGATTACGTCATCAATGCGGGTGGACTCATGAATGTATTTGTTGAGTTGGAGGGCTACTCGCCCGACCGTGCTTTTCAAAAGACAACGCAGGTTTACGACAATTGTATGAAGGTCTTTCAAATTGCGAAAAGAGATGGCATTCCCACTTATCTTGCGGCCGATCGAATGGCCGAAGAGCGCATTCGAATTTTGGGACTTTTGAAGCAGCATCACCAGGGTCGAACGCAGAGACTTTTCGGAACCCTTCGAGAGGTTGAGAATCGGTAAGAGGTTGGTTTTAGGTCTATCTTTTAATTGGAACAGAATGACATTATTGGTAGGGCAATCATATGAGTAGCAAACGAGAGAAAGAGCTAAAGGAACCAGATGCTTTTGTAGAAACGGCCAGCCAACTCTGGACCTTTGTGCATGCACACTTTCGTATCATTGTGACGGCAACTCTCGTTCTTTTTGGTGGAGGAGCGATTGTGGTGGCGTTTCAGTACTACTCAACTGGAAGGGAGGAGAGCGCACAAGCGGCCTACTACCTTCTTGAAAAGGACCTTCTGAAGCTCCAAGAGGATTTTGCCAGTGCCAAGGAGAAGGTTGCAAAAAAGAGCGACAAAGATGCCTCTTCGTCCGAGGAGGATCGTTCGGACGGAGTGGTTGACAAGGAGAGTAAACTTCCCAGTGGGGATTTGAAGCAGGACTATGGTATGGTGGTGGATCGCTATTTGGAATTTATCAAGGCCTATCCACAGAGCCAGGCGTCGGTCGTTGCGGCCCTCACAATTTCTGAAATATTTGAAGAGTACAAACAGTTTGATGAGGCTCTTAAAGTTATGGATGAAGTATCGCCTTCCAAGGGCTCCCTTCTTTATGCAATGGCAGAGGTGCGAAGGGGTCACCTCCATGCGGAGAAGGGAGAGTGCGATCGTGCGATCAAGATTTTTGATGGAATCGCCTCTGGGCAGGAGTACACCTATTTGCGCCCTTTTGCCCTACTTAAGAAAGGAACGTGCCACCAGTTGCTGGGCGAGAAGGATCTTGCACTTGGCGAGTTTAAGAAGATTGACAGTGAATTTAAAGATAAGAGCGTGGGGCGGACGGGAAAGAGCTTTTCGCGACTCATCCAAGTTCAGGGAAAGTAGCGTGAAGGTTGTCGTTGGAGTCATTGGAATTTTGATGCTGGTCTCATGTAGCACAGCTTCACTTTCATCTAAGACCTTTTCTGTTGAGACCAATTGGGTTCGTAACACACTCAAAGATTCCTATTTGGGCCCTCGATTGCTTCACCGAATGGCGCCTGTTGTCTATAAGGATCTTGTGATTCAGGGGAATGGAATCGATGGGATCTCTGCTTACCATCGAAAGACAGGGCATCTCAAGTGGCGATTGCTCATTGATGGCGGTGTTGAAGCTGAAGCAGAACTCGCACAGGATCGTCTCTATGTTGGCGGTAAGGATGGGCAGTTCTACTGCCTGCAACCAAGTGATGGGAGAGTTTTGTGGACCTTTCCTTTACCGGGCGAAGCCATAGGGGCACCGTATGTAAGCCAAAACAGGGTTTTTTTCATTAGCGGAAATGATTCCACCTATGCACTTGATGCATTTTCTGGAAAGCTTGTTTGGGTCTATTCACGTCGAGCGACACTGACACAAAGTGTACGGGGGGCAAGTCGTCCGGCACTCAAAGGATTGGTTCTTTATGTGGGTTCCGCGGATGGCTTTTTGGTGGCACTTGATTCGAAAACGGGGAGCTTTTTGTGGGAAAAGCAACTCAACCGAAATAAGCGGTTTTTTGATGTTGATGGAACTGTGGTGTTTGATGGGGCTTCACTTCTCGTTTCAGCCTATGACGATGGTCTGTACAGGATCAAAGCCGACGGGGGAGAAATAGAGTGGCGAGTCGAAGAGGGAGGTTTTCTACCAGTGACCATCCACGAAAACTGGATCCTCCATCCAACAAGTGGGGGTAAGCTCTTGGCTCTGGATCGATTGAGTGGAAAGAGAGTTTGGGAGTACGACCTACAGGGGAGGGGAGTTGCCTCGCAACCCGTCGTTCATAAGGGGCTCGTGGTTTTTGGAGAGACGCAAGGTGCGATTCGATTCCTCCAACTTCAAAGTGGTAAGGAGGTCGGTCATTTTGAACCGGGGAGGGGAAGCAGTTCGAGGGTGACAATTGATCCAGAAGGTCATAGTCTCCTGTTCATTTCCAATGAGGCCAATCTTTTCTCACTACGGGCAGATTGGATTGAAAAGGGGGTGCGATGGCCTTCACAGTAAAATCGGGATGCATACTCGTTTTTGGTTTTCTGCTCTCCGTAGGGTGTGCAGTACCAGCCCATACCGAAAATGGTAAGTTGGGGCAGAAGCCAGAAACCCTGTTTGTGGGTAAAACCGATGGAAGCAAGCAGTGTGGCATGGGTGACGAGATCTCTCTTGAAGAAATGCAGGCACAGCTTGGATCGATCAGGGTCTACTCTGCAAAAAAGGGGAGTGATGGGCTGATTCGCGTGACCCTCTGTGGGGCTCCAACGGGTGCGTTGAACCTCTATGAGATCAATAAGAGTGATCTTGAGGCAGCAAAGTCTATGGGCTTTCGGTTATGGGAGTCCAAGGAGACTCGTTGAGAGTCTTGGTCATCGATCACTTTGATTCCTTCACCTACAATTTGGTTGATCTAGTCTCCCCCTTTGTGGATAGGGTTCATGTGGTTCGCTACAGCGATGAACTCTCAGAGAGCCAATTTTGTGAAAACCCCAGTTGGATTCTCTTAGGCCCTGGTCCTGGGAGGCCCGAGGATTATCCACGTTCCCTTCATTTGATTTCTGAATTGGGTTTTGAAAAGGGAGTCCCTATCTTAGGAGTCTGCTTGGGAATGCAATTGATTGTGAAAACCTTTGGAGGGGTGGTCAAACCTGGCCTATCCCCAATGCATGGTAAGAGCAGCCTCGTGTATCATCATAAAGTTGGTTTTTTTGAGGGTGTGGAATCACCCGTTTCCGTAGCTCGTTACCACTCGCTGGTGGCAGAAACACCTTTGCCACCCGATTTAGAGCTTCTAAGCTGGACCGAGGATGGGATCCCCATGGCCGTTCAACATCGGAGTCGGTCGATCTTTGGAGTTCAGTTTCACCCAGAAAGCTTTCTCACTTTATCGGGAGCACGAATGATTGAAAACTTCACGGCTCTTTTGAGGCGGTTGTGAAAAGCGTGGAGTTTGAATTCTCCTCCTGGTGGGATGATCAGATCGGGGCACTCAAAGAGCACCGCTTCACCACCATTCATGAAAGCATGGAAAGTCTCGTTGAGCGCTACGCCGACGTTCCTGGTACGGTCTATCTTGCCAGTGGGGGGACAGAGGAACTAGAGGGTGGCCGCTCTCGTTTTGACCTCTTGGCGGTCCATCCGCTCCTGGAGATAAGATCCTTTGGAAAGGAGATTCGATCCTCTTTTTTGGGTGAAGGGATCTCTTTTGTGGGTTCACCTTTTTCTCTTCTTCGAGAGATTTTGAATAAAACTTCTGGTCATGAGTCAGGTGATCTTCCCACTCTTTCAGGTCTTTTTGGATATTTAAGTTATGATCTTCTCCATGAAATCGAAACTGTGCCACGAACGACTCGAGATCTTGTTGGGCTTCCCGACCTTCATCTCGTAATCCCTCAACAGCTCTATCTGTGGGATCGAAGAAATGGAGAGTGCATCCAGATTGAGCCGGTCTTCTCAAGATTTCAGACCTCAGCTCAGCCTCTCACCAACACCACTCCTAAAGATCATCTTTATCAATCTGGACGCACTCTTAGGCCATTTTTCGAGTTCAAGTACGAACAAGGTGTTCGAGAGATCAAGCGTAGAATCTCGCTTGGAGATGTCTACCAGGTGAATCTATCTCAATCAGTCCAACATGAGTTTTCTGGCAGTGCATTTGGTCTTTTCAAGGATTTGTTGAAGAGCAATCCAGCACCTTTTTCCTCCTACGTTCAAGCTGGCGATCATCAAATCATCTCAAATTCACCTGAGAGGTTTTTGATGTGTCGTGGTGGCAAGGTCCAAGCCCAGCCCATCAAAGGGACCAGGCCTCGTGGTTGCAAAGACCATAATGAATCTCTGCTGAAAGAGGAGCTTTTAAAGGATCCCAAAGATGATGCGGAACTTTCGATGATTGTCGACCTTTTTCGAAATGATCTCAGTCGTGTCGCTAAAGTTGGGTCGGTTGTGGTCGTGAAGCACAAATTGATTGAGGAGTACTCAAGTCTCTACCATTTGAGCTCGCTTCTTTACGCCGATCTTGCACCTGAGGTGGATCTCGTCGATCTTTTAAGAGCAACCTTTCCAAGTGGTTCCATTACAGGATGTCCGAAGATCAGAGCTATGGAGATCATTGATGAACTCGAAAGCACTCGCCGAGGCATTTATACAGGTGCGATCGGCTACATTGGTTTTCAATCGACCCTGGATCTCTCGGTCGCCATTCGAACGGCAGTTGTTGCCAATGGAACACTCACCTACTCGGTTGGTGCTGGGATCGTTTATGATTCTGATCCTGCCAAAGAGTGTCGTGAGGTTTTGGCAAAGGGCGAACCATTTGAGAGGCTCTTGACTCGCTCGGCCCGGTCACGTCAAAGTCAATCGTGGGGCAAGTCCGGCGCGTACGTGTGGAGAAACGGAGAGTTCCTTACCGAGGAATCCCTTCCATTTTCTATGGAAGAGGAGTTTCCTATCTTTGGGTTTGGAGTTTTTGAGACGATTCGAATCCATCATGAATCCCCTCTATTTTTGAGAGACCATTTGGAGCGAATGAAGAGAAGCCTCGAGAAGCTTTCACAGATAGTACATTTTGACTTTGAAGAGTTTCATCAGATCTCTTGGGCTTCGATCATCTCCCAGCTGCTCAAGAAAAATGGACTCTTGAAATGCGTGGCAAAGGTGAGAATCTCATTTGGAGTATCTCAAGTTGGATCTCCTCCCCATTGGATCGTAACGGCGAAACCCTATCGTGATCCGATAGGAAAGAGAGAAGGGCGGTGGGGGTTTAGGACGAAGATCTTTCCAGAGGTGCACCTTTCTTGGCTCAATGAAATTAAGAGTCACAGCTACCTTCACTATCGGATGGCAAGACTCTGGGCTCAGGCTCATGGTTTTGAAGAGGCTCTTTTGGTGGATGATCACTCGAACTTGATCGAAGGGGCCTTCTCTTCTCTTCTTGAAATAGATCTGGCCGAAAGATCGATCTACATACCTGATTCGAAGTTTCAACTTCGAAGTCTCTCTCGAGAAAGAGCGCTCAGATGGTTTGGTCAAAAGGGGTACTCCTTAAAAACAAGAGACATCGATGTATTGAGTCTCAAGGAGAATCCGCGACGAAGAGAACTTTGGCTTCTCAACTCTCTCATGGGAGCTGTTCCGGTGGTGAGTGTCGATGACATTCCCATCTATCGAAGTGAAAACAACAGACTTATTGAAGATCTCAATTCAAATTTGCTTTGCCATCTCCACCAGCTTCGATAGCTCAAAAGTGGTGTTCATGTAACCCCAATGATTTCCAAAAGTATCGACCACCTCTTTGGTGATGGCGTGGACCCAGATGATCTTTCCGCATTTACTTTGGAGACGATAACGCAGAGGTCGTCCCTCCTGTCTTTCCACCATGCCATACCAATTGCTGTAGACGAACTCTCGATCGTCAGCACAAACTGTGTCCAACCAACCATCGCCTTTGGCGCGGTCGAGGTCGAGACCGTTGAGAAGAGACCATGCTCGATTCACATAGATGCATCGACCCTGACGATCGGCAATGGAAAGGGCAACGGGAGCGTACTCAATGAGAGTTCGAAATCGGGCTTCACTGAAGCGCAACTCCTCTTCCATAGCGAGTCGTTCTGAGATGTCCCGGATCATTTCACAGATCACCTCGCGCCCGTTGTAGGGGAAGAGGCTTGCAGAAATCTCCACTGGGATGGGCTTGCCACTCTTTTTTTGATGATACCTTAGTGGAATGCGATAGTGTCCCTCTTTGGAGCGGATGAGATCAAGATCTTCGGCAACAACCCCCTTAGTTACGGTGAGTTCCACACGGTTCATGGCAGACAATTCGTCTCTTGTCCAACCGTAAATCTTCTCGCAAATCTCATTGCAATCGAGGATGTTGCCTGTCAACGCGTCTGAAAGGATGATTGCATCCAACGAGGTGTCGACCATCTTTCGATATTTAATCTCACTTTGTCGATGTCTCTCAAATAGCTCACTTCGCTCTCGTTCAATCTTCTGATAGCTTTCAGCTCGCATGATGGCGCGTTTAAGGTCCGACTCATCAAAAGGTTTCTCTAAGAATTCGATGGCACCACTTTCAAGTGCCTTCCGATAATTTTGAAGTGAGACATCTCCCGACATCACGATAAAGGAGCAGAGAGTTCCCATCTGTTTCAATTGGTTCATCACCTCAAAACCCGTGATGAGCGGAAGGGCAACGTCCACGATGGCAATGTCAATCCTTTCCCTCTGGACCACCAGAAGGGCCTCTTTCAAGGAAATCGCGGTGAGAATCTTCCACCGGTGCTCCTCTCCTGAGAGCATCTCGGGGAGCAATTTAAGAGCCGAAGGCTCATCGTCAATAATGAGAATCGTCGTCTGAAAACCACATGGGGATGTTGTCGGGTCTCGAAGAGGCATGCGGCGGTCAGGAGTCAACAGGAGGCACTCCTCTCTGATTTCGTAGAGGTCAAAATCGACAGCCAAGAGACATCGCAAAAGAGTTTCGCCTCGAAGATTGATCTTGCCACCTTCCACATCCTGATAATGGCGATAACTCACCTTGATGAGTTTTGCCATTTCGCTCTGCTTGAGGCCGCGTTGCTCACGGAGGCGTCGGAGGCGTTGGCCCAAAAGCTTGTAGAAGCGATTGTAGTCGATATTCCCGAGGGGTAGATCCATATGTGGCCATTAAATAGGCAGTGCAAAAGTGTGTCAATTGTACACTTTTCTCATAACACACGGATCTAGCCCTCGTGCAGACGTTTAAAATATGGAAAACACTTAGTTTTTTCAAATTCAAAGCGGGTTGAGAGTTGGAAACTTTAAATTCCACCAGTTTAACTCCGAATTTCGTCGAAAATCAAACGGCTTGAAACGCGCGTCCGATTGGTAGAGACCAAAACATCTGTGAACTTCCTGATTGAGCTGCGTACTGTTTGGAAGCTTCACTTAAACAGCGAGAGAGTGCCGTCATGACCTCATCGGCATAGTCAAAAGCACTGATGCGAATCTCATTGACTGCCACCAGAAGGTAGATCCCAACAGGATCATTCTTGCCGCCTTCGTTTTGTACGTAGAGTCGAAGCCATCCTTCATCAAATGGTGATTTGTGAAAGGTTTGAGAGAGCCATCGTTCTACGTGTTTGCGAATTCGACGCTCGAGGCGATGAGAGCCTTGGAATCCCTTTACTATGATTTGGTCTTGAAAGTTTTGATTCATGTTTCACTCCTTTTTTATCGGTTGGGGGGAGGGGGTAACTTCCTGTTACCCCGTCAAAAAGCAAATACAGAGTAGCAAACGGATATGAATGGGAGATGAAAAGGAGATTAAATAATTTTAACCCAGATCTGCAAAAGAGAGTCGCTCTACGAAATGGGAGTCATTTGAAAAAGGACTTCCAGCCCACCTGAAGATCGATTCAGGAGTTCAAGGCGCGCACTGTGCAATTCACTGATTCGAGCGGCAATGGCAAGACCCAGTCCCGAACCAGTGGTACTTCCCTTAGCTTTTTTGCCACGATGAAATCGGGCAAAGAGTTGAGACTTCTCATTTTCGTCTAAACCAGGTCCCTGATCCAAAATACGAATCGTCGGGCCCCGAGCCATTTCAACACAAACAGTGCTCTTTTCCGGAGAGTATTTGATCGCATTTTCTATAAGAGTCTCAAAAAGACTTACAAGCAGATCATGATCGCCACGAACTCGCAACGTTTCCATCTGTCCCTCTTGCAACTCAGGTGTGAAGTTGACGAGAAGGTGGATTCCTTTTTGAATTGCAAAGCGATTGAGTCGTTCCACCGCACTCATGACAATCTCATCAAGTTGAACTGGCTCAAAGTTCAGGGCCGATGCACCTGTGTCCACGCGAGCAAGTACAAGAAGGTCATTGACGAGTTTGATGAGGTGATCCACCTCCTCCTGAAGAGAGTGAACTTGGGGAGTTGGTTCCAAAAGCTCGAGTTCTCCCTTAAGAATGGCCAGAGGTGTCTTGAGCTGATGTGAGGCGTCAGATACAAACCGTTCCTGACTTTGAAAAGCCCGCTCCATTCGTTCTAAAAGACCGTTGAGCGTCACAGCAAGATCGTTCAATTCGTCCTTGCTGTTGGGTGTGGGAATGCGAGCCGAAAGGTCCTCCACCTTAATGGATTGTGCTTTGGAGATCATTTTACGGATCGGTTCAAGTGCAAGATGAGAAAAATAGAAGCCTAAAAGTGAGGACCCGATGATCAATGCTGCAACCGAGTAGGTAAAGATGGTTGCAATTTTTCTTTGATGGATCGTGACCATCTGGGTCGGAACGGCAATTTGAAGGACAAAGCGAGAAAACCCCACACGGCGAATGGCGTAGTGGATCACTCGATAGCTCCTATAGGCCCCGAAAAGGGTTTCGGGGTTCCAATCCTCAATTAAGTAGCCCTTTTCAAGATTGCTCACTTTGCTGCGCTCAAAGGGCAAATCTCGATCTCCTAAAGATCGAGTTTTGGCCATGGGAGTTCCTCCAATGCTTCGAACCTCAATCAAGGCTTCATTTAATGAAAAGGGAAAGATCTTTCGATCCTCTTCAAAGACGCGCCGATCGATGCTCACATACCCCAAAAGCGAGAGGTCAATGGAGTCTCCAACTTCGACCGCAAAGTTATGCAAAGCCAGATCAAATTCGCTTTGATAGGCATCTGATACTGATTGATACAGGAAAATCGAAAAGGCGATAAGACTGCTACCGAAGATAAGAACAAAGATGATGGTCAATTTGATCTTGAGGCTAAGTTGACGAAACATCAATCCCTTTTTAGCACGTAGCCAAAGCCTACAACCGTATGAATCAGTTTGGAGTCTCCTGATGCATCCAACTTTTTTCTTAGCATATTGACGTAAACGTCCACGACATTGCTTCCAGGATCAAATCCCATATCCCACACGTGCTCAAGAAGTTCCGTTCTGGATACGGGGCGTTCGCAGTTTCTTAAAAAGTACTCAAGAAGAGCAAACTCTTTTGTGGTTAAAGTGATCTCTCTGGAAGATCGAACCACTTTGCGTTTGACCAGATCCATGTGGAGATCTTCATATTTGAGCTCAACTGAGTGAGTTCCATCACCATATCGGCGCAGCAAAGCTCTTACTCGCGCCAAGAGCTCTTCGAAGGCAAAGGGTTTGGCAAGATAATCATCGGCCCCTGCATCAAGCCCTTGAACCTTATCCTTTGTGGTGTTAAGCGCAGTTAACATAAGTATTGGCCCCTTATAACTTGTCGCTCGACAATATCGAGCGACAGCCAGTCCATCCGTATCAGGAAGCATAATGTCGAGAATGAGGAGATCATAATCATTGTCGGCCGCAAAACTCTTTGCATCCTCTCCTGAATGGGCTACATCGACACTGTATCCATTTTCAGTAAGCCCCTTCTTTAGAAAAGAGGCCACCTTTCGCTCATCTTCAACTACCAAGATTCTCAAGTCGTCCTCTTACAATCTGGACTAAAGTTTTAAGAATTTGAAGTACTTTTGTGGCAACACATCCATCTCAAGGGGAGAACTGCAGACCTTACACTTCTGTGAACTTGGTGCTTCGATCTTCCCTCTGTGTGCTCCAGGGAGGGTGTAATCCGCTCCTTCAGTCACCAGCACATTGACGTTCTTATTGCATTTTTCGCAAAAAAAGGGAATAAAAAATGACTCTACAACGGCCCCCTCAGGAATAAATCCTAAGAGAATGTTGACCTGTTCAATGATCGGAGGAGCACATCGCCGTAAAGTTACGGGAATCGTAGAGTTCTGAAGCCAGAGGACCCACTTTCGAATTCCAATGGAGTTGATCAACTGCACATCCTCGAGATCCAAGACCAGATGACCTGCCTTAAGCGTTGAGATCTCTGGAAATTCAGCGTTTTCATCGATGAACCCATGCACTTTGAGAATCACAGTCTCATCTTCTTGCAAATTTTCGTATCTAAACTCTTTTGTGGTGATGGACATCTCATCTACTCCTATCCAATTTCGATATCAGTTCCTTCTCTTGCGAAATCCCACATAACCTGGTGGACACGCCGACCAGTTTCACTCAGTCGATTGATTGCCGCCTCATAGTACTCCCTTGTCTGTTCCCTGTAGCGGTGAATTTGAAAATCGGAGTCATTAGGGTTGTAATGGGTGAAGAGGACTCTCTTGATACCCTCTCGGATGGCAAGATCCAAGCCTATGGTTGCCGATGAATGGCCCGAAGGGCTCTTCTGAAGAAGGTGGCCAATTGAGTACTGGCTGTCGAAGACCATCAGATCCACGTTGCTGTAGAGAGCGAGATCTTCGCCCAAGTCCTTGCGGCTCACACGAAAGCATTCCGTATCGACGCAGTGAGAGTAAACGCGCCCTTGATATTCGACGCGAAATCCCCAACATGGATCGGTGTGATCAAGCATGTACGGAGTAATCTCAAAATCTCCGAGGAGGAATTTCTCTCGGGGCCTAAGAACATGAAATGAGATCTGACTGGGAAGTTCTTCAAATGGGATTGCAAAGAGAGGTCTTCGAAAAAGAGAGCGAACAACTTGTTCCAGCTCAGGTTGAACAGCATAAAAATGAATTTGAAACTCCTGATTAAGTATGGGAGCAAAAAAAGGAATTCCCATTATGTGATCCCAGTGGAAATGGGTCAAAAAAATGTGGCATTCGCGTTTCCTCTTTGGGCTACGATCATGGTTGATGCCGAGGCCAAGTTCACGAAGGCCAGTCCCGGCATCGATGATGATCCTTGATTCCTTGGTGTAGACTTCGTAGCAAGAGGTATTTCCACCAAATCCCGAGAGTTTGTAGTCGGGGAGTGCCGTGACAAACTCCTTCACATGAGATGCTGAGATGAATCCCATCTCAAAGAACTCATTGAACCTTGCGAAAATGCGTTCTTGCAATACCAAGGGTGTCAGAGGGCTTGGTACTGCACCTCGAACTCCCCATACTCTCAATCGAAACATATTTTGATCATAACGAGTTCCAATTAAGAAGAGAATTACTATAATCAGTAACCGGGTCAAAAGCAGTGATATTCAATTTGGTGTGATCCTTGGGGCAAGGGTCGAGTCAACAGCAAAGTCGAACCTGCCACCGTGAACTCAACTTCTCTGTCTGGTTTGGGTTGCGATTCAATTAAGACATCAACCTTCCCGTCGTAATCTATGTCAATGGGCGGGCAGGCAAGTTCGACTTTGGTCAAGCGATCTCGAATCTTCCCACCAATGGTTTTGAGTTGGTCGGTGTAGTTGTCGCTGCATATGTTGCCTATGATTCCATCGGTTCTTCGAGAAAGTTCGGAATAGGTGTGGCCTTCGCTGTGGTCCGTACGCTCTGCGCAATCTCGATCTCCTGGCTGAGTGATGATGGAATGAAAGCCAATGGTCTTTTCCATTCCCCAGGTTTGACGTTGGGTTTGAATCCAACTTTGAGGTGTTACCTTACTTCTTCTGCATTCATCTTCATCAGAGAGAACGATGACCGCAAGGTGGGATTGATCACGAAAGAGGTCT
This sequence comes from Pseudomonadota bacterium, assembly GCA_014584465.1. GTDB lineage: Bacteria > Bdellovibrionota > Bdellovibrionia > Bdellovibrionales > JACTMU01 > JACTMU01. The sequence continues at coordinate 49,207 of JACTMU010000082.1, read as the reverse complement.
CGATTCTCCCGGTTGGATCGAATGCGTTCGACGGCTCTTTGTGATGCAAAGAGCCCTTGTTCACAATTGGAACCCGTTTCAGACCGATGAATCGTTCTTTGAAAAAGCGTGGTCGCTGTGGAGGGTTCCATTTGTGAGTCTAGGACGTAGAGATCCTCATAAGAACCGCGAGATTGGTCCAATTCCATGAAATTCAGCAGAGTTCCATTGCTTCCTGCAAGAGTGGGTTTGCCTTCGGTTGCATTGCCAGGGTCTGTGGTGGTGATCCCCAATTGCCAGTCGAGACCGTCGAGTTCATCGATGAAAGCGTTAAATCGACGCCCCATTTCTTGTTGCTCTTCAGACATAGAGAGAGAGTTGTCCACCACGATCAGGAGGTCGATCGCTGGGGGAGCATCCACATGGACCTGCTTGTGTTGGTCATTGTAAGCGGGAATGACCGACCATTGAACACGCTCTTGACTCTCATTTCCCAACTGATCCCAGGCTCGAATTGAAAATTCATAGTCACCTTTAAGTAAGTTCTCTAGAAGTTTGGTATCACTGAAGTCACAAGGTAGAAAAGCATCATTCCACTGGCACTCGACTCGGCTAAGTCCCGACTGCAGGTCCTCTACTTGATAGGCTAGAGTGGCTTTAGAGTGGGTCTTCATGTTGACGGGAATTGATGAAAACGTAATGACTGGACCAGTCACATCCACTTGCCAGGTGTGTGATAGAGGAAGGGATTCATTGCCAGCACCATCGGTGGCGATCACCTCGAGGGTCGAACTTGCCTCCATGTTGGCTCTGAGTGTCAGCTTGTTTGTACACGATGAAAAGTCAGAGGCGCCTGGCTCTTTGCATCTGTATCCCGTGATCCCATTTTCATCCTCCGCGACAAACTCAAAGTTGGACTCTTGAGTGTTGATCCAGGGTTGTGGCACAAGAGTAAAGGAGATCGTAGGGCGAGTCAGGTCAATCACCCAGTTGTAGGTGATGGTTTCCGACCGATTGCCAGCTCGATCGACGGCACGAAGGTCGAAGCGCTGCGGACCTTCTTCAAACGTTGAGAAAAACGGAGTTGGACACTCTTCATAATCAGCTGTTTCTCCCGTGAGACACTCGAAGTGGTCAACCCCAGATCCCTGGTCGTCACCCTGAAATTCAATGTGAACATCACTTTGATTCCCCAGAGCCTTGGGCAATCGAGTGAACTCCACCGATGGAGGAACATCGTCGTGAACTATGGTGTCGCTGACGCAGGTTGTTTGTTCTCCAAACTCATCTTGATAAATTACAAAAACATCGGCCGGACCATTAAGTTGTTCACTCTTGAGGCTCCAGGTTCGCGCTGTCTTGTAAGGTTCCCATTCTCCACCGGATGCACAATCGGAATTATTGGTGACATACATCCACTTTGCGCTCTTTTTATGAAGTGCAAGTTGAACTTCTTGCAAATTCGTGAACTCGGCGCCTTCATTGATGAGGATCGATGGAAGTCCTCGTGCCTTCTGGCCTTCGGCATTGAGTTCAAACGCGACGGGGTTGCAACCTGTAAGTAAAATGAAAACAAGTGGAGCCGTGATGAGTGCGATCAATTTTGTGCGATTCATAGTATCTCTCCTCTTCTAGTCCAAATCCGTAGATTTGGAGATTTTTGATCTTCAGCACGACAGGCCTTTGATACAGGAGTGATCGGACAAAGGTCTTGAAAACTTTACAAATTGTGATTGTGAAAATTAACTTTAATGGAGTTCTCAAAAATTGATGAACTTGTGATAGACCGGATCTGGGTTACAATGAGGTTTCGTAAATGAGTTGGACAATTTCTTGCGAACCTGATCCTCAACAGAAGTTTAGTTTTTAAATGAGCCTCCGATAAGTAGGGCATGAGTCAGAAAAACTCGCGCAAGAATTGTTTTGAGGAAAAGATTCCAGTTTATACATGCGGCAACTATTTTTTGGCGATGGGTGGACTGATCAAGAAACTTGAACGTGAACCCACAATTGAAGTCATCTCTTTGCAGTCTCATGAAGAGGTTAAAGAGAAACTTAAAGGACCCGGGCACGGCGTCTTTGTTTGTCATGCACCCAATCGAGAAGATGCCATCTTTTACCTCGACCTCATTCATAAGTTTGGTCCCAAGATTGAACCTCGCAAGAAGAGGCTTCTTCTCGTCACAGGTCTCATCACTCCGCTCATGGGATCGAAACTTCGGAAGTTTGGGTTTCTTCAGATCGTGGATGCATCTGTGGAAGCCTTTGACCTCTTTGATAAGGTGATCACGGCTGTCTTGTGTTTTGAACCAGACTCGCTCTGGAAGGGAGGTTCAGCTCCGAAGGAGATCATCGAACCTTCTTCCCAAAAGACTGAGAAGAAAAAGCCACCTCTTGAATCACCTGAAGAGGTTGACCGAAAAAATAAAAGTGGGGCAGCATCATTGGGCGTGTTTCATCCACTCTCAAATCCTCTGCGAATTCTTTCGTGCCTCAGAGAGTGCAAGAAGTACGAGATCAAGGTCTCGCTTTGGATCCAGAGTTGCGCGAAGAAGTATGAAGTCCTGATCACCCTGGTCGATGATGTCAATCAGGTCTTTGTCATTGCCCCTTATGAGACCACTGAAACCCTTGGTCTTGACCTTAAGAGATGGTTTACTTCGGACGAAGTGATCTACTTTTCTATGACGACGAGGAGAGCTCGTTTCTTTTTCACAACCTACTTCGCAGCATCGTCTTCCGAGCGGATGGTTCAAATGCTCTTTCCGGAGGAGGTCTATGAGGTTCAAAGGCGTGCTCAGCTTCGTTTGGAGGTCTATCCAGAAAAGGAGCTCTATGCTGTCATCGAGGGAGCTTCAGGAGCAGAGAGTAAATCCTATCGAATTGACAATTTGAGCAGCCGCGGACTGGCACTTTTAGTGGATCAGGCGGATCTAGGGTGTTTTGCAGTTGGGGAGATAGTCCAAAATCTTTCTTTCACCATTCCAGATCATGCTGTGGCGATCAAGAGCTGTGAGGTACGTCACATATCCGCGTATCCAAATGAGCAGGGGAAATATCTCGTTGGGATCTACCTTCAATCGGCAACGGCTCATCAGGCAGCCGTGATTGAGTTCTACGTCTATCAGGAGAACTTGACCTATCTTCAGGCGGTCTCCTGATCTCAGATTTGAAAAATTTTCCAAGCAATGAATGATATGTTGAACAAATAGACACATTGCGCTATAAAGTGGTAGGTAAACGGCATGAAAAGTTGAAATTGAGAGTTGAGAGGCATTTAGGAGAGGTCATCGACTAAATTTGTTATCTTCATCTGTTTACGATTATGGAGGGACCTGCTGCTAAGGGGACGGGTCATTGTTTGGGCGGAAGAGCTAACCGGATCTTTGAAGGTTAGCTCTTTTTTTTTGCTTTCGGCTATATTCTGATAATATATATTATGTTACATTATTGGCGAAACAGAACAGCAGCAGGTTTCGCGCCAGGCACTATTTAGCAGTAAGATAAAATGATCTAGGCGGCTTGAGCCAGTCGCAAAGCCCGCACGGCAAAGAGTGAAGCTTCTCGGAGGCAGTTGTACTTCCACGCGCGAACTGGATATTCAGGGCTTGATTGCGGATAGGTAAGGCCCACATAGGCCCTTGTAGCACCTACTATTTTGCACAAATTGCCGTCATCGGTGATGTCGTTGTCGGGGTGCCACTTATGTTTGTAAAAAAGGATGTTGTGGACCCAAGTCGCGCCACAATAGACAATGATCGCAGCATTGGAATCGATGATCTCTTTGCGAATTCGTGATTGGTGGTCCCGATCCTCCAAATATCTCTTCAGATCTGGTGCCCTAGTGCACTCGCCCAAAGTTGTTGTTTTCTTGAGGTAGAGAAAGGAGCATTTGCTAAGATGTTCACTCCGATATTCCAGCAGGGCTCTTTCGTCTTCCAAATGAAGATCCTTTCGCAACTCAATGATCTTCTTGTAACATTTGGGCTCAAACTTGCTCTTTTCGTAAAGCCCATGGAGCCAAAAGGCCAACTCGTCGAAATCTCCTCCCACTCTCCCCTCTTTGATAATGCTTAATCGCTCTGCGCCAATGTCGCGATTTTCATTGCTCAAATAGGGTTCCTGCAAAACAAAAAGGATTTTCACATTCAATCGATCGTACTCTGTAGGATCCACGACCCCATCTTCCCATGTGAAATTGCCCATGAATCTCTCCTCCAATAGAATCCTATTGAATATCGGTTCCCTTCGGCCCTCGCTTGAATTCTTCCTGCTTCGAGAACCTTCATTAGCGCAGGAAATACACCTTTCAGCAGCTTTGATGATTTTTATCTCCACTTCTACTTTCGGATCCAGGTTTTAAGGTTGACAGTAGCTCATTTCCCGTTTGAAAATGCGCCGTTTAGTGTCTGGCACGAAAACAGGTTTTGTGCCAGACACCAATAGTTGGCAATGACTCATAGACCTGGATGTAGGTCTGTGGGGCAGGAAAAAGGTTCCCCATCTTGACGACTCTAAGGCCTAGGCTATGACGTCAAGACGATACGACTCAGAGAGGAAACTGCTGAGCCTCCCACTTTGGAAAGGAATCAAGTGATCTCAATTGAAGAGGCTCAGAGCCTCATCTCAAAACAGACGCCCCTTGGAACAACTCACTCCATGTCGATCAGTGACGCATGCGGGTCTGTTTTGAGAGAAGAACTCCGAGCAGACCGTAATATCCCTCCCTTTCACCGAGTTGCGATGGATGGTTTTGCCTTTGCCAGGTCCGCTCTTCTTGAGGGGCAGCGTAAGTTTGCAGTTGAGGGGCAACAGAGAGCTGGGGTCCCCCCACGGAAACTCACAAATCCCCACAATGCCATTCAAGTGATGACCGGCGCTGTGCTTCCCGACGGAGCGGACTGTGTCCTGCGAATTGAGGATTTGGAGGTCTCTGGGGGAGTTGTGTTTGTCTCAGACAGCCTGGCTCAAGAAATTGAACCCTATATGCATGTTCATCAGGAAGGCAGTGATCATAAGACTGGAGCTCTTTTACTAAAACCCTTTACCACTCTCTTGTCACCACAGATCGCCGTGGCAGCTTCCATTGGGAAGGGACTCCTCAAAGTGACCCGGCCACCGCGAATTGCGTTGGTCAGCACTGGGGATGAACTGGTCGACATCGACCAAGTTCCTGATGTCCACCAGATTCGTCGTTCCAATATCCCTGCAATCTTCGCCTGCCTCAAGACGCTCCATTTTCACAACATTGAACAGTTTCATTTTAGAGATGATCGTGAGGTGATTTTCGAAGGACTTGGATCGATCGTGAAATCTTTTGATTATCTGATCCTCTCTGGGGGCGTCTCAATGGGAGAGTACGACTTTTTACCAGAAGTGCTTAAAGAGCTTCAGGTCTCTGAGATATTTCACAAAGTGCGCCAACGTCCAGGGAAACCCATGTGGTTTGGAAAGTTCAGTGAGGCAGTTCATACGGCGTTGGTCTTTGGTCTTCCCGGAAATCCAGTTTCCACACTGATCTCGTTCCACCGCTATGTTGTGCCCTCCCTCAACCAGTACATGGGCAGACCCCCAGACCAACCAATGGGGGCCTTTTTGACTGAGGAGATCGGCTTTGGAAAGAGTCTCACCTACTTTTTACCCGTACGCATCAACAAAGATCACCTTGGCCAGCTTCATGCAACTCCGGTTTGGGGAAATGGCTCAGGTGACTACTCTTCGCTTTCTCATAGTGATGGCTTTATTGAACTTGAAGAGACTCAGTCCATCTTTCAAGCCGGCAAAGCCTACCCTTTTCATCCATGGAGCTAACAACCTATGTCCGATCTGATTGACTCTTCCGGTAGAAAAATTCGAAAACTAAGACTCTCTCTTTTGGATGCATGTCAGTTTCGATGCTTTTACTGTATGCCCAAGGACGTTCAATTCATGTCTCCTAAAAACTACTTAACCCCAATGGAGATCTTCGACACCTGCCAGGAGCTCGTTCGATGTGGCATTGAACAAATTCGAATGACTGGGGGTGAGCCGACGTTACGTAGAGATTTTCAAAAGATCGTAGGCGCCTTGTCTCAACTTCCCTTAAAAAAACTTGCAATGACCACCAACGGATACGATCTGGACCGGCATCTTGATTTTTTGATGAGCACTCAATGCCACTCTCTTAACGTAAGTCTTGATAGTTTGAATGAAGAGCGCTTTAACAAGATGGTCTCTTACCAAGGATTTCGAAGAGTTCTCTCTTCAATCTTAAAGGCTAAGGAGATGGGATTTAATGTGAAGCTCAACACCGTGGTGATTGGTGGTATAAACGATGATGAGCTCATCGACTTTGTCGATTTTTCTGCACGTCATCAGATTGAGGTCCGGTTTTTAGAACTCATGAAGATTGGGCAGGTGTGGAATCGCACCGAAAGCCAGCTGATTCCGGCTCGCGAGATCATTCGACGTGTTTCCAACGAGGTTGAACTTCATCCAGCTCAGGTCGATTTTGATTCAACTTCCTTTAATTTTACGACTTCCCATGGAGCTCGGATTGGATTTATCGCATCTGAAACAGAGCCCTTTTGCCATACTTGCTCAAGGATTCGACTGAGTGCCGACGGATTTTTAAGAGCATGCCTCATGTCGGAAAAGGGAGTCTCCATTCGAAGTTTGGACCCTGAAGAACTTTCGAGGATTCTTCGCAAAGTCATGGAGATGAAACCCTATTCACGCATTGAGCACATCAAACAAGATATGTATCAAATTGGAGGCTAATGTGTTTACGCATCTAGACCCAAAAAACCAACCGACCATGGTCGATGTATCCTCGAAAGAGGTCACCTTGCGCGAAGCCACGGCTCGATCCATCGTGTTTCTGCCCCCGGAAGTGTTAACTCATTTTGATGGCCAGGAGATTCAAAGCAAGAAAGGACCCGTCTTTCAAACGGCGATCATCGCTGGCACAACAGCCGCCAAACAGACTGGAACTCTGATCCCCTTTTGCCACCCACTTCAATTGGAGAGCTGCAAGATCTCCATTGAACTTGATGAACAAAAAAGAGTCGTCATCGATTGCACCGTGAAGGTCCATCACAAAACGGGAGTGGAGATGGAGGCCCTTGTGGGATCCACCATGGCAGCCCTCACCATCTATGATATGTGTAAGGCCCTTTCTCATAACATGGCCATCGAAAAGACCTACCTTGTAGCCAAAAAGGGAGGAAAGAGTGACTTTTGATCACCCCTTTAAGATGGGCTTTTGTGGACACTCTGGTTCTGGGAAGACCACACTCATTTCTAAGTTGATTCAAGAGTTTAGCCGAGAATTTCATGTGGGATACTTGAAGCACGACGCACACCATTTCGAAATGGATCATCCAGGAAAAGACACCTTCGTTGCTTGGGACATGGGTGCTTCCGCCGTCAAGATCACAGACCCCCATCATCAAGCTGAGATTCGAAGATCTCCCGAGGATTTGGTGAGCGCACGCAAGACCCTGTTGGGTACAGAGATGCTTTTCATAGAAGGTTACAAGTTGGGACCTCATCCAAAAGTGCTCCTACTTAATGAGGAGATGTCCCTACTTACGGAAGATGATTTAAGTCCATTTTCACCTGTGATCGCAGTGGTTGGCCCCTTTCGTAAGCCACCTGCACGCCTCTTGAAATCGATTTCGCCCGACACTCCCTATTTCCATCGAGACGATGTCCAAGGGATCTCTCAAATCATAAGAGATTACTTTAGATCTCAAATCCCACCCCTCTATGGTCTTGTATTGGGAGGAGGATACAGCCGACGCATGAAGCAAGATAAGGCCTTAATGAATTACCATGGGAAAAGTCAGGTGGAACACCTCTTTGAGATGCTCTCTTTTCATTGTGAAAAGAGCTTTGTTTCGGCTCGACAAAATCAGTGGGAAAGTCCCATTGGGAATCTTGAGATGATCTATGACCGCTTTCTTGACTTTGGTCCCTTGGGAGGAATTCTTTCGGCAATGACTCAACATCCTGAAGCGGCCTGGCTTGTCGTGGCCTGTGATCTCCCCCATTTGGATCACGCCACGCTCAAACATCTCGTGGATCAGAGGGCTCCATTTAAGATCGCCACGGCCTTTGACAGTTCGGATGAAAAGGGACTCCCTGAGCCTCTGTGCGCTATCTATGAACCAAAGAGTCGTATGAGGCTGCTCGATTTCCTGGGCCTAAGGATTGAGTGCCCTCGAAAGATATTACTGAATTCCGGCATTCGACGTTTGAAACCCATCCGTGCTCACGCATTGGACAACATCAACTCCCCTCTTGAGAGGGAACAATATTTAAAGGAGTCCCATGAACCAAGAATATACAATTAAATATTATGCTACATTGAGGGAGCAATCGGGCTTTTCCGAAGAGAAGATCACCTCTTCAGCAGCCACAGCCGAAGCACTCTTTGATGAACTTGCGAAGAAATACCATTTTTCACTCAAACCACATCAACTGCGTGTGGCCATTAATAATCAATTTGCAAAGATGAGTGTTCCTTTGAAACAAAATGACACCATCGTCTTTATTCCACCGGTCGCAGGAGGTTAAGTAAGTGTTTTCGTTAACTCAGGATCCGATTGATTCTTCAAGCCTTACCTCGCAAATGTCCAATCCTCAGGCCGGGGCTCTTGTGGTTTTTGAAGGACTCGTCCGTAATCACAATGAGGGACAGGCCGTGGCCTCGCTGGAGTATGAATCCTATTCTGATCTGGCACTCTTGGAGGCGGAGAAGATCTTAAACGAAGCCCGCTCTCTTTACGATGTCTTTGAGATCCAGTGTGTTCACCGCATTGGACATCTCAATATTAAAGAGATTGCCGTTTGGGTCGGAGTCACCTCGGCCCACCGAAAGGATGGCTTTAAGGCTTGTCAATATGTCATCGATGAACTCAAGGTGCGACTTCCCATTTGGAAGAAGGAGTACTACCTCAGTGGGGATGCCACATGGGTCAACTGCCAACAGTGCAGCCACACCCATCACTCTATCGCCAAAGAGGACTATTACGAAAAGCAGCTCCAAATTTCGGAGATTGGAGAAAAGGGGCAAAAGATTTTGGAAGAGTCGCACCTCTTCGTCATAGGGGCTGGTGGCCTTGGATGCCCTGCGCTCACCTATTTGGCGACTGCAGGTGTTGGACACATCACTCTGTGTGACGCGGACCGGGTCGACCCAAGCAACCTCCATCGCCAAACACTCTACCAAAAAGATGACATCGGAAAATTGAAGGCCCCGATTGCAGCTCAAAGACTCTCGCAAATGAATCCCCACATTGAGGTCGATTACTGCTCCGATCGTCTCACGGCTGAAAATATTGAGAGCCTAATCACCGACTTTGATCTGGTTCTGGACTGCTCCGACAATTTTACCACTAAGTTCCTAGTCCACGACTACTGCTATGATCAAAAGATCCCCTTGGTGCAATCAAGCCTCTATCAATTTGAGGGTCAGATTCGTCTCTTTGATGAGCGAAGTGGTGGATGCCTTCGGTGCACTTGGCCCGAAGAACCAGAGGCCAGTTGCACAGGCACCTGTACCCAGGCAGGCACTTTGGGAGCAGTTGCAGGTGTTTTTGGGTCTCTTCAGGCCCTTGAGGCTCTCAAGGTACTTCTGAAGATTCCCACGACTGAGGAGACACGAATCCTCAACCTTCTTACGTTTGAGAGTTTTTCCCTTGTTCAAGACCGCGACCTTGACTGCCCTCTTTGTGGAAGGTCTGCTACGCTCATCCCTTTCAAGAAAGAGAACTACATTCGAAAGGTCAAAGAGTGGGAGGTTTCAGATCGTTCACTCCAAAACCTTCGAGACTATGAATGGGTCGACATTCGGCTTCCCGAAGAGCGAAAGAAAGAGACGCTCCCACAACCAGCTCTTGAACTCCCCTTTCACAGAGATGCCCTTATGCCCCTTGAACCCTACACCAATCTAGATCCCAACAAGAAGTACCTCCTTGTCTGTTCCGAGGGCTTGCGAAGCCGTATGTTGGCTGAGCAACTCCGTACGATCGGCTTTGAGCACTTCTACAGCTACGGCCTCGACTGAAAAAGGTGCCAGGCGTATTTTTCGGATGCAAAGAGTTAACATCATCCAAATCGACCTTCCGCATCCGAAAAATACGCCTGGCACCTCAAGTGTGGCACCTCAAGTGGACGGCGGTTTCAAAGTGGTAGGTTTGTGGAAAGAGATCAAAAAGCAACAACTCCTCGATCCGATAGACCTCTTTGAGCGCCTTGAGATCCCGGGCCAAAGTGGTGGGATCGCAACTGAAGATGATCATCTCCGGGATTTTCATCCGCAAAAGAAGGGGAACAATCTCTTTAAATCCGGCACGAGGCGGATCAAGAATGGCCAAATCCGCTGCGCAATCACCCTTTTTGATTCGATCTTTCAAATAAGATTTCACGTTTTGAGACCTGTAGTGGGCTTGTGTTGAGGCTCCTCTAAGGACCACCATTTTCTTTGCGCATTCAATGGCATCATCTGACTCTTCAACACCCTCAATCAAGCGATCCGAGCTTATCAAATCCATGGAGAGATTTCCCGATCCGCAATAGAGATCAAGAACCCTCTGGTGTCGCAGATGGACCTTCGAAAAGAGATAGTCTCTCATTCTCTGATTCACCAAAAGATTCACTTGATGAAATATCCCTGGTTGAGTCCATCTCGTATTCGAATCAAGACTGAAATATCGGCCCGTTGCATCTTCACGAAACCCACACCACTTGACCCGAGACAATCTTGAAATTGACTCAATGACTTCTCGAAGATCCTCTCTCCTTTCTTGAGTCAAAATCACCACGGTCACAAAGCTTTGGGTGTCATCTTCACAATCTGGAAACTCCTGAATCTCCATGGAAAAAGTCACTGGCCTTACGGAATTGTCGACAGTGAGTTCTTTAAGATCACACAGAAACAGGTTGATGATCCTACCGGCAATTTCACATCGAGTGATCGAAACAACTTCGTGAGAACTTCGCCTGAGATAGCCAACAGAGATCTTTCCACCTTCTATTTTGCCTTTGAGCATGATTCGGTTACGATAGCTCCACTGAAAAGGTGACTTCGTGATTTGGACCTTTGGAAGGTTTTCACTGTGAAATCCGCCAATTCGCACAAACGAATCCAGGAGCATCTCTTCTTTCCAGAGAATCTGTTGGTCAATGTCTATCCCCTGCCAATCACAACCTCCACAGTTCCCAAACTCATTGCATGGAATAGGCCCATTTCGTTTCGGATTGAAAGAAAGCTCCGAGACGATCTTTGCTTCCATGTACCTTTCACACTCCTTGAAAATTTCAACTTGAAGATGATCACCCTCCACAGCAAATGGAACAAAGACAACTTTACCGTGGTCATGGCCAATGCCACGACCCCCGTAGCTGTTTCGAACGATTTTCAACTCAATGGATTTCATTCTGGCCTCATGACTCATACCTAGTGGCTGACGCAAAACCTCATTTCGGCGAATTTGTCATAAGCATTCCTTATAGGTTGCGTCGGTACTTTCCGCCGACTTCAAAGAGGGCTTCGGTCATCTGCCCAAGTGAGCAATATCTTGAGGCCGACATCAATGCCTCAAAAAGATTCTCTCCCTTTAATGCCGTCTGCTTGAGGTGCCTGACCTCTCGCTCGCAATCTTTACGATTCCTCTCTTGAAACGCATGGAGACGATCCAGCTGAGAGCGTTTCTCTTCGGAAGTGGCGCGTGCCATCTCAATTTTCTCAGGCACAAAGTCCTCTTTGAGCGTCTTAGGATCAATGAAGGTGTTGACCCCAATGATCGGAAGCTCTCCACTGTGTTTGAGGTGTTCGTAATGTATCGACTCCTCCTGAATCTTGGATCTTTGGTACTGCCGCTCCATGGCTCCAAGGACTCCCCCTCGTTCATTGATCCGCAAAAACTCAAGAAGGACCGCCTCTTCCACCAAATCGGTCAACTCCTCAATGAAGTAACTTCCTTGCAGAGGGTTTTCATTTTTGGCAATGCCAAACTCGCGATGAATGATCTTTTGAATGGCCATGGCACGTCGAACTGAATGTTCTGTGGGCGTCGTGATCGCTTCGTCAAACGCATTGGTGTGGAGCGAATTGCAGTGGTCAAAGATGGCAATCACCGCCTGAAGGGTTGTTCGAATGTCATTAAAATCGATGTCTTGAGAGTGAAGCGAGCGGCCACTGGTCTGAATGTGATATTTGAGCTTTTGAGAGCGATCATTTCCCTTGTAGAGATCACGCATCGCCACAGCCCAAATTCGACGAGCCACTCGACCGATCACACTGTACTCAGGATCAAGTCCATTGCTAAAGAAGAAGGAGAGGCTTGGCGCAAAGTCATCAATCTTCATCCCTCGAGAAAGGTAGTACTCCACATAGGTAAAGCCATTGGCAAGGGTAAAGGCCAGTTGAGTGATCGGATTGGCCCCAGCTTCGGCAATATGATACCCTGAGATGCTTACAGAATAGAAATTCTGCACGCCATGGTCGATGAAATAGTGTTGAATGTCTCCCATGAGTTTCAATGCAAAGTCGATGGAGAAGATGCAGGTGTTTTGCCCCTGATCCTCCTTAAGAATGTCTGCCTGGACGGTCCCTCGAACTCTCTTTAAAGTCTCAATTTTAACTTCTCTGACTTCGGACTCAGATAGTGGACGTTTGAGCTCGGAAGATCTCCGTTCGATCTGCTGGTCCATCGCAGCGTTGAAAAAAAATGCCAGCATCATGGGGGCCGGTCCATTGATCGTCATGCTGATGCTGGTCAATGGATCACAAAGATCAAACCCCGCATAGAGTCGCTTAAGATCGTCCAACGTGGGAACACTTACACCACTTTCTCCAACCTTTCCATAAATGTCAGGTCGCTCATCGGGGTCTTGTCCGTAGAGGGTCACCGAATCAAAGGCCGTTGAAAGACGCTTGGCCACCGAATCCCTCAAGAGGTAGTGAAATCTTCGATTTGTGCGCTCTGGTGGTCCTTCTCCTGCAAACTGCCGTTCAGGCTCCTCCTCTTCTCGCTTCAACGGGAAAACTCCGGTCGTAAAGGGAAAGTTTCCAGGAACATTTTGAAAACTCAAATAACGAACGCGATCCCCCCAATCGGTGAGCTTAGGAACGACCACCCTTCGAATGGGGGTTCCACTCAATGTCTTTCGATAAAGGGGCTGTTGAATCTCCCTTCCTCGCACGACATAGGTGAAGTGCTCCTTCGCATAATCTTCATAGATCTGCTCATATGAGATCAAAAAGTCCATCTCCGACTGGGTCAGGGCCACCTCTTCAAAACTCTTTTGCAATAACTCCTTAAATTGCGGAACAAGTTTCATGGCCCCAAAAAGCGTACCTGCCTTGGATGCCCTTTCCGAGAGCTCCTCTTGCCGTTTTCGATAGTTCCGAACAGCATCGACCACCTCGGAGAGATACTTTTGGCGCTCTGAGGGGATGATCACTTCGCGATGGGACTTAGGTAGCTGAGAGTCCTCAGTTCTCTTCCAATCCAGTTTTTCGCAAAGGGCGAAAAAGAGCTCGTTGACACCGCCATCATTGAATTGAGCCGCTTGGGTCAAAAAGATCGGAAGTCGTACATTGGAATCGAAAATCTTGTGAGACCTTTTGTATTGAATCTCAACATCACGAACGGCATCAAGTGATCCACGATGATCGGCCTTATTGATCGCAATGAGGTCGGCATAGTCAAGCATGTCGATCTTTTCAAGCTGGCTTTGAGCTCCAAACTCTGAAGTCATTACGTAGATGGAGTGGTCGGAGATCTCCGAAATTGCAGAGCCAGATTGCCCGATCCCTGAAGTTTCAAGAACGATGAGATCAAAATCCAGCCCCTTTAAAAACTCCAAAACTCGCGGGACTGCCGCGGCAAGCTCATTTCCAGAGCTGCGCGACGCCAAAGAGTGAACAAAGAGACCTCCTCTTCCTAGGGAGTTCATCCGAATGCGATCGCCAAGAAGCGCTCCTCCACTCTTTCTCTTTGTGGGATCCACGCAAAGAACCGCAATTCGTTTGTCCGGGAAAGAGTTCAAAAATCTCTGAATCAGCTCATCGACCAGGCTCGATTTGCCTGCTCCTCCCGTACCCGTGATTCCCACCACAGGCGGTGGGCTCGTTTCAATGTGTTGAAACTGACCCACTCCTTCAATCAACGAAGCTGAAACATTTCCACTATTTTCTAGTGAGACGACGGCCATTCCAACCGCACTGTGAGGGATCCTGTCCTCCAAAAAAGAGGTTCGTTGGGGGGGAACCCACGCCTTCACAGGGTCAAAATCGCACTCCTTTACGACCAACTCCACCATCCCCTCTAGACCGAGTCTTCGGCCATCCTCAGGATGAAAGATCTTTGAAATTCCGTAAGCCTCGATTTCAGACTTCTCAGAGTGGACGATCACACCCCCTCCGCCCCCAAAGATCTTTACATAGGGAGCCCCCATCTGATTCAAGAGGTCTCGCAGATACTTATAGTACTCAATGTGACCACCTTGATAGGAGCTCACTGCAACACCCTGAGCCCCTTCCTGAAGAGCAGCAAGGACCACCTCCTGAACGGAACGGTTGTGACCCAAGTGGATCACCTCAACCCCTGCATCCTGCAAGAGTCTTCGAATCATATTGATCGAAACATCATGGCCATCAAAAAGGCTCGTTGCCGTAACAATGCGGATGTGATGATTCAAAATCCTTACCTCCCCTGAAAGTGGGCCTTCCTCTTTTCAATAAAGGCCTTTGTTCCCTCCCTCTGATCTTCTGTTTGAAACAGATTGCCAAAGGCTTGAGCCTCAAGTCGCAACCCTTCGTCGAGGTTTAAAAAATGGCTCCGGTGAGTCACCTCTTTGGCTCCCGCAACTCCCAAAGGACCTCGAGTGGCGATGATTTCAGCCAACTTTTGCGTCTCTGACAAGAGCTCGGCCACACTTGGAAAAAGACGATTGACCAAACCGATTCGATGAGCTTCGTGAGCCGAGATCATCTGACCCGAGTAGACCATCTCTTTGGCACGTGGAAGCCCCACAAACCGTGAGAGACGAACCGTGCCACCAAAGCCTGGCATAATCCCAAGGGTGACCTCTGGAAGACCAAACTTGGCATTCTCACTTGCAAAAATAAAATCGCAACCCATGGCAAGCTCAAGACCGCCACCCAATGCAAAACCATTGACCGCGGCGATGACCGGAATTTTAAGCTCTTCCATCTTGCAAAAAACCGATTGCCCCTTTTGGGAAAAGCTCTTGGCTTCATCTTGGCTCAATCCATCAAGCTCCTTAATGTCGGCTCCTGCCACAAAGGCTTTTTCACCTGAGCCCGTCACAATCAAGACCCTGTAGGCGGACCTTGGAATTTGATCTAAAGCTTGGTTCAACTCATCGAGAACCTGTGTGTTGAGTGCATTGAGTGCCTCAGGACGCTCAATAGACAAAAGACCCACATGCCCGCTTGCTCCAAGTGATTTAAGCGCGATCATACTCATAAAACCCCCGTCCACTTTTTCGACCCAACCAACCTGCTTCAACATATTTTACAAGTAGAGGACAAGGCCGATACTTGCTATCTCCAAGCCCTTCGTAAAGCACCTTCATGATCGCCAAACAGGTATCAAGTCCAATGAAATCGGCCAATGTGAGTGGCCCCATCGGTTGATTGGTCCCCAACTTCATAGCTTCATCAATGCCGCTTGCGTCTGCTATCCCCTCGTAGAGGGCATACACAGCTTCATTGATCATCGGCATGAGAATTCGATTGACGACAAAGCCCGGCATGTCACGAGCTTCCACAAACACCTTATCGAGTTTTTGGGTGAGATCAGACAACACTTTGAAGGTTTCATCACTGGTTTGAAGCCCACGAATTCCTTCAACAAGTTTCATCAACGGAACGGGATTCATAAAGTGCATCCCAGCCACCTTTTCGGGCCTTGCAGTCGCAGCTGCAATTTGAGTGATCGAGATGGAGGAGGTATTTGAAACCAAAATGGCCTCTGGCTTTACCAGTCGATCCAGCTCCCGAAAGATCTGAAGCTTCACCTCCACATTTTCGGTCACGGCCTCAACCACAAGGTCACATGGGGCCAAATCGGCCATTTTTGTGGACTGCGTTATTTTTCCAATAAGGTCGGACTTCTCTGCTGAACTCATCTTCTCCTTTTTGATCAGACGGTCACAACTTTGGGAAATTACCTGCAACCCGCGATCAAGAGCCTCTCTGTTAAGATCGACCAACATGACCCGGTACCCTTTGGCAGCCAAAACTTGGGCTATGCCGTTTCCCATCTGACCAGCCCCTACGACTCCAACCATGTAGATTTTCACAACTTCCCTCCATTTCGTTGAAAAATTCCCCAACTTCGTGTTCATATACAATGATGTGGATGGTGGGGTCAAAAGCCCATTCCCCTTCCACGTGAATGAGGATGCATTGCATGAATCAATCGATAGCCCTACCCTACTTTGTCCATCCTAGAAACAAAGCTACCGTGGGTTTTGGAAGTGCCATCTTTGCTGCAATCCTCTATATGATGTCCAACCACTTCCCCCTCTTTGAACCTCAGCTCCTTCCCATGACCGCTGTCGACCACCTGATCCCGTTTTGGCCATCGATGGTTTGGGTTTACTTGAGCGAGTACTTTCTGATCCTTTCGGCCTTCTTTATGGACGACGATCTTAAGATGGCCAACCGCTTTGTGTGTGCCTTCATCGCACTTCAGTTGATCAGCAGTGCGCTTTTCTTTGCCTATCCAACCTCCTTTCCTCGGCTGCTGTTCCCCATGCCTATGGATGCAGACCCTGGTTCCGCCTTTATTTTGAACTTCATTCGACAGGCCGACACCCCTGGCAATTGCGCTCCCAGTTTGCACGTCAGCAGCTGTTATCTTGCTTCATTTGTCTTTTTGGAAATCAAGGGAAAAAAGCGATGGCTCTTTCTTCCCTACTTCTTTTGGGCTACGGCTGTGGCTTTTGCAACCATGGCCACCAAACAGCACTACCTGATCGATGTCATCTTAGGTTTGCTTCTTGGCTATGCTGTCTACTGGTACTTCATCCATAAGGTTGAATACTACACACTCATACCTAGAAACCTCTCTCCAGTGAGGTTTAAGGAGAAGGTCTTTCGTTGCAATTCTCTTTAGAGTCTCAGTTAGAAGAGAGTCTTCAAATCTTCTCGGCCTCCGATGGTGAAACCATCGAGGTGGGTCAGTGGAGACCGATCTCCCCAGAAAGATACATTCTCATTTGCCCCTGTGGGTTGGGAGACGTTCGAACCTACATCAAGACATTGCCAGAATCGCTTTTTGAGAGAGGAGATTCTCACTTTATCTTTTACAATCCTCGCGGCCACGGGAAGGCGCGTGGTCGCTTTGCATTTGATCTGGCATCTGGGGATTTTCTGAACTGGAGGCAGGCGCACTTGCCTAAGGAACTCCCCTTCTATGGTTTAGGACACAGTGGTGGATGCATCTATTTGGCAAACATCGCCAAGGCACTTGGAACATTTGAGCGCCTCTTCTTTTTCGCACCGATTTTGAACACCTGCGAATTTGTTCGATTTGTCTACCGAAGTCAAAAACCATGGATCTTTACGAACTTTGTGGGGCTTCCGCTTGAGCGTGAATCCAAGTTGAATGAATTTTTTGCATCGGATCACTGGTGTGATTCTGAATCTTGGGTGAAAAACGGCTGCAGGGACTATCTGAACCAGTTTGAGGGCATCTCAAATCCTCAGTTCTCCTTACTGGGAAGAGCCTTGACTGATATTGTCGTAGCCCCTGCCTTTCAACTCGAAGATCTTCTGGTTTTTATTAGGGATTACGTCGAAATCTACCAACCCAACGAAGATGAGTGGTTTCCAATCGACTATACAAAAGAGCTCGCTCAACGAAACCATATTCCCATTCATCAGATCGCCACAGCCTCAGATCACTTCTTTCGAGGCGTCTGGCCTCAGATTTGGAAGCAAACTCTTGGCTCATTATGAGACGCGTGGTCTTTGCCACAAAGTGTGACGCATTTGAAATTCGAGTTGCAGTGTCTTCATGTGAAACAGCATTGTGCCACCATAGAACGAAATTACGAATCAAATTGAGAAAGAAGAGCTTCTTCATCTTTTCTCTCTGAAAAAGAGACCATTTCATGTAAAATCAAAAATGGTGGAAATCAGTAAGATCTGAGAACGGACGTCTATTCGAAATTCTCTGAGCGCCAACACGAGTGATCGATTCCATGATTCGAGAATGTTTTTGGGGAAAAACACTAATGACGAACGCACGAGGCTCCTCACTTCTACTCCTGACGGTTTTGATTGGCATCTTGGCCATCGCCTCCCATTCCTGGATGCAACTTGCCTCCAATCACCTCAAAAATGTGAAGACCAAACAGACCAGATCAGAACTCGATGCCTTCGAGAGCCAACTTCGCGTCTTCCTCAGTGCCGAAGGTGTTTGCACGACCAATCTCAGCAACACAACACCTGGCAGCCTCGGAAATGTGAAATCTCTTAGCGAGCTCGTGGATGCCAACGGCGTTTCAAGGTTCTCCACTGGAAGCAGCTATTCCTATGGAAATGAGACTCTTCAGATCAAAACAATCAAGTACGGAGGCTCAAAGACTGAGTTCTTTATTTCAAGCGACGCTGGCAATCGTGCAACTTCTCTCCATACCTATTTTAGATTTCCTCTTCAAATCGAACTCGAAAATAAAAGTTCTACCTTCGGATCCAACTCACGAACCATTGAATTGGAGATCTCTGCAAGCTTTGACAACAATAGACTTGATCAATGCCAACTCAAGATGGACGGGGGAAACTCATTTTGGCAAACTGCAGATGATTCGACCAATCAGCTGTTCGGGATCAATACGACAAAAATGGTGGGTTTGAGTGACGATCTCAAATTCAAACCCGATGCGCTCTTTCACATTCAAGAGAGCAGTGGGCGAAGCTTTTATGTTCCGAGTACAGATGTTGAAAATTCTATTGCCAAATCGACCTTTGCTTCCACAACCACGATGATCTCCACAACCGACAAGGTCGAAACAGGCACCTTTGAGCTCCTTGCTGGCGCTGACACCCTCGCTCGCGTACGTCTTACCTCGTCCAACGAGGATTCGGCCAGCTTCAAAACAGGTGTTCGTTCCGACATTGTAAAGGCAAGAGAGAACAAAGCCGCTGCCTTTTCACTCTTCAAAAGCGGGACTCTCGAAAACGACGAGGACGATAATGATCTTAGGGCTCGAATTCGTTTTGGTTACTGGGAAAACAACAATACTTTCACGGGAGCTCAAGCTCGTATCTTTAATTCTAGTGGAACCTCCAATCCTCAGGCTATCGCCTATTTGGGAGCAAAAGTGAGTGGAACCTACTACGGAGGCCACTTCGAGGGAGCCGTAGGTTTTCGCTCTACGGCTTGCAGTGCGTGTTCGGTCATTGCCGAAATGATGGAGGTCGAAGAGGAGCCTCACAATGGGACTGTGATGTGCATCAACCGTAAAAGTGGGATGCTCAAGTCCTGTGACCACGATAAAAGCTCTTCCGTCATAGGCATTGCGCAGGAAAATGCGGAGATTCTTCTTCGTAGAGGATGTTCGGAAACCCTCAAAAAGAACGGTGAAAATGGAATGATCGTTGGCCCTCTTAACACAAAAGGATGGCGAACGGAGTCACGCTGCAAGGGATGGTATCCAATTGCCATGGCCGGAGTCTCGGAAAAGACCCATGTCCTTTGTCAACGACCCGACGGGTCTCTCCTTCAACGAGGAGACATCTTGGTCACTTCAGGGCAAACGGTAGGACTTCTTCGCGCCCTTGATCACAACGAAGAGGTTCTTGATTTTCAAATTGCAGGGCGCGCTATGGACGAATGCGCGAAAAACTCTGATGGCAAAACCGCAAAAAGGGATGTAATTGATGTTTTGGTCAAGTACAAATAGACATTCTAGTTTGAGCAATTTTTGCGCTTGTTCGAGCCAAAAGGGAACATCTCTTGTTTCCGTAATGGTGGGTGTCGTCATCGCTTCTATCTTAGGACTTGCGACAACACAACTTGCCTCAAATCAACTCAAGGCCATGCGAAACGTTGAACAGCAAGAGGAGATTCTCTCCCTGGTTGATGATATTAAGAGAGGACTCAGGGACAGTGATGACTGTCTTGCCAACTTCAATGGAAAAGATCCATCAATTCAAACCCATCTTTCTCGTCTTGTTGATGCTGACGGAGACACAACGTTTGAGTCTGGAAAAACGTACGGGAGCAATCGAGTTCGCATCTTGGGGATTCGATTCGGAGGCAAATCTGAATTTTTTGGAAATATGGCGTCTCCTTCAGCTAGTGCGTCAGGTCGAACATCCTTATCTCTTCTTCTTGAAAAGACCGGACAATCCTTTGGTTCAAGAGAAAAAACAGTAGACATTTCTATCTTGATCCAGCGCGACGCTGGTGGGATCACTTACTGCTCTTCTTCAACAGCCACCAACAATACTTTGTGGCAGACAAGTCCGTTTGAGCCCAACAAGATCATCTACAATAGGAATGTCGGAATCGGATTAGGGTTTAATCCCGACTATCGCCTGGATGTTCGAAATGGTAACAACTTTCTGCGATTTCCCGCAGATGACTCTGCAAGTGGCCACAAACGCTCTCTATTTGTTTCCTCATCGATTGACTCAAACGCCTTGAATAGGGATCGAAGGGTTACTGGCTACTTCGGACTCAAGGACAATTCCAACATTGTTGCCAAAACGGAAATGGGAGTGTCCAATGGAGGTGAGGACAATTTCGAATCGGGGATCCGAGCCGCCGTAATCAATAAAGACGGGGGTGCCAACCGAGCTGCCTCCTTTTCCCTCTTCAAGGATTCGGTACCCGACGACGAAGAGAGTGACACCAATTTGAGAATACGTTCCAACGCCGGCTATTGGGAAGATAGCAGCAACTATTCGGGACTCCATGCTCTCGTTTACGGCTCAAGTGGCACTTCGGGGGGCTACAAAGCCAAAGGTCAACTTGCCGCCAAAGTGGGTGGGACATTTTATGGAGGGTACTTTGATTCTAAAGACGGAGTTTTCACTCAAACATGTACGAATTGCTCTGTAGTTTCTGAGATGATGCCCGTCTTTGGCCAACCTGAAAATGGGAGTGTCCTTTGCCTCGAACAACGAAGTGGAAAGATCTCACCTTGTACTGAAGACAAGAGTCCCGACATCATCGGCATTGCACAGAAAAACGCAGAGATGATTTTAAGAATGGGGTGCGAGAAAACAACCCAGGCAAACGGAGAAAATTCACTCCACTTAGGGGTCCTCAACACGGATGGGTTTCGGGACAAGCCTGAATGTAAAAAATGGTATCCGGTGGCCTTGTCAGGAGTATCTGAATTCACCAATGTGATTTGTCACCTTTCTGATGGTTCACCTCTAGGCTATGGTGATCTTCTTGTATCCTCATCACGAAAGGGTTTTTTACGCGCTCTGGAAGATGGAGAACCGGTTCATGGAGTTCAGATTGTAGGCCGCGCCATGAGCCTATGTTCAAAAACATCCAACGGACAAACCAAAGAGAGGGACCAAATTCATGTTTGGATTCGTTAAACACCCCGAATCTAGAGACGAGATTGGTTGCTTCAATGGTTCTCAGATCTTGAGGCACTCCTTGGGGTTTTCTTTGATCGAGCTCCTCGCGGGAATTGCCGTTTTCGGAGTTGTAGGTTTGACAACAAGTCAATACATCTCCAATCAGCTTAAGTCCTACAAGAACATTGGCCAGCAATATGACATGGATGATCTCGTCAATCAGATCAGATCTTTTTTAAGTGAAAGAGAGGTCTGTACCAGAAACTTTGTGAGTAAGAATCCAACAAATCAAATCTCCTACTCTCGCTTAAACTCAGCAAACCCTCCGTTTGATTCTATTTTTTCCACAGGGCAAGATTTTGGCGATGTGACCATTTCAAAGATGACCCTAGGCGGAGCGATTCAGAAGCACTCTGACGACTTCGGTAGCACCAACTTCAACATCACGCTGCAAAAGCGCTCGGCATCCTTGGCAAGCCGTGAAAGAACTTTCTCTATCAATCTGGCTGTTAATTTTGATACCAATGCCAGTACTATATCCGAATGTTATGGCGTCTCTCTCGAGGGGCCAGCGGATTGGACATCGCAGTCCAGTGGGATCAACTACGGAGGTAATGTCGGAATCGGTCTGCCAAGTGGCGAAGCTCCGCAAAACCTTCTTCATATCAAAGATGATACCCATCATCAGCTGCAATTCTTCGGACCTTCTAAGACCATCGTCGACGGGAGTTCAACGGAATACAAAGAGCGAGTCTTTTACTCTGAGAGTCTTTTTAAAGACCCCAACGAGCAACACCTGAATGCCGGCTCTTTTGTATTGAAAGACAATACGAGCCAAACGATCGCTCGAGTTCATACGGCAGTTGGCAATCTTGGTACTCAAAACTATGAATCAGGCCTGCGTGCCGACGTTGCCAGTGGAAGCGACAACCGTGCGGGCGAATTTTCCATCTACGAGACAAATTCCCTAAGCGATTATTACTACAAAGATAGTGATTCCAAACTCATCGCTCGATCGAAGTCAGCCTATTGGACTGCCAGCAACGACTACATTGCCCTTGAATCCACCGCCCACAACAATGGAAATACGAAGGCCCAAGGGCGACTCGGATACGCAACGAGCGGGGGGAAATTCTATGCTGGCCACTTCTCGGGCGAGATCGGGCTTAAAACTGAGAGTTGCACCTCCTGTTCTGTCGTCTCTGAGATGATGCAAGTCAGTGAAACGCCCGACAATGGAAGTGTCATGTGCCTTGATCAAGCTTCGGGAAAACTTGCCCCTTGCCAAGAGGATCGCAGTCGTCTCGTGATTGGAGTAGCTCAAGAGCTTGCAGAGATGGTTCTTCGACGAGGTTGCGCACACACCCTCGCCTCAGAGGGAGCAAAAAATGGGATCAATCTTGGAATCCTCAACACTCAAGAGTGGCGAGGCGATGAGGCCTGTCGTGGCTGGTACCCCATTGCCCTCATGGGCCTCTCCGAAGAGACCCGAGTGGTGTGCAGCCATAAGGGAACCCCTCTTAAAAAGGGGGATCTTCTTGTAACCTCCACAAAACGTGGGCACCTTCGAGCTTTGGCCTCGGATGAATCCAAGCCACCCTCCTTTCAGATTGTAGGGCGCGCGATGAGCTCATGCGGAGTGGACGATCAAGGTGAGCTCAAAGAGACCGATACGATTCACGTCCTCGTCAAGTAGTGGCTGGCGCGAAACCTGCTTTCGAGCCATGGCACTAAGTCGGCCATTGAGGTGCTCACGGATTGCAATATTTGGCCCGATAGCCGTCCAACAGTTCACTTCCAAAGATGATGAGCCGCTGCTCATAGCGAAGAGGAACGGATTTCGCATAGACCTCCTCATATTCCCTCTTCTCCTCATCGGTGACGGGATACTCGTTGGCCCATCTTCCCATAACATCCTCAATCTGAAGGTAGAGCTCACCCAGCTTCTGATCCCCATAGGTGGTCATCTTTACAATCATAGCACAGTCGAGCTGGGGAAGATCGATCTCCACCGGGAAACCTCCTTCAGGTGCCGGAGAGGCATCCGCAAACTCAAGCAGGCTCACCGAGGCCACTCCTACCACAACCAAAAGAGCGATAAAGATAGCGACTTTGCGAAACATAGAACACCTCTCCTTCCTATAGTTCTGGGAACTCTCAAGCTCATCGCTCCAACGATGGCTCTTCGCGGAATCCGCTTCCCTCGACTCTTTTCCAGGATTGGCTTCAAATCAAGGAGGAATTTTCCAAATGACGCCGGGTGAGTTCGGTGGCCATTCGACCTCTTGGAGTCTTGGTGATAAGCCCCTCTTGGAGAAGATAAGGTTCATAGACATCTTCCAGTGTATCACGATCTTCACTCAGGGCCGCAGAAAGGGTCTCAATTCCAACGGGACCACCATCAAATTTATCACAAATAAGAGAGAGTATGCGTCGATCCATTGAATCCAGTCCACGCTGGTCGACTTCAAGTTGAGCCAATGCAAACGAGGCAATCTCTTCGGTGATCTTCCCTGTCCCATGAACTTCCGCGTAATCCCGAACACGACGAAGCAGTCGATTGGCAATTCGCGGAGTCCCACGGCACCTTCGAGCAATCTCGATCGCCCCACCTTCGACAATCTCCACACCCATAATCTTTGCCGACCGACCGACGATCTTGGTTAGGTCCGCGGGATCGTAATAGTTCAGACGTTCTACAATTCCAAACCGATCGCGAAACGGTGCATGGAGCATTCCCGTTCGGGTTGTGGCTCCAATCAATGTAAATGGCATCAATTGGAACTTCATCGTACGAGCTCCAAGCCCCTCACCAGTTACAATATCAAGGGTAAAATCTTCCATCGCACTATACAGGTACTCCTCGACATGACGAGGAAGCCTATGAATCTCATCAATAAAAAAGACACTGTTGGGCTTGAGACTCGTCAAAATCGCCGCAAGATCGCCTTTCTTGTCCAGTGCAGGACCCGATGTCGAATAACATTCGACCCCAAATTCGCGAGCTATGATGTAGGACAAGGTGGTCTTGCCAAGACCGGGTGGCCCACACAAGAGCACATGATCCAAGGGCTCTTTTCGCGCCTTTGCAGCTTGCACAAAGGTCTCCAACTTCTCTTTAACCTTCGTTTGCCCAGGAAATTCGTCAAAGCGTGAGGGCCTGAGGGTTCCCTCCCAATTCTGTTCCTGCGTCGTCTCTCGTTGATCTAGGACTCCCCTATGCTCATCACTCTCTAAAATCAACACTCCCCCTTTTTTGGTTTCCCCTCAACACATCAAACTTCATGGGAATGAATTTCACTGAGCTGAGCCAAGCAACGACGAATGCCCTCCTGAAATTCAATCTCTTTGGGTAACGCCTCCACGGCACGATGAACATCCGATAGGCGATACCCAAGATGGACAAGAGCCGAAACCATATCGGAATGGACCGATGGCAACGCCGATGTTCCGCGCATCACGGCCGTCGTACCACCATGCAATTTTCCTTTGAGAGACAAAATCATCTGCTCTGCGGTCTTTTTACCAATCTTGGGGAGAGTGCAAAGCCCTTTCACGTCACCCTGCTCGATCATCTTGATCAATGGATCTGTTGCAACATGAGAGAGAATTGCAATGGCCATTTTGGGCCCAATGCCACTGACGCCGATGAGTGAGAGAAAGATCTCCCTTTCTGACTTTTGAGAGAATCCAAAAAGATGGATGTGATCTTCCCTCACGTGGGTGTAGACCCACATCTGAAGCTTCTCCCCAACCTGAAGGGATGAGAGGGTCCCCTTTAGACAGTGGAGTTCATAGCCAACTCCCTGAACCATCAAGGTCATCTGCTCATCATCAAAATCTACGATCTCACCTTCAAGATAGCCGATCACCATCTACTCCTTCTTGGCATTTTGGAACCTGAGTTTCTCTCAGAGTCTGACGCAAAAGTTTCTCCCGAGCTGCCAGCCTCAACACATGATAGTAGGCTAAGGCAAGCGCATCCGACGCATCCAGTGGCATCTTCTGCGTGAGATTCAAAAGTCGACTCAAAGCGATCTGCACCTCTTCCTTGTCTGCATTTCCTCTTCCGGTGACACCCTTTTTCACAACTCGTGTGGAGTACTCCACAACTTCGGCTCCACCAAGCACCGATTCATAGAGACAAACCCCTCGCGCGTGACCCAAACGAAATGCGCTATTGACATTTTTTCCAAGAAACACCTGTTCAATCACCGCGCAGTTGGGGGTAAATTTACCAAAGAGCTTGCGAAGCTCCCTTCCCAAATGCTCCAATCGAACTGAAAACGGCAGCCCTTTGGCCTTTCCAATCACTCCATAGTCCACAACCTCGATGGAGTCCCCTAGGGTTCGAAGCACTCCGAATCCTGCAACCTGACTGCCTGGATCAATTCCCAAGATGACCATATCTCGCTGTTCCTACCACGTCGATTCTACGAAAATGGTTTCTACAACCACATTGAACCCATTGAGTGGCTGGCTCGAAAGCAGGTTTCGCGCCAGCCACTATTGACTCTAACGCCTCTTGACCTCGGTCCGCAACTAACTCATGATTCTTAATGGATGATTAACCCAGAGCGCAAATTTTTTCCGAGAAGCCTATGACCCACGTAAATTACGACTTCATCGAACGTTATCAGGTGCTCTATCAAAAGGACCCCTCTTCAAAGGTTTTTGCCCCCCTCGGAGAGGCCTACCGTAAGATGGGACTCCTGGATGAAGCTCTCAAAGTGTGTCGGGATGGGGTCAAACGCCACCCCGACTTCCCCAGTGGTCATGTTGCCATCGCCAAGGTTTTGATCGATCTTAAGGAGTACGAAGATGCTGCGCTCCATTTAAACCGCGCAACCGAACTCTCCCCTGAAAATATCTTGGCCCACAACTTACTTGCTCAAACACTTCTTGAGTTGCGCCGCCCCAAAGAGGCACTCAGTGCCTTCAAGATGGTTCTCTTCCTAAATCCAAACGACAAAGGTGCCTGTGAAGCGATAAAAAAACTCGAGAGTCTCACTGCGGACGAATACTCTCCCGATCTCTTCGACGCAAAGAGTGAGATTGAACCGGCGTCTCAACCATTGCTGGAGCGGTTGACCACACGAAATTCAGACTCCTCTTCTCTTGACGGAAAGATGCGTCAGATTGAGAGAACTCTCTCTTTAGCCGATGCCTACACCGTCCGAAATGACATTGAGCGAGCACTTAAAATCCTTAATGATGGGCTTGCCCATTGGGGCGACCACCCAGAGATCCATCGGCGCCTCGCCCTTCTCACAGGCAGGGACCAACAAGACGCTGCCTCCGAGTACAAAGAGATGATTCGGTCCCTTCGCAAGAAGAAACAAGGGCTTCTAAAAACACTTTTGGACCGAATTTCAGCTCGACAAAGGAGTGAAAACTAGGCTCTAATATTGGCAGAATTCGACTTGGACCAAAGAATCCTTGGGATGAAACCCCAGTGGGCATCGAATCGACTGTAAGAGGAACACGTTATGTACGAGACAAGTGACTTCAAAAAGGGGCTCAAAATCTTAATCGAAGATCAACCCTATGTGGTTGTCGATTTCCAACATGTTAAACCTGGAAAGGGCAATCAGTTCACTAGAACCAAGTTGAAAAATATCATCACTGGCACGAATTTGGAGCGTACATTTAAATCTGGTGAAAAGTTTGGTGTTCCCGATGTCATGGCCAAAAAGGTCTCCTTTCTCTACCGTGACGAATCTGGATGCCACTTTATGGACCGCTCGAATTTTGAACAGATTGATCTCAATGACGAAGATGTTGGCGATAAAATTCATTATCTTGTCGAAGAGCTTGATGTGGACCTTGTCTTATTCAATGACCGTGCCATAGGAATTGAGATTCCCAATACAGTGATTTTGAAAGTCAAGGAGACTGGGCCCGCTTTCAAGGGGAACACGGTCACAGGTGCAACCAAACCCGCCATTATGGATTCAGGCCTCACCGTCCAAGTTCCACTTCATATCAACGAGGGAGATCTCTTGAAGATCGACACAAGAACGGGTGAGTACCTCGAACGAGCGAACAAATAGTGGTTGAATGAGTCTTCATCCAGAGCTTGAAATCGCTCGACTTCTCGAAGACACCTCCTTAAATGTGAAGAAAGTTGGCGAAACTTTGCTCAAACGGGTAGGAGAGACAAAGGAGCCTCTTGATTGCAGTCGGACTGAGTCCTACGCCAATTTCTTCTTGAATACGGGGCAACTCTCCCTGCTCTTTCGTTTCTGCATTCACCTTCTCTTCAACAAACAGCCGGTCTGTTGGGGGGAGCTTTTGGAGGGGTTGACGATTCTACGAATGCAACTTCCCCTTGACAAGAAGGACCTTATTTTCGAGCTGGCCAAACGCGAGTCACGAATTGAGAGTTTGGTCAAGTCTCACAATTTAGACGCACAAGAGCCCCGTGTCGTGGAGTTACGAGAAAAAATAGAGAAAAAACGTCGAGCAAAACGGGAAAAACGACGAACCGATCTTTTACAAAAATTTGAAATTCTAAGAAACGATCACCTACTTGATGAGTGCGAACAGGTACTCAACGAACTTCTTAGGGACACTCCAAAGGATCCTCACCTCCTGCGTTTTCAAAGTGAGTTGGAGAACAGTCGTGCTTCACACATAATTGCAAACTTTCGACAGAAGCCTCTAAAGAAAATGTCGCCCAATGAATCCGAAGTTTTGACCTTTGAAGAGGAGACGACTATAAGGACTCTGCAAGGAGCCCTATTGGAATTGACTCGGGGCAACCCCTCTTGTGGTTACGATTTTGCAATTTTGATGCTCTTTCTTGAGTGTCCCCGTCAAGGGCTCGAAATCTTAGAGCTCACGACTGAGGAGTTCTTTCGTGATTGGCTTCGCTTTGAACTGCTTTGTCGCGCCTCCCAATATGTGGATCTTATGAGTGAAAGCTACATTTTGGCCCAACGGTACGCAACAGACCCTGAGACCCATTTTGCGGTCTCCTACGGAAGGGCTCTAGCTCTCTGGGGTTTGGGACAACGAGAAAGCGCCATTACGGCTTTGGAGGGAATCGTGAGAATCCGTCCTAGTTACCGCTCTGCACACGCGCTGTTGTGCAATTGGAAGCGTGAAATTTCATGAAGAAGTATTATGTCCCCATCCTCACTGCTGCCTTCTTTTTTCTCATCGGCTTCATGGGACGCTACCATCTTCATTCTGTTGAGACTTGGATTCTCTCTCAAATCGAGGAGACAAGTCGACGTTTCCTTCCGATTAAAATGCTAGCCAGAGGCATAGAACTCTCCTTCTTTCCTGTTGAAGTTCACTTTAAGGAGATCTCCTTTGTTCCAAATGAGACACTTTCTTCTCATCTCTCACCGGGAAGGGTTGAACGTATGACCGTTCGACCTGATCTGTTTCGTCTTTTAAAGGGACAACTTTTGATCGACCAAGTAAAGATTGAACGGCCAGACATTACCCTTTCGTTCAACATCAAACAACGTGGAGATTTTTCGTTTTCGTTGGCCAAGACGTTTGAGCTTCTTCACTTTGTCCCACTTTCAAAAGTTCAAATTGAACATGCTCGAATCAGAGCCGATGAGCAAAGTTCAAAGAGCCAGGTGTTGATCGAACATCTTCAACTTAAGTTTCAACGTGAAAATCGCTCTTTGAAGATAGGAGCAAACTCACCTCAACTCACCCTTCAGATGAAGCAACTTCCTAATCCCGTCACCGTGGGATTTGGAGTTGCGGGCCGTTGGTACAAAGATGTCATTGAGGTGGACCAAGTCAAAATCCTTAAGGGAAACTCTTTTTTCAATGGCAAAGGAGTTCTCTCCAACTTAGAAGAGGACTTAAAGTCATTAAAAGCGCAGGGAGAGATCCTTGCCTCCCTCGAACTTCCCAGCGTGAACACGTGGCTGACCACCTACCTACCAAAACAGAAATTCCCAACACTTTTTGGTCATTTGAAGGCTAAAATGGATTTGACCTGGAGCGCCGGCAAGCTCATCTCCAACCACTTTCGAACAAAGACCACCGATTTGAAAGTGGATCAGTTTACGGTTGGCGAACTTGTAGCTGATGGCCTGTTTGAATCGTCCAAACTGATCTTGAACACGTTGGCTGTGTCGAATGACTCCGGGAGCTATTATGCAGACAAGCTTCACGTGGATTTCCAAGAGAAGATCCTCTTCTCTACCGTTTTGAAATCGCAAGCATTTGAACTCCAGAAGCTCCTTTTAACTTTGGGAATAGGTCCCATACCGGTCCTATTGGACATTGATGCTGAAATCCCCTGCTCGGGCGAACTCCATCCAAACTTGTCCATACAATGTAGGGGTGGTTGGGCGCGTGCTCGAAACCTTGATGTTGCGGTGGGGGAAGGGGCCGCGCAGTTTCCCATTGTCAAGATGAACGAGGCAATGGTTCGAGGAGATATTGAAATCGACCCACGTGGCGTCAAGTACAGTGCACAGCTTCAGCTTGAAAAGAGTCAGGGACGATCATCGGGTTACGTTGAATTTCTTACTGGATTTGAGTGTGAATATGAAACAGACGAGTTCTTCTTTAGCGACCTCACTCAACTGATCACCGTTCCATTTGAGGGACAGACCCGCATCAAGGGATCCATTAAGGGAAATTCCTCGACCTCGTCATTCTATATGGATCTGAAAACATCGAACTTTTGGATCGACAATTACGCCATGGGAGAGTGGACCTCCCGACTCTTCTACAAGAAGGGCCATCTTCTGTTTCAAAATCTTCAAGGCATCTATGGGGCTTCCAGATATTTCGGAGAGATTGACATTGATCTTTCCAAAGCAACTCTGTCTGTCGTGGCCTCCTTTCCCTATGTGGAAGCACGCAATCTTGCTGAAATTTTTTCGCGTAAGATCAAGATCCCCGTTGAGATCTCGGGATCTGGCACGGGGAAGCTCTCCGCTTCGGGACCATTTGATTTCACAAAGCTCACCTATCGATTGGACTCAACTCTTTACCGAGGAACGATCGACCGCGAAAGTTTTGATCAAATTCACTTCAATGTTCACGCGAAAAACGGAGAGGCTGTTGTAGACCGAGTGCAGCTTTCCAAGGGGCGATCGGTGGTCATCCTGACTGGGAAGGGGCACCCTGACGGAACGATCCAAACGGAAATCCAAGGAAAAGATCTTCGCCTTGAAGAATCTGAGACCATCAATCACCTTGCGCGGGGGCTCAATGGCAAGGCTTCCTTTGTTATGAAGTTGGAAGGCCCTGTCCGACATCCTTTCATTGAACTCAAGGGCCAACTCACCGATACAACGATGAACAGTCAGCGCCTGGGGGACTCGGAGATGAAGGTTCGTTTCTCTTCAGACGCGGTGGAAGGCTCAGCCAATCTTATGAGTTCCACCGTGATCACACGATTTCTCCTTCCTCTTAAGGAGGCCTCCCCTTTTTCATTCTACTTTTCGACATCACGTTGGAACTTCGTTCCCTTCTTGTCCATTCTTACCGGAACACAACCCAAAGGCTTCACCTCTGAAATCACAGGAGTCATTGATCTCTCCTCGCCCAGAGATGGTCTTTGGAATGCCTCTGGAAAGATCGACATCGACCGATTGATCCTTCGCCGAGGTCCAGTTTCGATCGGCCATGAAGCACCTTTGAGGGCCAAATTTGCAAATGGCGTTCTGAACACCGAAGGGTTTGTCTTATCCGGGAAAGACAGTTTGATCGAGCTCAAAGCCCTTGATTCCTCTCAAAAGAGAATCAATACAACGTTGATCGGCAAAATCAATATGGAGTTTTTAACTCTCTTTGCCCCAGTTCTTGAAGAACTTCGTGGAAATTTGGGATTCTCCTTTCAGTTCAGTGGCGAACGAAACCAGATGGAAATGCTGGGGTCAGCTTTTTCTGAAGGCGCATATGTAAAACTGAGCGAATTTCCCTATCCCTTCGAGGGAGTTCGAACCGATCTGTTGTTCAGCCAATCAAAGCTGATCATTAACAGTCTTACGGCAAAAATGGCAGGAGGAAATCTAAGCGCCGATGGAACGATCATGTTTAAGGCTCTTCGGAATATACCGACTCGCGTGAAGGCGCAGTTTCAAAATATCTCATTGGATTTTCCTGAAAAGGTTCACTCTGAAGGCTCTGGAGAACTTCTCTTTTCTGGAGATTGGTTCCCCTTTCTCTTAAGTGGGAGCTACAAAATCAAGAAGGGCCTTTTTACGCGAGAGTTCGATTCCAAAGCGACGAAGAAAACTTTAACCAAACGTGCCTCCTTCTTGCCACAACTGATTCTTCAGAACCAGAGTGACCCCCTCTTGGTGGATCTGATGGTGGAACTTGGAGATCACTTCACACTTGAGAACTCATTGGTCGATGGCGAAGTGACAGGCTCCGTCCAACTCACAGGGCCAGCCGGCCGACCCCAAATGGTCGGAAGCGTCAAACTTAAAAAGGGGACAAAGATCTTCTTTAAAGATACCCCGTTTGAAGTTACAGCCTCGGACATCGTTTTTCAGCGCGACAAACCGGACCAGGCTCAACTCTATATTTCCGCATCTTCGCGCGTGAAGGAGTACGATGTGGGGCTTACCCTTCAAGGCTCATCAGAGAATCCTTCGATTGATCTTTCAAGCCAGCCGCCTCTTACAAAAGAGAACATCATATCACTTCTCACATTAGGACTTACCACCGAAGAGCTTGAACAGACCACGACCCAGGTTTATCAATCCTCCGTCCAACTGGGCACCCAGATATTTACGAAATCGGCGCTCGGAGACACATTGAAAAACCCCTTTGGGCTCAAATTTCAAATTTCATCGGAAAATGATACCATCAACACCGGAGCACCCAAATTCACCGTTTCAAAACAGTGGACACCACGACTCCTCGTGAAAGGAAGTCAGACTCTTGGTCAAAAGTCAAAGACCGAAGGTGTGCTTGAATATCAAGTCAATGAAAATTGGTCGAGCATTCTCTGGATGGAGCAAACTGAACTTGAGCAGGGCATTTCTCAGACTCAAGAAGACACACCTGAAAAGGTTGGAATCGACATGCGCTACAAGGTGGAATTCAAGTGAGTTGGAAAACCTCAGCCTTTTTTCTTATCTCTTTCGTGATCACGCTGATCGTTTCCTCATTCCCAGCCCACGCTTCCGGACCCGCTCGACAAGTCGTTTTTCAGGGCATTTCACGGTCAGAAGTTCAAAAACTTCAAAAGAAATTCCCGATCTACTTTAAACCAAATGTCACATTGGAGGAGATTGATGACTTTGTAAAGGAGTTGATCTCTTCAGGGAAATACGAATCGGTTTCGGCCTACCTAACACAACCTAAATCGAAGCCAGATCCCCATGTCATCACAATCAAACTTTTAAGCCGAAGAGAGATTCAAGAGATTCTCTTTGAAGGTCTTAAGGAGGTTGCAGAAGACGATCTCAGAGTTCACCTTAAGATTAAGGAGCAGCTCATCTTCACCCAAAAGATTCTCGTTGAGGCGACCCAAAACATCAAAGCCTACTATGGATCACTGGGTTACCTTAAGACAAAGATTCAGGGCAAGGTCGACCAGTTGGAATCAGGTTCGGTCCGACTTCGATTTCAGATCTCTGAGGGTGAATTGACTCGTATCAAAAGGGTTTACATCGATTCTGACAATCTCGACCTCAATCAAAAGCTCAGGGGGAGAGCAGCCCAATTCATCGGCAAACCCCTATCGGATTCGGTCTCAGATGAGTTGAGAAGATCCATCACAGATTTTTTCGTGGACAAGAACTACCTCAAATGCGGCATTTCTGATGTCAAGATTCACTACAGCAATGGAATGCGGGATGCGGAGGTCACATTTGAAATTGAAGATCCCTTTATCTACGAGATCTTTTTCGAGGGTTTGCTGGATTTTTCACCCTATCAAATGCGAAAGATTGCTCTAGAAAATTTGGGAAACATTCCGCTGGAAGATCCTCCATTTTTGATGGTCGAAAATGTCAAACGATTTTATCATAAGAATGGTTATTCTCATGCCAAGATCGAATACAAACAGAGAGTTGATCCCGACCGATTTGCCAGACAAATCACCCTTTTCATTGAGGAGCACGAAAAGGTTCGCATTCGTGAAGTTCATGTATCAGGCCGTATCTCAAGGCCATCAGAATACTACGTCCATCTTATTTTGGAAAACAGTGGAGAAGTCACGGAAGATGGCTATTACAACCAAGAGGAGATCGGAAAGGGAGTTGAAAACCTAAAACTTCACCTTCAAAACGAAGGTTTTTTTCAGGCCAAAACAACTTATCTTCGTCCAATATTTATTGATGATGGCAGACGGGTTGATCTTGAGCTGTCTGTGGATGAGGGACCCCTCACACAGGTGGGAAAGATTGCCTTCTCAGGCAATGGTGTCTTTTCTGATTATCAGTTGTCCCAAGTCATTGCTCTGAAAACGGGAGCACCCCTAAAGCTTTCCGATTTTGAAGAGAGTCTCAGCCTTCTTCGAAACCATTACCGAGATCGAGGCTATCTTGAAATGATTCTACTCAATGAGGAGAGCCTGATCTCCTACAATGAAACGAACACGCAGGCATCTTTGCTCTTTCACGTATGGGAGGGTCCTCAAATTCAAGTTGGTGCGATTTCGATCGAAGGAAATAGTTTGACCAAGGACTACGTCATCACTCGACGTCTTTCATTTCAAGAAGGAGATATTCTGACGCCGCTTGCACTTTCGGAATCGATCCGTCACCTTCAGCGCACCGGACTCTTCTCACACGTGGAGATTGCCACGGTTGGAGAGGGGTCTCAAACTGCCCGTCGAACCGTTGTGGTCCATGTTGTGGAACGCAATCCGGGCCTATTTGAGTTTGGATTTGGAGTGAATAATGAACGAAAGTTGACCCTACGTGGATTTACAGGTCTTGCCTTTCGTAACATTTATGGGACGGCACGAGCCATCAGTGGGCGTCTTGAACTCAACTCCAATGTTGGTGAGGACAAGTATCTTGAACACAGTTTCACCTCTGGATACTACGAACCCTTTCTCTTTGAATCCCAGACCAGCGGCCGAATCAATATCACGCGAAATCAAGAGATCAGTGAGTTCAATGCCGCAACTGGAAAGTTGACGGTCTTCGAGAACAACGAGATCAATTTCTTAGTCGAGCGTGACTTCACCTCCCACTTTAAGGGAATTTGGAACATTTTAGATATTTCAGGGATCAAAACACGCACGATGTCCGATCCCGAAGCTTCTGAGGATTTGACCAAAGTGCAACAGATTGTCACCACAGGGCCCTCGCTCCAGTGGGACTATCGAGACGACCCATTTGTACCCAAAAAAGGACACCTCTTTCGGCTCTTTCTTCAATACTCCGATCCCGAGATTGGGAGTTCCAGTGGAATTCAATTTGTCAAATCTACAGGTTCCTTCTCCACCTACACCCCTTTGGGGGGGCGTGTCGTCCTGGCAAACTCTTTAAGAGGTGGCTACTTGGTGAACCTCAGTCGAGAAGTCAATGGTGGTGTCCCCTCGGCGATTATGTTTCGCTTAGGTGGAAGATCCACCATTCGTGGATTTGAACATGATAAGATTCCAGACGAAAATGAGCTCAGCCCCCCCAACGATCCGGCGTTTGATGTCAAACAGAATTTTGTAGTGCCCATTGAGAGCCTCTTTTACCTCTTGAAGTCGGAAGCTCGCATTCATCTCTTCGATAACATTGGCACCACCATCTTTTATGATGGCGGAGGCGTGCGCATCGCAGGATATGATTTTGCAGACGAGTATCGGGACGCTGCTGGTTTCGGTGTCAATTTTGAAACTCCTGTTGGCTCCATCAATCTTGAGATGGGATTTGTCCTCGATAAGAAAGAAAATGAAGCTCCCTACCGATTTCACTTTTCCATTGGTTCATTTTAGTTCTTGTTGCAATCATTTTCTTCCGCTAGTCTGGTGCTATATGCACTGAGTTTGTTCTAGGTCCAATTTGAACGAGGGGTTTATATGAATCATCTTTTGTTTCTTCTCTTTGCCACTCTTCCATTTTTCTTTTCGTGCTCCCAGACTGAAAAGAAGGAGGCCCAACCAGAGTCCCTTCGCTCTGGAATGCATGATCTAGCTTCAACGCTCTCAAACCTACTCCCCTACATCATTGATCGTGAAGCCTTTCATCAGGACAAGAACCGAGAGGTGATTGAAAAAAACACGCAGCATCTTTCAGAGCTCTCTCATCAAATGAACCAACACAACTTTTTAAAGTTTCATGACCCGGGACTTGAGTTTATGTCCAACGCCTTCGACACAGAGATCAAACGAGCCTACAATGGCCTCAAGCTGGGGCACCGTGAATATGCACGAAACATCCTCAGTACGGTTTCTGGCTTTTGCATCCGCTGCCACACGCGCAATCAAACTGGCCCTCAATTCCTCGCACTTGGTCTCGGAACCGAGGTGAAATCGCTCCCCCCGATCCCCCGAGGCGAGTTATACGCTGCAACGCGCCAGTTTGATTTGGCGCTCTCGACCTTTAAACAAGTGATTTTAGATCAAAAACTTTTACGAGAAAGGCCCTTTGATTGGGAACGAGCGGTCCGATATGCAATGTCCATTTCGGTCCGATATCGAGAAAACCCAGTGGAAACTCTAAAGATTATTGAATTGATTTTAAGTCAACCCAACATCCCCCTTTTTCTTAGAAAGGATGCGGAAGGTTGGAAGAAAAATGTCAAGAGCTGGATCAAAGAGAAACCCGCCCGCCTTACAACTGCAGAGGCAAAGATCAAAAGAGCTGAATCTCTTCTCGAAGAGGCCAAACGTCTGCAAAGTTATCCTACGGATCGCGCAGGTGACCTTCTCTATTTGAGAGCCTCCGATCTTGTTCACCAGGCTCTCTCTGAGAGCAAGTCCAAAGAGAGAGCTCACCTCTATTATCTCGTGGCGCTTTGTTATGAAGCTCTACGCGATCTTGGTTACTGGACACTTCACGAACACTACTACAAGGCTTGCATCGAATCGAGCGCACACTCCGTCATTGCCGAAACGTGCTTTGCCCGCTACCAAGAGAGCATCTACTCAGGCTATTCGGGCAGCAGTGGAACCTCGATTCCCCCAGAGGTGAGCAAAGAACTTCGCCGACTTGAACTTTTAAGTGAGAAGCGATGAAACGCACAGACCCGTCAGTTGGTCCAGGTTTTATCAAGATCAAGCTCCTCCTTATTTGCTTCCTGGATTGTTTTCGCGGAAAATTAACATGTGCTTCCTCAAGAGATTTACCACAGTATACTCAATAAGGTCGACCACGGTTTTTTTGTTCTTAATTCGAATCTTGAGGTCATATACTGGAACAAGTGGTTTGAAGACCACCTCGTCACCAAAGGACGAAAAAAACATGGAGCTAAATTAACGGACCTTTTTGATGTCGAAAATCGAATCCTGATTGCGATTCGAAGAGCTCTTGAACTTCGAAAAAGTACCCTGCTCTCACAAAGCTTCAACCCACATCCCTTTCCCCTTTACCACAATGAGACTCAAAAGATACTTCACCGATCTTCCATTCAGCCCCTTCTTGCCGCAGATCAGACTGTTTACTGCTTGATCAACATCACTGATATTACGACCTCCTTTGATCGGGAGAGTTTTCTAAGAAAAGAGGTCGCAGAACGAAAGAAGGCTGAATCCGAACTTGAAAAGTCCTTGACACAACTTCGAGAGACTCAACAGCAGTTGGTCCAATCGGCTAAACTTGCCTCTATGGGAGAGATGAGTGCCGGGATTGGACATGAACTCAACAATCCACTCTTTTTCATCATGGGGTTTAACAATCGAATTCGAGCCCGATTTGAAAAATCGACTCATGTGACCTATGACCAGATCAAAGGTTACATAGATGATATTAATACCAACTGTCAGAGAATCAAATCGATCATCACGCGAATTCGTGACTTTTCTCGACAGTCGGAATACAAAAAAGATCTCTGCGCCATCAACAAGGTCATTGAAAATGCATTTGTTCTTTTCAGCGAACGCCTTCGCCTTAAGGAGATTAAGGTCAACCTTTTGTTGGATCAAAGCGACCCTTTTGTCTTCGTTGACCCCAATCGGATCGAGCAGGTCATCTTCAATCTCATTAGCAACGCTGCCGATGCTCTCGACACGAGTGCCCGCCCCTCCGGAAAGATGATCTCTGTCTCCTCGACACTGGATCATGACCGAGTGGTCCTGGTCATTGGCGACAATGGTCAAGGCATCAGCAAGGAGAACATTGGCAAGATCTTTGATCCTTTTTTCACGACCAAAGAAGTTGGAAAAGGGACAGGACTTGGACTTTCAATCTCATTTAGTATTATAGAAGAACATGGTGGTAAGCTGGAAGTAAAGTCCGAGGAGGGCGTTGGCACAGAGTTTAAAATTTCTCTCCCTGCTGCGGCCAAACCTAACCAGATTAATCTAGTCTCATAGACTTGGAGACACACAACATCAAAGAGAGGTTTAAAGATGAATAAGATTTTGGTCATCGATGATAGTAAAGTTCATCTTCTGATGGCGGGGAAGTTCTCACACGAGCTCAATCCAGAAATTGAGGTTGTAAGTGCTACATCTGGTCCAGAAGGTTTGAGTCTCTTTGAGAAAAATAAGAGTGAGATCCGACTCGCCCTGATCGATTACAATATGGCACCTATGAATGGCTACGAAGTCCTTGAAGTTCTTGTGAAGGATCTCAAACCCAGTCAAGTTGTGATCTGCTCAGCCAATGTTCAACAGATTCTAGCAGAAAAGATCAAGGCCCTGGGTTCCCAATTCATTGCAAAACCTTTGACCAAAGAGAAGCTCCGCGCCCTTCTCGAAGAGCACAACCTCATATGAGTGGAGACTTCACACGATGAGTACATTGACCGAATGGCAAGAAGAGATGCTCAAAGAGACGATCAACATTGGCGTTGGAAGAGCCGCGGCCTCTCTTTCAGAGCTGACCAATCATCAACATGAGGTGATTCTCAGCATACCGGCTGTTTCGATTATGGCCACCGAGAAACTGTATGAGGAAATTCAAAAGGTCTCTGGAGATGCCATTTTCGGAGTCTCTCAAAAGTACAGTGGACCCTTTGAAGGAACCGCGGTGATGATCTATTCTGAAGAGGCGAGTCTTCGTCTGGTCCAGATCATGCTCGGAAGTGAGGAGACCACGCATCTCATGAATGACATCGAAATGGATGCTCTATGTGAGGTTGGAAACATTGTTTTAAACTCATGCCTCGGAGCAATTGGATCTGCAATGGGAGAAGAGATCTCCACAGAACTTCCAAAGATCAGTAAAGGTACACCCAGAGAAGTGCTTCGCCTTGGAGAGAACCGCTCCATTACGGACGTGATCTACCTGCGCATGGGATTCAGTCTTGCCACCACAGACCTTAAAGGACACATCAGCTTTTTGCTAGAAACAGACAAGATCGACGCTCTCGTACGAGGCCTCGAAAAAGTGTACTCATAAGAAGGAGACCACGATGAAAATATTGATCGTCGATGACAGTCGATTTGCCGTCAACCGTCTGAAAGATACCATCCTCTCATTTTACCCTCAGTGTGAGGTGATCTCTGCATGCGATGGAAATGAAGCTTTGACCTTGGTCCAGCAATCCACCACCCCATTTTCACTGGCTTTTTTAGATTACAACATGCCGGGAATGAATGGGCTTGAACTCGCTGATCAACTCAAAGCTCAGATCCCAATGAGTAAGATGGTTATGCTTTCGGCCAATGCCTCTTTTGTCACGGGAGAGACCCAAGTTCCAAGTGAGATGTGCTATATTAAAAAACCCATTGCTCCAACACAACTCAAGGAGTTGCTCGCTCTGTGCTCTTCAACTCAAAAGGAGACAGAAGCAACTCCGAAACATTCCTCCTCTTATGAAACACTTTCCAGTGAATTTCGAGAAAGATTGAGCGACCTATTCCTTAAGGGGGCTCAAAATGCAACCTCGGAGCTAAGTTCCATCATGGGGAAGAAATACGACTTTTTGCTGACTCTCCCAAACATTGAAAAGCTTTACCTTGCGCAACTTAAAGAGAAATATCTTCGAACACTTGTCGACTTCAATTTGATTCGGATCTTTATCAATGCCCCAAAGGAAGGGGTCGTCTTTATGATCTTTTCTAATGCCACAAGCAAAGAACTTGTCCACTACCTTGCGGGCCAGCCACTTGAAGGCGAAGATTTTGTCGATGCAGAAAAGGATATTTTGGGCGAAATTGGAAACGTCATGATGAATACTTGTTTGATTCATATATGCCAAAACTTAGGCATCCACATCGTTCCCGAAGTTCCAGAACTTCATAAAGTTGCCACAGCAGACGCCGCAAATCAGTACCTCAATATCGCAAATGACGAACAGTTCGTCTACTTCTGCGTCGAGTTTAAAACAGAGAACTCCGATTTTAATGGTCAGATTGGTTTGATGTTAGGATCTTCCCTTCTGGACGGCAAAATCAAGATTGGCCATGCCTCATAGAGGCATGGCAAGTTCATCGCTATTGAACCGTGTAGTTCCGCACTCGATTGCGAATTCCACATGCCAAACACCGTGCCTCTTCACACACGGTCAGGTTGTAGTGGTTGATCTGATGACGAAGTTCTAACTGACTCCCGCAAATGCAGCAGTTGTTTTGCTCTTCAATGAAATCGGTGATGTGAGATTCAGGCTTTTGGTAAGCCACATCCTGTGTATCCATATCTTGCCTCCATGCGATCGATTCGAGTGTTCCGTTCACTTAAGTTACCCCCTTCAAGCGAACCTAATGAGCACCCAGTTCGTCGGCCACTTTGACGAAAACCATAAGACCAATTCTTTCCAATGGATCAAAACCTGACCAGATGCCAGCTCGAATCCTGTAAAAACTTCACTGTGGGGACTTTTTTCGCTCTCTGCGACAATTTGAAATCGATAACAATATTCGCTATTTACACGAATTCTAGCCAAATCAAGCCTCCCCCTAAGGCCATTTTCTTAGTGCTTTTCTCTTGGACCCTACGGTATGGTTCCCCGCGGTTGAAAAGGAGAGATCTTATTTATGAGGAGCGCGTCCGCTCGAAAAGCACGACTTAACTATCTCAAAGATGTCCTAGGGGTTGAAAATGTGACCCTGCCGTTGGGGTGCAACCGTGCTCCGAATCCTCGCTATCAGATTGGCTTCTTTGAATTCCGAAAGGAAACCAACCCCTCCTTGGAACTTCTCTCCTATCCCGAACCGACGTTGACCCTTTTTCAGAAGATGGTCCAGGCTATGAATCTGAATTGGAGTTCAACCACCCATTGTGTTTGCCTCGGAAATGAGATGGACGCTCGCAAACATTTAGATGGTTGGATCCAGGAGAACCAGCTGAGCTTGGTTGTTCTTTTCGGAAATGATACAGCCTCAATGTGGGTTGGACACCCGACATCTGTTCGTCAGGTACGTGGTCCCGGTACTTTCAATGGGGCTATAAAGTATTATGTTACATTTTCACCCAGTGATCTAATCTCATCCCCTGAAGATAAAAGAGACTCTTGGAGCGATCTTCAAGAGATCATGAGGGATTTGAAATGAGGGGATGCCGTCTTGATCGATCTATGATCTTTGCGACCACTCTTGGGTGGGTCATGACAATCATCGGCTCCTTTGTAGAGGCCTCGTCCCCTGAGCATGATTCTCACCAATGCACCACCCAGATTGAGGTGAGCGGAACCATTGGACCTGCAACGGTGGACTATTTTGAAAGAACGCTAGAAAAGAACAAAAAATGGGGTTGCCAGTCCATACTTGTGCTCATCAACACCCCAGGCGGCAGCCTTC
The DNA here is from genome assembly GCA_014584465.1 of Pseudomonadota bacterium. Lineage (GTDB taxonomy): Bacteria > Bdellovibrionota > Bdellovibrionia > Bdellovibrionales > JACTMU01 > JACTMU01. Next base: position 7,865 of record JACTMU010000082.1, on the reverse strand, counting down.
AAAGCACTCGATTGATCGTTGAATCCATTCTCAATTCCGAAGTCCCCATTTTGTGCCTCGTTTCACCATCAGGAGGACATGCAGGAAGTGCAGGAGCCATCATCCTTCAAGCATGTCACGTCTCTGGAGCGGTGACTGCGACCAACATTGGTGCTGCCACTCCAGTTTCAGGAATGGGAGATCAGATGCCCGAGGACCTTCGAAAAAAGATCCTCAATGACACCATCAGTTGGATTGAAGGGCTCACACGTCTGCGCCAGCGATCAAAGAAGTTTGGCGAAGAGATCGTCACTGAGGCCAAGGCTCTCGACGCTCACGAAGCGCTAAAACAGGGCGCAATCGATGCGGTTGTTCATGATCGTTCCGAGTTTCTGACCTTTGCTCAAGGACGTGAAGTCGTCTTAAATTCAAGTCGTAAGGGAGTTGTTGGGACCGGTCCTCTCCGTATCTTTGGTCCTGACTTACGATACACTGTGGTCGACTTTCTTACAGATCCACAATTTGCATATTTGCTTTTCATGGGAAGTCTTGCACTTCTCTATTTTGAAATCACCCATCCAGGAGTCATCGTACCAGGTGTGGCTGGAGCTATGGGCTTGATCGTTTCTCTGATCTCTTTTCATAAGCTCAATGTGACCTGGGGAGGACTTGCGCTCATTCTTTTAGGCCTGATTTTAATGGTGACCGAGGCCTTTGTCCCAAGCTTTGGAGCTTTGGGCATCGGAGGTGCAGTCTCATTTCTCGTTGGAAGCCTCTTTCTTTTCGACATCGAAAAGAGCGGCTACACGATCCCTTTGGTCACCATTTTACCTACGGTTTTGATCTGCGCCGGTGCCATGTTGGGCTTAGCGTGGCTCGCCTTTTCAACGCGAGGTCTTAAGAGATCGGGAACAACTGCAGATCTCATCGGAGAGACTGCCGTCGTTACAGCTTTTGAATCTACGCCGGACGGAACCAAAGGTTTTATTGAACTCAAAGGGGAAACTTGGAAGTTTCACTCGAAACAAGATCTAAAACGAAATGACCGTGTAAGAATCATTCACCACAAGGGGCTTCTCCTTGAGGTTGAAAAGAGTTAAGGGAGGTAGAGGTGCCATTTATTGTTATTCTTATTGTTTTTGGTTTGATCATTCTTTTTTCGATGATCAAGATATTACCCGAATGGGAACGTGGCGTAGTCTTACGATTTGGCCGCTATGTTGGAACTCGCGGCCCAGGACTTATCATTCTTATTCCGGGGGTGGAGCGTTTGATTCGCTTGGACACTCGAACCGTCACGATGGATGTTCAACCTCAGGATATCATTACGGTTGACAACATCAGTCTCAAGGTGAATGCGGTCCTCTATTTTCGTGTGACCGATCCTGAATCGGCAATCACGAAGATCGAAGATTACTATTTTGCGACATCTCAACTTGCTCAGACAACGTTGCGATCGGTTCTTGGGCAGTTCGAACTTGACGATCTCTTACAAAATCGTGAGAAGATCAACCATCGCCTTCAAGATATTTTGGATCGAGACACGGAACCTTGGGGCATTAAGGTTACGGCCGTAGAGCTCAAGCACATCGATCTGCCAAAGGAAATGCAACGTGCAATGGCAAGACAAGCAGAGGCGGAACGAGAGAGAAGAGCAAAGATCATCAGCGCCGAAGGAGAGGTCCAACGGGCCTCAAAACTTGCAGAGGCCTCGAAAACACTTGCGAGTTCTCCATCGGCCCTACAGCTTGCCTACCTCCAAACACTGACCGAAATTTCAACGGAGTCCACAAAGACCATCATATTCCCACTTCCAGTGGATATGATCAATGCCTTTATAGAGAGAGGAGGCGAAGCAGGCCAACAGTAATGGCGCGGCAACTTGTAGCAACATCAGTATTTGTTGAACTCTTTCGTGTAAAACAATGAAAACGAAGAACTACAAAATGCTTTTCATTTGGGGGACACTGCTCATTCTGTTTGTGGGCTTTTCCTCAATGGGATGGGGTTGGGGTAATGATGAAATCCGAGTTCGAATTTACCGAGGTAAAAAGCGAGTTACGCTCCACTCACCTACCAAGATCGTCATCTCTATTTCAAATTCAGGCCGAAAGATCAGTATCTCATCGGAAGTCCGCTCGTCAATTTCCTATGATAACACCGACCGAGGACCACTTTGGCAGATCCAAACAAATGATGGCTCTTTGCTTCGAATTTTAGGAGAGACTCTTCTCATTTCTGGCGAATCTCTCAGAATTGGACGCAAATTTGTTCCTTCTCAACTTCAACTTTTTCCAACTTCACGAGGGCAGTTTGAAGTCATTGGGCTCGTAGGCTTAGAGGATTACCTTGTGGGCGTCCTCCCCTCTGAAATGCCTGGATCGTGGCCGATCGAAGCACTCAAAGCCCAGGTGGTTGCAACCCGCTCTTACACGTTGGCCACTCTGAAAACTCAATCCGAATCCAGGTACCACCTTGAAGATACGATTGAAGATCAGGTCTTTCGGATCTATGGACCCAACGAGCTTGCCCCCCATTTCGCGAAGAAGATGCGCAACATTGTGCAATCCACAAAGGGACTGGTGCTCTCAGATTCTGGTGGCGATATTCTTCGCGCCTACTACCATGCCGATTGCGGTGGGGTGACGGAAGAGCCTGATCATGTTTGGTCCAATGGTGAATTTTTCGGGACCACACAAGATCGAGGCTGCCCCACAAGCCCTCATGCACAGTGGAAGGTGGAACTTTCAAAAAACGAGCTCAGAAAAAAGATCCAGAGTGTTTTCCCAGATCTCTTACAAGTTGGATCCAAAGCGACTGAAATTCACGATGTATCCGTTCGTAAACGATTTCTTTCGGGGCGAGTGGATCAGGTCGAGATTTCCTGGAACGATCAAAGTGTGCGATTGAGTGGCCAGGATTTTCGCCAAATTGTGGGATTTCAAAAGATGAAGAGTGCCAATTTCAAGATTGAACCGAGGCAGAATGGGTTTTCAATTGCGGGTCTGGGACATGGACACGGAGTTGGACTCTGTCAGTGGGGGTCTCGATATTGGGCTCGAAAGGGGCTGAGCTACGAAAAAATTCTTGAACACTACTACCCTCAAGCGCGATTGGTGCAACGCTCACTCCTTCAAAGAGTGGCAAAGGCTCATTGATGTAGCCCCCTACAGGATCGCCATAAGTACGCGAACTGCAAAAAAACTGATTGCAGCCAGACTCATCAAGGTAACGAACTTCATAGAATTTCTCCACAATAGACTTTGTACTTCCTATATCGGCCTATTGGCTCATTTTCTATGCTCAATTTGCCTCTTTTGGCAAAAAAGAGATGAGACCACCTGTCAAAAGGTTAGTCAATCTTGCTGCATCTCCAAGATGTTAAGTAACCAGTTGAAATCACTATGAATTTCTTTAAGTGAACCTTGTCCCAGAGCCCAAATGCGGCACTTTGACAACTCAAGGGAGTGCTCAACACCTCTCTACATGGTGATAAAATTAAGAAATTTCAATTAGTTACAAAATCAATCTCACTTCGGCACAACTCTCGCATAAAGATTCTATGGAATGGGCTCTCTTCATAAACCCACATGGTGGTGACTGTGCGAAAGCCCAATTTAGAGCAATGGAGGTTTTATTTAATGAGATTTAAAAGAGGACTCTTCCTTCTTTTAATGCTTCTTCAATTGGGGCTCTTTGTCGGTTGCGCCTCTGAGAAGGACTCCTATGAGGCCCCTCCAGCATCCAATCCCCCACCTGACACGACCGATCCCAATGACAATGATGGGGGGACTACCCTCTCCAGCAACTCCGTCAAACTCAGGATTTCTTCCAACTCTCGTCTGGCTGACTACATCCAAGATGCCGTCAATGCTCCTTCGGATGTGATCCTCACAGTCTCTCTTGAAGCCAACAATGATGGTCGATACGGCGGTGAGATCGAAATCACCTTTACGGACTCTGGCATCGAACATCGTGGTGTCTTCACCACAAATGGCGACTACCCTGGCGACAACAAATGGGTGAAAGTCACTAAGAAAAAGAAGATGTTCCAATCCATCTTAGAAGATGAGTTTGGAGCCATTGCCTTCATAATAGAAAAGACAGAGAATCTTGGCGATGGAATCACAAGTGACAAGGTCTCGGGTTCTGTATGGTATAAAAACCACGGCACGACCAATGCGCCAACCAACCCCACAGATACCCCCTGTTGGGAGATCGAAATGGGCCCCTATGACTGTAGAGCATCCTTTTCAGGGAACCCATTGGAACCTCATGCAAAAAATGATCACGACAGCTCTGTAGATCCAACAGAGTATAAGAAACTAGGAACTTTTTCAGGATTAAGCCGTAGCGCTGCCATGAAAAATTAGATGGGAGTCCAATGAAGGAGTATGTAAGATGAACAGGTCAGTCGGAAAACACAAAGTTATGAATGCCAAGCGAGTCCTCTTAGCTTGCGTTGCAGGCCTAGCACTTGTGATCTTAAATGGCTGCGGCAAAAAGGGAGACGATGGCAATGATTACAACCCACCACCGGTCGTCCCACCCGTTGTGGGCCCGGTCTATCCGTGGTTTGGCACGGAAGTCTCAATGGGAACCGCCCTTGGTCAAGCCGATGATTATGACATTGGCCTTGAGATGGGACTTGAAATCATCGGAGATCAAGGACTCTACAATCAACACCCCTACCCTGGACGAATTGGGTATGGTGGCATCAACGGCCAAGTTTATGGCATTGGTTCAATGTATGTGATCGATTCAAGCCCCTATATCTGTGATTTCGATTTGGCGGGCCTTCCAGATCCAATGCCTCCAGGACTCTACAATGTGATCCCATTGGATGTTGGTTACTACAATTCAGGCTCGGGTGAAGTGTCGGGACTTTATTTGCAGGCGACTGGCAATGGTGTCGTCATTGAGATGGAGGTGGGACTGACCTACTTTATGCCCACCTCGGCCATTCGAGGCCACTACCTTGGTGGCAGTTACAACTACGCCATGCAAGGAATTAACAACCTAGAAATCTTGTCCATCAATGGCATTGTTCCACCTGCATGGTGTCGCTTCTCTCTCTACCATGCATACTATTGAGAAGGCCTAGTCCTATTGCAATCCCTCATCTTCCTGCTTGCCTCCAAATTGGGGACAAAGTAGTTTGATGAGGTGGCATTACCACTGTGGATTGAATTTTTTGAAGACCTCCAGAATGTTCGCGGAAGAAGCCGCAACACAATCATGGCTTACCGACGAGATCTTGAACTCTATGACGAGTACCTAAAGATCTCATCTCACCTTCCTGGTTTTTATGATCTCATGAAGAAGCGAGGTTTGAGCGTACGATCTCAAGCACGAGTTTTAAGCTGCATTCGTACCTATCTGCGATTTTGTGAAAGTCGAGGCCATAAATCTCCCCAAATTCAAGAGCTTCACCTCCCGAGGGTTCACACCAAGCTCCCTCAGCTGGTCTCGATCGAAACCTTCTACAAACTCTTTGACTCCTGCAAGACCGAGAATCTCTTTCGTACTGCACGAAATGAGGCAACTCTCCTTCTGCTCTTTGGTCTAGGGTGTCGAGTCAGCGAACTCATCTCTCTCAATCTTTCCGACTACCACGCAACCGACCTCACGATCACCATCACAGGGAAAGGGGGAAAACAAAGAATCGTGCCCTTAACTGCCAACTTGAACCAAGAGCTTCAAGTTTACCTTAAAGAGATTCGACCTCACCTCGTAAACCCGCAAACTGGACCCACAGTGATCGTGAATGATCGAAAACGTCGCCCCAGTCGAGTTGACATTTGGCGATGGCTCTCAAGCTGGTCCAAACGAGCTGGATTTGAAGAACCCGTCTCGCCCCATCAATTCCGTCATGGCTGTGCAACCTCGCTTCTGGAGGCTGGAGCAGATCTTCGAAGCATTCAGTTGCTTTTGGGGCACCGGTCCATCCAAACCACACAAATCTACACAACCGTCACCTCTAAGACTCTTTCTGATACCATCAACCACCACCACCCTCTCTCCTCCCAAAAGGTGTAAGGGCCTCTGACGCAAAACATGCTGTCGGTCAAGGTCCACCGAAATTCGAATCAACTCATTGCCTAAATCTGTTTCCATGCCACTCGAGGATCCACAGATCTTGCAGTCTTTCAATGCACCATGATTTTGAAATCTTACTGTCGCTATAGCCATGAAATCCAACCCGTCGAAGTAGAGATCAGTTTTGTCCCTGGGCTCCCGCAAATTCAGTTCCTTGGTCTTCCGGATGCGATCATCAAAGAGAGTGAGATGCGCATTCGGTCTGCGTTGCGTCACCAGGGTTTTAATCTCCCCAGCGGGCAACGTGTGCTCGTTCACCTACGACCCAACCATGAACGAAAGAGCAGCCGAGGACTTGATCTTGCCGTTGCCGCAGGGATTTTGTGGCATACTGGGCAAGTTCTGCCTCAGCAGGCCCTAAATTCCACACCTGAGCTTTACGGAGAGCTCTCGCTTACTGGGGAAGTTCATGTGCCGGATGATCTCGAGGACCTCGTGAGCAAACCTAACTTCCCACTCTACACGGGCATTCCTGATCGACCCTATGAATTTGACCTGTTGGGGCTCCGAACCCTTCAAGATCTTGCATCGCCACAACCGATCAAGGCGTCCCCAACGCCCTCTTCCTTCTCCCCCCCAGAAATCCGGCAGATTCACTTCACCAAGGAGGTTGCACGCCTTTTGGCCGTGGTCGCACTTGGTGAGCATCCACTCCTCATCGCTGGACCTGCAGGCACTGGGAAAAGCACGGTTGCTCAATCGATCCATCCTCTCCTCAACGACCCTGATCCCAGAACCTTTCAAAAGGCTCGGCAAATTGCCAGATCATTTGGTGATTCACTCAAATGGCGGCCCCTTGTCGCTCCTCACCACAGCACCACAAGCCTGGGGATGATCGGAGGAGGACAACCGATCGTCCCAGGTGAAATCACGCGTGCTCATGGGGGGCTTCTCCTGCTGGATGAGTTCCTCGAGTTTTCTCCACAAGTCCAAGAGGCCCTGCGCGAGCCAGTTGAAGCAGGTAGGATCACAATCCGACGCGCAGGCCATCTTGAAAACCTACCGGCCGAAGTTATTCTTGTTGCAACGACCAATCTCTGCCCCTGTGGCGACTATGTTCCAACTCAAACCCATCGATGTCGGTGCCAACTCAACCGACGCAGACGTTATCTCGAACGCCTCTCAGGCCCCATTCTCGATCGCTTCCACATTGTAGCACTCAGTCACACTTGGCAAAACCCGACTCAAGCCACCCAAAAACTCACTTCACTCAGTGAGATAAAATCGCACGTTGATTCCATTCGTCAGCGCCTAAGAATGGAGGGTTTGGCCAACACCCCACACACCCATACAGATCTAGCCTGCTTAGAGAAACAACTTGATTCCTTCACTCTGAAGAATCTCATCCCAAACTGCAATCAAAGCCGTCGCCGATACATTGCACTTCTCAAGGTTGCCCATACTCTTGCACTCTTGGACCATGAATCGACGATCCAGCTCAGCCACCTGGAAGAGGCCTCACAGCTGACCATCTATCCCGTTCTATCTCTCAAAGGTGAGCTCTTCTGAACGCAAAAAATCCTTTTGACTCTCCCCCTTGAACAAGTCAATATGAGCCACCCCGTCAATTGCCACAATCTGACATTTAGGTGGTGTGGCCGAGGGGTTAGGCAGCGGTCTGCAAAACCGCGTACATCGGTTCAAATCCGGTCACCACCTCCAGACAACCGCATCCGATTTTCACAAACCCCCCTAAATACCCGAAATTCTTAGCAAATCATTTCAAGTACTTGCCGCACCACGACCTGCCAAACATAACCCCACATAACCAGACATAACCCCGCGTG
>JACTMU010000017.1 GCA_014584465.1 Pseudomonadota bacterium | reverse complement strand
AACCCTCCTTTTTTACCGGAGGATAGTACTACAATGCAAGAACGCCAGGAATTCCGGCTAAAGCCGAAGGATTATGACCATTTACTGGGACATTTAAAATCGTGATCTTTTTTTCTATTCATTGAATTCTAAATTGGATTTACCGATAGGGAGTTGAATAGGGATGCAGGGTCTACCTGCGCATTCGATGACTTTTATAATTCAGAGAGGAAAGGGTGAACTATGAGCTATTTTAAGAGAGTCCTAAACAATTGGATGTTGAAAACCAAGATCTTTTTAATTGGTGCACTTCCTTTTATCGCGTTCTTAGTTGTTTCGGCCCTTGCGCTTAAAGACAGCTATGACCGGTACAGTCTTGGAAAGAGGCTCTCTTCCAACATCTTGATGCTCAAAACGGTTCATCCTCTTGTGAATGAGATTCAGATTGAACGAGGAATGTCGGCCACCTTTCTTGGTGGAGCCGCCATTGAGGCCAAGCTTCAAAGTCAACGAACAACAGTGGATGATAAAATGAAGGAGTTCATGGCGACTCATCCAAATCTTGTGGAAAAGGAGGATGTGGAGCGTGCCGATGCAATGGAGAAAGATGTTGAGAGACTCTTAGCATTTCGGTCCCAGGTCGATGCAAAGTCGATTGACGGGAAGATCAACCTTACCAACTACACAGGGTTAGTCTACAGTTTATTAGGCCACTACGTCTTCACATCGACTTTGGCAAAGGATCTTGGGATCACTGCGGAACTGGCAAGTCTTCGTATTCTTGAAGAAGCCAAAGAGAACATGGGAAAACTCAGAGCCAACATGTCGGCGGCCTTTGCGTCCAACGCTGCACTGACCAGCGAGAAGAAGAACACCATTGTTCAACTCTACACCGGTGTTCAGACCAACTTGAAATCTCCTCTTCTTAAACTCTCTGAAGCAAGTTCAAAAACCGTTGCAGGTTTCCCCAACCTTGCTCACTGGAAAACCGTGGATGAGAGCTATGAACTTCTCATGGACAAAGCGGATGTAGGAAATTATGGTAAGGATTCCACTGTATTTTTTGAGACGAGTTCAAAGTCTGTGGGAGATATCAACTCGATTCTAACTTCTGAATTTGATTACAACCTTGAGGTTATGAAGGGGGTCATTCAGAGTGCACAAAACTCCCTTGTGTTTCTTCTCACGGGATTTTGCATCTCCTTCTTCTTTATCCTTGGTCTAACCTATTTTGTGATCCATCAGATCAACAGCAACGTAGCTGCGATCAGTGGTGTCTCTGAGCGGATGGGTAAGGGTGACTTTTCCAAGAGCATTCATGTTGAATCCAAAGATGAGATGGGTCAAATTGCAGGGACCTTGCAGCACATGATGGTCAATATGCAGGGCCTTCTGCTTGATTTAAGCAACAGTGGGATTGATCTGGCCCATACGTGTGGGGATCTGGACAATGTCTCTTCAAGCCTGCTTGGGAATGCGGAACAGTTGGGTGCAAAGGCCGTTCACATGGCTTCAGCTTGTGAAGAGATGAATGCCTGCAGCTCATCTTTGGTTCATGCAACAGATGAGTCCACAACTCAAGTTAAAGAGGCCGCTCATACAGCAAAAGGGGTCACTGAGCGCATTCAACAGATCACATCGGATATGGAGTCCAATGCAGACCACGTCAAAAAGGTTGCCGGAACCATTGATCAAATTTTTCAGAATATGCAGTCATTTTATGAAACAATTCAAGGAAGCATCAAGACCGTTGAGGCCATGGTGAAAGGAATCGATACGGTCAGTCAGAACATCACTGCGGTTGAGGGGAACTCCAGCCGATCTCTCGATGAGGTACGAAAGGTTTCAGAAGCCATTGTGTCGATGTCCAACAAGATTGATTCCATTTCGACCGATACGCAGGACAGTTCCGATCGAACAGATGACATGCTTGAGTCCCTTGAGAATATGACTCACGAGATCAACTCAATTGCGGGTCAGGCAGAAAAGGTCTCCACGGAGACCGCCAACGCCTCAGCTGCGGTGGAAGAGATGACAGCCTCCTTTGGAGAGATTTCGCGTGCAACACAAAATGCAAGAAATGTTGCGACCAAAGCCAGAAATGCTGCAACTCACGCAGACAAAGTGATTGCAGATCTTGGTGAAGCTGCCTCGCGCATTGGAGAAGTTGTGAAGTTCATTCAATCCATCACGGATCAAACCACTCTCTTGGCGCTCAACGCAACCATTGAGGCATCTCGTGCGGGTGAAGCAGGTAAGGGATTTTCGGTTGTGGCAGATGAAGTAAAGCAACTTGCAAAGGATACGGGCCAACAGACCAACATCATTAAGGAAAATGCCGATTCGATTCAAGAGATGACCGATCAAGCGATGAAGGCCGTACGTGAAATTTCCGATATCATCGAAACGATCAATGAGACTTCAACCAGCATTGCCTCGGCCGTTGAGGAACAGTCCGCCACAAACAACTCGATTGCGCAGTCCGTGGCATCCGTGAATAAGAGTATCTACGTGATCTCTGAGAGCAGCAAAGAGGTCTCTACAAAGGCAACTAATGTTCTTGGATCGTCCAAAAAAGTAAGCGTTGCCATGAAGAATGTCACAAAGAGTGTGCATGACATGGCCGGTGAGGCGCGCAACGTTTCAGAGAACGCAAAGACAATTGAAAGTGCGGTGAGAAATGTTGCAGATCAGGCCACTCAAGCGACCGAAGTGACACGAAAAGTTGCTGGAGATGGTCAGGGCGTTCTTGGTAAGTCCAAAGAGATGGGTGTTACCATCACAAAACTCACCAACGACACACGTGAGATCGCTCAAGCATCGGACGAGATGAGCCGTAGTATCAATACTGTGAAAGACAATTTGATTAAGGCTGCCGACGGTGTCAATGGGATGTCCAATCTGTTTGTGAGCATCAGTGACATGGCCACAAGAAACTCCCAAAGCGCCAATGACATGCATCAAGCTTCGATGTCGCTCTCTAAGGAAGCTTCGACTGTGACCAATGTTTCTAAGGAGACCCATACCAACTCGAATCAGGTTTCTCATGCCTCTAAGAGTCTGAATGAGGTCAATTCACTTATTGAGAGAAACATTAAGTCCTTTCAGTTGCCTCAGACTCTCCCTGGAAATGAGCTCTACCATCTCAGTCAGTCGATCGGGAGGGACACTCGATACACATGGGCTGATGTGTGCAACAAGGCGGGTGTTTCAATCTTTGAGCCCAAATCAGAAAATCAGTACTATGTGGAAATGGTTGAGAAGATCTTTGCCGCTGCCACAGCAATGACAGGACGGTCCAAGCAGCAGTTGATCAGTGGTGAAATACGTCACAGCTCAAAGGGATCTGCAAAGCAAGTCGCGGCTTAATTGGCGATAAGACAGAAATTCGCATCTCATTAGAGAAAGGGGCCCAGAGCAGGGTCCCTTTTCATTTGTAGAGGAAGTTTTTGGATGACTTGCCTCCAAGCGACAAAAGGGGTATAGGCATGAATCATGAAGATTCATAAATCGAAAGTCCATCACGATGGCATCTAAAGAGGCAAACCGTAAAGAGAGCTTGGGAAGGAAGCCAAGTACAAAGTTTGAGCAGACCATTCCCGTTGGAACGCCTGGGTGGAACCCCTGGTACCTCATCTTTTTGATCTGGATTGGGTTTCTGGGCTATCAGTACTTCATAATTTCAAAACGTGAAGTCGTAGATTACAGTCGGCTGATCGAATTTGTAGAGCAAGGACAGGTGAAACGGGCTCTGGTTGCTGAGGACCGTATTGAGGCACAGGTCGAAGATGATACGGGTATGCTCAAGACAGTGGTTTCCGTTCCTGTGGAGGATCCCCATTTGGTGGAGCGACTCTCCTCAAAAGGGGTCTCATTTACGGGCGTTCCGAAGTCAACCTTTTGGGACACGTTCTTTTTGTGGTTGCTCCCAATACTCTTCATGGTTTTTCTGTGGAGGATGTTCTTTAAGAAATTAGGAAAGGGTTTTGGTGAGGGTCTTCTTCCGGTGGGTAAGTCCAAGGCGCGAGTTTATGTAGAGAAAGACATTGAGACAACCTTTGATGATGTTGCAGGTGTGGACGAAGCAAAGGAGGAGTTGAAGGAGATTGTGGATTTCCTCAAATACCCCAAAGAGTACGAACGGCTTGGGGGACGAGCACCCAAGGGCGTTTTGCTCGTGGGCCCCCCTGGGACGGGAAAGACGCTTCTAGCGAAAGCGGTGGCGGGAGAGGCCAACGTTCTGTTTTACTCCATCAATGGATCTGAGTTTGTGGAGCTCTTTGTGGGGATGGGGGCAGCGCGAGTGAGAGATCTGTTTGAGCAGGCTCGAAAGCACTCTCCTTGCATCATCTTCATCGATGAGCTTGATGCTCTCGGCAGATCCAGAGCCAGCGGAATGAACCTGACGGGTGCGAGCGATGAAAAGGAGCAGACACTCAATCAACTGTTGGCGGAGTTGGATGGATTTGATTCACGGTCGGGCATCATCTTGCTTGCTGCAACCAATCGTCCTGAGATTTTGGATCCTGCTCTTCTTCGTTCGGGGAGGTTCGATCGTCAGATATTGATCGACAAACCCGAGCACCATGGAAGATCTCGGATCCTGGCCATTCACGTGAAGAAGATTCAAGTCAGTGGAAGTGTGGATCTTGATAAGATTGCCTCGATGACACCGGGTTTTACTGGAGCCGATCTGGAGAATTTGGTCAATGAAGCAGCCTTGGTTGCGATACGAAGAAAGGGCGATGAAGTCGTCGAGCAGGATTTTGTCAAAGCCATCGAACGAATTGTGGCTGGACCAGAGAGAAGAAATCGCTTGATCAACCCTGAGGAGAAGAGGCGTGTGGCCTACCATGAGATGGGGCATGTGGCTGCGGCTCTAGCTCTGAATTGCTTTGAAAGGGTCCAAAAGGTGAGTGTCATTCCTCGGGGGATCGGCGCTCTAGGGTACACTCTGCAGAGGCCTACGGAGGATCGTGTTCTTCTCACTCAAAGTGAATTGGAGCGCAAGATTTCGGTGCTTCTTGGTGGAAGAGTCAGTGAGCAACATTTTTTGGGTGAAATTTCTACAGGGTCGAGCGACGATCTGGTCAAGGCTACAAACATCGCACGAGCCATGGTGACCCAGTATTCAATGAGTTCCAAAGTGGGGCTTGCGACCTATGAGCAGCCTCAATATCGATTCCTTGAGGGTTCCATAGCTCAAAGAGAGTCCATGAGCGACGAGACATCCCGTCGGATCGACGAAGAGATCAAGGCAATTCTGGTAAGGGCAGAAGAGACAACCAAGGGTTTGATTGCAAAGCACCAGAAGTTCGTTGAATCTGGAGTTGTGGAACTTTTGCGCAATGAAACTCTGGATGAAAAGCAGATCGAGGAGCTCTGGGCCCACGCTTGAGTGACAATTCACGCAGTCCTTTAAAATATTTTCAGTAGATTGAGATTTTTGGGTAATTCCATTCGAAGTCGTGTAACATCCTCTCCGTTAACTCATTTACCACGTTGTTTGGAGAGGATTTATGATCAGAAAGACGTTTTCTTTTTGGAGTCTCGTGTTTTTCATGAGCGCTTTGGCTCACTCATCTTTTGCGCAAATGAATGTCATTCCAACTGTGGAGGACATCAAGGCGGGTCTTGCAATGGAGTTGCAAGAGATGGAGGGTCTGCATTGTCACTCCTATTTTGCTGAGTGGAAGACCCGTGTTCCCGAGCTTGACCTTGATATTACACGCACTTGGCAGAAGCAGCTTTCGGAGCTTGTTTCCGGAAGCAGTGAGGTGGAATCGATCCCAGAGGAGCGACTTCTTGTCTTCACATCGACGCCAGAGTCTGGCATTCTTAAGGGTTTTGTGGCCAAAGTCCATGTGGAAGTCGACAAGCTTGGAACATCGATCCAAAGGCTTGGTCTTGAGGTCTTCGAACCAACTCGAGTCAATGTGGGAACGCTCTTTAAGCCACAGTTCACGACCGAGCTCAAGATTCAAAGACAACTTAAGTGCAATTGGAACTACAGGAAGTAACGGATCGACCTGAGGGTCGTAGACATCACAAGGAGTGTGAGATGAAAGTTCTAGTTTCCTTTCTAATTCTATTGTCTGGAATCGGTGTTTACGCGGTCGAGGCTTCTCGTAGCGCACAGGCGTTTTGTCAGGATCGAAGCAATGATGGTTATCTTAAAGAGTTGATCTTGAAGCAGGAAAATCAGTTGGGCTTCGAGAATATGGGAGGACTCTTCAATGGAGGAGTTTGTTGGTGGCATTCACGATTTTTGAGAAATGCAACCTACCTCACCTATTACCGTCCCGATCTTGAAGGACCCAAAGATGCAAAGGAGGCCAAAGAGCTTGTCTCTCAGATTATTAAGGGCAATCAAGTGGTCATGATCCCAGGGTTTAAGAATCTGCACCGGAAGAAGAATGAGGTTTCGCACCAGGCACTAGAGATTGACAATAGGAGTACTTGGAACTCGTGGTGTTGCAACTCTTTTTGAAAGCAGATCTTGGTTCGTATGAGGTAGGAAGGAAGGGCCGCGTTATTCGCGGCCCCCGACACGGACAGATAAGAGAGATAGGAAAGTTCGGCAGGAGAGAGAAGAGATCAGCAGATCGCCATTCTCTTCTGCAGAAACTTGTATCAAATGAAGATGAAAACAAGATGAACAAAAGATTAATTTTATTTAATGGGCTGACATTAAGCGGCGCGTTTACGCCCTCTGGAGATCTCTTCTTGGGTCACTCGGTAGATTTTGGATTCTGTGAAGATGCGCAGAAGTTCACGATCAAGTTTTCCCTGTTCCATTTCAAGGTGAAGAATGTCAAGTGCACGATCCACCGATACGGCGCTCTTGTAAGGTCGATCCATGGCGGTGAGGGCGTCGTAGATGTCGACAATGGTCATCATTCGAGATTGAATCGGAATTTGGTCTGCAATCAAGCGTCGTGGATAACCTGTACCATCGAGTTTTTCGTGATGGGCATGGGCTATTTCAGGAACTTGTGAGAGATCTTCGGTCCATGCAATCTGCTTAAGAAAACTAAAAGTGTGAGAGACGTGAGATTCAATTTCACGTCGTTCATCTAAATTAAGTGTTCCTTGCGGGATTGAGAGGTTCTTCATCTCCATGGGATTCAGTACGGTCTGGCCGAGGTCCCTTGAGAGTTTCTCGATTTTGAGCATAAGGGAGGCTATGTCAAGGTCTGCACTGAGCACTTGGGACTCGTTGGCTTGCAAAATGCTGTTTCGAATCTGCTTGATCTGGCGTAGAAACTGGTCAATTTTGATCAGCGTTTCGCCAAGGAGAGCTTGGTAGGAGACGATCTGTTTGGATTCGACGGAGTCCGCAGCAATTCGCTCTGCAACTTGGCGCCATTGGTAGGATTCAAAGCGGCTTTGAAGATTGTCGAGTCTTAGGAGAACTGTCTCAAGTTCATGAGGATAGAGCTTTTGAGCTTTAAGAAGCACTCTTTCTTGCACTCCGATCTTTCCAAAATCATGCAGAAGTGCAGCGTATCGAATCTCTCGGATCTGCTGGTCTGAGAATTCAATGTTGCTGAGGGGTCCGAGATTGATTCGGCTCACAATATTTGAAAATTCCACGGTCATTCGTGCCACGCGGTCGCTGTGACCACTCGTGGTTGGGTCCCGTGTTTCAATGGCGCTGATGGAGGCGCGAACAAAACTCTCAAAGAGGTTTTCAATATTTTCAGTCAACTGAGCATTTTCTAAAGCCACCGCTGCCTGTGAGGCAAAGGCTTGTGCCAATCGATCATCTTCTTCTGAGAAGGCAATGAGGTAGCGCTCTGGGATTCTCACGCAATCGATCGTTGTATGATCATTTAAGAAAGCACCACGAAGTTTGTTCACAATCTGAAGGACCCCAAGAACCTTGCCCTGGGCCGTCTTTATAGGGACGACGAGCATCGATTTTGTGCGATATCCAGATTCTCGGTCAAACTCAGGATTGAAGGAGAACTTTGCATTTTCTCCCAAAACGTAGCAGTCGCGGATGCGCAAGGATTCGCCAGAAAGTGCGACATAGCCTACGATGCTATGGTTTGTCAGTTCCATGAGTCGATTGGCGAGTTCGGTGTAGTTGCTTCTGTTCACATTGCGATAAAAGCGCAACATCTTCTTATAGGGTGGTCGTGCTCCACCTAGGGTATCTTGTTTCACCTTTTCTACAAGGTGGAGAGTGGCCCCATCGGCTCCCGTGAGCTCAAGAGACTTCTCCAAAATGAGATTAAGAAGAGCAGGGATGCTTCTTTCAGCTGAGAGAGCTGTCCCCACATCGAGCAGTGCGCGCAAAACCCCCGAAGGGACCTGCTGCGCGAATTGGGGACTGCTCTTTTTGCTCTCTCGTTTCAAGCTTGTGGTTCCTTGAGTTATGCGACTTTCTTGTGTGTAAAACTTCGATATTTTTTGTCAAAATCTTTGGCTTTGTGGCCTGCCTTCGTAATGAGCCCGGCCTTGAACCAATCAAAGTGCTCATCACAAAATCCTGCCCGTGAGGGAGTTCGTTTGCATCCCTCGCAAAGGCAGCCTTGCCGTAGAGGAATGACGTTGGTTGGTTTCTCCGATCCACCCTTTTTGTCCTTAGACATAAAACCTCCTGGTTTTTGTGTGTTTCCCACATCCTCTTATCGGTGGAGGAATTGGGTATCATAAGAGGACATAGGAAAAAGTTTTGCATTTTCCCTATTTTGTGCCTGGCACTATTTTGTCACGGGAGTGTCGAAAAGTTGGACAGAGGTTGGTCTTGGGCGGCTGTTTTTAGAGAAATCCAGATGGAATGGTTCGTGCAGTGTTTAGGGTCATAGTCCCTCGGGAGGGTTATGAAACATAATATTTCTTTTCTAATCTTTGGTTCACTGACACTATTCATCTTGGGAGCTTGCTCAGCGCCGACTGGGTCGACCTTTGGGGCTGGACAACCTCAAGCAACTCTGCCGAGCTGTATGACCGAGGAGGATGGCTGCGACGGGGGAGATGATGACTTTTTATCTCTTCAGCTGACCTCAACCAATGACCTGACAGTCAGTCGGGACTCCCTTGAAACTGGATTTCAAATTCAGGTCAAAGGTGTCTGTGATGATGGGGAATTTCAGGACAATCGAATTCAGTGGTATGTTGTGGATGCAGCCACATCGCAGGTGATTGGTTATTCCACTGGGAATTACAAAGAGAAGTGTCGAAGCGGAAAATTTCAATTCTTCATTGAGGTGTTACCTGGAAGTATGGCTGAACAGATGGACTACTTTTTAGAGGTCGAACTGATCGGAATTGATGACAATCTTGGCGATCATACCAATGAGCTTTCTGCCTCTCAAACCATCTCCATTCATACAATTTAGGTGACCACCTCGCGCACTAAAGAGTGCCTGAACTAAAGGCTTGCCTGCCTTTGGTGGATGCGAGCACGAATGAGACTCTCCCATGCAAGCCCTACTTTGCCGCGAAAAGAGACTAGGTTCATTGCAGGTAGTGGAATTTTTCGTAAATAACGGGCCTTTTGAAACTCAGAAATCGAGTCGTCGTTGAGGAGTTCATTGGTGGTGGCCTCTTGGTTGAGTGCAACAAGAAGTCTTGCATTTTTTTCGTCAAGGAGCATGTTGATAAGATCATAGACCGCAGGGGTCATGGCACCCTTAGGAGTCATCGCAACCGACTGGACCCAAAGAGAGACGCGGTCTTCTGGGATGGCAAACTGAAATCGATCTGCAAGTTGCGCAGCCTTTCCGTTGGTGGTTTGAACTGCATAGACCTCCCCGGATGAAAGCTTGGCAAGGGGGTCGGGTTCCACCAAGACCCGTTCAAGGAGTTGATCCAGGGCATTTTCATGAGGGTCCTTTGGCTGTTTTGCATTTGCCTTAAGGTTTCCAAGCTCTAAGGGAAGACTCAGAAAGCCAAAAATCTCTTCAGGATGGGTTGAAATCGCAATCTTCTTGAGCAGTTCAGGCTGCTCCCAAAGATCGTTCCACGAGCGAATCGGTTGAGAAATTTTGGTGCGATCATAGAGAATGCCGGCAAATCCCCACTGCAAAGGAATCAAACGCGATGAATTGGAAGAATCAAGTAGAAGAAGAGTCTCGCTTCTAAAATCGGGTGAGATGTTTTTGTGGTTGGGAATTCGATTCAGATCGATTGGTGCGAGCAAATTCTGGTTTGCAAGGGGTTCAATTTCACTGCTCTTTGGGACCAAAAGGTCCACCTTTTCAAGATCGCGCTGAACATAGGCAAGAAATTCACCTGTGGTTGCGGCCACGACCACCTTGAGCTTAACCCCAAGCGATCTCTCCAAAAGGTCCATCAGGTCGGGCTGAAGTAGAGGGCCAGAGGAGATGATGTACAATTCTGGCTTTGGGTGTTCATCGTTCCACGGGGAAAATTTAAAATAGGAGAGAGCACCCACGCCGACACCAAGGACGAAGGAGACGATCAATGTGACAGTCAAACGAACCTTTGTTTTCTGAAATTCCACCCTCTCATTATACCTATAAGGGAGGAATCAATGCGAGAAAAAAGAGCTCACAGTACAATGGTGACAGGGTCGTAATTGATCGAGATCGTCGCTCCTTGAGGTGGAATGCTTGCCCCATGAAAAATGATGCTCATGTTGTTGGCGTCATAGGTCCACCCATTGACTTCATCCTGCGCAATGTCATTTCCGTTGATGGAGACCCGAATGGAGTCAAGTATGGGTTCACGAGTGAGATAGAACTGAGTCGAGAGTTGGATGATATTTTGAGAAATATCTTGAAGAGATACCGAGAAATCACCGCAAAGACTGCCTTTTATACCGGAAGTTAAATCTACAATCTCCTCATAGCGCACCCCAATGCGTCGACCGGGCCATGCATCGTTCAAAGCAGCTCGGCACTCCTCATCCCAAATGGCAATTGCCGAGACAGAGAGTTTTTGAGCTGCCGTTGAGGCACTCTTGAGCCCACTTAGGAAATCAACATAGTCTTGAACTGGGTGAAGGGCAGGGTTGGTGTATTGGCCACCAATGTAGCTCTTTTCATCATGAGAGAAGTCATCCTCATCACTGACAATGATGACGGCAAGAAAGGCATCGTCTCGCAAAAAGCCGTCATTGGAAGGGTCCTCCAGTGAGGTTTTGAGACTCTGAAAGGCACGTTCATCTCCATTTCCCGCAGTGCCTTGGAGCATATTTACGAGAAAGGTCTCCTTGAGGTTGGGTGTGAGTCGATTGATGATACGGACTCCTGTGTGAGATGTTTCATCTGTACCGTCACGAAACTGACTTAAGGTTGGGTCACCGCCAAAGAGAGTTCGGTAGGCATCCGTTGTGATGACTGCCATTTGGAAGTCAAACCCCTTGTCTTGAAATGTTGAAATGAAGGAATCAAAATTGGCAGCAACGTTGTCTTGAGAGGTTTTCATGGAGCCTGAATTGTCGATCACCCAGAGAATGTCAATCTTGGGACTAAAGTCCGTCGCCTCCTGCTTATAGCTATCAACTTCCGGCAGAATCGAGAAGGAGGGTGTAGATTCCTGGCCACAGCCTGCCGCAAAGAGGGATCCGCCCATCAAAAGGTTCAATGTCCAACGTCCAAGCCTCATAGTCTTACTCCCAAGTCAAAAGAGTCTTCATGATCGAGTGACGTTCCTAAGTTTCACCAAACTCTTGTTTCAGCACCCGTCGCTAGCCCCCTTTTTGAAAGAGCACGCCGGATCCTTTTTCATGAGATATTCAGAAGTAGGGCAAGATACGTACTGGGATTAGTGAAGAAATCTATACAATCTCAATAAGAAGATCATACCTTTGACGGGCGAGAACTCCAAACCCGAGTCAACCAATTGAAATCACACGTGAAGTTGGGCGAATGGTTCCAACTGAGACGCTCTAAGAGGTTGAGATGACTCATGTTATCACAATGCTACAGAGCGGAAAAAAAGATCCTGCGCATCAAGCTGATACAGATTTGAATCAATTGCACCGATCACTGCAGGGGTGACCCTGCTCCTCAACCTCTATTGTAATGTGAAACTGACCGTAGGTGGCCACGATCTTGCGAATCTGCTCCTTGAGGGCCAAGATCTCAGAAGATGAGAGAAGAGGAGTCGTGGTGATATGGCAAGAGAGAATGTTGTTGACGCCGTCCAAGGACCAAACATGACATTCGTGAAGATCAACGACACCTTGAAGATCTTCGACTTCCTTTTGAAACTTTGTCTGATCAAAATCGTGCGGAGAACCCTGCAGAAAGAGGAAGAGAGAGTACCGGAGCTGTTTCATCACATTCCAGATGATAAAGAGTGAGATCCCAACGGCCATAGCGGGATCAACCCAGCTCCAGCCGGTAAAATAGATGACGATCGATCCGATCAGGACGACGCCCCAGCCCAATAGGTCCTCTAAAAGGTGCCAAACTAAGATTCTTTCGTTTTGTGTCTTCCCGGAAGAGAGTCGAAGCGCCGCAAACCCATTGGCCACAATTCCGATGAGGGCAAAGACCATCATCGCAGGTTCATTGGGCTCTCTGGGCTCCTGAAAGCGTTGGAGAGTAAGGACGAGCACCACAAGGGAGCCCCCAATGATGACGATGGCGCTGATGATCGACGAGAGAAGGGAGAAGCGTCGATACCCGTAGGTGAATTTGCCATCACCAGCACGCACGGAAAGGCGTTCCAAATACCAGGCCAAAGCAAGGGTCAGTGAGTCGCCTAGGTCGTGCACAGCATCGGCAAGAATGGCAAGACTTCCAGCAAAAATACCGCCTACAAACTCCAAGATTCCAAACGAAAGGTTCGTCGCAAATGCAATGCCGATGTTTCGCTGGGAGTCATGCTTATGGTCGCAGTGGTGATGATGGTGCACAGCCAATTGGAAAGCTCCTCCTTGTGCTTGTGTCAACATCAGCCATTTCAGCACGTTGAGGTGAAAATGGTAAGGCAAATCTTTGAATAAGGATCTAGATTTTAGCCCGCTTGGAGGTCCACCAGTAAGGTGGTATGCTATTTCAGATCCGGATTTTAAAGAAGAGGGGGGATGGCCATGATCATTGATCGACTTAACCTCAATCACCTTCGGGTCTTTGAATGTGTCTATCGAACAAGGAGCATGACGGTTGCGGCCAACGAGCTTCACCTCACCCAGTCGGGAGTGAGCCAGCACGTTCGGTCTCTCGAAGAAAATCTGGGAGTCATTCTCTTTGATCGGATCAAACACAAACTGGTTCCCACAAGTCACGCAAGTGAGCTCTATGATCAGTGTTCGAAGGGGCTTATTGATATTGAGCGCGCTCTTGCTCACATTACAGGTACCGAAGATGAGATCGCTGGACTTGTGACCATCGGGGTGCCGGTGGAATTTGGGAACAACATCATCATTCCGGCCCTCTGTGAGCTTTCTAAGGAGCATCCCAAGGTTCACTTTCGATTGAGACTGGAGTTTGCAAGCGTTCTCAATGAGATGCTCCTTGATGGGGGAGTCGATTTTGCTTTCGTGGATACATTCGCCATGGACACGAAAATCGAAAAGGAGAAGGTCTACGAAGAGATCTTGGATCTCTGTGCCCCTAAGGGCACCTTTTCTCAGCGTCGAAAGTGGAGTAAGGCCGATTTTGAATCGCAACATTTTGTAGATTACGAAGAGAACGAATCGATTTTGCGAAAATGGTTCTCCCATCACTATGATTCTTCATCATTCCAATTGGATGTAAGGGCCTACGTGATGGATGTTCAAGGGGTGGCGCGAATGATTCAATGTGGGATGGGGTGGGGGATCCTGCCTCGCCACTTGGTCAACCGCCTTGAAGAGAGCGGAGGTGCTCATTTCGATCGGTTTCCGACGGAGACTCCACCTCTTGTGAACGTCATCAGCCTGGCCTCAGTTTCAGGCCGTACCCATTCTCGTGCAGCTCGCAAAACCATGGAGTGGCTCAAATCCAAACTCGCCTAGTCCTAATGTTTTCACAGATCCGTATTTTGCCTCGATCCAACTGGATTTCTTGCTAGATGAGGTATCCATTTTTGTCAGCAAGTGATCGAAAGTTCGTCAGGGCGAATGCCAACCTTTTCCGATTCAAGGCCAGTTTGGGGTAGCCTAATGGTCTAAAACAACATGATTTTGAGTTTGGCCCACTTTTCGCAAGAGCAAGGGAATTCAATATTGGCGTGGAAGGTGAAGAGCCGTTGATGTTCAGCTAAAATAAGGTGGATGAGATGAAAAAAGTATTTGCACGCACCGTAACGTTCTTGTCTTTGTTGGTCCTTGGGACTTTAGCGCCAGCAACCTACCTGCTTGCTGCGGGGACTTCTGCGCCTAAATCTAAAAATAGAGTCTTTGGGAAAACGTTGACGGAGGAAATCAAGCGCAAGGTCAGGGCGAATAGGCCTAAAATATCTGAATTGGACGAAACGTTGAAAGATGAAGCTGGGATGACGCTGACCAAAGAAGGGATGACGAAGCTTCAAGAAATGTTAAGGAAGAATCATGAAAACGCTGTCATAGAGGTGCTTCGTTCGGTAGTAAAAGAGTCTAGAGTTGAGAACGAAATTGAAGTCGTTGCGGGATTGCTCCGCTTTTCAAATGTTGAGTCTGCGACCGTCATTCTTAAAGACAATGAAGGTAAATTTGATGGTTTAAAAGGTTCTATGGTAAAGTATTGGGCCGAAGTTGGCAGAGAGTTTCCGTTAGTTTCTAAAGCAGATTTTAAGTCCAATGTGGAGTCTGCGCTCAAAGGTGTTGAAGCGAGCCGTGCTTATGAAATTGGCCTTCTGAAAAAAGATCCTGAACTCGATTCAGATCTCTCTCAAGTGGTGGTGGATGTACACAATGCAATCGATGTCACGGTGGGAAGAGTTGTGTCTGAGCAATGGGATGCTGCCAAAATTAACAATTTTCAGAAAATGGTCAGTGAGTTAACGACATCGAAGGGAGCTAACATCTTTGAAAAGATTGTCGATCGCCTTATTGACGTACAATCACGGGAATTCTACAAAAAATTCATAAAAGATTGTGAGAAATAACTCCTTCTTTAAAAGACAGCGTGGCAAATTGGCCCCTCCGATTCTAGATGGCCAGCAATCTTGCAAATCATCAATTCGTTGTAGGGTTTCTAGAATCTAGGATGAGCTGCCTGAGTCGTTCTTCGGACGTGATGATGGATGGTTTGGGCTCTTCGAGGGATTTGAGGAGCTTTGCGGATCTTCTTGATCGGTCTTGGTCCCATTTGGTCCAAAGGGGAAGCAGCTTCCCTGAAGAACTGGGCGAGCCTTCTTAAGGAACTCGTCATCCGGGATGGTGCGAGCGGTCCATTGGTCCCAATCAAACTGCATACCAAGCTTTACGTTGAAGGCCAGGCGAACGGCGTTGAGTGCCAGTTCGTAGAGGTGGGTGCACCCCTCTGATCCGCCAACCAGAGCTGCAAGTCTCTTATTGATGCCACGTTCAACTTTGAGTCCCACGAGACTCTTCACCTTTTGGAGAGGGTAGGAGCAGATCTGAAGCGGAGCCTTTGTGATCTCGGCATCGGCCTCCTGGATCACATTGCGGTTGAGATCGATCTTGAGTTCGACCCGCATGCTGTGGTTGAGGTCCAAAAGAGAGGTTGAGACGACAAGCTCATGGTCACTCGTCTTGCGCACGGTCGAGTTGATGTTTCGTTCGTAGATCTTCACTTGCGTTATTACCTCACAAATTCGTGTTCATCGTCCAAGCAATTCTAACTAGGGACTCTCAGCCGCAGTTGGGTTTTCCCAATATTCCTTTGCATAGAGAGCAGCGCCCAGTGCACCAATCAGTTGGGGTCGATCGGGGACCTTGATGGAATGAGAGATCCGCTCCTGAAAGAGTTCAACCAAGACGGGATTGTTGGCGATGGCACCTCCCGTAAGAATGACCGTATCCTCAATGGTCGCCATCTCAAGAACTCGTTTGACGACCGACTCATAGACTCCTCGCATGATGCCGTGGGTATTTTGTCCCGCGCGCAGGTGGTGGATGATCTCAGTGCCTGCAAAGACAGTGCAAAAACTCCCAATGGTGACGCTCTCGTGAGTCTGTCGAGCCATCTCATTCATCTTACTTGTAGGGAGATCCAGTCTCATGGCAATCTCTTCAAGAAAGCTGCCAGTCCCAGAGGCGCACTTGCGATTCATCTTGAAAAAGGTCTGCTTGCCTTCGGAATCCAATTTGATGACCTTGTTGTCCTGACCACCAATATCGATCACGACACACGGTCCTCCGAAAAGATGGTAGCTCCCTCTGGCAAAGGCCCCGATTTCAGGTTTCGAAAAAACCTTAAAATCGCAGTTGTTTCGGCCCACACCCGTTGCAACGACGGCGCGCACATCATCTGCATCTTTTTGAATTTGAGCCAAAGAGTCATCAAAAATCTTTTTGGCTGTGCTTGCAAAATCGATCCCCGAACGAGACACCGAATTTGAGACCATTTGACCTGATTCATCGATGATCACACATTTGGCAAAAGAGGAGCCAAGATCAATTCCACCAAAGAGGTTCACGCTGGTCTCCTCCTCTTGTGGTCCTGGAGCTGTTCAATAAAGGCTTCAACGGCCGTATGGGTCTGCTCGTCAGAAAAACATCGCAAGTCACTTAAGTCTCCATCAATGACGAGGTTGGGAATTTGAGTCTTTTCAGTGAGTCGTTGTGGCATTCCAAAACGAGAGTTGGAGTTGTAGGGACAAGTTCGAGAGTCATGATAGATGATCCCGTCCACGCTGTACTCTCTCATCATCTTCTCCAAAATCTTCTCTTTGGCATCTTCGCTTCGGTTGATGAAGATTTCAGTGTACGCTAGGGCCATGCTTTCAAAGGGTCTCTCGCGTTCAAAGGACTCAAAGATCCACGAGTCACAGTAGGTCGATGCCACGGCAACCGTGTTGTGCCTCGTAAGTAGGTCTGAAAAGAAGCGGAGTCGTCCCCAAATGGGCATTCCCTCCCAATAGAGACGATAGCTCTCCTTAGGGATGGCCCAACTCTTTTCAGCAATGTGGCGATCAATCTCTAAGTTGAGCTCTTTGTAGTAGTCAACCGCGACGGGAGTGCCACGAAGAACCACTGCAGGAGCCATCTGGATGCATCCATCAAAGAAGGTGATGGGCGAAGGTCGATGCCTAGCCTTCTGTAAGAAGGCCCACCAGAGATCGGACATCTCTTTGGAGAGGCCAACGACCTCTTTCAATCGGTCCAAATCAAACGAGCACTTTGAGATCGATTCTAGTTGTGGGATCATATTTCGAAACTGCTCCTCCACCGAGCGCACTTCAGCAGAGGTGACCTCGCCAACCTTCCAAGGTGAGAAGATCCCTAGAGCTGGAACTTTAAACTCACGAGCATAGTAGGAAAACCAATCTTGCACTTCACGACATTGATTGGTGTTGTAAACGAGAACATCAGGATGGGGGACATGTGGAATCCCGTAGGCCTGAGTCAACGGAGTCTCTCCCTTTTTGTAGGCACCAACATCTGAGGTGAGGTAGGAGCAGATCTCAGGAGAGTAGCCTGCAGCGTTGGCTACAGGAATGTACTTTCCACTTTCGCGAGTTGCACCTAAAAGAGCCCCATGGTTTTCGGGATAGTAGACCTTAAAACCCATCGCAATGAGAAGCTCGGCGGGTCCAACACTCGTGCACCAAGCAACTTTGGGTTTAGGGCCTCCATCTTGAGGAAAGAACTCCCAAAAGTAGTCATGGAGAATCTTCTTAAGTTTTTTCGTTGCCTGAATCGTTCCCACAAATCCCCTCCCTTTTTCCCTATGGTCGAAATTGATGCATATCATGGAGTTCTCGATCGTGCTACACCCTATTTTGCGTCAGCCACTGGGCATAAATCATCGGCGGGAGGATCACCGGGTGTCTCGCCGAACTTGATGAGACTTCGGTGATCCGCAATGGACCATTTTTGTAATCCGTTACGTAATCTTTGCAAATGGCCACCACGCAATTTCTTTTTTAGCACATTGTGGTAATGTTCTATCTAATGTTCACCGTCGGGCTTGGTGAGATTCTCTTGCGAGTTTTCTATTAAGGAATCCATCCTCGTCCGTTCTTAAAGGAGTCATTTATGAAAAGAAATATTCGATATTTCAAAAGTAGAGCGGCCATGGGTCTCTTGAGTGTCGCTTTGGGTGCTTCATTTGGATTTTCTTTGCAGGCGGATGCAGCCCCAAGTGATAAGAGACTCAACTGTCTTTCAAAGTCTCTCTACGATGCCTATGCAAAGGAAGATCCCAGAGAGGATATGGAATTCAATGCGATCTTTGTGGATCTTAGAAACAATGTTCTCAAACTTGTCCATGTTTTAAAAGGTGAGTCCTTGGAAGATGTACTGGCTGCACAAGAAAAAGGTGAAAGAGCCGAGATTGTACTGGATAATTTTGCCTCTCTGTATGACGAGTCCGGCCTTTATGGAATACGCGTGAACAGTCGATCGACCAGAGAGGAATTGACCCTCCTTCATAAAGAGACCACTTCGGACCATCAAAAGGTATGGTACCTTGACTATTTAAGGAGGAGCGATTCTACGGAAGAGATAGAGGTTCGAATCGAGGACGACGTTATCTGCACCGAGGGCTACTGAGTGCCTGGCGCGACGGAGCGCCTGGCACTGCTCAGCAGCCATTTGGAGAGATCTTCGGGGCTGTTGAGGTTGATGAGAATTTGAGGATCGTGGCACTCCACGCGCTCAACTTGGTGGATTTCAAGAGCCCTGATTTGGTGATCAAGCCGCAGGGAATCTCCATTGGATCGATGAGGGATGGAGCCAACTTCCAAGAGCTTCTTGGCAAAGGATGGATGGATCCATATGGGGTGGCCGCCCCTGCCGTGATAGGTGGGAATTCGAACCAAAGTGGGCCTGTCTTGAGAACTTTGCTCTGCAGTTGAAATTTGGAGCCAAACCCCACGTGATGGGGAGGGGTGGTCTACGGGCAAAACAAAGAGCCCATCTGAGATGAATGAATTCTTAGGGCCTGTTGGGTCTTGGAGCAATCCTGCGATTCCTCTTTGGAGTGAAGAAAAGGGGCCAAGTTGAGGATGAGGATTGATCACCACCTGAAACTCCAGCGAAGAAGTTGAAGACGACGAAGACCAGTGGCACCAGTGGTCTACAGCTTCATTGAGATTGGCGACTCTCTTCAAATACTCCTCATATCCATGCCCAAGAACCAAAATCACCTTTTTGAGGCCAACAGAGTTCAATGCATCGATCTGATGCTCAAGGAGAGTGCAGTGGCCGCGTGGGGCTGGAAGAGTTGCGAGCCCCTTGAGCACGCCCATTCGCGCACCTTGCCCACCACAGAGCAGAACAACTGGAGTGGAGGTGAGTTTCGAGGTCAAAACGTCACTGGATCCTACGGATTTGCAGGATGGACGGGAGTTCTTTTCGAGAGAATCGCGCACGGTGTGAGTCCCGATCATTTCTTGAGATTTTCGAGGAGAGAGATCTCTTTTCTGAGCCATTGGCGCGTCATTATGGAGATGTAGTCGCAGTTTGTCAAAAGATCAATTTTTGACTCTTGTGGAAGGCTTTCCTATAATCGCCACTCCTGACAGAACGAACGTTCGTTTTAAGGGGAGACCCTGATAAACACAGTACGAGCCCAAACAGAAGGAGACTCTATGAGTGTGATCAAAGGCTATGGTTATTTTCTGAAAGAGTTCAATCAACCTTTGGTGAGGGAGGAGCACACAATCGAGGCACCCAACGATGAACAGGTGATCGTGGAGGTGGCTGGGTGTGGCCTGTGCCATACGGACATGACCTTTTTTACGGGCCAGGTGAAGACCAAGATGGAGCTTCCATTGATTTTAGGTCATGAGATCAGCGGAAAGGTGGTCGCCACTGGAAGTCTGATGAGAGATTGGATGGGCAAAGAGGTGCTTGTACCGGCCGTTCTTCCCTGCGGAGAGTGTGATCTCTGCAAAATGGATCGTGACAACATATGTCAGAATCAGAAGATGCCGGGCAACGATTTCCACGGTGGATTTGCAAGTCACATCAAGGTGCCAGGACGTTTTCTCTGTGCTGTTCCAAACCGTGGTACCTACAAGCTCTCAGAACTTTCTGTCATTTCAGATGCCGTGACGACACCCTATCAGTCGGTGGTCCGAGCCGATCTTAAGGCGGGAGAGGTGGCCATCGTGATTGGCGTTGGTGGAATTGGAATCTACATGGTTCAGCATGCCAAGAGCCTTGGGGCAAAGATCATTGCCCTGGACATCGATGATCAAAAGCTGGGGCTTGCTTCTGAGCAGGGCGCCCATGCGACCTTCAATGTGAAGGGTCAGGATGAAAAGGGCGTTAAAAATGCCATTCGCAACATTGTGAAAGAGAAGGGTTGGCCACGCCACGCGTGGAAAGTCTTTGAGATGAGTGGTACGGCTTCTGGGCAAGAGACCGCCTTTTCGCTTTTGAGTTTTGCAGGAACAGTTGGTTTCATCGGTTTTACTATGGACAAACTCAATGTGAGATTGAGCAACCTTATGGCCTTTGATGCCACCCTCTTTGGAAATTGGGGCTGCAGACCGGGATATTATCCCGAAGTGGTCCAAAAGGTGGTTCAGGGTGAGGTCTCACTTCGAGAAAACATTAAGGAGTATCCGCTCGACTCAATCAATGAGGTGATCAAGTTGGCTCAATCCCATAAGCTTGGTCAGAGAGCCATCTTGGTTCCCAAGTGAGATGAGGATTGAGAGGAATTGATGGAGGCCATGTCGATCGAAATGGGTGTTTGTGTTAAAGCAGAGAGGCAGGAATAAAGAAGGAGAACTAAAGAATGAAGAATCACGATTTGGTTGAGAAGGTTGAGTACAAAGAGATCATTGTGGAGAAGCGCCCCCTTAAAAACGACAAAGGGGAGAAGGTTGAAGGGCTTTGCAACTACTGGATTTGGTTGAACAACCCGACTCAGTACAACTCCTATACGACGGCTGCAGTGAAGGAGATCATTTTGGCCTTTCGACAGGCTTCCTGTGACCGATCGGCCGTAGCTGTGGTCTTCACCGCAGTTGGAGATAAGGCCTTCTGCACAGGTGGAAACACCAAGGAGTATGCAGAGTACTATGCAGGGAACCCTCAAGAGTACAAGCAGTACATGAGGCTCTTTAATGATATGGTCACGACCATTCTTCTTTGCGACAAACCTGTGATCAATCGGGTGAATGGTTTGCGTGTGGGTGGTGGTCAAGAAATTGGAATGGCTTGTGACTTTTCTGTTGCGGCCGACACGGCTCGATTTGGCCAAGCAGGTCCCAAACACGGATCGGCACCTGATGGGGGGTCCACAGATTTTCTTCACCTCTATGTGGGGTTTGGTCACGCTATGAAATCGTGCACACTTTGCGAGCAGTGGTCGGCCCATGAGGCGATGCGCATTGGTCTTCTCAACGACATCGTTCCTGTCATGAAAAACAAGAAGGGCGAATACATTGCAAACCCCTATGTCAATCTTCATGAGTACGATCAGTGGGGGCGTCCCATTTTTGGTACGATGAAAGAGGGAGCCGCAAAAGATGAGGCCAAACAGGTGGCCGCTCAGTGCACGGTCGATATGTCGATGCTTGATGAGAAAGTCAATGAGTGGTGCTACCGCTTGGCACTCACAATGCCCGACTGTTTGATCAAAACAATTGAGTCGCTTCGAAAAAAGAAGTTGGAGCATTGGCAGCAAAATTGCGAGACCAACCGCTCATGGTTGGCTTTGAACATGATGACCGAAGCACGAGCTGGTTTTCGAGCCTTTAATGAGGGACCAAAGCACAATCGTGAAGTGGATTTTCTTAAACTTCGACGAGCGCTTGGGCAGGCTCATCCGTGGAATGATGAGTTGATTAAGGAGATCATGCCGAAGGGGTAGAGGAAGATGAAGACGATCAAGATTATAGAAAAAGATGACGGGGAATTGGGAGAGATCCTTTTGGCAACTCCTCCGGCCAACGTCCTGACCTGTCAGATGATGGGTGAGATCTCAGAAGCAATCGACCTTTTACACAGAGACTCGAGAAAGAAGTTGATTGTGATCTCCTCTGAAGGGAAGCACTTCAGTTTTGGGGCAAGTGTTGAGGAGCACCAGCCTGGTCAAGTTGGGGAGATGCTCCCGCGCTTTCATCAGTTCATTGAGAAGGTTCTTGCCACAGAGATACCGACACTTTGCAAGGTCCGAGGCCTGTGTCTTGGTGGGGCCTTTGAACTTGCGCTGGCCACCACATTTTTGATGGTGGACGAGAAGGCGAAGTTTGCAGTTCCTGAGATCAAGTTGGGAGTCTTTCCTCCCGTTGCGGCTCTGCTTCTACCTGCACGCGTGGGTGAGGCTCATGCCTGTGAGTTGACCTTGACGGGCGAGCAGATGGGGCAAGAACATCCGGCATTTCTGAAATTGATCAATAAGGTGAGTCCAACTGGTTCACTCGATGCAGATGTGGACCAGTTTTTCACACAATGTTTGAAATCCAAGAGTGCAAGTTCGCTGAGGATGGCTCACCGGGCTTCACGGCGCGCAACTTTGGAGAATTATCAAACAAAGATTGGCGGTTTGGAAAGACTCTATTTGGAGGATCTCATGTCAACTCGTGATGCCGTTGAGGGGATTGGAGCCTTCATTGAAAAGCGCGATCCTAAGTGGAGCAACAGCTAGTGGTTGAACCACGAGGAGAGGGAGGCACTCAGCGGTGCAGAGCCAACTCAGGTGGCGGGCAAAAATAGGCCGAAGAGTCGATGTGAGCGATGGAGGGGAGTGATCGAGAGGTGGAGCTGAAAGAGGGACTTGAGGAAATTTTGCGCAGATCGAGCCATTTGATGGCTCGTCGGGGTTATCATGGAACAAGCATGCGCGATTTGGCACGTGAAACCCAATACAGCCTCTCTGGACTCTACAACTACTTCAAAGACAAAGAGGAGCTCCTCTACCTCATTAACTACAGGGGCTTTTCGGCGATCATCAAATCACTTGAGTCCTTGTTGGAAGAGTTTAAGAGTCCCATTGAGCAGCTTTACCTACTCATTTACAACCACCTGCACTACTTTATGAGACATCGTGATGAGATGAAGGTGATGATGATGGGGACCCACGAGATGGATCCTCAGCGCAGTCGCACCATTCGGGCCATTAAGAATCGTTATTTTCATCTTGGAGAGAAGATTGTGGATGAACTCTATCTTACCTCCACGGGGAAAAAACTTCTTAAGAGGGAGTTGACACGAAAGTGCTATCTGCTCTTTGGGATGGTGAATTGGACCTTCACCTGGTATGACCAACGCGTTCATGGGGAACCTTCAGAACTTATTGGGGAGATTTTCTGTACCGCAGTGACGGGATTCTTTGGCGCACAACCTTTGGCGATCTCTGCTGAATCGATTCAAAGGATTGCAGATGAGTGGGGTAAACGCAATTTAGACCGGGAGTCTCATCTATGAATTTGAGATCTCATTTGAAATCAAATGTCTCTTTGGGGGAGAGTCGAAAGAACATTGGATCGATATTCTTGGACCATCGATCCAACATTGGCCGTCAATTTGCCTTTGCTCAGAGGGATGGAGCAACTTATCGGTATTGGAGTTGGGATCAATTGACAGATGATATTTTTCATATGATCGCCTACTTCGCGAAAATTGGAGTTGCTCGTGGTTCACGTGTTGCTTTTGTAACTTCCAATTCCTACAAGCGACTGGTTTCGGAGATGGCCGTCATGTCCATGGGGGCCGTCAGTGTTCCGATCTTTGTGGGTTACAAGGGCGATGTGTTAGGGGAGTTGCTCTCATTTTCTGAAGTTGTGGCTCTCGTTGTGGAGAGTGAGGAGAAGCTAGGGAGCTTGCCAAAGAGTGTGTGGCCAAAGGAGATTTTGGTTCTAGAGGGGAGCACGGTTCAAAACTCTTTGGATCATGCCATTCAAACAATCTATGATCCAACGTCTGTGTTGCATCAGATTGGAGAGGTCGAGAGTGAGAGCTTGGCCATGATCATGTTCACCTCAGGGACCACCAATTTGCCCAAAGGGGTGATGCTGACTCATCGAAATATCTTATCTCAGCAAAAGGCACTTGAGATCTTGTGGAAACCTCAAGTTGGCATGAGGTTTCTTTGCTATCTTCCATGGCACCACAGTTTTGGTGGGCTCTTTGAGAGATTTTTGGTTCTTCACTCTGGAGGATGCCTTGCCATTGATGATTCCTGGGGAAGAGATATTGAACGGCTCTTTGAAAATTTTCATGAAGTTCGGCCTCACATCTATTTCAGTGTTCCGAAAGTGTATCAAGAGATTGTAAATCGAGTCCTC
Organism: Pseudomonadota bacterium; assembly: GCA_014584465.1. Taxonomy (GTDB): domain Bacteria; phylum Bdellovibrionota; class Bdellovibrionia; order Bdellovibrionales; family JACTMU01; genus JACTMU01. The sequence continues at coordinate 52,336 of JACTMU010000017.1, read as the reverse complement.
GTCAACGAGCGATATGAGAAGTGCTTCTTTCATAGTGATTTGAAGTTTGTCTTTACGGCAGCTGCTCCACTTTCGCTCAACGTTTCGGAGGTCTTTCGCTGTCGTGAGGTTCCTGTGATCGAGGGATGGGGTTTGACGGAGACCTCTCCATGTTGCACGCTCACAGACTTTTCTCTCACGCGCACGCCTGGGATCGTGGGGTTTCCCATTCCTGGTGTGGAGGTGGCCCTTGGAGATGAGGACGAGATCTTGGTTCGAGGCCCCAACGTCATGAGAGGATACTTCAAGAATGAGAGATCGACCCGCGAGGTTCTCTCACCAGATGGATGGCTTCATACAGGAGATGTGGGTGAGATTACAGATCAGGGAGTTAAGATCGTCTCCAGGAAAGATCGCGTTTTTAAGCTGACCAACGGAGAGAAGGTTTTTCCTTCTGGAATTGAACTGCGACTTCAAAAGGGGTGTCACTTTATTAAGTTTGCCTACGTTTTTGGGAGTGGACTTCCTGAACCCGTGGCACTTTTCTTTCCCAGTCATGAACTTTTTCAGGCTCGTGGGTCTGACCAGTCCAGTGCCTTTGGTGCTTGCCACTGCCCGGGATCGGTTCCAGAGTATTCAAAGTGTCTGTCTGAATGCCTTCGTCGGATCAATCAGGAAACTCCTGTCAAGTTTGAGAGAATTTCTAAGGCTCTTCTTGTGGACACAGAGCTTTCTATAGATAGGAATGAGTTGACGCCCTCTTTTAAACTCATCCCAAAGAGCATTGAGAAGAACTACCAAGCGGCCATCTCTTTTTTGAAAGAGGGTGGTAAGGTTCCTCAAGGGTGTTACTGGATCGCTTTGAGCGATGAGGGAAGATAAAGAGGGGAGTGATTCATTGGATTTAGTTCAAATATGTTCATTGCGAAAAGAGGAGAAGCAGAGTGGTTGAAAACGAGAGAAAGAATCATTATGGGATCGTGGGATTAGGGCCCGTAGGGGCGATCTTTGCGGTATTTCTAAAAGATGCTGGCCACCAGGTGACCATCCTTGAGACCAACCAGTTCAAGGTTGATCATCTCAAAAAAAATCCCCTAGTGATTCGTGGAGAGCTGAACAAATCGTCTCAGTTGAGTGAGTTTGCATTGGATGTAGGGAACTTTGTGGAGTCCAGACCCGATGTGATTTTGATTTGCCTTAAGAGTTCGTCGACACTTTCGTTTCTTAAACAGTTGAAGGCCTATCACCCGAAAGAGGAGACCATCTTTGTTTCATGCCAAAATGGAATTGATGTTGAAGAGTTGACCGGTCAGATTTTCTCTTCCGATCGATCATTGAGAATGGTGCTGAATTTTGGTTGCAACTATGTGGATGTCTCTGAGGTCTTTGTGAGCTTTTGCTTTGACCACTTTCTCTCTCGAAGAGAGAGGTGCCATCCCTTTGATGAAAGGATTGCCGCTGAGATGAATGAGGCAGGGATCTCCACCAAGCTTGTAGAGAACTACAAGGAAGAGGTCTTTAAAAAAGCAATATTGAATTCATCACTTGGGACCGTTTGTGCTTTGACCCGAATGACGATGCATCAGGTGATGTCTGAGCCGGAGCTTGTGCGTATGGTAAAGCAAATCGTACGAGAAGCGATTCAAATTGGCGAAAAGCTGGGTTTTCAGTTGGATGGTTTTTTTGAACTGGCGATGGGTTATCTCTCCAAGGGAGGCAATCATAAGCCCTCTATGTTGATTGACATCGAAAATCATAATTTGACGGAGAATGAATTTCATTGTGGCAAGCTATTTCAATATGCTGAGGCGAAGGGGCTTGAGGTCCCGGTTATTCAGACAGCCTACTATTTGATTAAGAATTTGGAAAAGAGTTTGGCGATGGAGAGTTACGTCTCAGAAAGGAAACAGTCATGAAAAGTCAAGATATCCGGATTGTGGGCGTCGTTGGAGCTGGTACCATGGGGGCGGCCATTGCCCAGCACTTTCTGATGAAGGGGCTTGAGGTCTGGTTGGTGGATCAAAATGAAAAGGGGATCTCCCGTGGTCGTGAGCTCATTGAGCGCAGTCTCAAAGAGGCTGAAGATCGTAAAGTCATTCGTGCTGAAGATCGTGAGAAGATGACCAGCTCTCTTCGGACCTCTTTGGCCCTGAGCGATCTTAAGGTTTGTCAGCTTATTGTGGAGGCAGTCTTTGAAGATCTTGGTGTAAAGAAGACTCTTTTCGGAGAGCTTGAAAAGGTGGTGCCGAAAGAGACTCTGTTGGCCACCAACACCTCATCATTTTCTCTTTCTGATCTAGGTTCCGATCTCAAACATCCAGAGAGGTTTTTGGGAGTCCACTATTTTTATCACGCAGCTAAAAATAAGCTCGTTGAAGTCATTGGGGGAGAGCGCACACCCAAATCAGTTGTGACCACGGTTCGTGATTTTTACAGTTTCTACGGCAAACTTCCCATTGTGGTTCAAGATGCACCTGGTTTTGCCGTCAATCGATTCTTCGTACCTTGGTTGAATGAGGCTGTTCGTCTCTACGAAGAGGGTGTGGGGAGTATGAAACGAATTGATGAAGTCGCCTGTGAGACCTTTAAGATTGGGATGGGGCCATTTGCATTGATGAATGCAACGGGAGTCCCAATTGCCTATCATGCGGCCGAAGGGTTGGCCGAGAATCTTGGCCCCTTTTACAGGGCTGCCGGGCGTTTGAAGGAACAGGCTTCCAAGGGGCCTTGGGAGATTGAATCAGGTGATGCGAAAAGAGATCCTCTTTGTGATGAGGCGATCTCTCATCGACTTTTGGGAGCGGCACTCGGTGTGGCGGTTGAAATGGTCTCTGAGGGTGTGACCACGCCTACAGATGCAGATTTGGGAGCACGTATTGGACTCAGGTGGGTCAAGGGTCCTTTTGAGATGATGAGTGAGATCGGAGTCAAGAATGTAGAGAAGTTGGTTGAGCCGCTCTTTCGACGGTTTGATCGACCCCTGCCAAAGCTTTTTCAACGTCCCGATGAGATTCAACTTGAATGGGTTTACTCCTATTGGGACGATTCGGGTTCGGCTTTCATTGTGGTCAATCGGCCGGACAGCATGAATGCCCTTAACGAGAGTGTGATGAAACAATTGGCTCTCCATTTTGAAAAGGTCTCAAAGGAGAGTCGAGTCAAAAAGATCATTTTTGCAGGTGTGGGTAAGGCATTCATCGCAGGAGCGGACATCAAGTTCTTTGTTGATCACATTGAGGGGAAGAGCTTTGAACGCATCTATGACTTTACCCATTTCGGGCAGGAGTTTTTGAAGAAGATTGCAAAGTCTCAAAAACCCACAGTTGCTTACATCGATGGCCTGGCGCTTGGTGGAGGCCTCGAACTTGCATTGGCCTGTCAATACCGTTGGGTGACTTCGCGAGCTGTGATGGCATTTCCTGAGACGGGCATTGGCATTTACCCTGGGTTGGGTGGCACTCAGCGGGCCTCACGACTCATCGGCAAGGGTCTAGCAAAGTTTATGATTGCAACAGGTAAGATGGTTCCTGCAACTCAAGCAGTTCAGTATGGTTTGGCGGACGCATTGGTGGATCGTGTGGGGGCGCTGAGTGAGCTTGGTTCCATGAAGCTCGAGCATGGTTCAAAGAGGGGGTCGTTTGAAGAGGAGGCGTTTGCTTCGTTTTCGGGAGCACTTGCAGGGGAGATGAACAGTCCACTCTTTATGAAGTTTGAAAAGCAACTTCGAAGTAAGGCTCCGATTGCGCTTCAAAGATCCATGGAACTTGTGGATCGGGGGGAGTCACTCCCACTGGATGAAGCGCTGAACTTGGAACTCGCAGGACTCAAGGAGATCTTTGCGACTCAAGATGCCTATGTGGGTCTTAAGAGTCTCATCGATCGCACCCGCCCGGTTTACACTGGCGCGTGACCAAGAGGTTGAGCAGATGAAAAGTGGTGTAAGTTGTGTCGTAGAGTTTTCCAAATGGATTATAAAAGGAGATAGGGTATGAAGATTGAGGGATTTTCGTCAAAAGAGGGAGTGGGATCTACGTTTGAGGGTGTCGTGGTGCTGGAGGGTGCAAGAACCCCTTTTGGGAAGTACACGGGGACTCTTTCAACCGTTTCTCCCACGGATTTAGGGATTGCCGCTTCAAGAGCTGTGATCAAAAAATGTGGTGTAGACCCAACTCAAATTGATCAGGTGGTTGTTTCCAACATCGGTCAGGCAAGCAGCGATGCCTTCTTTCTTCCACGTCACATTGGGCTTTACAGTGGGACTCGTCTTGAAACTCCGGCCTCTTTGGTTCAGCGCATTTGCGGCTCAGGAATTGAGGTGATAGGGCAAGCCGCCGAACAGATTGCACTTAAGAAGGCGAACCTTGTTTTGGGATGTGGGACCGATACGATGAGCCGTTTCCCATTGGTTTCATTCAATGCACGTCAAGGGTTTCCGTTAGGACGTCCCGAGTACATTGATCTTTTGTGGGAGGCGCTTAATGATACGGCGGCCGTTCCCATGGGGGCGACTGCGGACAACGTGGCAGCCAAGTATGGTTTGAGCCGTGATGAAGTGGATCGATTTGCCTTTCAGAGTCAAGAGAAGTACCTCGCGGCGAAAGAGAAGGGTTTCTATAAGGGTGAGATCATTGCAATTGAAGAGGGAGTTTTTGAGGTTTCAGGTTTGACTCCGAGAAAGTTTAAGCTCAATGGTGCCAAAACTCTTCAAGAAGATGAACATCCTCGTTCGACCACGATGGAGAAGCTTGGGAAGCTTCCCTTTGTATTTTCAAAGACAGGACCCACGACGGCCGGTTCGGCCTCAGGGATTGTCGATGGAGCTGCCGCCGTTCTTGTTGCCAGTGAGGCTTGGGCAAGTTCTCAGGGACTTCAACCGATGGGTAAGATTCGTGCGGTCTCAACTGTGGGAGTTGACCCAAAACTTATGGGGATTGGCCCTGTGCCCGCAATCAAGTCGGCCCTTTCGGCTCTCAAGATGGGCGTTAAGGATGTGGATGCCTTTGAGATCAATGAGGCCTTTGGGGCTCAATGTTTAGGGGTTGCCAAAGCTCTTGAACTTGATCTATCGAAACTCAACCAAAATGGTGGAGCCATTGCGATTGGCCATCCTCTTGGTGCCACAGGTCTTCGTTTGGTTCATACCCTTTTGCGAACATTGAAGATTCAAGGAAAGAGATGGGGTGTCGCCTCGGCGTGCATTGGCGGCGGACAGGGAATTGCAATGGTGGTTGAGGCGATATGATTGATTTAAAGGGTCGAGTGGCCTTGGTCACGGGTGCAGCTCAGGGGATTGGAGCGGCCATCGTCCAACAGATGGTGGAGCTTGGGGCCTTTGTGGCCGCAGTCGACGTCCGACCTGGCTCGTTCAAGGAGAGCCATTTTGGGAGCTTAGCTCAATGGAAGGGTTACGAGGGGGACATTCTGGATCGAAATTTTCTTGGCGGAGTGGTCTCTGATCTTCTCTCCCAAAGAGGGCGCATCGACATTTTGGTCAACAATGCTGGAATCATTCGTGATCAGTTTCTCACAAAACTTACCGAAGAGGATTGGGACCGAGTGATTGAGGTCAACCTTAAGGGGCCTTTTCTCTGTTGTCAGGCGGTTGTTCCAAAGATGCGAGAGCAGAAGAGCGGAAAGATTGTGAATATGATCTCACGATCTTGGCTTGGCAACATTGGACAATCCAACTACGCTGCGAGCAAAGGTGGACTTGTGAGTTTGACTCGAACACTGGCACTGGAGTTGGCTCGTGATGGGATTCAGGTCAATGGTGTTGCACCAGGGCCCATTGACACCCCAATGACACGAGGGATGCCTGAAAAGGCAAGGGAGCGTTTGATTCAGATGCAACCCGGCGGACGAATTGGAAAGCCTGAAGACATCAGTGCCGCAGTGACCTTTCTCTGTTCGGATCGGGCCGATTTCATCACTGGGCAGATTTTGCATGTGGATGGCGGCAAGAGTTGTGGGATTTTGTCCCTTTGATTTGAGGGTTGTTTTTTAAAAGAAGAGGTGTTTATGGATGCCTACATTGTGGAGGCCATGAGAACCCCAATTGGGAAATCTCATAAGGACAAGGGTTCTTTTCGAAATGTTCGGGCCGATGAGCTCATGGCTCATCTTCTTCGAGAGATGGTTCACCGAGGAGTCGATCCCAAGGTGATCGACGACGTTTATGTGGGTTGTGTGGCCCAACACATGGAGCAAGGTAAGAACATTGCTCGATTGGCGACTCTTCTTGCCGAATACCCGGAGTCGGTTCCTGGAGTGACGATCAATCGTCTTTGCGGTTCAAGCCTTCAGGCTCTCAACTATGCAGCACAAACGGTGTCGGGTGGAGGAGGAGATGCGATCTTGGCCGGGGGAGTTGAACACATGGACCATCTCCCGATGACCGCTCAAGCAGATTACAATCCGGCGCTTATGGGACGCTTTGAGTTTCCATTTAACAATATGGGGCTAACCGCAGAGAGGGTGGCCGAGCGGGAGAAGATTTCTCGGGATCAACAGGATCGTTTTGCTCTTCGAAGTCATGAAAAGGCCGTTCTGGCGCAAGAGAAGGGGTACTTTTCTAAGGAGATTGTGCCCATGTCGGTGGGGGGAGAGCTCGTGGACAAGGATCAGGGCCCCCGAAAAGAGAGTTCGCTGGAAACCCTCGCGACGTTGAAGACGGTCTTTAAGGAGAGTGGGGGCACCGTGACGGCCGGCAACAGTTCGCAGATCAGTGATGGAGCAAGTCTTACGCTCATTTCGAACAAGAAGATGGCCCAATCTCAAGGGTGGAAGGTTCGCGCTCGTGTTCGAAGTTATGCGGTCGTTGGCTTAGATCCCCTGGTCATGGGATTGGGACCCATCCCGGCCATTCGAAAACTTTTGAGTAAGGAGCAACTTACGGTGAAGGAGATTGATCTTTTTGAGATCAATGAGGCCTTTGCAAGTCAAGCCCTAGCTTGTTTGGATCAGCTTGAAATACCCGAAGATAAGGTCAACCCGTGTGGAGGTGCGATTGCGCTAGGGCACCCGTTAGGGGCAACTGGAACTCGGTTGATTGTGACTTTGTTACATAATATGGAGAGGCTTGATCAAAGGCTTGGTGTGGCCTCGATGTGCATTGGCCACGGCCAGGGGATCGCCACTCTCATCGAGCGAACAACGTAGAGCTGCACAAATTCGACTCGAGAGGGCGGTGAGGGTGGCCGAAGTCGAGAAGAGATCAAAGGAGTTGGTGATGAACCAAAGAGATCAAATGGTGACCATGGTCGTTAACGGGTATGAGGTGACTCGATCCGTAGAGCCTTCCACGACGCTTCTTGAGTTTTTGCGTGAGGAGTTGGGGCTGACGGGAACCAAAAAGGGGTGTGATCTTGGCGAGTGTGGCTGCTGCACAGTTCTTGTTGGAGGAAAGCCAGCTCTTTCATGTTTAACGTTGGCTCTTGAAATGCAACATCAGGAGATCACAACGATTGAGGGTTTGGCTCACGGGGAAAATCTCCATCCAGTTCAAAAGGCCTTTGTGGAAGAGGGAGCTCTTCAGTGTGGCTACTGCACACCGGCCATGATTTTAAATGGAGTCCACCTTCTCAACGAGAATCCGACCCCAACAGCGGAAGAGATCAAAGAGTGCGTGTCAGGAACCCTTTGCCGATGCACGGGTTATGTGAAGATTGAAAAGGCGGTCGCTCGTGCAGCAAAAGAATCATCCGTGAGGGCGAAGTGATGGAAGTGATAGGAACACGGACGCCGTTGATCGATGCTGTGGAGAAGGTCACGGGACGCGCGCAGTTTACAGATGATCTTCATTTGCCACGCCCTCTCTTCATTCGAATCTTACGCTCTCCCTATGCAAGTGCAAAGATTCTCTCTCTAGATCTGACCTTGGCCAAAAAGGCCTCTGGGGTGCGCGCCATTGTCACGGGGAGCGATTTTGAAAAGACCTTTGGTGTGTTGCCGATCAGTAAAGATGAGCCGGCCATGGCGAGAGATCAAGTTCGTTATGTCGGCGAACCGGTGGTTGCCATTGCAGCCGAGAGTGATCGCGAGGCGTTTGAAGCGCTCTCTTTGGTTCGTGTGGACTATGAAGTGACGCAGGAGTCTTTGAGTTTTGAAGAGTCCATGAAGGAGCGTCCCGATCGCATTCATCCCGAGCTGGGCAAGTCCAACAACCTCCACAAATCGGTGGAGCAGAAATTTGGTGATTTGGGAAAGGGCTTTAGTGAGTCCGATGTGGTGGTTGAAGGGAGTTTTGAATTTCCGTCTGTGACCCATGGGTTCACTGAACCTCATGCCACACAGGTGCGCGTGGAGAGCCATGGTGACATCACCGTGTTTTCTGCGACTCAGGTGCCCCACTATCTTCATCGAGCAATCAGTGAGGTTCTTGAAATCCCCATGCATCGCATTCGTGTTGTGAAGCCCTTTTTGGGTGGTGGATTTGGAGGAAAGAGTGATCCCTTTCCTCATGAAATGATTGCGGCGAAAGTTGCACTTCGAACAGGGCGCAACACGAAAATCACCTTTGAACGCGTTGAGGTCTTCTTCAGTCACCATGGACGTCACCCCTCGCGCATCAAGATGAAACTTGGTGTGAATCGAGATTCGGGGATACGAGCGCTGGATGGTCACATGATGATTGATGGTGGTGCATATGGAAGTTTCGGTGTGGTCACGACTTACTACAACGGTGTTCTTCTTCAAGGTCCTTATCAGATTCCCAACTTTTCATTTCATTGTGATCGATACTATACGAACAAACCGATGTGTGGAGCCATGCGTGGTCATGGAGGTGTGAATCCCAGGTTTGCCTCTGAGGTGCTCCTTGATGAAGCGTTCACTCAATTGAAACTCGATCCCTGTGAGGAGCGCTTGAGGCTCTTTCATGAACCCAACAGCAAGACTCCCAATGAGTTTCGCATCACCTCGGTGGGGATTCGACAGGGTTTGATCCATGCGATGGAGGCCTCCAAGTGGAAGGAGAAGTATCAAAAACTTCCCTATGGAAAAGGAATTGGTGTGGCCTGTGGTTTTTTCATCAGTGGAAGCGCACTGCCGATCCACTGGAATCAGATGCCGCAAAGTACAGTTCGGTTGACCATCGATTATGATGGTGGAGTGACTCTCTACTCGGGTGCGTCTGACATTGGTCAGGGGAGTGACACCATGCTGGCTCAAATGGCGGCTCAAGTTCTTGGAGTTCCGATCTCCCAAGTGAAGGTCTTCTCAGCCGACACGAGGCTTTGTCCCATTGATTATGGAAGTTACAGCTCACGGGTCACGTTTATGGCGGGAAATGCGGCTCGAAATGCGGCAATCTCGATGCGAAGAGTTTTGATTCAGGCAGCCTGTGAACTTGCAGAGATCCCAGAGCCTCCCGTAGAGGAGATGGAAGAGTCTCAGGGGGATCTCTCCTATTTTCGTCAAGGGGGACGCTCACCCCGTTATGGTGATCCTTACTTGGGTCCAAATCCCAACTATGAACAAGATGGATTTAAGTTTTCTGAAGGAAAGATCGTCACCCCTCGTGGTGATCGCTTAGACCTTCTCAAGGTGATCCATCGAGCTTTGGATGGACGAGGGGCTTTGCAAACTCAAGGAGTCTACATCTCTCCCCAAATGGGAGGATCCTTTAAGGGAGCTGGGGCTGGACTCAGCCCCGCCTACAGCTACTCGGCCTTCATCTCAGAGGTCTCTGTCGACCCTAAGACGGGATTTGTGAAGGTGGATCGAGTGACCGTGGCGCACGATTGTGGAAAGGTGTTGAATCCCTTGGCGGTGGAGGGTCAGCTTGAAGGCTCCATTCACATGGGACTTGGACAGGTGCTTATGGAAGAGATTCGTTATGAAGATGGCGCCGTTCAAAATGGCTCATTTCTTGAGTACAAAATTCCTTCAGCATTTGAGATGCCTGAGGTGGTGATCGTTCCTTGTCCAAGTGATGAGAGCGAAGGACCCTTTGGAGCCAAAGAAGTTGGCGAGGGGGCACTGGCACCGTTTAACCCATCTGTGGCCAATGCAATTTACGATGCGGTGGGGATTCGCATCCATTCACTTCCGATCACTCCGGAGAAGGTTTTGGATGCGATCAGGTCCCAAAAGGGAGGTGGTCGATGATTCTCCCAAGATTTGAATATCGATCTCCTCAAAGTGTGGCCGAGTTGATGGATCTCTTAACAGAGAGTGAGGCAACTCGAAAGAGGGTCTCTCTTTTGGCTGGCGGGACTGACCTGATGCCGCAGCTCAAACGAGGAGAGGTGCAGATCGATCTGGTGGTTTCGCTCAAGGGGCTTGGAGGTTTTTCGGGTGTGAAACTTCAAGGAAGTGGTTCTGACCGATCGATTCTCATTGGTTCCTTGACTCGGGTTGCAGACTTGGCACAAGATCCTCTCATCCGGGAGCATCTTTCAGATTTATCTCAGGCTGCAGGTCAAGTGGCGAGTTACCCGATTCGTTCAAGAGCCACGGTGGGCGGAAATCTCCTGGCGAACAATCGGTGCAAATACTTCAATCAAGAGAGCACCAATCGTATCTGTCACGATCCCTGCTTTAAGGCGGGTGGCGAGGTCTGCCATCTCATCCCCAATTCCACCCGGGATAAGCATCCCGTCTGTCGGGCGCGGTTCATATCGGATCTTGCACCGTTGTTGATTTTGTATGGGGCAGAGGTTGTTTTGCAGACTCCAAATGGAGTACTTGTAAAGCCGTTGTCGGAGATTTACTCCGATGAGGGATTGGAGAACAAGAAGTCCACCACCTTTCTGTCGGAAGTTCGGGTCCCGCTGAAGAGTGCGAAGGAGTTTCGATGGAGCTACAAGAAGTTGAGAATTCGTCAAACCCTCGACTTTCCTTCGGCAGGTGCTGCAATGGCTGTGCGGGGAGAAGATGGGGCGCGTGAGCTTCAGCTCTGCCTGACGGGGGTTGAGACCCACCCAGTTCGATTGAAGTTTGAGGAGTCCAAACTTGGAGACCAATTTCTGTCAGAGATCGAAAAGGGGACGCGAAAGTCGATCACGCCCATAAAGCAGGATTTTTTCTCTCCGAAATATCGAAGAGAGATCATTTTCATTTGGGTTCAAGAGTTTCTTGATGGACCTTGCTAGGGGTTGGATCGCGGAAACGCAAAGACTTTATGAAAGTGGCCGCCCCTTTGTGATGGCAACCATTGTGAAGACCATTGGATCGACTCCCCGTAAACCTGGGGCGCGCATGATGATCGTCAGTGAGAGTGAGTTTGTTGGGACGATCGGCGGTGGTCAATTGGAACTTCTGGTTTTGGCCGAGTCCATGCGCCTGCTGAAGTTCGGTGGAACCAAAATTTTGTGTTATGATCTTTGTCCGCGCACGGGGCAGTGTTGTGGCGGGAAAGTTGAGGTCTTTTTGGAAGTGCTCAATGATCAACCTCATCTTGTGATTTTTGGTGCAGGTCATGTAGGTCAGGCTCTTGCTCAAACCATGGCGGGGACCACTTTTGGGGTCCACTTGGTGGATGATCGAGAGGATTGGATCCATCGAAATGACCACAAGAATGGGACGGATCCTTTGGAGAGAATTGAGAAGCATCAGACTTCGTGGCACTCGTTTGCATCGGAGTGGAACTGGGATCAAGAACGATCTTATGTTGTGATTATGACCCCAAGCCATAGCATGGATGAGGAGATTGTCGAATTTTTTCTCAAAGTGCCAGTTGCCTATCTTGGATTGATTGGAAGTCGTCCGAAATGGGCTAAGTTTCAACAAAATTTAATGAACAAAGGGGTGGAGCGTGATCTGTTTCAACGGGTCACATCACCTATTGGTCTTGCATTGGGTGGTGGAGATGCGCCTAAGGAGATTGCGATCAGCGTGGCCGCTCAACTTTTGCAGATTCAGAGTCGCAAAAAAGAAAAAGAGGAGGAAAAATGACCGAGATTAAGACATTTTTGAAGAAGGATCATGGAGTTTGTGATGAACATCTTTCTCGTGTGGAGGAGCTCGTTTCAAAAAAGATGTGGGAAGAGGCAAAGACATTCTACAAGACCTTTGTAAAATTGATGGATCTTCATTTGGCTCGTGAAGAGGAGGTCCTTTTTCCGGCGATCGAAAAGGTCACAGGCATGACTTCTGGACCTACAGCTGTGATGAGATCTGAGCACGCACAGATGCGAGATCTTATGAACCAAATGAACGACTCACTCAAAGATTCTCAAGGGGATCGCTTTTTGGGAGCATCTGAGACCCTGATGATCCTGATTCAGCAACACAATCTCAAAGAGGAGCAGATTCTCTATCCTATGGCCGATCAGGTGCTCTCCTCTCAAAAGCCTGACATCGTCAATAGGATTCGTGACTTTGCGCTTGCTTGATGTCCGTGATCTGCCTGCGCCGGAACCATTGACCCAGATTCTTTCCAATCTCCAGAGCCTCAGTGCGGGGGAGTATCTGGTGGTGTACCATCGTCAAGAACCATGTGCTCTGTTTCCAAAGGTCTCGTCGATTGGGTTTTCTCATAGGGTTGTGGCTCTGCGAGAGGGGTTTTGTGAGATTCTTTTTTGGAGAGAGGGAGATCTGGTTGCCACTCGTTGCGTGAATGGACATCAATCCATGCACGCTAAGGACGATGAATGAACCTTTCGGGACTTTCCTTGGAACAGGCGCCGCCCATCTCCGTTCCCTTTCGCTATTTTCTATCTGCTCCATGGATTGCAGCCCTTGCACCCATTCTTCTTCTCTTTTATCCTGAGGCTCAGAGTCGTTGGGAGCCTGTGGTGCTCTTCGCCACTCACCTCATTGTCGTTGGCTATGTTTTGATGATCATGACGGGCGCTCTCTTTCAGATGGTCCCAGTGGTGGGTGGTGTTTCGTTTCGCCATGTGCGCCTTCTTGGAAGTTTTACATTTGTGGCCCTACTTTCTATTTTGGTGGCACTCTTTCTTTCATTTATGAAATTGGAGGAAAACCTCTCCATCGTGCCCTGGTCGCCGCTTCTTTTCTTTCCCTTTTTGATCTTTTTTGGAGAGACGCTCTTTCGAACTAAGAGCTCTTACGAGACCATCTTGGCATTTCGTGTTTCACTTGTAGGATTGGTCCTCTTTCTCCTTTTAGGAGGCGTTCTCTTGGCCTTTCGACATCTTCCCCAGATGGAGATCTCCTCTTGGTGGGCCACTTTGGCTCGACCTAGAGGAACAGATCTTCATTGGATCTGGGCTCTCATGGGCTGGGTCTTTCCCATTGTGGCAGGAGTCTCGTTTCAAGTTCTTCCAATGTTTTTTGTAACTCCTCCCTATCCGAAGCTCTTTCGTCAAAGCTTTCCCATTTTACTTTTGCTCGTTGTTTTCATGGGGACTCTGGAACTGTGGTTCTTTCAACAGATGAAGCTCTTTCACCTTCTTTCAACGTTTTTGGTCGGCCTCTTTTGCCTTCTCTCACTGAACCTCTTACGGCAACGAAAGAGAAAGGTTCGTGATCTTTCGGTCTGGTTTTGGCGCCTCTCGCTGGGTTTTGCTCTCATTGCTTTGCCCATTTCCTATAGCCTGGACTGGTTGGGCCCTAAGGGAGAACTCCTTTTTGGGTTCACAGTTTTGTTTGGGGCACTGGTGTCATTGGTCTCGGCCATGATTTACAAAATCGTTCCATTTCTGATCTGGTTTCATTTGCAATCGGCTCAAATGCAGATCCAAATGGCTGCGACTTTGAACGGCCCATCTCCTAAACCTCTTCCCACGATGAAAGATCTCATCAGTGATCAGAAAGTGATGATTCATTTTGTTCTCCATACGACCGGGATGCTCCTTCTACTTTTGGGATCGGCCGTGCCACTTTTAAAAAGCGGAGCCTTCTTTGTTCTTGCTTGCGGATTTCTGTTGCAGGGCTCTTTGATCTACTCCGCCTATCGGAGATTTTAGGTGCCAGGCATCTTTTTCGGATGCAGCGAATCCGAAAAAGATGCCTGGCACCTAGGACTTCTTTGCGATAGAATGTAACATAATGTTTGTTTTTTGGAGGGGTTCTTTTTGATTCAGTTTGCCAATGTATCAAAGCAGGCGGGCAATAGGCGGCTCTTTCAGAGCGGTTCGTTTCAGATCAATGATCGTGAGAAGATAGGGCTCGTCGGCCCTAATGGTGCGGGTAAGACGACCATTTTTCGTCTGATCATTGGCGAGGACCGACCCGATGAGGGAACCATCGTTGGTTCAGACAAACAGACGGTTGGATATTTTTCTCAAGATGTTCATGAAATGAAAGGAAGGACGGCTCTTCAAGAAGTGATGCTTGTGAATGAATCTTTTTTTCAAGTTCAGAAGCAACTGAAGGAGGCTGAGTTGAAGCTCTCTGAAGAGCTGACGGAAGATGAGATGGAAAAAACTCTCGAGCTCTATGGCGAGTTGCAGTCGGAGTTTGAGCGGCTCGGTGGATACGATCTTGAATCCAGAGCCGCAGAGATTTTGACGGGCCTGGGCATTGCCCCTGATCAACACCAGGACCCAACGGAGAGTTTCAGCGGGGGATGGAAGATGAGAATTGCTCTAGCAAAAATTCTCACTCTGAATCCTGATGTGCTGCTGATGGATGAGCCGACCAACCATCTCGATATGGAGTCGATCATTTGGCTCGAGGGGTGGCTTAGAGAGTTTAAGGGCGCTGTTCTTATGACCTGTCACGATCGGGATTTCATGAATCGGATTGTTGGCAAGATCGTTGAAGTGGCCAACCAAACAGTGACGACCTATTCTGGGAATTATGACTTCTACGAGAAGGAGCGCGAGGTTCGTCGAACGCAGCTCATTGCTGCGGCGAAACGACAAGAGGATATGCTTGAGAAGGAGCGCGAGTTCATAGCCCGTTTTGCTGCTCGAGCCTCTCATGCAGCTCAAGTGCAATCTCGAGTGAAGAAAATTGAGAAGATCGATCTCATTGAGGTTCCCAGAGAGGAGAAGGCGATCGCCTTTCAGTGGCCCGTGCCACCGCGTGGTGGTGACGAGGTTGTACGCATGGAAAACCTCAAAAAGGTGTGGAGCCTTCCAAATGGTTCTGAAAAGTTGGTCTTTTCCAATGTGACAGCTCTGGTGAAACGGCTGGATCGCGTGGCCGTAGTTGGAGAAAATGGTGCTGGGAAGTCCACACTTCTTAAGGTGATCACCGGTCAGACACCGGCCACCGATGGCCGTGTGGTCATTGGAGCAAGCATTGATTATGGTTACTTCAGTCAGAACTCTCTGGATATCTTAGATCCTCAAAGTACGATCATTGAGGAAGTTCAAAGGCATATGCCCAACACCAATTTGGGAGTCATTCGAAATCTTCTTGGGGCGTTTAAGTTTTCTGGTGATGAGGTGGAAAAACGTATCTCCGTTTTGTCGGGCGGAGAAAAGAGCCGTGTCGTGCTTGCAACCATCCTTGCCAAGCCCGTAAATTTTCTGGTTCTTGATGAGCCAACCAACCACCTCGACATTCAGTCTCGTGAAGTTCTTTTGGATGCGATCCAGAAGTTCCCTGGTACGGTGATGATTGTCAGCCACGATCGCCACTTTTTACGATGTATATCAACACGTGTCTTCACTCTGAAGAAGAATGAACTTACAACCTATGACGGTCCCTGGAATGAGAATCTAGGGCATTAGCTACATTTAATCTGCTTTTCGTTGTGGGGGGCTTTCTGATGAAGATTCGAAAATCAAAAGATCGCGGCTTTTTTGATCATGGGTGGCTTAAGACTTTCCATACGTTCTCTTTTGCAGATTATTTTGATGAGAATTTTCGGAATTTCAGTTCACTTTGCGTGATCAATGAGGATTGCATTGAAGCTGCGCAAGGGTTTTCCACCCATGGACATCGCGATATGGAAATCATAACGTATCCGATCTCCGGTTCGGTAGCCCACAAGGATTCAACGGGCGGGGAGGGACTGATTCGACCTGGGGAAGTGCAAAGAATGTCCGCCGGAACAGGTATTCGACATTCTGAATTCAATGGGGAACAGTTTCAAAGAACTCATCTCTATCAGATTTGGATTTTACCAGAACATCTGGGGCTCAAGCCAAGCTATGAACAGAAGGATTTTTCTCAAGAGATCGCTATGGGAGATCCAGTGCTTTTGGTTGCACCCAACACCAGTGGTGCATTGAAGATCCATCAAGACGTTGAGCTTTGGGTTTGTCGCCCCAAGCAAGAGCTCCAATGGAAGCCTGAACTTGGAGAGAATCGCAAATTTTGGATTCAAGTTGTAAAGGGCGAAATCCATGCTGGGGGGCAAGTGCTTGGGGAGGGTGATGGCGCTTATGGAGAAGTCACCGATCTGCCAATCCTCGTTCTTAAGATGGGGAGTGAGGTTTTGCTTTTCAATCTGAAGTAGTGGTTGGCAGCGAAAGCTGCTTTCGTGCCAAGCACTAAGTAGCTGGTGGTCTTTTGTAAACCCAGATCTGGGGTGTGTGCATCGAAAGGATACAGTGTGAAAAAAGAGAGATCTCCTGAAGAGGTTTTGCGAGGTTTGATTGGATCTGGGTTTCGTGGGGGGCAACGAGAGATCCAGCGAGCACTTGAAAAAAACGGAATCTTTGTCACTCAATCCACCATCTCGCGAATGTTGAAGCAGATGGGCGCGTCTCGTCGCAGAGAGGGTGGAGTCAATCTCTATTCTATTGAAGATTCGTCCGTTGAACTTGGTTCACCCCTCACTCAATTTCGAAATCTTGTCATTCAAGTCGAAGGCAACGAGGTTCTGGTTGTGTTGCGAGTTGTTCCTGGATCGGCACTCTTTGTGGCAGGTTTTTTAGATCACCACTGCTCTGATCTGATCCTAGGGACCATCGCGGGTGACGATACGATTTTTGTGGCACCTCGATCGACCATGGATCTTCCCAGAGTCAAAAAGAAGATCATAGGGCTTATCACTTAGAGACGTGTTGACGGCCTCGCTGGCCTGTTTCACCCACCCTTAGAAATCGAGCTTTCGAACAAAGTGGCAGGTGTATCCTTTGGGGTTTTTCTTAAGATACTTTTGATGAGAATCTTCTGCCGGATAAAACGCAGTGGCTTCCGCAATCTCAGTGACCAGTGGTTTTTTCCAAGCGCCCGATTTTTCAACCTCTGCCATGATTTTCTCAGCCGTGCGTCGTTGTTCTCCATTGGCGGCAAAAATGGCCGACCTATATTGGGTCCCTCGATCGTTACCTTGTTGGTCTTTTGTGGTGGGGTCATGGATCTTAAAGAAAAACTTCAAGATCTCCCCATAGGAGATCTTTCCAGGATCAAATAGAATTCGGATCGATTCGGCATGGCCGCTGGTACCTGTTGAGACAATACCATAATTTGGATCTTTGATTTTGCCTCCGGTGTAACCCACTTGAGTTTCGATAACACCTTTAAGCTCACGAAAGAGCTCTTCAACTCCCCAAAAGCAACCACCAGCCAGTGTGGCGATCTCCCAACCCCTCTTTTTTGAAAAGTCAAAGAGCAGGTACCCAAATCCACGCTCCTTCATCTTCTCAACAGGGATGAAATCCATTGAGGCTGAGTTGATGCAGTAGCGTTTTCCACCCGACTCCTTTGGGCCATCATCAAAGACGTGTCCCAGGTGGGAGTCGGCCCTTTGAGAGCGAACTTCGGTGCGGACCGTACCAAGGGAGAGATCGCTCTTCAATTTAAGTCTGTCCTTTCCAAGAGGTCTTGTAAAACTCGGCCAGCCCGACCCCGAATCATACTTATCCAATGAGCTAAAGAGGGGCTCACCGCTCACCACATCGACATAGATGCCATCAGCTTTATTATCCCAATAGAGATTGTGAAATGGGCGTTCGGTGCCATTTTCTTGGGTGCAGCGATACTGTTCCGGCGTCAGTCGCCTCTTCAGTTCAGTTTTATTCGTCTGAAGATTTGGAGATTCTACATCTTCCTTCCCCATCGCCCTTCCCCCCATAGCCATGAAAACAAGAGTCAACAAGACCTGGATCTCCATTAAGATTCCAAGATGTCCAGTTGACCGAAAAATATGAGAAGCCTGCTCATTTTGCATGAACAGAGACTACAATGAGGCAAGACTTCGTTACAAGCCACATAGTTCAAATCGTGGCTTTGTTTAGAAAAGTTGATAATGTTGGGTCTGGTCTCTAAGGTTGTCCAATTCTTCCGAAAAGGTTGAGAAATAGACCTTATCGTTTCACTCAAAGATTCGACGTGGCCTATTTTTCAAAGGCATTCGCGCTCTGGGAACGTCTTGGATGGTGTCGATCTCCATCGGTGCACCTGGCTAAGACGTGATATTGATTGACATCGATTCCGTGCGGCGCTGGATAGAAGATGATATGAAGCACGCAATCGTTTTCTATTTTTCTCATACGGGACAAACAAAGAGGATGGTTGAGGAGTTTGCCCAGGGTTTGAGTGAGACCTTTACGGTGGAGATGATCCCCGTTGAACCGTCCGTTGCCTTTGACTTTCCATGGAAGATCAACGACTTCTTTCGAAGATTCCCCGACACCTACGGCCCCTCCCTTTGTCCGTTGACACAGATTCCCGAAGGAGTGTGGAGGGGACACTATGATCTTGTGGTCTTAGGGTTTCCGATCTGGTTTTTGTCGTCCGCATGGCCAATTCATTCTCTCTTTGAGATGTCTGAGTTTCAAAAGTTGGTGAATGGGAGGCCCGTGGTTGGGCTCGTGACATGTCGAAACCTGTGGCTTACGGGTGTGGATAGGGCCAATGCCCGATTGTCCAAGATGGGTGTTCAATCGATTAGAAACTTCGTGCTCCGAGACCCTTCACCGGCATGGGCATCGGTGGTCACCACGCCGCGCTGGATGTTCACTGGGAAGAGGGGGCCATTTCTCTTCTTCCCAAAGGCCGGAATCCCCGATACTTCGTTTGCAACAGTAAGGGATTTCGGGAGAAGATGGGGTGCCTCGAACTCGCTCAGTCGTGGTGACTGCAACGTGGACGCCATGTTGGTTCCAAATGTCACGGAGTATCTGATGGAGATCGTCGGATCGAAGTTCTTCAGACTCTCAGCTTTGATGATCGAAAGAGTTACAAAAAGGGGGTCGATCCTGCGGGATGTTGCTCTCCTCCTTTTCCGTGTGAATCTTGTGCTACTTATTTGTGCACTATTTGTTTTGGGGAGAGTTGCTGAATTTGTTGCCAAATCCTATTTTCGTCGGTTAATAGATGTTCGGGTCGAGTCTTCTCTTTGTATTCAAAGTCAGATCTGAATTTTGGAACCCGGATTCGAAATTGGAAATGGGCTAAAATCATAAAACCGGCCACCAGAGCAAAGCTGCTCGAAAAATGGACTTCACTGTATCCCTGGCGATACGTTTCAGCAGTTTTTCCTATGCTTTTTGCTCTGGTAGAATGATAGATGATTTTTTCTCGCCATATTTGTTTGTTGGGGCGCCCGTGGGTCTCGAGTGGATTTGATCGTCTGTAGGGGGAGTTGTGGTCTTTATTAATGGAGTTGCTGCTTTTTTGCCGGGTGCTCCCTTTGGCAATGAGGATCTTGGGAGGGTTCTTGGGCCAACGAGCAAGCGGGGGGCTCGAGCCAAGGAGATTGTCCTCAAGAAGAATGGGATCAAAACCCGCCACTATGCCGTCGACCCTGAAACGGGAACTGCAACATTCACAAACGCGATGCTCGCAGCCGAAGCCATTCGTGCTTTGGTTCGTGAGCAAAGGGTATCGTTGGAAGAGGTTGATTTGCTGGCATGTGGTACGACCTGTGCCGATCAACTTTTGCCCTCACATGGTTCCATGGTCCACGGCGAGCTTGGAAGTCACGTTTGCGAAGTGATCACCACTGCGGGAGTCTGCTGCTCTTCTGTGGCCGCACTAAAGTACGCCTACTTAAGCCTTCTCAGTGGGGATAAGAGTCGAGCGGTGGTGACCGGCAGTGAGATCTCTTCCAAGTTTATGAGGGCCTCACGGTTTGGTCAGGAGCGGTTGGAAGACCTCCTAGAGAGACCCATCTTTCAGTTTGAGCAGGAGTTTCTACGTTGGATGCTCTCGGATGGGGCAGGGGCCGTGCTTTTGGAGCGCAGTCCCAGCAAATCAGGGCTCTCTATGCGCGTGGATTGGATTGAACTCCTCTCCTACGCAAATGAACTCCCGGTATGTATGTACGGCGGTGCCAAAAAGAGTGAGGACCAATCGCTCATCTCTTGGATGGACTTTTCCAGGCAGGAGCTGATGGATCGTCAGGTGATGAACATCTCTCAGGACTCTCGTCTTTTGGAAAAATTCATTACCGATTACTCCGTGAATCATGCGCTTAGGGACATTCGTTACAGACGAAGCCTGCGGTCGCACGAGATTGACTGGTTTGTCCCACACTACTCTTCCGATTTTTTTCGTTCCAAACTCTTCACTCATCTACAGCAGATTGAGTTTGAGATTCCCTTTTCCAAGTGGTTTACAACACTGGAATCTCGCGGGAATGTGGGGTCGGCCTCACTTTTTGTCTATCTGAATGATTTGTGCCGATCTGGGATGTTGCAGCCAGGGCAAAAGATCCTCTGCTTTGTGCCAGAGAGCTCGCGATTCACCATTTGTTATATGCAGTTGACGGTTCTGAGTAACGGCTTTGCGTAAAGAATTTGTCCCCCAAGATTTGGATGTTGGTTACGAAGGACACAAGCGGCTCTGTTATGCTCGCGGTGGCGATGGAAGAGTTGAAAGTGTTGCCTCAGTGGGATGGGAAGTGGAGCGAGAGGCCACGGAATCAGCTTGGAAACAGATTCGACAAACTTTGGCAAAGACTCGTGAGGATATCGCCCTTGGAAGGCTCAGTCCTTTGGCATTTCACATGGAAAAGAATCTCTTTACCCCCACACTTTTGGCAAAAAATTTAGGGATGTGGTGTTGGACCGTCCGCCGGCATCTTAAACCCAAGGTTTTTCATCGTCTGAGCGAGTCCGTTTTACGTAAGTATGCAGATTATTTTGGGATCTCCATTGATGAATTGAGGAGCGTGCCATCGGAATTGAAAGATGAGAAGCCAGATGGAGAGTAAACCCATTGAACATCACCAATCTGCTCATTGTGAAACCGGGGTCGTTCACCTCTTGTTTCAGCAGCAGGGAATCTCAATCTCTGAGCCGATGGCCTTTGGAATTGGCAGTGGCCTCTTTTTTTTCTACGCGGCTTTTATCAAGGTGATGGGAAATCCCTTGATCGCCTATCGTTCTCTGCCAGGCTCCATCTTTAAGCGAAACTGTCAGAGGTTGGCTGTTCGATTTCGATCTGAAAGATTCAGAGATCCTCAAAGAGGAAAGGAGCGCCTGGACGAACTCTTAGGAGAAGGAAGGGCTTTAGGAATCCAGGCCAACATCTATTGGCTTCCCTATGTGCCGGCCAAATTTCGTTTTCATTTCAATGCCCACAATTTGATCGTGGCCGGAAAGAGGGGAGATGACTACCTCATCAGTGATCCCATTGTGGAAGAGTTTTCAATCTGCGATTCACGGGCTTTGAC
Source organism: Pseudomonadota bacterium (assembly GCA_014584465.1). Lineage (GTDB taxonomy): Bacteria > Bdellovibrionota > Bdellovibrionia > Bdellovibrionales > JACTMU01 > JACTMU01. The sequence goes on along the minus strand of JACTMU010000017.1, from coordinate 30,927 downwards.
CAAAGCTCGATTTTGTAAAGGGGCTTTGGCGCCAAAGGGGCTTCTCTACTACGTCGAGGGTAGGGAGAGCTCGATCAACTGGAAAGAGGCGATTCGAGAGGGTATTAAGGAGACTGTGAACAAAATGCTCTACTCACCACTACCTATTTTGGGAGTGCGGGCCATTCGATATTTGGCGAAGGACATTGAAAAGTGGCCGAGGAAGCTTTCATCCGAAGAGGCTCGAAATCGTTTGGCCTTTGTCGTTCGAATGCAAGAGGAGATTGGTACGGGTGGGGCGGGTTTTCGCTACATGTACTCTGCGTTTTTGGATGAGTGTGGTGTGCTCTTGGACCGCCAGGTGCTGAGAAGGGCCTCCGTGGAGATGGAAGAGGTAGGGGATCGATGGCGTGATGTGGCCGTTTCTGCAGTGGGACTCTGTAAGGAGAGGGGTGATGCAACCTTTGAAAAGGTTGCACGTGCTGTGAGGAACATCTCCGAGCAGGAACAGTCGATCTACCTTCTTTTGAAGAAAGAGTATTTGCGTCGAGAGGTTTGAGTTGGAGAACATTGTTGAGATTCGGGATCTATCCTTTTCCTATCCGAGGTCGTCGAAGCGATCGCTGGACTCCTTCTCCTTGGAGGTTCGACGTGGAGAGTCGGTTGGACTCTTGGGCCCTAACGGTGCGGGGAAAACCACTTTAATCTCGTTTTTGTCTGGACTTCGTCCGCGGTCCGATGATCGCGTGACCGTCTTTGGTAGGCCACTGCACCTTTTAGGGGAGGAGCTCCTTAAGATTGGATATGCTCCGCAGGAGTTGGCACTCTACCCATCTTTGTCGGTCCATGACAACCTGATCTTTTTTTCTCGACTTGCTTGCATCTCTAAAGAGCGGCAGAGGGCGCAGGTGGAGAGGGTCTTGGAGGTGGTCGATCTCACCTCGGATCGAGAGAAACGGGTCGCTGCACTTTCAGGAGGAATGAAGCGGCGGTTGAATTTGGCCATTGCTCTTTTGAATGAACCCGAACTCTTGATTCTCGACGAGCCAACCGTCGGGGTGGACATGATGTCCAGGGATCTTATTTTTGAGAGGATCAACGATTTGCGTAGATCTGGGACCACATTGATTTACACCACTCACTACCTCGAAGAGGTGGAGAGAGTCTGTGATTCTGTGGCGATGATGAATTTGGGGCAATTGATCTATCGGGGGCGTGTCGATCTTTCGATTTTGGTTCAGAACTTCAAGTCGTTTGCAAACTCTCTCAGTCTAGAGAGTGATCCAGATCCACAAGGTCAAGAGATATGATTTTTCGAACCCTGCAGATCTCAATTCAGGAGATCAAAGTGCTCTTTGCAGATCGACAGGCTTTGGCGATTCTCTTTTTGATGCCGGTTCTTCTCATTCTGTTTCTCTCTCTGGCACTTACAGATATCTATCACCAAAAGGTGGGAAGACATTTCCAAGTCGTCCTATTGGCCCATTCCAAGAAGATTCCTGAGATTCTCCATGCAAAGATGAAAGGCTATGGATACGAGATCTTGGTGGATTCAGCTGAGAGTCAGAGCATCGAAGAGTATGTTCAGCTTCATGATCCCGAAGTCGTGCTGGAGTTACCTCAGGATCTTGAGGCGCTTCTGGAAAAGCGCAAGGATTCTGTTTCGACCGAGAAGATCAAAATCTCATTTCGTCCCAACCTGGATCAGTCCTATCAGGATTTGATCAAGGCCCAATTGACTTTGATCTTTCAATCCATGGTGATCGACCGTGTGAATGAGGAGATTTTGGGCAGTTCAGATTTGGGTCCAGGTGATCCATCAGCAGGAAAGTCGGTCGCTTTGCGGTCGTTTGACCATCAGACCCAGCTCTTTGAAGTTGTGGGAAAGACAAAGGTGCTGCCCAATCCGCTTCAGCAAACAGTTCCTGCATGGTCGCTTTTTGCTATGTTTTTTATTGTCATTCCACTCTCCAACAGCTTCATCCGAGATCGTAAGCTTGGTATGTTCAAGCGACTGCTCGGCTACAATGTGTCCAAGGGAGAGCTCATACTGGGTAAGGTGGCTCCCTACATTGTGATCAACTGCCTGCAGCTCTTTGCGATGTACGGAGTTGGACGCTTTGTCATGCCTTGGCTGACAGATCGAGGATTTGTGGTCCACGGAGATCTTGGGCCTCTGCTCATCGTGACCTTAGTTTCATCTTTGGCGGCCACATCCTTTGGCCTATTGATTGCAAGTTGGGCGCGTACTGCGGAACAGGCTACAAGTCTCGGCCCTCTGCTCGTGGTCATCATGGCGTTGACCGGAGGTGTTATGATCCCTCACTTCGTCATGCCTCAATTTATGCAGAAACTTGCCCACCTCTCCCCCTTGTACTGGGGGTTGGAGAGCTATTTTGATGTTTTTCTTTACCATACTCCGGTTAAGGCGATGCTCTACAATATCGCTTTTCTATTTGGTTTTGCTCTGATAACTTTTCTTTTAGCGATTTATCGCTTTCGGTGGAATGATGATGATGGTGGATAAAGAGTCTTTTTTGCTTAAGCTCAAGAGTGAGTTCAGTGCTCGGGTTCAGTTGAGGCATTGCTCTGCGGATGCAATTGACAATGATGAGCCCATATTTGGCAATGAGTCGCGTCTTCAACTGGACAGTTTGGATGCGCTGGAGCTGATTCTTTTGATCGAGGAGCATTTTGGCATCAAGATTCGAAATGGCCCGTCGTCGCGTGCCATCTTTAAATCGTTCAATACGGTTGGAGAGTACCTTTTAGGAGAGGTGGACTCATCAAGATTGTCCGCATTCTTAGGGGGTCTTGAGCGTGGCACTGAATGTGAAGTTCAGGGAGTTCATTGATTTATCATTTCGGGGGCTGTTTGATGGGTTTACGACATCTGTACCTTGTGATTCCAATGTTTTTGAGTGGGTGTGCCGCCGTCAATGTTTTTTTGCCCGAGTCCCGATTGGAGAGTCCAGAAGTTGTGGGCGAGACAGGGAGGGTTCGTCTCGGGTTTGACCTTGCGTCTTCCCACCGCGTAAGTGTGATTGAAGATGCTTCGCTTCGTCCACCCACGGTTGGAACGGCAGGGGTCTCAAATGTTCTTGAATTGACACCGCGGTTTTCGATGGGTGTCTGGGATCGTTTCGAGTTTGGAGTCCGGCGAAGTGCTTTTGGAAATATGTGGCGTGGCATGGGGAAGTTGCAGCTTCTTGGAGATTCTGCGATGAAGGCCGGTCCGGGAAACATCTCGTTGACGATCACAGGTTCGATGGGTTGGAGCGAAACCGTGATGTCCGGTGATCAGCTGGGATCCTTCGGGCCAGGTGGATTTCCTTGGGGAGTTCGACTCAACACTGTACTTAACGACTATGCTGCGATCTTAGGGATTCGGTTCAATGATCATGTATTGATGTATGGAGGCCCCTTTATAATGCAGGTCCGGACCAATGGCACCATCCATCAAGATCAATCGGACAATGGACTTTCACCTGCTGCGGACTATGAGTACGCGGCCGTTGGTGAAAATCGTGGTGGGAACTTGGCCTTTCAGTTCAATCCCTCAGCCCATGGGGTCTTCTCGATCACCATCGAAGTGGTCTCTTCCCAAGTCACATGGGACACTTCGACCTTTACAGACCTTCAATCGGGGCTCCTCTTTGACTGGTCTTGGTAGCCCCCAATCCAACGGGTGATGTTCAACCCAAATCTGAAATTAGAAATGGAGATAAAAATCATCAAAGGTGCTGCCAGAGCATAAGGCGCAGAGAAAATAGGCCGCCGCGATCAGATCCGGGTCTCAACGCTTCTTGAAGAGATCACGAAACTCTTGATTGTCCAAAAGGAGGCGCACAGATTCAAGGAGCGAGTCTGAAAGAGACTCCATATAGTTGTCGAGTTTATAGGAGCGGCCAAATCGAAAATTGGTTCCAACGCCAGCCCCACTCCACACAACCTTGTTTCCCTTCTTGACTGTATACTTGATCACCACAGACCCCGCGTAACGGTTGGTCTCTGTGACAAAAAAATCCCTGATCTCGCCCGTGATGATGTAGTCCGCCTTATCACTGGTGATATCAATGCCGGCCTTTCTTAAAATGTCTCTCACATGGTCAGTGACAAACTCGCCGATGCTTTCGGCCTTTGTGGTCACTGGCAGCTTCTGGTCTGGGTTTTCGAGATTCTCCCCAATCTTGCCTTTGGGTATGATTTCGCGAGTATCCTTAAAGGACTCAATCTTAAATTTGTAGGGCGCTAGAGCATTGAGGTTGATCTTGGAGATGTCCGACATATCTGTGGTGGCTTTCCACTGAAGTTGAACTCCCTCAAGTCTATCTCCAGCCTGAGCAGCTACGTTGCCTATCGAAAAAAGAAGGAGAGAAAGACTCACTGACGATAGCCCAACATTCAACATTCGCCAATTCGTCGAAAATATGAGATTGCACAAACCCACCATGAGCAGGACCCTCCTTTTCTAATTTTGAATCCGGGTTAGAACTGTTCGGTAGGCTACCTTTTCGCCGATCTTCGAGTCAACTCTTGATCCGTACGAGGAATTCGGCGGCTCTTTTAACGCGGCGATCAATCTGATTCTATCGATTTTCAAAATCTTGTGTAAATCTTAATTTAATAATAGGAATGGCTAAGACCCAGATCTGGCAGGACCATTAATGATTTTTTCTACCTCTAATTTCGGATCAGGGCTAAAACTCGATGGGAGTCTCATTTGAAGGTCTATGTCTCTGGGGTTGGATTGATCAGTTCATTAGGCAACAGTCCAAGGGAGGTTTTTGGGAACCTCATTGAAGGAAGAAGTGCGGTCCGCAAGATGGACAGATGGGATTCCATCGGGGGCCTCAATTGCAGATTGGGAGCTCCGGCCTTCCCGTATGATAAGTCGGTGCTTCCACGGAGCGTGCGACGAACCATGTCCCCGATGTCTGAGATGGCGGCCTTAGCTGCGGGGCAAGCTTTGATGGAGGCGGGGCTTGTCGAATCTTCTGAAGGCTTCCGAGCGTCTTCAAGTCCCGTTGATCCATCAAGGATCATTCTGATCTTAGGTTCGACCACGGGAAGTCCCTTTGAAATGGAAGAATACTTTAAGCGAATCCAATTGAACAATGGAATTTCTGGGCAGTCAGGGACCAGCTTTTTTAAGGTCATGAACCACTCCGTGGCCTCCAATGTGGCTGTGGCTCTAGGATTCAATGGAGCTGTGGTCTCCCCGTCGTGCGCTTGTGCGACTTCGGCTCAAGCCGCAGTTGTGGGCTGGGAGTTCTTGAAGTCGGGCCTCTACGATGTGGCAATTTGTGGTGGGGCTGATGAACTTCACTATCTCAGCGTGGCGGTTTTTGACAGCGTCTATGCGGCTTCTCGGCGCTATCATGATCATCCCCAGATCGCACCCCGCCCATTTGATGTTCGCCGAGATGGTCTGGTGGTGAGTGAGGGTGGATCGGTATTGGTTTTGGAGAGTGAGCGAAGTCTCCAAAAGCGCGGTCGAAAGCCACAGGCAGAGTTTTGTGGTGGGGCCCATCTTTGTGAGAGTTCTCATATGAGCCAGAGCAATGAGGCCCAGATGGTCAACGTCATTCGTTTGGCGCTCGAGCGATCTCAAATTGATCGGGACGAAGTTGGGTATGTCAATGCTCATGCGACCGGCACATTGCAAGGAGACGCCGCTGAGGCGGGTGCAATTCGACAGATCTTTGGAGATAGGGTTCCAGTCAGCAGTCTGAAGGGTCACTTCGGACATTCCATGGCAGCTTGCGGGGCGGCTGAGGTTATGACGACGATCTCTATGATGGAAGACAATCTTTTGATTGGGACGAAAAACTTAGAGGAGATTGCGCCTGAGTGCTCAGGAGTATGGCACCTCAAGGAGAATCTACAGAGACCCACAGAGGTTGCGATCAGCAACAATTTTGCATTTGGTGGTATCAATACAAGCATTCTTATTCGAAAATGTTAAACCTTGAGTGAGGAGACAAGATGGAAGGCCCAACTGAAGTGGACCGAAAACATGAAATGGCCCAAGGCTACAATGCGAAGGTTGTCGAGCTGATCAATTCGATTTTGCACGAGAAGTTTGAGATCCCTCTAAAGGATCTTGTTCCGTCGGCATGCCTTAAGAACGATCTCAAGTTGGACAGTCTCGATTTTGTAGACATGTTTGTGATGTTAGAGCAGCAGACGGGTCGAAATGTTCAAGACCTGGATCTTATGAGCATCAGAAAGTTGGGAGATATTTATAAGATTGTTTCTCAACTTGAGATTGATGATCTTGGGTCGCAATCCCATTGATTTTGCGGCCATAAGGACCATGGAGCAGGGAAGAGTTGAGATGTGTTTGTCTTAGGGTATGAGTGTTGGACTGCGGCTGGATTTGGTGTTGAGGATCTTATGGCCGCCCTCTATGCAGGTCGAGATGCATCCCAGCCCAACCCGCACGTCAAAGGACGTTGGTGTCCCATAGATTCGCTGCAAGATTCTTCACGAAGCTATCGTGAGAGATTTTTAGATGGCTTCAGAAACATCTGCCAATCCAAATCTTTCTCTTCACTGTTGCGCGATGTTCCTGAACTTCAGGAGAAGCGAGTTGGATTGGTTTTTTCCAGCACGAAGGGCTGCGTTGAAGATTTCATTTGGAATCTTGATGAGAGTGCCGTGCGAACTCATCCTGGGCCGTATGAACCCATTGTCACTGACTTGATCGAGTTGTTGAAGCCGGTCAAATTCACCTATTGCAGAACTGTGAGCAATGCTTGCAGCTCCAGCCATGTGGCGCTTTGCTTAATTAAGGATCTTTTTTCTACGGATCATTTGGACTTTGTTTTTTTTGTTGCAGGAGATCTTCTAGGACCATTTGTCTCTAAGGGGTTTGAATCACTTAAGCTCTTTTCACAGACCTCCAATCAACCTTTTTCGGATCAAAGGGATGGATTGCAACTTGGTGAGGCGCTCACGATCGTGCTTTTATCTAAGAGGCCGCGAACCAGTGGTGATTTCAAAATTGTAGATGTTTCAACTCAAACAGAGGGTGCAGCGATCACCCGTCCTGTGAAGGAGGGGAGAGGCCTCGTTCGCGCGCTGACGTCGATGGAAGGATTGAAGAAGGGTCTCCCAGATTTTGTGGTGGCTCATGGTACTGGGACTCAGTTCAATGATAGCGCAGAAGACTTTGCTTTGAGCACCTTTTGGAATGATGCGGCCGCGTGGAAGATTCCGGTAACAGGGACAAAGTGGTCGGTGGGCCACTGCTTGGGAGCAAGTGGAGCCGTTGATCTCATTGCAGCATGCGAGATCCTAAAGGAACAGCGACTCTTTGCACTTGGCAATACATCGGTTCAGGACCCGAAGTTCAAGATGTCTTATCTCACCCAAAAGTTTCCAATGGGGGAGGCTCTAAGTGAACGTGCTTTCAACTTGGGGTTGGTAACTTCCTTGGGATTTGGAGGTGTGCAGGCTGCACTTCTAGTTCAAAGAGTGGTTGAAAATGGTCATTAAAACTCGTGAAAAAGAGGTTCTCTTTGATTTGAGTGTGGAGCCAGCATGGTCAACAAAAGTTGAGAGATGGTATCAGATGGACGAGAGCTCTTTTGCTCTTGGACAGGCCATCTTTGAATGGGACTATTTGGAGGAGTTCGACCGACCGGCGTTGACTCTTCTTTCAACTCCAAATGGGTCGAATGTGGCCGATTGGCACTTTGTTCAGAGTGGATCCTCACAACCTGCACGATTTGTCTACACACTTCCCAGCGTTCCAGCTGCGGTCCTCTTTCAAATGCTCGATTTTCGAGGACCCCTCTACTGTTTTCAAGATTCCTCAATAAATTTCAACGACGAAGTGGCCCGTCTCGTGGAACGCTACGGAGTCGTTTGGCATTTTGAGATCTTGCCGCGGCCTCAAGTTGGAGCCAGTGCCGTCCACTACACTTTTTTGAAAGCGAAGTGAACGGCCTTGAACCTGGATTTTAAATCCAGATCTAGGTTAAAATCGAAAGGCGACTCCAAGGCCTGGGGCTCTTGGATCTGGATTGAGGAACATCGCAGCCTTTGGAGCTTCCTCAACCTTTGGGGCATCTTCGACAGGAGTGGCCCCTGTCCAAACATCCACAATCTCCCAAATGTGAAATCCGACCGCAACGGCGTAACCGGCCAAAATCTGGCCTGCCTGTGGCGTGCAATCCCACGTGCGTTTGCCATCCACGTCGAGATTGTTGGCACACTGTCCGAGGCCTATTGTTACAACTCCCAGTCCAACCGCCTCTGCAATGGTAAAGATCAGACCCTTGTTTTTATAGCGGCCCTGAACTCCGTGCCCAATTCCAAAGCCAACCACTGTGCCCAAAATACCTCCAGTGATGTATTTGCCCGTCGACACAGGCACCTTCGTTGAAGCCTCTGAGACCTTCTCTTCTGCAGAGACCGTCGATCCAGATAAATTGACCGAGATCAACCAAGTAGCAAATAGAAACGACACCCTCTTCATAAATCCTCCTCATTCAAATCAATGCCAATGTATGGTTCCAAAACGAACTACATCCATTGCGCGGCATTGGCAAGGACTCATCGCTACGCATCAGGACATTTCAAGTCGAGATTTAAAATCTGTGCTTGGATGCAAGCTCATGCAGGTCGATCAGGCGGAGAAAACGGTCAACTTTGCGCTTGCCAAGAGAGTTGCAGAAACAGTGACATTTCCCTCAATGATCTTCAACGCGCCAAAATTATGAGCGCAAGAGGCTGCAATTTCGATTTCGGCGTCCTCAGGCAAACTTCGTAGAAGGGGGCCATCATGAATCGTCAGATTCTTTATCTCAGCTATGAGTGTGCGAGAGGCTGATTTGATCAACTGGATTTGCAAGATGTTGTTCATGATCATGCCATAACCAAAGGTTTGAGCGATCCATTCGATGCAGGCAACTTCGCAAACACCCAGAGAGTTCTTGTAGGGTGCGTTGGGGCGAATTCGCACATAGGCTTTGGCGTAGTCCTTCTTGGTCTCAAGAAGACCATCGATCCATACGGCAGGCGGGCGGTGGGGCAAGAAAGGGATGAGGTGTTCAATGGGAAGTGGAAATTTCCAAGATCTCTTTCTATAGAGCTGTGTCAGTGCCTCCAAGGGGTCAAAGGTCTCTCCAGGATCGTTCACTTGGGTCACATCGAGATTCATCGGGTGAAGGGGCAGATGAAAGTGAGAGGAGAGGGCCGTTTGAATCATCTCGGCATCAACGGATGGGGGCACATAAGAAAAGAGCGCAACATCTTCTTTATGTTCGGGCAAGTAGAGGCGAATCGCATAGTGTTTACCTCCAACAAGTTGGCTGAGCTTCTCGGTCACTTCGTCGAGCTCACTCACGTCGAATCGACCCGGTCTGCTGTCGAGTGGGTGCTCTTCCGGAGGAGCTCTCATGGTGCCCTCAATGATCGTCTCTTTGACATACAAAGAGAGAGTGAGTCACACGCAAAGCATGGACTTCGTCGACAATCTTGAGTTTGGCTGCACGAAAAAAACGATGAAAGTCCTCGCAGCGGTACATTCGACTTTTGCCATTGGCCATTGCGGTAAAATAGAGTGAGGTCATATTCAAACAAAACTCAGAGGTCTCAAACTTTTGCTTGTCAATCAAAGGCTCCATCACAAAGAGAGAGTCGCTCTTTCTCATTGAGTTTCGCACACGGGCAAGAATTTGCACAATGTCTTCGGGACCAAAGCAATCCAAAAACTGACTCATCCAAATGGAATCAAAGCCTTGCGGCAATGGGCGATGGTCATTCAAAAGATCAACTCCGAAGTAGTGAATGCGTGTCGAATCGACATTTGCAGATGTCTTCTCTTTGGCGAGCTCAATCTGTTCCGGATGATCGACAATGGTCACCTCAACATTTCGATCATAATCGATGCAAAGTCGGGCAAACTTTCCCGTGTTGCCACCAACATCGAGCACGGTTCTTGGTTGATGGCGAAAAACATAGGGAATCGCCCGAGGGAAGGCTTCGTCGCTGTAGAGGTGGTCAAATGCCAACCAGCTCTGTCGCGCTTTCTCAGGCAATTTGGATAGACCTTCGTAGATGGTGGACCAATTGCCAAAGACTTTGAGCCCTTCGGGTTCATTTTCTTTCAGTGATTCTTTAAGATAAGAGAGTCCCTGATAACAAACGTCTTGAGAGAAATCCATGTTGACGCGAGTGATGGGATCACGTTCGAGAAAGTATCCAATGCGTGTGATCGAGCAGAGATCCTCTTGTCGAGAAAGAATTCCAATGCTCTTTCCTGCCTCCAGAAGAACGTCGAGGCTGTAAGGACTCAAGCCGGTGAGATCCAAGAGTGCTGAGAAACTGAGGGGTTGTTGTGCATCAGCAAGAGCCTTCAAAATGCCAAAATCGCGAATCGCAACAGATGCCTGAAAGACAAATGGGGCCATCGCAATCTGGTTGGCTCTGAGTTTGGCCTCCTGTGGTAAAAGGCCTTCGCTCAGTATTGGAGGTTTTGCTCCCACCTCTTTGGAGTCCGTTTTCAGTGAAGGTTTTGTGTGAGCACTCTCCTTGCGGTCATAACTCTCTTCGATCTGCACGACGAACCTCCAGGTTGAGTTGCGTTGGTGTCAATGGGAGACATTTTAGATTTGATTCTCGAAGGCATTGCAAGTAATAACACAGTGTCTCTAAAAAAAGGGTCTGATTTCTTTTCCTTTGCTGATCATGCAGTAAGACAATGTCGCCCCTTGCAACACGATCAAGACTGGGCTTCGCCCGTGGGATCGACCATGCTCGAACCTTGTCGAAAAAACGGTGGTTCCAAAGGACCAGCGGCAGATCGAGCTCTTCTGCGGCTCTGAGGAGGTGTGGCGTTAGGACACCGGCAGGAGGTCGAAAGGCCCAAAATGAGGACCCCGTGAGCACTTCAAGATGCTCGATGGAATGGAGAATCCATCTCTTCAGATGTTCAGAACGTCGAAAATAGTGATGATACCTGTGATCGATCGAATGGGTCGCAATGGTGTGGCCATCATCAGAGATCCTTCTGAGGATCTTTTGGTGACATTGAGCTTGGTGGCCAACCACAAAAAAAGTTGCCTGAACTGCAAAAGATCTCAGAATGCGGAGGATCTCAGGAGTGGTCTGTGAGTTCGGTCCGTCGTCAAAGGTCAAAAAGATTGCTTGGCAATCAGGGCTGAGTCGGCGAATGAGTTGGGGACTTTGAATTAAGTGAGCCACACATCAAGGCTCGATGTCGCCAGCGTCTTGAGATCGAACTTTGCGATCACATCCGATCGGCCAAATAGAAATGCGACCGCCCGATTGTTGAATTTATGAAAAAAGTCAAACGTCGTGAGATAATGTTCGGTGAGAGGTCCACGAATCACGTCACAAAGGCAGACCATCACAAATGGTGAGATGAGCAGAAGATCATGTGCACACTCCACACAGGTCCTTGCTGTATCGCGGTCGTTTGAGATGGTCATCGCAGGACCAACAAGAGCTGTTTGGATGGTGGCAAATCCCAACGTTGAATTGTGAAGGCTGTTTTGGAAGAGGATTGGACGTTGAATGCCAGATTCACGAAAATATTTAAGAAACCCAAAGCTCGATTCCATCTCACCAAAATGGCTCCCCATGACCATGGCGATGTCGGTTTTGGGAACAGAGGGTATGGACTCAAGAATCTTTCCGCAGCAGATCGCGGTCATCGCCATGCTGAGAGTTGCTTTTCGAAAGGAGGGTTCTAACTTGTTGAGGTCGATCTCATCTCCCTCCACTGTTTCTATTGCGATGAGGGAGGCCATGGGCGAGATTTCACTCGCGAGAGAAGACAACGGCGGCATTGATCCCCCCAAAACCTAGGCTGTTTTTGATGAAGGCTCGTACCGAGTTTTTTAAGACTCGATCGGCAACATTGAGTTCCAGCTTTGGATCTAATGTTTCAAATTGATAGGTAGGTAAAATCAGATTTTCTCTCATGGACATGAGTCCAAGAACAGATTCGATGGCACCGCTTGCCCCAAGCATGTGGCCATGAAGTCCCTTCGTCCCGGTGATCCAAGGCCTGTGCCTGAAAAGAGATTGAATGGCGCACCCCTCGGCTTGGTCGTTCGAAGGAGAACCCGTCCCATGGGCGTAGACCCAATCGATCTCCTCTGCAGTGACCTTTGCCATTTGAAGAGCCTGACTCATCGCTTTGATCGAGCCAAGGCCCTCGGGCTGCGGTGCTGTAGGATGAAAGGCATCAGAACTCAAACCAGCGCCCTCCAAATAGCCCCAGGACTTCTGAGACCTCTCTTCTGGGCTTGATCTCTCAAGACAAAGAAAGGCGCCTCCTTCACCTAAATTGATTCCATCACGATTCACATCAAAAGGACGGCATTTGCTCTTAGAGATTAGGCGGAGCGACTCAAATCCAAGACGGGTCAGGTCACTGTGGATCTCTGTAGAGCCCACAAGACATCGATGGACCTTGCCCGACTTGATCCACAGCAGTGCCAAGGCAAGGGCTTGGAGTGAAGCGCTGCAAGAGGAGGCGACAAGAGCAAACCTACCCTTCATACCGAAATGACGCCGAAGTTCTTGAATGGGGTGACCCAGGGATTGACTTTGAATGCATGAAGAGAGTTCGCTTGCAGAGAGGTCACACTCAGGAAAAGAGGGTAGCACACTCTCCCAACGATCAACCTCGCCCGTGGTTGTGGCAAAGACAAAGCCGCAATCTTGAATTTTTGCATCATCCCATTGAGCATCTGCCAGAGCCGCTTCCATAGCTGAAATGGTCATGATATCAAAACGGCTTGCGCGAAACCTCTCAGGCACCGACGTTTTTAGCACATCAAACTCTTCAGGGGCGATAGAAAAAAGACCGTTACGAAATGGATCCAGATGATCATTAAGGGCTTGATGAAAGATTCTCTCTTTTGAAACACCCAGTGAACAGAGGGCCGAGAGGCCTACGACTTCAACTCGAACACCTGTTGTGGAAAAGCTCATTCAATCCACATCTCCGCTCCTGTTGCACTGTACAAAATCCACCACAGAGCCGATGTTTCTAAAATATTGGGCATACGATTCGGATTCATTCAATTGAATCCCAAAGGTCTTCTCCAGATGAACTACGAGTTCAAGGAGGTCAATGGAGTCAAGATTCAAACCACCTTGAACGAGCGGCGTATCTTCGTTGACGGTCGAGCGATCTAGGTGTTTTAAATTCAAGGTGTCAAAGATCATGTTCACAATGTAGGTGGTCAGGTTCTCCCTGCTCATCGTGTGGCCCTGAAGAGTGACTTGCGCCTCTGGTTGCGAATTGGCTTGCGCCTCTGGTTGCGAACAGGCTTGCGCCTTTGGTCGCGAGTCGGTACCACCTCGTGGTGGAGCACTCTGAGATATCTCCATGGCTTCGTTGGTTGACATGGCGGCAATATATATGAAAAAAGGGTCTTTTCAACTGATTTATGGTGGGTTTGTGGTTTGATGCGGTTGTTCCCTGAAAGATGGTTCAAAGTTGCGCTCTGTGCGGCGTTGGCTTTTGGTTCATCCAATTGGGAAGCCCGTGCGGAAAGAGATCCCTTTGATCTTTTGAAGTTGACTTCGTTTTCACAACTTGCGGGACGATTTCGACAGATTCGGCGATTTGTTGATCTTGGAATCCATATTGAATTTGAAGGCCAATTTGAAATCTTAAAGGATCCAAAATTGGGGGCTCTTTTGCATTGGGATGTTTTGAAGCCTCAGGTTTCTTACATTTGTATTGATCGTCAAGGGTTGTCCATTCGCTCCTTGGTGGGAAAAAAGGAGACCAAGAAGAGGATTCAATTTTCTGAGGTGGGTCGCGATGTTGGCGCTCATGTTGCCAAGCTCATCACCTTTGTAGGTTTGGATCGTCGGAGGATTGAAGAGGAGTTTCATGCCTCCGTCGTGGGAGGAAAACTCAGATTGATCCCCAAGGCGATCGATCAAAACCCATTTTCTGAAGTCCTTCTCAGCGTGAATGGTCGCGGTTTCGTGGACCAAATAGAGATCAAGGAGAAGACCAACGATCTGATTTCGATCTCGTTTTTTGATCTTAAAGTCGATTCAGATCGCAACCTTAAATCCAATGACCTTCAATGCACCAATGAGTAGTGGGAGCGATTCTGGTTGCATTGTGAAATTTCTTAAGAGCTCGCTCACGGCGCTAGTGTTCTTTGTGGTTGGTTGCGATTCTGTTGTCGATGATTCGATGGCCATCTTTTTTCCAAAACCTTTGAAATTCTTAGAAGTTGCTCAAAACGAGTTTTCTACATTCTGGTGGAATTTTCTGATCGTCGAACCAGATGAGATGGGTCCGAATGCGGCTCCTCGTTTTGAGGAGGCAGAGCGGATCTGTTCACTTTTGTCGGAGCACGAGGGGGCTCTGATCAATCATTCACTTTGTGGGTCTGATTTGCGATCGGTCCTTCCCATGCTGTCTCTTTGGTCCAGGGATCTTATTTTGCGAGAACCTTTTCCAAGGGATCATTTGGAGCAGGAGAGCCTCCGGGACAAGATCGAAAATTCACTGGTAGAGATGAGTTTCATGTCTATGGGCCAAAGTGAACTCTTTGAATTCAAGCGACTTGATCCATTGGATGAGTGGCAGAGGTACCCACTTCTTTCAGATGCTGGCATTGTTCGCGGATTTGAGAAGGAGAAGGGATTTTGGGTGGATCGAGCGACACAGCGAATTCTTATTCCCATTCAGTTCGCAGGACCTGCTCGCTTTGAGGCGATGAGTGCTTTTATTGAAAAACTGAATTCATCTTTTCGCGGGGTGCACTTGATGGGGGGGCATGCGGCTGCTTATCATAATGAGGCTCAGGTTCATAATGATTTGCGCTCTGTCTCGGTGGTCGGTGTGGGCTCGTTGTTGTTCTTGGTGGTTTTCTTGTTGGTGAAACGACGATATGGAGCATTTTTGCTCTTGCCGCCCGTGGCTCTTGCTGTGTTTATGGCGGCGGGTATAACCCAGCTCTTTTACGGGAGCATTCACGGATTAACCTTGGCTTTTGGGTCGGGCATCATTGGGCTTGCACTTGATTATGGAATGCATGGAGCCTTTCATTCGCAATCGAGACACACATGGAAGTCCAATGCGATTGGGTTTTTAACGACCTTTTCGGGGCTCGGTGTGCTTCTCATGAGTAAGCTACCTCTGATTCAACAGATGATGTTTTTTGCAATCCTAGGGCTTCTTTTGGGATTTCTCTTCTTTTATCTTTTGTGTCGCTACTGCCCAAAGTCTTTTAGCATTGAACCCATTGCGATTGCCTTTCCCTCTTTTAGGTTCTCAGGGCTTTTGGTGATGGGAGTGATTGGTTTAGGGGTTGTGAGTTTAGGCTCAGTGAGTCTTGATTTTGATTTGAGGCAACTCAATTTTCAACCAGAAAAGGTTTCACTATTGTCGGAGTGGCTCTTTTCAAGGGGTGATCGGCGTGAAACCATATTGGTTATGAGCGAGATCGAGGATCTTCGAAGTGAGAGTTCCGTCCATCGACTCTATGATGATCAGGCGTGGAGTCTCGATCATAAGATTGATTTTGAAGGACTTGCTCGTTATCTTCCTCCTAAAGAGATGCAGGTCAAAAATAGAGATAGCTGGCGATCAAACGGTTGCAACTATCTCTCCACCTCACTGAGTGAATCCGCGCGCAAGATGTTTGAACCATTTGTGAGCCATGTCTGCAGCCCCTTGGACGCCACAGGGTCTTGGGGAGATAAACCCTATCTAAAGCATTTGATGGGTAAGGAGCATTATCTTTCGATCTTTTATGCGACTCACGATTCCCAAACGAAACTCGTTCAGCAGAGATATCCCCAAGCCCACTCCTTGGTGGCAGCGATTGGGGGATTTTCAGATTCATTGAAGCGTGAGTTGGGATGGATGGTCCCAACGATTCTGTTGTTGTGCACTCTGATCTTGTGGGCCTACTATCGAAATTGGTTTTTTGTTTTTGGCGCCTATGTGCCTTTTTTGGCGGGTATGGGCCTTTTCTTCTTGGCGGCTCATTGGTCCCACTCCAATGTGGGGTTGATCTCAGTCCTAGGGTTGATTATGGTCTTTGGCTTCAGTATCGACTATGGGGTTTTTGCCACCGATGCCATTGTCTTTTCAGGTGAACCCAAAGAGGTCGAAACGGTCACTTCGACCCTCGCGATGGCCGCATTGACAAACATTTTGGGATTTGTTCCGCTTCTGTTTGCAAAACATCCGGTTTTGCATGAGTTGGGGGTGGCCCTATTTTATGGAACCGTGGGCACTTACCTAGGAATGGTCTGGGGTTTGAGGAAGTACGTTGGAGAAGGCATGAGAAAATCTTTGTGGAGGCGACTTTGCGTTTAGATGTTCCGCTGTTGAGACGTTCACTGATGTTGGTCCTGGTGGCTATTCTTGGAGTTGGATGTGTCACTTCAAAGCAAGATCTGTCTGAAAGTAATCCCTCTACGATGAAGTTTGCAAAGGAGGGCGGCAGTTCAAGCTCTGGAGGTTCAAGATCGCGCCTCTTTCCTGATGGGAAGTATCGACAACAGGTCAGTGTGAATGTTCATCGTGTCTCCTCAGAGCAGAGATTTGAGTTTGGCTGCGTGGTGAAGGTGGATCTTCATGAATTTGTAGTTGTGGCCTTTAATGAATTTGGCACGACGATTTTTAAAGCAAGAGAAGATTTCACATCGGGTCAAAGATCTTTCGAGTCTCCAATCGAAAGTGTTCAGGAGCAACGCTCTTTTTTCATGGAGATTTTTGATCTGGCAAAGTTTTTGCTTCTGCATGAACAAACCCAGGAGGTCACCCACAAGATCTCACATCAGGGGCACAGCTTTGACGCAAGAGTGACCATTCTGAATCGTGATGCTTCCGGGGTGCCCACTGAAGTGGAGATTCGTGTACCGAACCTCTATGACGTTTTCATTCGCACTCTTGCCTATAGCTCGTAACGAATCAAATAGGACATCTAATGCGGAGGGGTTCATTGCCAGATTGAATAATGGTAGAATTTTCTATATCAGGAGGGAAAAAGTCCTCCATTCACACTGATGGTGTGTCCATTGATGTAGCTTGCATCGGGAGAGCATAGGAATGCGACCACTCCCGCGACCTCCTCTGGAGCTCCAAAACGACCCAATGGAATTTGGCGGCGCAACTCGTCAAGATAGGGAATTTCCTGAATCATGCTTGTCTCAATGAGGCCTGGGGAGACCCCGTTGGTGCGAATGCCGCGCGCACCCAACTCCTTTGCGAGAGTCTTGGTAAGGGCGATGAGCCCGGCTTTGCTTGCGGCATAGTTGGCTTGCCCGGGATTTCCGGTCTGTCCCGCAAGCGAAGCCACATTGACAATGCAGCCCGATCGACGAATCACCATCTTCTTTGCACAAGACTTGATAAGATAAAAGGGGCCGAAGAGATTGGTCCGCAGAACACTCTCAAAGGACTCATTGGACATAAGAAGCGCCATGTTGTCAGAATGAAACCCTGCATTGTTCACCAAGGTGTGGATCTCCTGATCCTTTACGGCCTGTTCGACCTCTTGAGCATTTCCTACGTCAAATCGAAGGAGGCTGCTCTCAGGGCTGAGGTCTCGAACCTGCGCAAGGGTCTCCTCAGCACCTTTCTGGTTTGAATTGTAGTGAACTCGAACCACAAAACCATCTTTGGCGAGTCGAACGGCTATGGCCCGTCCGATCCCCGAGGAAGCACCAGTGACCAATGCGATTTTTGACATAATGAGAAGCTCCGTGTAAAAGCCGAGAACATAGCCATTCTCAAGCGGCCAGGATAACAGTTAAGGTGAGATATATGTTTTTTCGAATCTTTTGGTCAATCTATTTTGCTCTGTCCATTGCTCTTATTGGAAGCACGGGTGGGTATCTGATCTCGGGGTCGCTGCTTTTCGTTGCACACCTGATGAGTCCCATTTCCGCTCTTTCGACGCCGATCCGTCTGTATGGCGAATTGATTCTCTGCTACGTGATTCGATTTCTCTTGTGGACACAGCCGTGGCTGATTTGCTCAACCAATTTTCCCTCTCAACTCTCACTATTTGAACTCAGTCGAAAGCGGAAGATTGTCTACGTGGCCAACCATCGGTCCAATATGGACACATTTTTGCTCCTCTCCTACATTCCAGGTGTGAGAGGGTTGGCAAAACAGACACTGTATCATAACCTTTTTTTTGCACCCTTTATGTGGATCATGGGATTTGTCCCAGTGGAAAAGGGGAGCCCTCAATCATTCATCCAAGGCCTGAAGTTGGTTCACCAGCGATTGCTCGATCAAAAGCGACCTTTTCTGGTCTTCCCCGAAAATCAGAGGTGCCAAAAGGGTTTTGTGGGGCTACAGAAATTCAGCGTGGCCCCCTTTGTATTGGCGGTTGAGGCAAAGGCCTTGGTGGTTCCTGTTGTGATGAAGGCCACCGACGCTCTGATGGGGCGAGGTGATCTCTGGCTTCACCCTTTTCGCCCCATCGAAATTCAAATGCTTGACCCCATTGAGTCGACAGAGTTTGAAGATGGAGTTGCTCTGGCAAAGGCCGTGACCGAACGAATCGGATGGGCGCTGTCATGATTTGTCGGTTTGCCATCGCGATCCCCGTGTACGACAACCCTTCGACGATCTTAGGTGTAATTCAAGGTTGCTTGACGGTGGGTCCCTTTGAGATCTTTGTGGTGGACGATGGCTCTGAGCGAGATGTGCAAGAGATGTTTTTGGACATGTACGGCCCTCAGTCACGGATTCATTGGTTGAGGCACGAAACAAACTTGGGCAAGGGGTCGGCGATTCAGACGGCCTTTAAAGCTGCAATTCAGAGGGGTTTTACTCATCTCATCACTCTAGATGGAGATGGGCAACATGATCCACGTTGTATGAAAAAGCTCATCGACTGTTCTGAACGAAATCCGAGGGCTCTTGTGGTTGGGGATCGCAACATGAGTGGCGAAAACGTTCCAACTTCGAGTCGTTTTGGAAAGGCTTTCTCCAACTTTTGGATTCGCTATCAAACGGGTCGGCCTGTGGGAGACTCCCAATCGGGTTATAGAATCTATCCCCTCTTCTTTGTTCAACACATGAGGTTCATCTGTAAAAGTTACGATTTTGAAATCGAAGTTCTCACGCGATTGATTTGGAAGGGGATCCGGGTCGAAAATGTACCGATTCATGTCAACTATTTTTCTGGAAAGGAGCGAGTGAGCCATTTTGGCAAGTGGCGAGACAATGCAAAGATTTCAGTGATCAACACAGTTCTTACGCTTGGGTCGCTGCTGCATGAGAGGACATCTCCTTTTCTAAGTTCACTTGCATTTGGGATAGGGATTTTCATTGGATGTTCCCCCTTTTTTGGTTTGCACTCAGCGATCGCCTTTGTGGTCTCTCTATTGGGTCGATTGAACTTTGTCTATCTTTGGCTGGGGACCAACATCTCGGTGCCGCCGCTGATCCCAGTTTTGACTCTAAGTGCAACCTCTTTGGGGAGCTATTTTTTTCCTTCAAGTTCTTCCAGCGTGATGGGTTTGGCCACAACCTGGTTGTTGGGTGCAACCATTTTAGGGTTGATTCTTGGAACAGCGGGGTTTTGCGTGATGTTCGTGGTCAAAACATTGTTGGGCGCAAGATCTTCACGGTCGTGGACAGGCCGGCACTCCAATCGTGCAGGGATCGCCTTTGTGCATCTCTATTTTAAGGTTTTTGGTTTGAAGGCTACCTATCAATTTTTGAAATTGATAGTCTTCTATTATCTTTTGGCCTCATGGAAAGCTCGTCAGGCCATGGGGGAGTATTGGAAGATCACCCATCCCACCTTTGGTTTTTTTAAAAGACAGGTGATGATGTACAAACAGTTGCTTCTCTTTGCGCAGACTTTGACCGATCGAGGGTATCAAAGCCAGAGTAGTGACGTGGACTGCTTTGAGTTCACGAACGCAAAGGAAACAGAGGCCTTTCCATTCTCTCTTCTAGATCGAAGTGCTTTTATGGAGCGTCTTGAAGATGGATCTCAAGGGATGGTGTTGGTCACTTCCCATGTTGGCGGGTGGGAACTTGCGCTCACTCAATTTGTACATCTTGAGACAAGAAAAGAGATTGTCTCAGTCATGCATGGTGTTCCGGGACAATATGCTCACTCCTCGAGAAAGGAGTCCAATCAGGGAGAGCGAGCAAAGACGATCTACTATAATTTGAGAGAGAATTCCATAATGGATCTCAAACGTCAGCTCACACTCGGACACGCTGTGGGTGTTATGGGAGATCGACCTGTAACGGCCAGTTGTGAAATCCTGCCATTTTTTGGAAAGCTTGCCTATTTTGATACGACCCCATTTCGTTTGGCCTTGGCGTGCAACTCTTCGGTCACGCTTGTCTTTTCATTTAAGATCGATTCTCATCACTACACTCTCTATCTTGTACCTTTGAAATTGGATCCAATGGATGACTCCCTCAGCACTCAGGAGAGGGTGGTCAAGATGACCATGGAATATGTGAGGTCGTTGGAATGTTTGGTCCGAAAGCACCCAACGCAGTGGTTTAACTTTTTTCGATTTTGGTCCGTTGCACCGGTTCAAGAGTCTTTGAGTCGTGAGACTCTGCCCGCAGGGGTCGTTTCTCGTCCTTTGCAAGCCTGAGCCACAGGACGTTCGCACGGCCCTGGTAAGGGGCCATCCGACCAACATCTTGGACGGAAGAATCGGAGAAATTCGACTGCCATGAAATGACAAGGTTCTGTATCCTAGAGCCATGAGGGTGAGTTATCTTTTGGTCCATTGGGAAAATTTTGCGACACAAATTGCGAAGGGATTTTTTACCAAATTGAACAAAGTAGGACGAAGGGCTGGTCCAAAGCCAATTCGAGGAGACCTTTGTTCAATCTGGTGGAAAGGAACAGGCAAGTGGTGTCGCAGAATTTTCCCAATGGATGCTATCTTCTATTTTGGGATCATTGTAGGAACAGGTATTGAATCAAAACTTTATGGGAGTGTTCTCTCTGATTTTCACTTTAGGTCAGATACAACCATGTGTCTTGATCCTGGAAAAAACTATCAAACCTGTTTTAAGCAACGAAAGGTTGCTTGGCCCAAAAAAGGGCAACCCATCGCCGAGGTTTTGGAACTTCATTTTGTTGGGAAAAAAGTGGTCAGTGTGAAGGTCAAGGTTCAGATGCGAAATCCAAATACAGGTGAGACAGTGACCAAAGAGGGATGGGTGGAGGCCACCTCGCTCAACAAAATACCCACTGAGAAGTCCGTCCATGTGCCAAAGTCTGAGGAAGTGTCCAAAGCTTCGTCGGCTTCTAAAGAGGTTTTACCTAAGAGAGAAGCTCAAGACGAACCAAAACCCCTAAAGGCGAGATTAGAAGAGCTTGAAGATGAGATTAAGTTCTACTCTAACATTAGGTGGAACGATGAGCTTGCAAGTGACTACCGTAAAGTGGCTCTGAAATTGGGAATGAGTGATGCCAAGATCGATGAGTTCATATATAAAAGGAAAGGAGAGGGAACAAAATCGTGGAACGCTCAGCATGCTCTTTGTAAGAAGAAAGTTGATCTGAGAATAAATGGATGGCTTGGTGAGCCTCGTCAGCAAGAGAGTTCGAGTTGGTGCGCCTCGATTGTGGCCTCCGATCTATTTACCTATGAATTGAGAAGAAAGAAGAAGCTGATGGCAGGCAGAGTGTCTCATGTCAAAATGGCAAGCACCTATCATAAAGACGGGTTCATTGTTCCCACAAATTTAGAAGGCCTATTCGATAAGCGGCAGGCTGGTGGGTGGAGCAAATGGGTGATCGACGCAGCTCAAACGCAAGATGGCAAAAGGTACGAAGTTTGGCTTGAGGAGACCATGACTCCTTTAAATTTGCCGAAAAAGTCTCAGGCCCAGCTTGGACGGATTTTACCCGGTGATTGTGAGAGTGGTACAGCGGTTCAATCCCTAAACAATCTGGACGAAGCACTCACTCTCATTAAGTCCAAAGAGACGTCTGAGCTTTCCAAGATTGCCGAGCAGGCTGTCGCTCCACCCGTGATCCTGCATGGGAGCAAGTTGAAGTTCTTTGCATTCGGTGCCAAAGAGAGAGCGTTGGACAAAGTAATCGGTGGTGGGAGGTTTATGCAGTCCGCTTTTGAACGAATTGATGAACAGCTTGATAAAGATAACATCAGTGCGGTGTCCTTTCACGATTCGATCCTTAAAGATCTCAAATTGACAAAAGAGCGGAGGTACGCTCGCAGTGATGAGGAAAAGAATAAAGTGAAGGAGAGGGAAAAGGTGTTGAAGTCGGGTTTTCATGAAGCTGTCATTGTAGGTCGGCAATGGAATGGCGCCCTTGGAGAGTGCGAGTATCTTGTGCGAAATTCGTGGGGCAGCAACTGCACAGGATACGACGCGATCTACAAAGAAAAGTGTGACGCTGGATCTGTGTGGGTTCCTAAGTCTTTGTTGGGGAGAGAAATCCAGTCTGTCGTCCATTTCGAGTAGTGCCTGGCGCGAAGCCTCACGTCGGTGAATTCTCCGAAGAAGAGAGAGCCTCCAATGGAGGCTCTCATGCTGTGATTCGGTGAGCTTTTTCTATTGGCGAGGTTCTGCGGAAGCGTCGACAAGGCCCTCAACGATCCATCCAGAAACCATCCCCCACTGGGCAAACTTTTGAAGGAAGTTCAAGTAGTTGCCCTTAGAAACGCGTCCAGAGTTGGGGATCACATCCTGGTTGGTGATGTTGGCAGAAAGTGTGAGCGAGGGATTGTATTTTGTAAAGCGATTGAGGCCAGCTCCTGCAGAGACATGAAGCTCCAAATCAATGGCGGGTCGTGCGTTGGTGCGTGCACTCCAAATGAAATCGGGGTGTTTGTTCGAGTACCACTCGCCACCCACAATCACATTATGTCCATCGACTTCGTTGATCTCAAGGTCATAGATGTAGGTGACGGTGTGGGAGTCATTTCGTTGATGCTCGCGATGGCTGGGACTCGTCTCCACCATGTAGGTCACGTCCATTCGAACACCTACGATCTTGTCGGGTGTACCACCCTCATTTCGCCCTCGAATGTTACGGAAGGGGTCTCTCTCAGTGCGCCACGGATCATCACTCCTTACCGCCGCCTCTGCCAGAGACTGAGCGAGTCGACCCGTTGAGGGATTGAAATAGGTGTAACTGTAGGCACGGACCGGTTGGTTCCAAACCTCTTGGTCATAGGTTACATCAAGTACGAAGGATCTCTTTGCAATGCCCAGCTGGTTGACCATGGCAATGTGCCAGTTTTTGGGGTTCACATCAAAACAGCTCTCATTGACGATGGCACCACTTTCCGGATCTCTTTCAAGATCAGTGCTCTTTTCATAGCAACGTCCACCAAGAAACGTTGAATCGTATCCCGTGTTGGACCACAGGTAAGAGGCAAGACCCTTTATGTCTGACGGGTAAAGTGTCAACGAAGATCCGTCATCCAAAGCAAGATCAATGGCCTTGGCAGGAGTCTTCACCATGTAAGAGGCAGGAGCCCACCCGTGACAGATTCCCATCCACGTTTCGACTTTCTTAAAACGATCATAATAGGCTTGACCTTGAGCCCACATGGAAGGAGTCAGCCACCCGCCGATCTCTTCACTCTGTGACTGAGGGTGGTACCCCACGAGCAGATCATACTTCTCAGAGGGGGAGAGCTCATGTCGGTCGCGCCGTCCATCACTCTTCTGAAAGAGGGCAAAAAAGGTGTTGACGGGATCTAAGACAAATTCCTTGAACTTCATGAAGTCCGTAGGGAGGTTTGTGAAATCTGAATCCACATATCTTGCGCCCAAAATGCCGCGATAGATGGGCCAATAGTCATCAGACCAGGGCTCGGATTCGAGGTTGTGACTCATAAGACCCATGGTCTCCATCTGATCCAAATGGATCACTTGTCGCGTTGGGGGGAGTTCCTCAGGATCGAAAAAGAGGGAAACATTGTTAAGAGCTTTTCTCTTTCCAGGAGCGATCTCATCGCCAACGCAACCCTCTGGACCACAAATTCCTTTGTGGTGACCATAATCTGAAATGGCTTCAAAGGCGCGACCTGTGCGAAAGTCATCTTTGATCTTGAGAAACTCTTCGCTCGCCACTTCCTCTGCGGAAAAGAGAGAGGATTCAACCAAAAGGTTTCCTGATCGCTTGGGGGGCTTAAAATCTATGAATGCCTTTGGGGTCGAGTTAAAGGCAGAAATGAAGGCCTGAAACTCCTCCTGAGTGGGGGAATCTCCGTAGGCCCTTGTTGCCAGAGCGTTTGAGTCTGCTGCCTGGGCTAAGGGGGATCCATATGGGTTCACGGTTACGGTAAGTGTCATTGCCAGTACGGCGTGCGAAAAGATCTTCTGAATTGATCGAATTCGATCCAATCCACTCTCTTTTTGAGGGGCTCTCTGGTGGGCTCTTTGAGTCATGAGTGCATCTCCTGTGGGAAGTTCAAAAATTTGGGCGAAGTTACTCTTGAATCAAAAGAGGGTCAAATAAGTATTCGTAATGAACTCTCTATGCTTTCGCTGATGTTCGATGGTTTGGCCAAAGTCTCTTCGAACCCAGACCCTGATCGTTTCAGATCCTGGTTCTAAGGGAATCGTGACTCAATCTCCTGTTGAGCAGGAGCTGAGAGAGGCCAATGCCACACGTTGACAAATTGGTCGATGAGATTCCTTTGTGATGCCGCGCAAGCAGATAGAATGAAATTATCTACAGCGTCTTGAGTTGTTTTCGCCCCATTTCGCTGGGCGATCTCTGCAAAGAAGTTCTTCGCGAAATCTGCCTGCAGTGGTTGGTCCGTAAATTCTTGCTCGATTCGAAGGAGAAATGAGGCCCAAAGATCTGTGGCACCAAGGCCCAGAGATTTACGATCTTTTGGGGCCTTACCTATGTTCAAACTGTTTTCCCATGTCCAGGAGGGATCTGATTCATAAGAATCGACAAGGGCTTCGACTTCTTCCCGGAACTCTTCGAAGTCCACTCCTTTAAAAGAGGCGCCCTGAACTCCAATCGCCTCCATACTCTTAAACCTCATGTAGATTGCAAACCCCGTCCCAACAGGATCAGCCTCACCCTTGGAGGAGTCCTCAATGTAGCCGATCTTGTCGGAGATTTTATAAAAGTTTCGACCAAGCTCATAAAAGACGGGTTGGCCAATCTCACGCAGTGAGAGCATGCTTTCATAGGAAGAGGTGAAGATGGAGTTCATGATCTCAATCCCATCAAACCCAACCCAGCCACACCCAGCCCCACAGGTGTTGTGAACGACGGCGATGGTGGTACGGTCTGAGTAGTTACCG
The DNA here is from genome assembly GCA_014584465.1 of Pseudomonadota bacterium. GTDB lineage: Bacteria > Bdellovibrionota > Bdellovibrionia > Bdellovibrionales > JACTMU01 > JACTMU01. The sequence continues at coordinate 5,669 of JACTMU010000017.1, read as the reverse complement.
CGAGCGTAGCTTGTGGGTTCAAATCCAAGGGTCTCTTTGTAGTAGTCATAAGCGCGGTCATAGGCATTGATCAGCCGGCTCATGGCAACCTGATCCAAATCTTGGGCCGTGGGAGTTAGAAGGGCTATGTTTCGACCCAGCCAAGGATAGAGATCGACGGAGTTTTGGTCGGTGTCGGTTTGTGTGAATATCGTTTGGTAGGTGATGGTTGTGGCGGGACGTTCGATGAGATCCACCACCGGGTCCTCGGGATGAGTGTCACTGTCGTCCACGGGTTCTTTTGGATCATCGGTGGGGGGAGGTTCAAGGGCCCAAGTTGACTCCTCTTTCACCTTTCCCAATCGATCAACCTTTACAACGACTGAGAACTTTTCCCCAGGAGTCCCCGTCACTTTGGAGCAGATAATTTTTCTTTGTTTCATTGCACATCGAGACATCTTTGAGCCCGCAATGCGCACTTCGGCGAGGGCATCTTCGACTTTGAAGTTTGATCCTTTCACAGTCACTGTGTATTGTCCCTTTTTCGAATTGCTCAAGAGGTTCGAAATCGATGTGATCGTTGGACCATTGTAGTAGGTGTATCCCTTGCTTACGCGATAGGTTGGAAGTTGGGGATCAAGTTTGTTTGAAACGGTGATGTCGACAACTCCAGGTGAAGATGGTGGCACAGAACAAACCATTTCGGTAAAGGATTTCAGTGTGCAGGTCGCTCTCTGCAATCCAAAATCAACGGTCAGATCCGAAGACAAATTGAACCCCTTGATCCTGACCTCATCTCCGCCCGTGGTGGGCCCATAGTTAGGAGAGATCCCATCTGTGTCGACGTAATAGAGGCCTGAACGTCGAAAAGAGAAGAGGCGTTGAAAACTCTGAGCTGTCTGATCAATCAAGACGGTCACGATCTTCGAACCTGGCAATAGGTTTTTTGGTGCCTGGCACTCAATGGTCGAATCATGGACTGCAAGGATCGTCGCAAGATTCCCTGAGTCTTCTTGGTCGCCAAAATAGACCTTCACTCGGTCTGCAGAGTTGCCAAAACCTTTACCCAAAATGGTGACCTTCGTTGAATTCAAATCGGTTGCAACTTCTGGCTCGAACCTCACAAGTTCAAACGGCACGTCGAGTCCATCTCGAGGAAGCTGAGGCTCCGACGCAGGCGGCGATTCTACTTCGTTGTCGAAATCGCTGTTGTCGGATGCGTGATTGAACTCTTCATCCGAATTCAGCAAAACCTTTTCTGTGCATGAGAGTGTGAAGAGATTTAGGGCGATCACGATCACAGGCACATGGCCTAAAATGGGTTTTGTTAAAGACTTTCTGATGTTGAAACAGAGTGAAAATTTTTTAAATGGTCTCATGTGGATCCCTCGATCTATCTATTGGATTTTGATCTCATACGTATTACTTCGAAGCAGTTACGGGAAGATGACACATATTGAAGAAGCAATCTTGATGCCACATCAACGCAAACTGAGGGCACAAAGAGTTGTGGGGTCGTGTCACTGTCCAAAGTTGAAGCAATTCTATCAAAATTGAACGCCGCAGCAGTATGGAGGTGATTTGCGTTAAGAGAATAGGGGACGAAGAATGAGGGTGGTGCAGACGAGGATCAAAACGAGATGCACAAAGAATCTCAATCGCTGGTTGGAGATGGTTCGACTTAAGAAAAGCCCCGAACGAGTCCCAATGTAGATAAGAGGGATCAAAGCAAGAGAAGGGAACGCAATGGTCACAAATTCATCGGGAAATTTTAAAAAGAGAAAGAAGATCTGAATGGGAAGAGTGATTGTAAATGTGGTCAGAAGAAAGGCCTTGATTTGATCTGCAGGCCATTGATGAGAAATTCCCCAAAGGACTAGGGGCGGCCCACCGACTCCAATGGTTCCTGCAAGAAGGCCGCTTAGAGGAAAGCTCAAGAGAGCCCAAGACCAATGGAGATTTTCTTTGGGTTTGGGTTGAAGGAGAATCCGAGAGATCACGAGGACCAATATGAGTCCTCCTGCCACTTGTCGTGCTTGTGCGATGGGAAGGCGATCCATCTGGGCCAACAAATAGATCCCCATGGGAATGAAAAGAGCTCGAACTGTGACTGCAGAGAGGGTGGGTCTCCAAGGTATCGAAGTTCTAAGGTGCCAACTTCCAAGTAGAGTTTGAACAAAGGAACCTAAAGAAATAAAAATGACCGACTGAGGGAGCGATAAGCCAATCCAAAGTGAGAGAGGAATGCTGAGGAGACCAAAGCCAAAACCTACAATGGATTGCAAAAAGCTTCCAATCAGTGCAACCAAACCGAGCAATACCAATCTTTCTAGTGGATCTCCAGTCAGAATCACTCCTTTCGTTCACATCGAAAGAGACGATATCAACCCTTGACAAAAGCAGCAAGGAGTTACGATCATAACTAGTGCCAGGCACTAAAAAGTGTTTGGTGAAAATTCTTTTTGGGTGATTTAACATGAATTTTGAAAGAGTGGCACTCCTATTTTTTTCACTTGTGTGGTTGATTCAGTGTCAGCACATTTCTTCGAAAGTTGAGAGCTCTTCCAATGAAACTTATCAGGGGCATGGATCAGGAAGTCTTCCTGTTGAGGTGATCGAGCGATTTGCTCCGAAACCCCTATCGGCGCATGAGATGGATCGAATCGAAAAGATGCTGGATGTGAGGTCTCCTTCACTAGGTCATCTTCACCCGAGTGGTAAGATGCTCTTTCTCAATTGGTCCGTTACAGGGAGCTCTCAGGTTTGGCGCGTGGATCACCCGAAGGCCTTTCCTGTTCAAATGACAGGGGGACAGGACGCCACCCACTTAAAGGGGGTCACGGCGGATGGGAAGTGGTTGATCTTGTCGCGCGATCGTGGAGGCGACGAATATCCAGGACTCTATCTCCAAAGCCCCCAAGGCGGGGAGCTGATGGAGATCTATCGGAAGGATCGTGTTCAGGCCATTTTTGAACTGTCAACTCCCGATGGTCGTTGGATCTACTTTCGGGCCAATGACCCAAACCCGTCGACTTTTTCGATCTTTAAGTATGATTTGTCGACCCAAAAGACCATAAAGGTCTTTAGCGAAGATGGTTATTGGAGTGTGAGTGATCGACTTTCTTCGGGGATTCTTCTGCTTGCAAAGTGGACCGGGAGTCGCTCCAGTGAACACTATCTTTTTGATGAGAGATCCCAAAAGCTTTCGCCCCTTTTTGGTCAGGGGGAATCTGAGGAGTATCATTCCAAATTCGGTTCCAGCGAAGAGAGTATTTTGGTACTGACCAATAAGTTCTCCGATTTTCGTAGGCTCTACATCTTTGAAAAGGGAGAGTTTCGCCCCATCACTCCAGACATTGCGGCTGATGTGGAGGAGTTTGATATTGACTTCAGTAGGACGAAGATTCTTTATAGCGTGAATCGTCAGGGGCACTTTGAGATTGGGGCAATGAGTTTGAAGGGTTTTCATCCTCTTCGGCTGCCGAATTTTAAGAATCCGATTCATACTTACTTTGGGATGACCAGTCTTGATGGGCGATTTACCACCATGGGGGTTGAAACAAGTCGCGCCCCCTCGATCAATTACATCTATGATTGGAAGAATCAGCAACTGACGCAGTGGACTCTTCCAAGTGCTCCTGAAATCGACACAACTCGATTTGTTGAGGAGTCTCTCGAATTCTATGAGGCCGAAGATGGGACGAAGATCCCCATGGTTGTGGCAAGACCTTCTCAATGTGCAAGGCAGAGTTGTCCCGTCGTCGTTCTTTTTCATGGGGGCCCTGAAGGTCAGTCCAGGCCTGCCTTTAGCCCTACCATTCAACTCTTTGTAGAGAGCGGATTTGTGTTGGTGCGACCCAATGTGCGTGGGAGTGACGGATATGGAAAGAGGTGGTTGGATGCAGACAATGGGACGAAGAGGCTTGAGGTCCTTTCGGACATTCGTGATTGCGCGCTTTGGATCAAGAAGAACTGGAGTTATGGGGGAGTTGTTCCCAAGATGGGTGTGATGGGTGGATCCTATGGTGGATATGCAACTTTAGTTGCGATGACGATGTATGCGGGGACTTACGATGCTGGATCGGCCACAGTAGGAATGAGCAATCTCATCACTTTTTTGAAGAACACAGCTCCTTATCGACGAGTGTTACGGGAAAGCGAATATGGTTTTCTCGAAAAAGATGAAGAGGTCTTAAGAAAACTCTCGCCCATTAGCTACTTGGATCGCCTCAATCGCCCCTTGCAGATCCTTCATGGGGCAAATGATCCTCGCGTGCCGGCAGGTGAAGCGGTTCAGATCCACGACGCCTTGGCAAAAAGAGGAGTTGAGAGCGAGCTGATCCTCTTTGCAGACGAGGGGCATGGTGTTCATAAGAGGGCCAACCGTGCCCTATCCCAGGGACATGTTTTGCGGTTCTTTCGCCGCCACCTTCTTTAGAACCCAGATCAAGTTTCAGGGGGGAGAGGAGGTCTTTGAGTTTCAGATCACGCCGCGTGGACTCCAAGGCCACTTTGAGATCTTTGTGAACAATCACAGGGTCGGAGAGGGTTATTGTATGAGTGTCCAGTGTCACTATAAGGTTCAGATGGGCTCGACCACAGTGGAAGAGACATGGACCTTTTATGAGGGTCGGCTCTACAAATTGGGGTCCAAACAGATCGAGGGAAAAAAGATCGCCTGGGAAGAGTCCCTCGAAACAATTCGGGAGTGATGTGGATTTGCACTGGAAGAGCTACTGGAAAGAGTCGTTGAAGGGAGGCCGTTCCTTTTTTCTTGCAATGGGAGCGGCACTCCTTATTTGGGCTTTTGAACTTCCGCAAACAGATTCAAAAGACTATTTGAGATCGTTCATTGTGGCCTGCACCTATGGTACAGTGATCTTTCTCTGTATTTGGATTCTCTATGCGCTTGTTTATGCCGGCCTCACCCACCGGATGATTCGATCGGGTAGAGTGTTCAAATTGGGTTGGGGAACCCACTTGGCGATTGTTTTTACTGCGATGCCAATGGGATTGGTTGGCGCAAAGTGGTTGGAGTCTCAAATGTTTGGCGAGCCCTTTGTGGTTACGGGTTTTCGAGAATCGATGATGGTAGGCTCTTTCATCTCATTGGCGTTTCTCTTCAACTCACTGAATTCATTGTCGGAGTTGATTGAGTCAGACCCTCGACTTGCATCGGGAGTCGCAATGAAGCTCTCAGACCTCTATCGTGAGATTTTGGAAAATTCAAAAAAGCATTTGGCTTCACTTGAGTCTGAGATCTCCATGATCACAAAATATCTGGAGCTCGAGCGAGTAAGATTTGGAGATCGCCTGAGATTTCAAATTGAGGTCCCAGAGGAGAGATCCAATTCATACAAAGAAGTATTATATCAAAGCCTTGGGAAACAGCCAGAGCCGCCAATTACCCACAGATTCTGCTGAGGAGACTAAAAAGAAGATCGGGTACTTATCTCTCTGCGGTAGAGGTTGATGTTGAAGACGGCGGTGGTAACTTCCAAGTACCGGCGTGAGAGGCTATATAGACATAGCTGTTATGAGGATTGACGGCTATACCCTTGATATTTGTATCAGAACCAAGATTCCAATTACCTGAATTCGACGCGATTTTTCCCCACTACAACGATTTCAAAAGACGTTTGTCGACAGCTGCGAGAATTTTTTCCTGATTTTTTGTCAGCGCCACCAGC